>DBTR01000024.1:0-209 GCA_002307145.1 Rhodospirillum sp. UBA1311 | reverse complement strand
TCGTCACCGTCAACGACTACCTCGCGCGGCGTGATTCCGAGTGGATGGGGCGGGTCTACCGCTTCCTCGGCCTGACCGTCGGGGTGATCATCCACGGCCTCTCCGACGACGAGCGCCGCGAAGCCTATGCCGCCGACGTCACCTACGGCACCAACAACGAGTTCCGCTTCGATTATCTTCGCGACAACATGAAGGACTCGATCTACACC
>DBTR01000021.1:97353-100482 GCA_002307145.1 Rhodospirillum sp. UBA1311 | reverse complement strand
CTGATCGGCGGCGAAACCGCCGAAATGCCGGGCATGTACGCCGCCGACGACTACGACCTCGCGGGCTTCTGCGTCGGCGCGGTCGAGCGCGAAAACGTGATCACCGGCAAGGAGATCCGGGCGGGCGACACGATCCTCGGCCTCGCCTCCCACGGTGTCCACTCCAACGGCTTCTCCCTGGTCCGCCGCATCGCCGAAACCGCCGGCCTCACCTGGGCCGACACCGCGCCGTTCGCGGTCGGCAAAACCCTCGGCGAAGCGCTGCTCACGCCGACGCGGATCTACGTCAAAAGCTGCCTCGCCGCGATCAAGGCGGGCGGGGTCAAAGGCTTCGCCCACATCACCGGCGGCGGCATGACCGAAAACGTGCCGCGCGTGCTGCCCAAGGGCCTGCATGCGATCATCGACGGCCGCGCCTTCCCGGTGCCGCCGGTGTTCGCCTGGCTCGCCGATGCGGGCCGCGTCGCCACGCCGGAAATGCTCCGCACCTTCAACTGCGGCATCGGCATGGTGGTGGTGGTCGACCCGGCCAAGGCCGACGACGTGACCAAGGCGCTCGAAGCCGCAGGCGAGACCGTGTTCGCCATCGGCACGATCCAGGCGGGCGACGAAAAGCCCACCTGCCGCGTCGAAAACTACGACCCGCACCGCACCAAGGCGGAGCAATGAGCCAAACGCGTTTGCGACTCGGAGTCCTGATTTCCGGGCGCGGCAGCAACCTGCAAGCGTTGATCGACGCCAGCGCGACCTCCGCCTTCCCGGCGGAGATCGCGCTGGTGGTCTCCAACGTCGCCAACGCCGAAGGCCTCGACCGCGCCAGACAGGCCGGGCTCGAAACCACCGTGATCGACCACAAGCTCTTCCTCGACCGCGCGCCGTTCGAAGACGCGATCACCGCCGCCCTCGAAGCCGCCGGGGTCCAGCTGATCTGCCTCGCGGGCTTCATGCGCCTGCTCACCCCCGGCTTCGTCACCCACTGGCGCGACCGGATGATCAACATCCATCCGTCGCTCCTCCCCGCCTATCGCGGCCTCAATACCCACGAACGCGCACTGGCCGACGGCGTTCGCTTCACCGGCTGCACCGTCCACTACGTCCGCCCGGATTGCGACGCCGGGCCGATCATCGCCCAGGCCGCCGTGCCCGTCGCCCCCGACGATACCCCCGAAACCCTCGCCGAACGCGTCCTGCTCTCCGAACACCAAATCTACCCGGAAGCCGTCCGCCTGATCGCCGAAGGCCGTACCCGTATCGTCAACGAACACGTCCTCATCTCCGGCACCTCCCTGCCACCGAGCACGATCAATCCGAAGGTTTGAAGAGCAGGGAAAAAAAGGTCGGGCTCCGCCCGAACCCGCAAAGGGATTGGAGCACGGTTGCCGAAGGCGACAGGAATGCCCTGTGGGCATTCCTGAGTGCGGAAATCCCCCGGAGGGAAGGCCCTTTGATCCGGTTACTTTTGGTTCGCCGCGAAGCGGCTATCGACGATCACGCCGCGTGATGGCTGATTGCGCTGACGCGCGAAAAACCAAAACTTATGAGGTCGAGGAGGCGAGCCTCCTCGCGGGTCCAGGTCAGCGCCCTGGCCTTCCCCCTCCCCTGAAACGACAAACGGCCCGGAAGCATCCGGGCCGTTTTCGTATTCCAGAAGGGTCGTTGGCGATTAGCCGACGATTTCGACCTTCGAGAAGAAGAAGCCGATTTCCTCGGCGGCGGTTTCGGCGGCGTCGGAGCCATGGACCGAATTCGCTTCGATGGATTCGGCGAAGTCCGCGCGAATGGTGCCCGGAGCCGCATTGGCCGGGTTGGTCGCGCCCATGATTTCGCGATTGCGCGCGACGGCGTTTTCGCCTTCCAGGACCTGGACGACGACCGGGCCGGAGATCATGAACTCGACGAGTTCGCCGAAGAAGGCGCGCTCACGGTGGACGCCGTAGAAGCCTTCGGCCTGCTCGCGGGTCATGTGGATACGCTTCTGCGCGACGATACGCAGACCAGCTTCCTCGAAGCGGGCGCAGATCTTGCCGACGAGGTTGCGGCGCGTGGCGTCCGGCTTGACGATAGACAACGTGCGTTCAACGCCCATCATGAAGTTCCTTTGATAATAAATAGGGGACCGGGACCCAAGCAGGGCCACAGCGGCGCGTCCGGGAATGCGCCGCACGCACGGCCCAGACTGGCCGCTTTACATACCCGCATCACTGTCCGAACGCAACCGCCAGAATGTGCATTTAATCACAGCAATTGCGCTTTTCTTCGGCACCCGGCGCGGCCCTTGGCCGGGCTCGGCGCATATGGTATCACCGCCGCCATGCTGCACATCAATGATCTCGGTTATCGTATCGGCCCGCGCGTCCTCATCGAGGGCGCGACGGTGCATATCTCCGCCGGCCAACGCGTTGGTTTGGTTGGGCGCAACGGCTCCGGCAAGACCACGCTGTTCCGCCTGATCCGGGGCGAAGCGCAGCCTTCGGGCGGCAGCATCACGCTCAGGCCGCGGATTCGCATGGGCTGGGTGTCGCAGGATATCCCCGACGGCGACACCAGCCTGATCGACTGGGTGCTGAACGCCGACATCGAGCGCAAGACGCTGCTGGACGAACTGGAAATCCGCGAAGCGACCCAGGCAGCCGCCGACGGCATCCGAATCGCCGAGATCCACGAGCGCCTGCTCGCCATCGACGCGCACTCGGCTCCTGCCCGTGCCGCCGGAATCCTGACCGGCCTCGGCTTCCCCGCCGAGCAGCACGACTCCCCGGTGAGCGAGTTCTCGGGCGGCTGGCGGATGCGCGTGGCCTTGGCCGCCGCGTTGTTCCCCAAGCCCGACCTGCTGCTCCTCGACGAACCGACCAACCACCTCGACCTCGAAGCGACGCTCTGGCTGCAGAACCACCTCGCGGTCTATCCCGGCACGATGATCCTGATCAGCCACGACCGCGATCTCCTCAACACCGTGCCCGACCGCATCGTCCACCTCGACCAGAAACGCCTCGTCGCCTACGCGGGCAACTACGACACCTTCGAGAAGACGCGGCGGATGAAGATGGATCTCGCCGCCAAGGCGCTCGGCAAGCAGCTTGAGCAGCGCCGCAAGATCCAGGGCTTCATCGACCGCTTCCGCGCCAAGGC
>DBTR01000021.1:80145-97095 GCA_002307145.1 Rhodospirillum sp. UBA1311 | reverse complement strand
GGCGACCAAGGCGCGCCAGGCGCAGAGCCGAATCAAGCTGCTGGAAAAGATGGAAGTTCCGGTACCGATCGTCGAGGAACACGCGATCGCCTTCGACTTCCCCGACCCCGATCCATTGTCGCCGCCGCTGATCACCATCGAGGGCGGCGTCGCGGGCTACGACGGCAAGCCGGTGCTGCGCAACCTCAACCTGCGCATCGACACCGACGACCGGATCTGCCTCTTGGGTGCGAACGGCAACGGCAAGTCGACGCTGGCGAAGATCCTCTCCGACCGCCTCGGGTTGATCGATGGCACGATGCGCCGCTCGCAAAAGATGAAGATCGGCTACTTTGCGCAGCATCAGGCCGACGAACTCCGCCTCTCCGCGACGCCGCTCGAACACATGGCGGAAAAGATGCCGGGCGCGACCGAGGTCAAGGTGCGTTCCCACCTCGGCCGCTTCGGTTTCAGCCAGCAGTTGGCGGACAGCAAGGTCGCGACGCTGTCCGGCGGCGAGAAGGCACGCCTGCTGTTCGCGCTGATGACCCGCGAAGCGCCGCACGTGCTGATCCTCGACGAACCGACCAACCACCTCGACATCGATTCCCGCGAAGCCCTGGTCGCGGCGCTCAACGCCTACGACGGCGCGGTGATCCTGATCAGCCACGACACCCACCTGGTGGAGATGGTCGCCGACCGCCTCTGGCGGGTCGGCGACGGCACCTGCCTGCCGTTCGACGGCGACTTGACCGACTACCGCAAGGCGCTCCTCGAAGAGCGCCGCGCCGCCGCCCGCGAAACCCGCGACGCCGACGCGACGCCCCGCGACCTCGGCTCCGACAAGAAGGAAGACCGGCGCGCCAAGGCGGGCAAGCGCGCGGCGCTGGCCCCCTTGAAGAAGCGCGTCACCGAAGCTGAAAAGGCCCTGGAGCGCCTCACCTCGGCCGCCGCCGAAATCGAGAACAAGCTTGCCGACCCGAAGCTCTACGAGCGGGAAGGCGGAGCCCAGGTGGTGGCGCTGCAAAAGGACCTCGGCACCGTCAACGCCAGGATCGCCGATGCCGAGGCCGCCTGGATGCAGGCGGTCGAAGACTACGAAACCGCCGAGGCCAAGCAGGACTGACCCGCGACGGCTTGGTCCAACCCAAGCACGCGGGCAGGATTGCGCTTGGTCATGGTGTTGAGCGCCTCGCGCGGCACTCCGGCGCGCGACAGATATCCGATGTATTCCGCCAATGCCTCGGACCATGCCGGGTTCTCGATCTGGCCACCGTCGGTCGCGATGATCGTCGACGACACTCCGACGGCATCCATCGCTTCGAGATTGCGATCGAAATTCTTCTCGTATTTCCCGCCGACGTTCCGGGCGTAGCAGCGCTCGAAGTAGACGCCAAAATCGGAAATCTGTTTCTGGACCTGGATCGACATGTCGATCGTCGCCCATTCGGGGTGGTTGACGACGATCTGGCCGACGCCGCGCCGCCGCGCCTCGGCAACGACCACCAGGCTTTCCTCCGGCGCGAGATGCCCGGTCGCCAACGTCACCCGGTGTTCGGCGATCAGGTCGAGAATCGAGGCGAGCGCCGGGACCGGCTTGCCGTCGACGACCGCTTCCTGCCCATCGCTTTTCCCCTGGCGTCGTCGCTCGTTGGCCGCCCATGAGGTCGGCAGCCAGACGATCCGCGCCCCCATCCGGATCGCGGTTTCCACCGCGATCCAGTTGAACCCGCCGACGTGCGGGTTGAGGACGATGCCGCCGAACACCAGGAGCCCGGGCGTGGCGCGCTGGGCGATCCACGCCCGGTCCATGGTCGGCACGACATGCGACTTGATCACGATCGCCCGCGCGCCCACGCGCCGCGCCTCCCGGGCCAGGGCGAGGTCGTCGAGACGCCGTTCCCGAATATCGGGAGCGGTATGGATATGGATGTCGATAACGCCTTCAAGCACGCTTTTCAGCACGGACATGACGCTCGTCCTATAGAGCCACGGTGAGCACGGCGATGAAAACCAGCGCGGCGAACGCACCGATCGGCACCGCACGGAACAACAGCTGCGGAAAGAGTTGCGCGCGCCCTTCGTCGGTGGCACACGCGCCGAGGACGAGGCTGCCGCCGGAGGAGAAGGGCGAAATCGCGGAAGACTGCGCGCCGACGACGATACAGACGAACAGCACCATCGGGTCGATACCGGTGGAGGCGACGATCGACGACACCGTCGGGAACAGCGCCGGAGTCACGACCCCGAGCGTGCTCGCGAACAACGACATGACCGCAGCAACGATGCCCATCGCGACCGGCACCAGGAAGCCCGGCAGGCTGGTGCCGACCCACGACGCAAGCAGGGTGATCGTGCCCGCCTTGATCGCCACCGAAATCAGCATCCCGACGCCGCAGATCATGATCAACGTGCCCCAGGGCACCATCGCCACGACCTTCTTCTCGTCGCCGAGCTTCATCAACAATGCGATCACCGCGAAGACGCTCGCCACAAGGCCGATATCCATCTTCGAGTTCACGAACGTGATCGTGTGGTTCGACGGGAAGGCCAGATGCAGCAACGGCGCGGCGAGCACGATCACCATCATCGTGAAGATCAGGGTCAAGGTCTTGCGCTGGTTCCTGTCGAACGGCTCGGGACGGGTCGCGCCCGCATCGGCGGCGCTCATCGCCGTGCGATGCCCGTTGGAGAGGACCAGGCCCCCGAGGACGAGCACGGGGATGATCATGGTGCTGGCGAAAATGCCGATCGAATTGACGAAGGCGACGTCGGCATCGACCCCGGCGTTCTGCATCAGTCCGCGAAAGATCAGGCCGCTCTGGCTGGTCATGAAGTTCGCGCCCGCGAGTGCGCCGTAGTTGACCGCCATGCCGCCGATGATCTTGCTCATCCCGGTCTTGTCGCACAGCAGCAACGTGATCGGCGCCATGAAGGCAAGGACGGTGTAGAAGCCCGCGCCCATTCCCGCGATGACCGTCGCGGCGATGAACACCGCGAACGGCAGGAGGTGCGGAGTGCGGCGGCAGCCGTACAACAAATGGCCGGCGAGCTTTTCAAGCGTGCCGTTGACCAACGCGAAGTTGTAGAACATCGACACCGCGAAGATCACGAAGAAGATGCCGATCGGCCACATCTTCACCACGTCGGACGGCTTCAGATCGAGAACGAAGCAACCGATCAGGTATGCGAATGCAATCGCGAAAAAGCCCGTGTTGATTTTCGTCCTGTATCCGAGCGCGATCGAAACCACAATCGCCATGACTACCAACAAACTCATCATGACTCGTCCCCCTTGTTCGTTAATTATTGCTTATTTTCAAACCATTAAACAAATCCATAGAGCTTCGCCGGAGTCTCCGCCAGCACCTGGAACCGCTCGGCTGGATCGGGGATGCGCTCCTTGAGCGCCGCATATTCGACGGCATAGGTCGCGACGGCTTCGTATTGGGTGTGGGGCCAATCGCTCCCCCAAAGCAGCCGCCCGGGACCGAACGCTTCGCGGAGCATCGCGGACATCCTGAGAGTCATTTCGCGACTGTCGGAACTCCGATATGGCGCGGAGACCTTCACCCACACCCTGCCGGTACGCGCAAGTTCGAGCAGGCCGAGAAACCCCGGGTCGTCGGCACCGAGCCCGGGGTCCGGGCGGCCGTAATGATCGATTGCGACGCGCAAGCCGTATTCCAGGAGCTGCGGCACGATCTGCGGCAGGTCGCCCGCACGGCGATGGATTTCGACCACCCAGTCGCGCTCGGCAAGCCTGCGGAACAACCCCGCCCAGGGCTCGCTGCGGTAGTCCTCAAGTGGCAATCCGATGAGATTGAGGCGAATTCCCACGCATCCGACAGCCGCCATCCGATCCAGTTCCACCTCGGAGATCCCGGGCTCGACCGCAGCGATGCCGTGAATCTTGCCCGGGTGGCGACGCGTGACATCGAGCATGTGGCTGTTGTCGGTGCCGAGGAAACTCGGCTGGACCAAGACCCCGTGCGATAGCCCGGCAGCAGCGAGATGGGCGAGATACGCGGCCTCGGTCGCATCGTAATCAAGGGTGTAGCGCCGCCCGGAAACGAGGGGAAGGCTGCGGTGAAACAAGTGGGCGTGAGTGTCGACGCCGGTGATCGCAGTTTCGGAGAGCTCCGTCATACCCGATCCTCCTCGCAACGTAAGCGGCCTTGGCCGATGGCCGGAATACATATAGTCATCTATATGATTATATGATTTCACGTCACGCTAGGAGGGATCGCCGAAGCTGTCAAGAATGGACTTAGGGAAACCAACGGGTTAGAGTTTTTCGCCTGGAGCGACATGCCGGGGCACATGAAGCACTCACGAAAGGCGTTTTTCGTCAGGAGGTCGCGGAGTTTTCCGGAGCCCTTCCAGTCCGCCGCTTCGGCCGGCCTCTTCCGCGCCGCCACTTCGCCACCCCCCATCGCCCATCGGACCATCAACGAATCGCAGGTAGGCAGATGAAATCGGACATTCCCTTGCACGACGCGCGCCTTCCGCTCTACCAGCGCCTGCGCGACGAGATGCTCGGCAAGATCACCAAGGGCGAGTGGCGTCCGGATCGCGCGATCCCCTCCGAAGCGGAATTGACCAAGACCTACGGCGTCGCCACCGGAACGATCCGCAAGGCGGTCGAGATGCTCGTTGCGGAAGGCCTGCTGGAGCGCAGCCAAGGACGCGGGACTTTCGTACGCCGTCCGAGCTTCGACGGCTCCCTGTTCCGGTTCTTCCGCCTCATGACCGCGAACGGAAAGCGCCGGATCCCCGACGGACGGGTTCTCGAATGCGCGGCCGCGACGCCGACGAAAGCGATCGCCGACGCCCTCCACCTCCGCCCCCACGATGCGGCGATCCGCATCGATCGCTTGCGGCTGATCGACGACAAGGTGATTCTGGTCGAGGAAATCTGGGTCCCGAAGACGCCGTTCGCCGCTCTCCTCGACCTCGAACTCGCGGCCTTCGGCAACCTGCTCTACCCGTTCTACGAGGAGCATTGCGGCCAGGCGATCGCCTCCGCGCAGGAAACGCTTACCGTCGATGCGGCCGACGCCGACGCAGCTCAAACTCTCGGGATCGTGGAAGGTAAGCCCGTGGTCGTGATCGAACGCCTCGCATTCGGCTACGACCGTGCGCCGATCGAATGGCGTCGCTCGATCGGCGCCGCGGATACCTTCCGCTATCAAATCGAGATTTGTTGACAACCGCTTATCCGCACCCCGCTTTCCCGGAGCATTTTATCGTGTCCACCACCCCGACCGCGCCGATCCAGCCCGTCACCCTGATCGGCCACAACGTCGAACTCGTGCCGTTGTCCATGGACCACCTCGACGGCCTCACTGCGGCAGTCGCCGACGGCGAGCTTTGGAAACTCTGGTACACCAACATCCCCGAGCCTGCCGGAATGGAGGCCGAGATCGCCCGCCGCCTCGCGCTTCAGGACGCGGGCACGATGCTGCCTTTCACCGTGATCGCTCCCGGAGGCACCATCGTCGGCATGACCACGTTCATGAACGTCGACGCCGCCACGCCTCGCGTCGAGATCGGCTCGACCTGGTACGCGAAAAGCGTCCACCGCACCGGCCTCAATACCGAAGCCAAGCTCCTCCTTCTCGGCCACGCCTTCGATACCCTCGGCTGCCCCGCCGTCGAAATCCGCACCCACGTTCTCAACCAACAAAGCCGCCGCGCCATCGAACGCCTCGGCGCGAAACTCGACGGCATCCTCCGCTCCCACAGCCGCACCCGGAACGGCCTCCTCCGCGATACCTGCGTCTACAGCATCACTGCCGTCGAATGGCCGGCGGTGCGCACGAACCTGCTGTGGCAACTGGAAAAGCACGGGTAAGGTGCACGGGCCTTCAGGCCGAAACCGAGCGCACCACCGGGTCGAGGTGGACGAGTTCGTCGAAGCCGCGCCGCCAGGCGAGGCCGGCGAGCAGGCCTGCGGCGAAGCTGATCGAGAGCGGGAAGAGGAGGACGCCGAGGAGGCGTCCGCCGGTGCTGAGCGACTTGAACTTGGCCCAGGCGTCGCGGCGGAGCTTGAGGATGGTACCGTCGCGGTCGACGACGCGGAAGCCGTAGGTGGCGGCGAGGGCACGGATGCCGGGATCGTCGCAGCCTGTGGCGCCGAAGAGCTTGCGGCTACGGATTTCGGCGACGAGCCTGGCAACGTCGGGGCTGGCGGGCATGGTGCGACGATCGGGGAAATAGCGCACCGCCATTCCGAGGCCAAGACCCAACATGATCGCGAGGATCAGGAACACCGCAACTACCATCACATCTCCTCTTGCACGCACGCCTTACGCATTAGCGGAAAAACCGGCCTTGGTCATCAACGCATAGAATTCCCGCAGACGCCGGTCCCGGTCGGACACGTCGATCGAGCCTTCGGCGAACGCCTCGACGAAGTCCGGCCGCTTGAGGTGGTCGCAGATCCGGTCGCGTGCAAGGGCCGTGGCCTTGCCTTCGGTGAGAGTGCCGGAGAGGAGGAAGTTGAGCAGCCAGGTGGCGCGAGCCGCGAGCGGCAACTCGGCGCGATCCATGCGCTCGATCACCCGGTTTTCGACGAGGTATCGGGCCGAGAGCGCGTCGAGCTGTTCCGCGAGCGGCTGCGCAGCCTTCTGCGGGAATTGCGCGACGATCCAGCGCGAAAGGTTGGATGCGGCGAGCAGCGGAGCGAGTGGATCGCGGCCATCGGCGGTGAGCGGAGCAATGCCATCGAGCGCGCCGACGAGGGCGCGCAGGGCATCGAACGCCGCGACGCGGACCTCCGGCTCGCGCTTGAGTTGCATATCGAGCGCGCGCAGCATGGCGATCCGGCGCGCCGGGCCTTCGAGCGACATCAGCAGGCGGTCGAGCGCGCGCTTGCGGCCGGTGACGCCGCCTTCGACGACGTAGGTTCCGGCACGGTCGAGCAACGCAAGCGCCACCGTCTCGCCTCGCGCCACGCCGTTCGCGGTGGTGAGGCGGTTGGCGATGTTGCGGAACCGGGTGTCTTCCTGCGATCCGTCGTGGCGCGAGAGTTCCCCCGGCCCGGCAAGCATCTTGATGAAGCGGTCGAGCAGGGTCGCATGCAGCAGCGGCAGGGTTTTCGCCTTCAATCCGGCGGCGAACACCTCGCGGCGCGGCAAGCCGGGATCGAATGCGGGCACGCCACCCTCGACCACGCCCGCAAGCGCGTCGAGCGCGGCGGCGAGGTGGGGTTTCGGCCCAAGCGCATCCTGCATCACAACATTGCTGGCGAAGATCTGCGCGGCGACGCCGTCGAGGATCGCGAGCGCGGCGGGATCGGTTTCGGCCTCGACGAGTTCGCCGAGGCGGTCGAGCTTGCTCGGCCAATCGCGGCATTCGGCAAGGTCGCGCGCCAGCACCACGGTGGCGGAGAAGCGTCCATCGAACGGATCGCGCAGGGTTTCTTCGGCGAGCACCGGACCGAACCCGGCGTGGAGTCGGCGCGGCAAGCTGCGGCGGCGCTCGGCGCGGCGGGCGCGTGCGCCGATACCCTCGATGGCGCGGTAGATTTCCTCGGAACGGGTTTTGGGCGGGATCTCGGTGTCACGAGTCTGCACCAGCGCGACCCGGTCGACGCCCCCCATGACGATGCCTTCGGTATCCCAGATCCGCTTGTACTCGCGGTAGACATGAAGCACTTCGGTGGGGGTGAGGCAGGTTTCGTCGAGATACTTGCGGAACAGCCGCCCCATGGTGGCGAGGCTCTCGGGCCCGAGAAAGTCCTCCTCGGCGGCGCAGGGGGGCGCGGTCTCGATCGGTACGATGCGGACGTCGCGCAGCGGCTTGACCACGCCCATCTTCTCGAACACCAACTTTTCCGCGTGTTCGCCATCGGCGCGCTTCCATAGGCGCAGGATCCGCACACCTTCGACGCGGCCGCTTTTCAGCTCCTGGTCCGCGATCGCCTTCGCGGCCTCCTCTTCGTCGTACAGATTCTTGACCGTCCAATTCTTGGCGACCAGAACCTGCACCTCGAATGTCGCGCGACGGCTCGACATTACGGGCACCCCCTCGATCCCTGCTACGGAGCGGTCTTTTTTCCGCCGCTTCCGCACAACCATATCACTCGTTTCTGGCGGAATTCGCCTTCTGCGTCCAGCGTCCGTTGGCGTCCTGCTGCCAATAGCTGAGATCGTGCCCGGCCTCGCGGGCGCGGGCCCAGCGCCGCCGTGCGGCGTCCACGTCGTCGCCGACCGCCCCGTCGAAAATATCGAGGCAGCGGGCGAAGTCCGCCGGGTCGAGCAACTCGACTCCGTCGGCGATCACCAACACATCGGCGTTGTTGGGGTTTTCCGCCTTGTCGGTGATCCAGACCGGCTGGATTTCGGGAACTCCGGTGTCGGCCGAGGCATGCGGCAACCACGAATCCTCGGCATAGGTCCAGAGCAGCGCGTCGAGATCGCGGGCGCGTTCCGGCGATCCCACCGTCACCACCGCCTTCATCCCACGCGCCACGACGCGCTCCAAAAGCTCGGGCAGCGCGCGTTCGAGGGGCCATTTCTGCAAATGATAGAAGTCGATTCGGGCCATGCCTGTTCATACCACGGCCGGGCGGGCAAGCAAAAGGCCGGGGTTTCCCCCGGCCTTGGCGTTCGCCGAAAATGCTCCGGCTTATTTCTTGGCGTCGTCGATCTTGAGCGCGAGGAAGCGCTTGCGATCGCCCAGGCGAACCTGGAGCAGGACCGACTGACGGCCCGACTTCTTCGCCGCCTCGATCCCCTGGCGAAGTTCGTCGGGAGTCAGCACCGGCTTCTGGGTCACGGCTTCGATCACCACGCCGGGCTGGATGCCCTTGTCCGCCGCTTCGCCGCCGTTGGCCACGCCGACGACCAGCACGCCCTTGACGTCGTCGCCGACGCCGTACTTCTCCCGCAGTTGCGGGGTGAGCGCGGTGACGGTGAGGCCCAGGGTCTTCATTTCCTTGGCCGGGCCGGCGGGCTTCTGGTCAGGCAGGGGCTTCGCCTCGGCCTGCTTGGTCTCGTCCTGCATTTCGCCGACCTTGACCTTCTTGGTGATGTGCTTGCCGTTGCGGATGAACTCGATGTTCACCGACTTGCCGATCTCGGTTTCCGCGACGATCCGGGGCAGGCGGCGCATTTCCTCGACCGGCTTGCCGTCGAAGGAGACGATCACGTCGCCCGCCTCAACGCCGGCTTCCGCCGCCGGACTGCCCGACTGCACGCCCTGGACCAGCGCGCCCATGGCGTGATCCATGCCGAGGCTTTCGGCGATATCCTCGGTGACATGCTGGATCGTCACGCCGAGCCAGCCGCGCCGCGCATGGCCGTACTTCTGGATATCCTTGATCACCGCCTGGACGGTATCGGAAGGAATCGCGAAGCCGATGCCTACGCTGCCGCCCGAAGGCGAGAAGATCATCGAGTTCACCCCGATCACCTTGCCGTCCATGTCGAACATCGGACCGCCCGAGTTGCCCCGGTTGATCGAAGCGTCGGTCTGGATGAAGTTGTCGTAGGGCCCGGCGTTGATGTCGCGGCCACCCGCCGAGATGATCCCGGCGGTGACGGTGCCGCCGAGACCGAACGGATTGCCGATCGCCAACACCCAATCGCCGACGCGGGACTTGGCCGATTCGCCGAATTCGACGAACGGCAGCGCGGTCTTCGATTCCACCTTCAGCAGCGCGATGTCGGACTTCGCGTCGCGACCGATCAACTTGGCCGGGAGTTCGTGGCCGTCGTGGAAGCTGACGATGATTTCGGTGGCTTCGTCGATCACGTGGTTGTTGGTGACGATCAGACCGTTCGGGTCGATGACGAAGCCCGAGCCGAGGGAACGGGTCTTGCGCTTCGGCGCAGGCTGGCCCTGGTTCGGGTTCTGGTTCTGGAAGCGGTCGAAGTAGTCCTTGAAGAACTCCTCGAACGGCGAGCCGGGCGGCAACTGCGGCAGGCCGGGGATCAACTGATCCTCGCCGCCGTTCGCCTCGACGTCATGGGTGGTGGCGATATTCACCACCGCAGGCAGGAGTTTCTCCGCAAGATCGGCGAAGCTCTCCGGCGCACCGCGTGCGAATGCGGGGAGCGGCGCGGCGAGCGTCGCCACCAGCGCCACTGCGCCGAGGGCGCGAACCCAGGCGCGGGCAGCGGAGCGAACCCCGCCGCCGACGCGCGTCTCTAAATCCAATTCCGACACTGTTCAGGTCCCTCCGTTTGGTCCCGTCGGCTCACTTCTTGACGTTCGCCGCACCGAAGTAGCGGAAGAACTGCGAATCCGGCGACAAGACGAGCGTCGTGTCGGCGCCGAGGGCTTCGCGGTAGGCATCCATCGAACGATAGAACGCGAAGAACTCCGGGTCGCGGCCATAGGCCTTGCCGAGGATCTGGTTGCGGGTGGCGTCGCCCTCGCCTCGCAGGATTTGGGATTGTCTCCGCGCCTCTGCAAGAATAACGGTTCGGTCGCGGTCCGCCTCGGCCTGGATCTTGGCTTTCAGCTCGGCGCCGTCGGCGCGGAACCGGGCCGCTTCGGCGAAGCGGTCGGAGCGCATCCGGTTGAACAACGCTTCGGCGGTATCGCGCGGCAACTCGGTGCGGCCGATGCGCACGTCGATGATCTCGACGCCGAATTCGGATTCCCGCTCCCGCATCGCCTTGTTGATCGCGTCCATCACCGCCGCGCGCTTTTCCGAGAGGATGTCGGGCAGCAACACCTTGGCCACCTCGACGCGCACGGCGTTGTTGAGTTCGCGGCCCAAGCGCTGACGCAGGACGTCCGCCGTGCCCGCCGACTTGCGGAACTGCAACGGATCGGTGATGCGATAGCGGGCGTAGACGTCGACGATGATCCGACGCTGGTCGCGCAGGTTCATTTCCTCGGCGTCGGGGTCGATGTCGAGGATGCGCTTTTCGTAGAAGGCCACGTCCTGGAAGAACGGCACCTTGAAGTAGATTCCGGGGTCGCGATAGACCGCCTTCGGCTCGCCGAACTGCAACACCAGGGCCTGCTTGGTCTGGTGTACGACGAACATGCTGTTGGCCGCGACGAACAGGACGGCAAGCGCAGCGGCTCCGAACAAGGCTAAACGACGGTTCATTTATTTCGCCCCCTTGTTCGCGGCGTTGGTGTTGGCGTTGCGCTTCTGGACTTCCGGCAGCGGCAGGTAGGGCACCACGCCCTGGCCGTCCTTGTCGATCACCACCTTGTTGGCGCGACCGAGGACGTCCTGCATCGCTTCGAGGTAGAGGCGCTCGCGGGTGACGTCGGCGTTGACCTTGTAACTGTCGTAGACCGAGTTGAAGCGGTCGGCCTCGCCCTGTGCGTCCTTCACCTGGCGTTCCTTGTACGCCATCGCGTCCTGGATCATCTTTTCCGCTTCGCCCTTGGCGCGCGGCAGGATGTCGTTGCGATAGGCATTCGCCTCGTTGCGCTGACGGTCGAGGTCCTGGCGCGCGTTGTTGACGTCGTGGAAGGCCTCGATCACCTGCTTCGGCGGATCGACGGCGAGCAGCTTGACGCCGGTGATGGTAACGCCCGCGCCGTAGTAGTCGAGCAACGCCTGGAGCTGGATCAGCATCTCGGCCTGGAGAGCTTCCTTGCTGTCGGTCATCAGCTGGTCGAGGGTGGACCGCCCGGCAACTTCGCGCATCGCGCTCTCGGCGGCGCGGCGAATGGTTTCTTCCGGGTTGCGGATGTTGAAGAGGAAGTCCTCCGCCTTGGCGATGCGCCAGAACACCGAATAGTCGGCGTCGACGACGTTCTGATCGGCGGTGAGAATCTGCCTGTCGTCGGCCTCGCGGCGGACCTGGCCGAAGCGCTTGGCATTATCCTCGGCGGTCTGGGTGCCGATGTTGATCTGGCGGATCTGAGTCACGGAAACCGTCACCACTTCGCCGATCGGAGCGGGGAACCACGCATGGAGGCCGGGCTCGGTCGACTTGACGAACTTGCCGAACATCATCTCGACGCCCTGCTCGTCCGGCTGGACCTTGTAGACGCCGGAGAAGCCCCAGGTCGCGACCAGGATCGCGAGCCCGAGGATGATCGCCTTCGGCCCCTGCGGTCCACGCGGGAACCAACCCTTCATCCGATCGCCGCCCTTGCGGAGGAGATCTTCGAGATCCGGAGACTGCTGTCCCGGGCCGCGTTTACGAGGGCCATTCCCCCACGGGCTGTTGGGAGGCGTTCCGCCGGGCTGATTTCCACCACCCCAAGGCCCACCTCCGTTCCCGCTGCCGGTATTCCAGGGCATCGTTGTTCATCCCCTCTGGATTTGATTATTTTGAATCACAGGTTTGCCGCATTCGTCCCTGGCACCTTATATCGAAGAGACGAACCCTGTCACCCGCTTGATCGGACCTGCCGAAGTGAACTGGCGAAGCTATCTCTCCCGGATATCGGGACAATCCCCACGCGTGTCAACGTCCAAGGACGCGGGCGCGACCGATGCCGAAGCGGTTCGCAACGCGCTTGCGAACCTCCCGGCGATTCCCGAACTCGGCGGCTGGACGGCGAAGGACCGCATCGCCGGATTGGACGTATCGAAAGGGCACGTCGTCCTCGCCCTCGAAGCCTCTCCCGAACATGCGGAAGCGCTCGAACAGGTGCGCGACGCGATCGAAACCGCGATCGGGGAAATGCCCGGCGTGACCTCGGCGCAGGTGATCCTCACCGCCGAGAAACCCGCCGAGCCGCCGCCGCGCGCCCCCCGGATCGGCCAGCACCCGACCGGCGGCAAGATCGAGCTGCCGGGCGTCGCCCAGGTGATCGCGGTCGCCTCGGGCAAGGGCGGCGTCGGCAAGTCGACCACCACAGCCAACCTCGCGATGGCGATGGCGGCCAAGGGCCTGAAGGTCGGCATCCTCGACGCCGACATCTACGGTCCCTCTGTGCCGACCCTGTTCGGCTGCGCCGACGCCAAGCCGACGATGTCTCCCGCGAACAAGATGCTGCCGGTGGAGCGCCACGGCATCAAACTGATTTCCATCGGCTTCCTGCTGCCGCAGGACACCCCGGTAATCTGGCGCGGACCGATGGTCGCGGGCGCGATCGAGCAACTCTTCCGCGATGTCGACTGGGGCTCGCTCGACGTGCTGCTCATCGACCTGCCGCCCGGCACCGGCGACGCGCAGCTGACGATGGCGCAGAAGGCGCCGCTCTCGGGCGCGGTGATCGTCTCGACACCGCAGGACCTCGCCCTGATCGACGCCAAGCGCGCGCTGCTGATGTTCCGCAAGGTCGACGTGCCGGTCTACGGCATCGTCGAGAACATGAGCTACTACGAGTGCCCGAACTGCGGCCACCGCGAGCACATCTTCAGCCATGGCGGCGCGGAAGTCGCGGCGCGGGACTTCGAAACCCCGTTCCTCGGCGCGGTGCCGCTGACCCTTGCGATCCGCGAGTCCTCCGACGCGGGCACGCCGATCGTGGCGAGCCAGCCCGAAAGCCCGCAGGCCAAGGCCTACGCCAAGATCGCCGACGCGGTGCTGTACGGCGTCGCGCCGTGAACCTTAGAGGGTAATCTCGCCGCGTGCGTAGGCGACGGCATGTCCGGCGATACGCACGCGGTCTCCCGTGTACTCGGTCCACAGCAACCCGCCGCGCGCGCTCGCCTGGAAGCACACCAGCTTCGCCTTGCCGAGGCGCTTCGACCAGAACGGCGCGAGTTGGGTGTGCGCCGCGCCGGTCACCGGGTCTTCCGGAATTCCGACCTTGGCTGCGAAGTAGCGCGAGGTGATGTCGACCGCCTCGCCGCCTTTCGCGGTGGCGATGACGCAGCCGTCGGTGCCCGCATTGGCGGCGGTGGCGATCACCCGGTTGCCGCGGAGCGCCGCGATCCTCGCGTGATCGGGCTTGAGCGCGATCACCTGCTCCGGCGTATCGAACACGCAAATCCAGTCCCGCGCGCAATGCACTTCGACCGGCGACGCACCGAGCGCCTCCGCCAGACCTTCCGGCGGTTGCGCGGGCTCGGCTTCCCACGCGGGGAAGTCCATCACCAGCCGCTCGCCCTCGGCGGTGACGGTGAGCAGGCCCGAGAGAGTATGGAAGCGCCATGGCGCGGGAAAACCCTCGCCTTGCAGCACGAACGACGTCGCAAGCGTCGCATGGCCGCAGAGCGGAACTTCCACTGCGGGCGTGAACCAGCGGAGTTGCCAGTCCGCGCCGTCGGCGACGGCGAAGGCGGTCTCGCTCAGGTTGTTCTCCGCGGCGATGCCCTGCATCACGGCGTCGGGGAGGAAGGCGTCGAGCCGCAGCACCGCCGCCGGATTGCCCTTGAACACCATGTCGGTGAACGCGTCGACGACCGAATAACCGAGTTTCATCTTCAGTCCTCCCGGCCGAGTTTCGCCATCAGTTCCCCCCACTCGCGCTTCGATATGCCGCTCTGTTCCTGGGTCATCGGCTTGCCCGCGATCAGCGCCTTGACCACGTCGAGGTCCTTGGCCGAGAACGCAGCGCCCCCCATGCGGTAGTCGCGGAACGCCTCGAAGGTGGCGGGCACCCAGGCCTCCAGGACCTTCAGCATTTCCTCGGCATAGACGCGGATTTCATACTGCGCGTGCGGATCGGCGCGCAGCGAAAGGAAGTGCATCAGGTTGTGCAGGTCGATCTTCCAGTACCACTGGGTATAGGTGTTGAGGGTCAGGTTCATCCGCGCGAGTTCGCGCGCGAGGCTGTCCCGCTCCGGATCGACCGGATTACCGTCGGCATCGGTGTTGAGGAGATAGTCGTAGTGGTCGTAGCAGGTCTCGGCGTCGGCGCGGAGCATGTCGAGCACCGCCTTCGCCTGCGCGCCCTCGATCAGGTCGCCGCGCCCCTGCCGGTTGACCGCCGACTGCGCCGCAAGCTGCTCGGGTGCCGGGATGTAGTATTCCTTGTCGAGAATCGAATAGCGCGCCGAGATTTCGTTGACGTTGGCGGTGCGATGGCGAATCCATTGCCGCGCGACGAAAATCGGCAGTTTGACGTGGAACTTGATCTCGCACATCTCGAACGGCGTCGAATGGCGATGGCGCATCAAGTAGCGGATCAGGCCGCGATCCTCGGAGACCTTCTTCGTCCCCCGGCCATAAGACACCCGCGCCGCCTGCACGATCGCGGCGTCGTCGCCCATGTAGTCGATCACCCGGACGAAGCCGTGGTCGAGCACCGGCAGCGCCCGGTAGAGCATCGCTTCGAGCGCGGGAACGGTGGGCCGCAGGGTCTGGTGCGACTGGGCGCGGAGAGTTTCGATCTCGGCGACCTGATCGGGGGTAAGCGACATCGGAGAGTTCCTTGAAACGAGCGATGGGTGACAAAAATCGGCCCCGAGCATAGCCGCAACGGCGGCCCCACCTCCACTCCTTCTTTGCACCCGTTCATTGCCGGGCGCTCCGGCGCGAATAGCCCTTCCCCCACGCGCCGGTTCGCCTTATATCTAGGGCGTCCAGCAATGGACTACGGTGCTAAACCCATGATGGAATAATCGTTACGGACCCGGGGGCAGTGCCCGGCGCCTCCACCATATTTCCCCCGACGAACTCGGGGTCCTGGGGGCGAAACAGGATCGACGTGCGTGGTAAAGATCATGGTTGTGCTCGGCATGGTTCCACCGTCATCGGACCATATTAGTAGCTGCGAATGATAATCGCACTCAGGTTCTGGCTGCTGCGTAAGCGGTCTCCAGACCAAGCCTACAATTCCTAGTGCCTTGAGCGGTGCTAGGTGGGGATTGGGGCCTCCTAGCAACAGAAAGGCCCCACCTTTCTTTTTTCCCCCTGCGCGCGTTAATCGGCTTTCTCCCTCGGGAGAGTCTCCTTAATATGGGCCCGTTCCCGGGCACCTAACGCCCGCAATCTCTGCCGAGGCGAGCCGCTACCCATGGATGACGACCAGATTTTCGACTACGACGCCCTGGTGGAACTCGCTCTCCGGAGCGTGGTACGCGAGGCCTTGATCCGCGCGACCAAGCACGGCCTTCCCGGCGACCACCACTTCTACATCACCTTTCGCACCGATGCCGAGGGTGTGCGGATTCCCGCGCACCTGAAGGAAGCCCACCCGGAAGACATCACCATCGTGCTCCAGCACGAGTATTGGGATCTCGGCGTCGATACCGACGCGCCGGACAGCTTCGCGGTGACCCTTTCGTTCAACAATCGGCGCGAACGCCTCGTCGTGCCGTTGATGGCGGTCACCGGATTCGCCGATCCTTCGGCCAAGTTCGGCCTGCAATTCCAGTATGAAGACGACTTCGAGGACTTCCTCGACGACGAGTTGGCGGAGGATGTGCCCCCCCCGCCCGCGCCGGCCAAGCCCGCATCGGGCGAGGAATCGCCGGCGACCGGCAACGACCAGAAGGTCGTGGTGCTGGACGCGTTCCGAAAAAAATAAAAACCATGCCGGACGCAGCGCAAACACATTGATACAGGGAAGCCAATCCATGCCGTTTGATGCCGCCTATGCCGAGATGTTCCCCCTCGCCCACGACGAAACCCCCTACCGGAAACTCACCGGCGACTACGTAAAGGTCGAAAAGCTCGGGGATAAGGAAATCGTCGTCGTCGACCCGAAGGCGATCGAGCTTCTCACCTACGAAGCCTTCAAGGACATCAACCACCTCCTCCGCCCGACCCACCTCGCGCTGATGCGCAAGATCATGGACGACCCGGAGGCCTCGGCGAACGACCGCTTCGTCGCCCTCGAACTCCTCAAGAACGCCAACATCGCCGCAGGCATGGTCCTGCCGATGTGCCAGGATACCGGCACCGCGATCGTGATGGGCAAAAAGGGCCAGCAGGTCTGGACCGGCGGCGGCGACGCAACGGCGATCAGCGAAGGCGTCGGGCGCGTCTACCGCGACCTCAACCTCCGCTACTCGCAGAACTCCGCCGTCGACATGTTCGACGAGGTCAACACCGGCAACAATCTCCCGGCGCAGATCGAGCTCTACGCCACCGAAGGCGACGCCTATAAGTTCCAGTTCGTCGCCAAGGGCGGCGGCTCGGCCAA
>DBTR01000021.1:79570-79888 GCA_002307145.1 Rhodospirillum sp. UBA1311 | reverse complement strand
GCGGCGGCTCGGCCAACAAGACCTTCCTCTACCAGCAGACCAAGGCGCTCCTGAACCCCGCCAGCCTGCGCAAGTTCCTCTCCGAGCAGATCAAGACCCTCGGCACCTCCGCCTGCCCGCCCTACCACCTCGCGATCGTGATCGGCGGCACCTCGGCGGAAATGACGATGAAGACCGTCAAGCTCGCCTCCACGCACTACTACGACAACCTGCCCACCGAAGGCGGCAAGCACGGCCAGGCCTTCCGCGATACCGCGCTGGAGCAGGAAGTCTTCGAGATGACCCGCGCGTTCGGCATCGGCGCGCAGTTCGGCGGCA
>DBTR01000021.1:45810-79299 GCA_002307145.1 Rhodospirillum sp. UBA1311 | reverse complement strand
TTCTGCCACGACGTCCGCGTCATCCGCCTGCCGCGGCACGGCGCGTCGTGCCCGGTGGGCATCGGCGTGTCCTGCTCGGCGGACCGCCAGTGCCTCGGCAAGATCACCCGCGACGGCGTCTTCCTCGAACAGCTCGAAACCAACCCGGCCCACTTCATGCCCGACGTGAAGTCGGAAAGCCTCGGCGGCGAAGCGGTCAGCATCGACCTCAATCAGCCGATGCCGCAAATCCTCAAGACCCTGTCGCAGTACCCGGTCAAGACCCGGGTGATGCTCACCGGCACGATCATCGTCGGCCGCGACATCGCCCACGCCAAGATCAAGGAACGCCTCGACGCAGGCGAACCGATGCCCGACTACCTCAAGAACCACCCGATCTACTACGCGGGCCCGGCCAAGACCCCCTCCAACTACGCCTCGGGCTCCTTCGGCCCCACCACCGCCGGACGCATGGATAGCTACGTCGACCAGTTCCAGGCGGCGGGCGGCTCGATGGTGATGCTCGCCAAGGGCAACCGCTCCAAAGCCGTCACCGAAGCCTGCCAGAAACACGGCGGCTTCTACCTCGGCTCGATCGGCGGCGCGGCGGCCCAGCTCGCCAAGGAATCGATCAAGAAGGTCGAACTCCTCGAATACCCGGAACTCGGCATGGAAGCCGTCTGGAAAATCGAAGTCGTCGATTTCCCCGCCTTCATCGTCGTCGACGACAAAGGCAACGACTTCTACGCCCAGATCTAAGGGCGCTAAAACACGCGGGCTCTGCCCGCACCCGCGAGGGGCCTCGGGCCCCTCGACCCCTTTTGTTTTTCGCGCGTCAGCGCAATCAACCCTCGCTGCATCGGCGACCGGCTTATGGCGCTCCGCGCAAAAACAAAAGTCATAGGATCAAAGGGGCCTAGCCCCTTTGCGGGTCCAGGGCAGAGCCCTGGGCCTTTCCTTGTCACCGAAGCCGAAGCCCCGCGTGCCGTGCTGCTGCTGGCGCATGGCGCGGGCGCGGCGATGGACAGCGAGTTCATGGATGCGATGGCGGCGGGGATCGCGGCGCGCGGCGTCAGCGTGGCGCGGTTCGAGTTTCCGTACATGCACCGGCGGCGGGTCGAGGGCGGCAAGCGGCCGCCGGATCGGATGCCGGTGTTGTTGGCGGCGTTCGGCGTAGCAGCGGCATCCGCGCGAGCGCGTTGGCCTGAACTGCCGCTGGTGATCGGCGGCAAGTCGATGGGCGGGCGCGCGGCGGCGATGGCCGCGCCGGAGATCGGGCCGGTGGGCGTGGTGTGCCTGGGGTATCCGTTCCACCCGGCGGGCAAGATTGCGACGCCGGAACGCCTCACGCCGTTGGCCGCGCCGCCCTGTCCGGTGCTGGTGGTGCAGGGCACGCGCGACACGCTCGGTTCTGCCGAAGAGGTCGCGGACTATGCCCTCGGCAGCGCGGTTTCCATCACCTGGATCACCGACGGCGACCACTCGCTGAAACCCCGCAAGGCCTCCGGCCTGACGCCGGACGCCGCGCTCGCCCAGGCCGCCGACGCCATCGCGGCCTTCGTCGCGAGGATTTCGCCATGACCGATTCCGTCCGCAAGCGCTCGGTGACCCTCGACGGCCACCGCACCAGTCTCTCCATCGAACAGCCGTTCTGGGACGCCCTCAAGGACCTCGCCGCCGAGCAGAACACCAGCCTCAGCGCCCTGGTCCAGGCGATCGACCACGACCGCGACGACCCCAACGTCAACCTCTCCGGCGCCCTCCGCGTCTACGTCCTGCGGGCGTTGCAAGCCAAGCTCGACTCACGCCAGGATACTTTGGAATGAAACTTCGACACTGCCTGATCGCCACCGCTGCACTCGTGCTCTCCGCCTGCGCCCAAAACCGCGAAGCCACCTACACCCCGCCGCCCGGTCTGACTCCTGAGACTGCCGCCACGATCACCGGCAGCAAGGCAACCTACGACAACACCGGAGCCCTCTCCCGTATCGTCGTGGTAAGGATCGATGGCGTTGCCACGGAGGCCATGAATGCGCTGCTCCAGGAATGGGATGCGAAGGTCAGGGTATCCCCGGGCCCGCATCAGGTGAGCGTGCGCGTGAACCTAGTGAAATTCCCCTCGCAGCACACCGGCATAGCCACCATCCCGCTCGATGCCCAGGCCGGGGAAAGCTACGCCATCCGAGGAATGACCCCTTCGCCGGGAGCAAACGGCAAGCAGATGGTCGATCTGTGGGCGGAAACCGCCAGCGGCGAGCGGCGCTCGCCGGTGATCTCGGTGCCCGCCTACGAACCCTGCGAAGACACCCTGTTCGTGCCTGCCACGTCGAGTTCGCCCGCCATGTTCATTCCCCACCACTGCCCACAACGCTAGAAGACCAGGCTGTGCCCGGACCCGCTGGGGCCTTGGACCCTAGACCCTAAATCTTGTTTTTCGCGCGGAGCGCCATAAGACCCTCACGCGGCGTGACGGTTGATTGCGCTGACGCGCGAAAAACTAAGGGGAGGTCCGGAGGGTCCGCGACCCTCCGGCGGGCGCGGGCAGAGCCCGCATTCCTTTACCCCTGCGGCTGCGTCTGGATCGGCGCGAGGAGTTCGCGCAGGACGTCCTTCGGCTTGACCGCGGGCGGTGCGGGCGGTTCCTCGCCCTGGGGTTTCGAGAGCGACTTGAGGAACTGGCCGAGGCCTTTTTGCAGGACGTGCTGCTGGAACGCGCCGGTATCGAAGATCACGCGCGGCTGGGCCCATGCGCCCGCGAGCTTGATGCCGAGCGGCGGCGCTTCCTTGAGGTTGTCGAGGGTGAAGCGGAGGTCGGTGGCGAGGGTTTGCGCCGCGAGGTCGGCGGAGCCGGTGGCGGTGGCCTTGCCCGCCGGAGCGTCCATCGCGAGATCGTCGCTCTTGAGCACGCCGCCGGTGATGGTGAAGTGGCCGGTGAGGGTATCGAAGGCGGTGCGGCCATGCCCGCCCGCTTCGAGCGCGCCGAGGATATCCTGGAGATTGCGGATCCGGTTGAGGCGTTCGTTGACCGCGCCGAGGTTGGCTCCGGCGAAGGAGCCCTGGACGACGTTGAGTTCGCCCTTGCCGCTCAGGGCGCGGAGCAGCGCGTTGCCATCGTTGCCGGTGGCTTCGCCTTCGGCGGTGAGGGTGAATTTGCCCGCGAGCGGGGCATTGCCGTCGAACAGCGGGCTGGTGGCGGCGATCACCACGTCACGGGCATCGAGATTGGCGCTGAGTTTCGGCTTGGCGGTGAGGTCGGCGCGGCCGGTGGCCTTGAGCGCGCCGCCGAGCAACTGGGCAGTAGCCGTGTCGAGGGTAAGGATGCCCTGGTTGAGGTGCATCGCGGCATTGACGTTGGTCGCGCGGAGCTTGGGCGCCGCCACCGCATCGAACTTGGCGGCGAGTTCGCCGTCGAAGTCGCGGAGCGCGGCCCAGGCGGGCTTGGCTTCGGCTGCAGGGGCGAGCGCCGCCGGGACCAGTCCGGTGGCGTTTGCCGCGACCGGGCGCGGCAGGGACGCGGCGGCGGCGAAGCTCATCCACGGCAAGGTATTGCCGGAAAGCTGGATCTTGGCGTACGGGCGCGGACCGTCGGTGCGGACGTCGGCATTGCCGTCGATGGCGATATCGCCCGCCTTGGCGGCGAACGCCGGCACGGCGTAGCCCTTGGCGGAAACCGAGATCGGCATGTGGATCTCGACCTTGCCCTTGCGCGCGAGGTCGGGGGCGATATCCGCGCCGAGGACGCTCGCGAGCGCGCCCAGGGTCGGCGCGGCGACGGCGACGTCGCCGTTGTCGGCGGGGAT
Source organism: Rhodospirillum sp. UBA1311 (assembly GCA_002307145.1). Taxonomy (GTDB): domain Bacteria; phylum Pseudomonadota; class Alphaproteobacteria; order Rhodospirillales; family Rhodospirillaceae; genus Oleispirillum. The sequence continues at coordinate 75,520 of DBTR01000021.1, read as the reverse complement.
GCCCTTGACGCCGTCGAAGCGGCCGGAGACGGTCGCCTGGACCTCGCCCACGGTCGCAGCCGCATCGAGTTTCAAGTCGGCGAGCGGGCCGTCGGCGGCAAGCGTCACCGAGAGCGCACGCCAGTCGCGGGCGAAGGCGGGCACGCCGCTCGGCAACAGCGCGAGCAGGCGGTCGGCGTGGGGCGTGGTAACGTCGGCCTTGACCGCGTCGAAACGGGGCGCGCCCTCGCCGGTGGTGCGGATCTTGCCGGTCGCGCTCAGGTGTCCCGCGCCGCCGAGGTCGGCGGAGAGGGTGGCGACGTCGAGAACGCCCGCCTGCCACTGACCTTTCGCGGTGACCTTGTCGAGTGGCTGCCCACCCGCGGTAAGACGGCCGACGCGCAGGTCGAGATTGGCGTCGAAGCCCGACCACAGCGGCGGCGCGGCGACCGGAGCCGCTCCGCCTGCGACGGCGGGGATCGGGTGCAGGGTTTCCCCGGCACGCGCGGGCTTGGCGGTGGCGGGTAGCGGACGGTAGGCGTCGAGGTTGAACTGGTCGACGGCGAGCGAAAGACCGAACGCCGGGCGGTCGGCCCAGCGCAGGTCGACCGCACCCTTGGCGTGGGTGGCGTCGAGGCCGAGGTCGATGTCGCGGATCTTGATCAGGCCGTCGCGGCTGCCGGTGATCTGGGCGGAAAGCGCGGCGCGGCGGAGGCGGTCGGAGGGCACGGCGGCGGTGTCGGCGCCAACCCAATCGAGAACGGCGCGAAGGTTCGCAGCGCTCGCCTGGACGGTGACGTCGAGGTTGCGCATCGCCATGCCGCCGCCGACGAAGCCGAAGGCGCGCGCCTGGGCAGCGCCGGGAAGCTGGATCGCGATCTGGTTGAGGACGAGGTCGCCCCGGCTGAGTTCGCCCTCGGCGACGAAGGCCTGGGCCGCTTGGCCGTTCCACGCCACGGTATCGGCGGCGATGTCGAAGGCGACGTCGAGGTCGCCCGGCAGGGTCGCGCCGGGCAAAGGTTCGGCGGCGACGGCGGCGGCGATCAGGCGCGGCACGTAATCGCGCGCGTCGGCGGATTTGGCGGGCTGGGTCCAGGCGTCGAGGTCGAGGTGCTGCGCCTTGATCCGGGCGGCGATGCGCGGACGCGCGGCATCGAGGTTCCAGGAAATTCCGGCATCCGCGGTGGTCGGGCCGACGCGCATCTGGCCTTCGGCGACCTCGCCCGAGTTGCTGGCGAGGCGGAGCTGGCCCGCATAGGCGAAGGCCTTGCCTTCGAGGAGCTTTGGCACGGCAACGCCGAAGCCCTGGGCGAACCCGCCGAGATCGGGAATCTTGGCATCGAGCGACGCCTTCAGCACCGGGCCGGCGTCGGTATCGCGGAGCAGCAATCCGTCGAGCTTGAGCGACGCGGCGTCGAGGCGGGCGTTGATGCGCACCGGCACCGCATGGTCGCTCTGGATCCGCCCGACGTTGCTGTCGAAACTGATGCTGCGGCCGTTGATCGTCGTGGTGCCGCTGCCCTGGAACGGGCCCCGGGCGGCTTCGGCGGCGGCATCGAGCTCGATCCGGGTCGCGTCGAGTTCCTTGTCGCCGTTGGCGTCGCGGTAGGCGAGGCGGCCGTCGTGCACGACCAGGGTCTGGAACAGCGCGGGCTCGTCGGCGGCGGGCTCGCCGGTGGCGGCGTGGGCGACTGCGATCAGGCCGAGCGACGCGGCAGGTCGCGGCGGCATCTCGCCCGAGGGCACGAAGCGCCAGTTGGCGCGCCCGGCGCGGCGTTCGAGCAGGAGGCGCGGCGACTGCAACTCGACATGACGGGCGACGACCTTGCCGCGCAGCAGGTCGAGGGGCGAGATCGTCGCGGTGACCTTCGCGATGTCGAGCATCCAGGGCTCGGCGCTCTCGCTCCAGTTGGCGAGGCGCACGCCATTGGCGACGAGGCGCGGCGTCGGCAACACCGAGATCTGGAGATCGCCGGTAATTTCGAGCTGGCGGCCGGTACGCTCGGCGACGGCGGTTTCGATTTCCCGCTTGATCCCATCCTTGTCGATCATGACGAGGGGCACCACCACGGCGGCGGCAACGACCAATGCCAGGCCCAGCAGCCCGTAACGCAACGACTTCCTCACGGCGGTATCCCGGATAATGGGCGGCGGCCCTGCGGCCGCTCGGTGTTGTTTATGTCGAAGACGGCGCAGCATAGCGCAAGCGCTTGGCCTAATCGACCGTCACAAGACGCGCAATCCCGAAGATTTCGCTGGAGGAAGATCGGCACGAAACGAATGCCGGCGTGGTTGGGGACACACCGGCATTCGCCAGGCATCGGCCGAAGCCGACGCCCACGACGTTCAGAACATCGCCACGACCATGAACGTGCCGCCGATCAACACCCCGGAAAGCACCAGCCAAACCAGGCAATATCCCATGATGTCGCGTGCCGAGAGACCCGCGACGCCGAGCAGCGGCAGCGCCCAGAATGGCTGGATCTGGTTGGTCCAGCCATCGCCCCAGGCGAACGCCATGACCGTTTGCGGGATATCCGCGCCGATCGCCTGGGCCGCCTGGATCATGATCGGCCCCTGAATCGCCCACTGTCCCCCGCCCGAGGGAATCGCGATGTTGACCAGACCGGCGGAAAGGAAGGTCAGCAGGGGAAATGTCGCGGGGGTCGCGATCGAGGTGAACCACGCGGAAATGATCGCCACCAGGCCCGATGCGCCCATCATCCCCGAGATTCCGGCATAAAGCGGGAACTGCATGAGGATGCCCCGGCAGGACACCACCGCCTCCTTGATCGCGGCGAGGAATTCCGCCGGGTTGCGGTGCAGGATCAACGCCAGGAAGAGGAAGATCTGGATCACCAGGTTGAGGTTGAGATCGAAGCTCAGGCTCGAAAAGCTCCCCACGAGATAGATGCCAGGCAGGACCGCGAGCACTAAGTTGACCCAGCGCATATGCTCGATCCGCTGGGAGAACGGCATCTCCGAAACCGGCTTGGTCGCAACGGTGACCTTGATATCCGGATCGTCCTGGAACTCGACGATATCGTCCTTGCTCACCGAAACCGTCGCATAGAGCAGCACCAGCGCGGCCACCATCGCAACGCTCAGGGCGATGTTCCACGACGAGTACAGAGTCTCCGACACCGGCACCAAGTGGCCGATGGTCTTTTCCATGAAGTTGCCGGGAGTCGCCACCACCAGCGGGATCGACGACGACGGGCCGCGAATGATCTCGCCGCCGTAGGCCGCCGCGACCACCAGGGGGAAATGCAGGCCGGGCATCTTGCGACCCATTTCCTTGGCGAGGATCGCGCCGATCACCAGGCCGAAGGCCCAACTGAAATAGCAGCCGATGATCGACACCAGGGCGGTGACCATCAGCGCCTGGCGCGGCGTCCTCGGCAGGTCGGTGATCCGGTCGAGGATCCGCTTCACCACCGGCGAGAGCGCCAGGGTATAGCCGGTGAGAAGCACCAGCGCCATTTGCATGGCGAACGTGAACAACGACGAGAAACCCTTGCCCCAGAAGTTCACCATCTGGACCGGGGATTTGTCGGCGAGGAATATTCCCATGCCCAGGGTGATGAACGTAAGACCGATCGCAAGGATGAATGCGTCCGGAAGGTACTTCTGAACCACTTTGACGGTGAAGTTGGTGATCGCTTGCATGCGCTTGCCTCCCCGAGTTTTTATTTACACTGTCGCCACTCCCGCAGAGGCTGGCCGCCTCTCGTCATTCTTCGGCTACGCACGCCGTCGCCGATGTCGCGGCGGCGGCGTAAGGATGGTCGATCGGCAACATTCGACGGTTTGCCCGGAAAATCGGGCATTGGGACGCCGCCGCGAGATTGGATCGTCCGGCATTCGCCGGGAGAAGCGCCGGGTCAGTCCGGCGCGGATCGACTGGCCATCAGGGTCTCCTATTCAGGTTCGGATCGGCCGGATCGACGCCGCGCAGCGCCGCCTCCAGCAGGGTTTCGATCTCCGGGGCGCCCGCCCGGCGCGGGTTGGCGTAGGCCGCCCGGCCCGCAGCGGCAGCGGCAGCGGCCACGCCGTCGGCGGGCATGCCGATCTGCGCGAGCGAGGGCGGCACCCCGAGACGAAGCGCGGTCGCGCGAAGCTGGCGGGCGCAAGCCGCCGCATCGGCGACGCCGAGCGCACGACACAGACGGGAGATCGCCTCGGGGGCGGCGGGCGCGTTGAAGGCGATCAGGTAAGGCAGCAGGATTGCGTGCATCTCGGCGTGAGGCAGGCCGAACATGCCGCCGAGGACGTGGCAGAGCTTGTGGTGGAGGCCCATCGCGGCGGCGCCGAGCGCATCTCCCGCGCACCACGCGCCCCTGAGCAACGATGCTTCCGCCGCACAGCCCTCGGCGAGCAGATCAAGACCTTCGGCAAGGGCGCGCGCGCCTTCTTCGGCGGTGAGGCGCACCAGGAACGACGCATCGGCGGCATAAAGCGCCTCGACGCAGTGCGCCATGGCGTTGAGCGCACTCGCCGCGGCGGTCGGCGGCGGCAGACCGACAAGCAGGCCGGGATCGTAGACGACGAGACGCGGACGCACCCGCTCGTTGCGGCCGTTGACCTTCTCGCCGTTGGCGGTGATGCCCCAGATCGCGGTCATTTCCGAGCCCGAATAGGTCGTCGGCACCGCTGCCACCGGCATGCACGCCTCAAGCGCGACCGCCTTGGCAAGGCCGGTCGCCGCGCCGCCGCCGACCGCGAGCAGCCAGTCGGCGCCGAGATCTGACGCCTTCTCCGCCGCGACTGCGGCGTCCTCGGCGCGCACGTGCTGACGCGCCTCCGAAATCGAACCCGCCCAGGCGCGACCGAGATCGGCGGCGATCCGCTCCGCCACCCGCGTCCGGCCGGGGGTGTGGATCAGCAGTACCCGGCCCGCGCCGAGAGCGGCGAGTTCGGCCGCGACGTGGACGACCGCGCCCTCGCCGAACACCACGCGGCGCGGCCAGGTTTGATGGACGATCGGCGCAACCGCCGCGCCGCTTCCGATTCCTGACATGACTGCCGGCACTGCCGCCTCCAAATGTTCTCTGAACGAACAAGCGTTCTTTATCGAAAACCTACCCGAACAGGTTGCTTGCACTCTCCTGCGCGAGCCTGTTAGTGTTCGGTTGTTCGCACTGCGAACTTTTGCGCACACACGCTCGTAAGGTACTCAACCAGGATGATCGACCAGGACTCGCCGGACTTCGTCACCTCGTTCGCCCGGGGGCTCGCGGTGATCCGCTCCTTCGGCGTCGAAACGCCGCGCCAAACCCTCACCGAAGTTGCGGAGCACACCGGCATGACCCGTGCCGCCGCACGCCGCTTCCTCCTCACCCTGCAGGCCCTCGGATATGCCCGCTCCGACGGCAAGCACTACGAACTCTCGCCGCAGATCCTCGAAATCGGCTACGCCTACCTCTCGTCGCTGTCGCTCACCGAGACCATCCAACCCTTCCTCGCGCGGGTCACCGAGACCCTGAGGGAATCCTCTTCGGCGGCGGTCCTCGACGGCGCGGATGTCACCTACGTGGCGCGCTCGGCGGCGCGGCACCGGGTGATGACGGTGAGCCTCGCGGTGGGAGCGCGGCTTCCGGCCCATGCGACGTCGATGGGCCAGGTGCTCCTCGCGTATCTCGATCCGCAGCGTCTCCAGCATTTCCTCCGCACCACCCATCTCGACCGCTACACCGACAACACCCTCACCAAGCCCATCGACCTCAGCGAACGCCTCGAACGGGTACGGACCCAGGGCTGGTCGCTGTGCGACGGCGAACTCGAAGTCGGCCTGCGTTCGGTGGCGGTTCCGGTCCACGACCGCAACGGCGCGGTCACGATCGCGATGAACGTCAGCACCCAGGCCTCGCGGGTCTCGGTGGAGGCGCTCCAGCGGGATTACCTGCCCGTTCTCCAGAGCGCCGCCTCCGACTTCGAAAAAACCCTGAAGCTCTAGGGTTCGATCGTCTTGATGCCGGCCGCCGCGAGAAGCGGCGCGCCGGTCAGCCTGCGCACGGTATCGAGGTCGACGCCCGGCGCGATCTCGCGCAGGACGAAGCCCTCGGAGGTAACGTCGACCACCGCGAGATCGGTGAACACCCGCGCCACCACGCCCCGCCCGGTGAGCGGATAGGTGCAGGCGTCGACCAGCTTCGGCGATCCGTCCTTGGCGCAGTGTTCGGTGATCACCACGATCCGCCCCGCCCCCGCGACCAGGTCCATCGCGCCGCCGACCGCCGGGATCGCGCCGGGCGCGCCGGTCGACCAGTTGGCAAGATCGCCGTTCCGCGCCACCTGCATCGCGCCGAGGATGCAAAAGTCGATGTGGCCGCCACGGATCATCGCGAAGCTGTCGGCATGGTGGAAGAACGACGCCCCCGGCAGCAGGGTGATCGGCTTCTTCCCCGCATTGATCAGCTCGGGATCTTCCTCGCCCTCGGGCGGCGGCGGACCGAAGCCCATCACGCCGTTCTCGGTGTGGTAGATCACCTCCCGCCCGGGTGGAATGTGCGCGGCGACCAGTTCGGGAATGCCGATGCCGAGGTTGACGTAGGCGCCGTCGGGAATGTCGCGGGCGGCGCGGCGCGCCATCTCGTCGCGGGTCAGGCCGGCGTGGATGAGTTCGGCGGTCATGGGTAGGTCACTCCTTGCGCAACCAGAACCGATTCATGGGCGGCATTCGCAACCTCGACGATGCGCTTGACGAACACGCCGGGGGTCACCACCACCTCGGGATCAATGCCGCCCGGCTCGACGATGCGCGACACCTGGACGATCGCGGTGCGCGCGGCCATGCACATGATCGGACCGAAGTTGCGGGCGGTCTTGTTGTAGGTGAGATTGCCGAGGCGATCGCCGAGTTCCGCCTTGACCAGCGCGAAATCGGCGCGCAGCCAGCGCTCCATGACGTATGGACGGCCTTCGAACTCGCGCACCTCCTTGCCCTCGGCCAGCACGGTGCCGACCGACGACGGAGTGAAGAACGCCGGAACGCCCGCGCCACCCGCGCGGATGCGCTCGGCGAGGGTGCCCTGCGGCACCAGCTCCAGCTCGATTTGGCCCTTGCGATAAAGCTCGGGGAAGACGCGCGAATTCGACGAGCGCGGGTATGAGCAGATCATCTTGCGCACCCGTCCGGCGGCGATCAGCGCGGCGAGGCCGACTTGGCCGTTGCCGGTATTGTTGCTGGCGACGACGAGATCCCGCGCGCCCTGGTCGATCAGCGCGTGGATCAGCTCGATCGGGCTGCCCGCCTCGCCGAAGCCGCCGATCAGCACGGTATCGCCGTCTTTGACGTCGGCCACCGCCTGGGCGGGATCGCCGACACGTTTGTCGATCATTCTGATTTCCTCTCCAGAGGTTACACCGCTTCGACCGCCAACGAGACGCCCTGGCCGACGCCGACGCACATCGTCGCAAGCGCCCGCCCTCCGCCCCGCCGTTCGAGCGCATGGACGGCGGTCATCACCAGCCGCGCACCCGACATGCCGAGCGGATGGCCAAGCGCGATCGCGCCGCCGTGCGGGTTGACGTGCGCCGCATCTTCGGGGACCCCCCATTCGCGCAGGGTCGCGATGCCCTGGCTGGCGAATGCCTCGTTGAGTTCGATGACATCGAATGCCGAGATCGCCAACCCAAGGCGCGCGAGGAGTTTGCGCGTCGAGTGGGCCGGGCCGATGCCCATGATCCGTGGCGGCACGCCCGCCGTTGCCATGCCGAGCACCCGGGCGCGCGGCGTCAGGCCGTGAGCCTTGACCGCCGCCGCCGAGGCGAGCAGCAACGCTGCCGCGCCGTCGTTGACGCCCGAGGCATTGCCGGCCGTGACGGTGCCGCCCTCGCGCACCACCGGCTTCAATTTTGCGAGGATATCCAATGTGGTCTCGGGGCGGGGGTGCTCGTCCGCCGTGACCTCGACGGCTTCCTTGCGGCCGCGCGGCGCAAACACCGGCACGATCTCCTCGGCGAAGAAGCCCGCCGCCGCCGCCGCCGCCGCACGTGCCTGGCTGCGCAGCGCGAATGCGTCCTGGTCGGCACGGTTGACGCCGAAATCGTCGGCTACGTTCTCGCCGGTCTCGGGCATGCTGTCGACGCCATAGAGCTGGCGCATCTTCGGATTGACGAAGCGCCAGCCGATGGTGGTGTCCTCGATCTTCGCGCCCCGCTGGAACGCCTGCTCCGCCTTGGCCATCACCAGGGGCGCGCGGGTCATCGATTCGACGCCGCCCGCAATCACCAGGTCGATCTCGCCGCTCACGATCGCGCGGGCGGCAGCGCCCACTGCATCCATGCCGGAGGAGCAGAGTCGGTTGATCGTCGTGCCAGGCACCGTGTGGGGCAACCCGGAGAGCAACGCAGCCATCCGCGCGACGTTGCGGTTGTCCTCGCCCGCCTGATTGGCGCACCCGAGGATCACCTCGTCCAGGCGGGACCAATCGAGTTCGGGATGGCGGGCGATCAGGGCGCGGATCGGCACGGCGGCGAGATCGTCGGCGCGGACGCTCGCAAGCGCGCCGCCGAAGCGGCCGATCGGGGTCCGGACGTAATCGCAAATGAACGCATCGGTCATGGCGGGACTTCCGTGGGGGTATGGGAAAACCAACCTCTTAGTGTGGGGAAAGAGTGGGAGAAACCACCCATCGCCGTCAACAGTTTTGCGCGTTATGTATACTGAAGTTCTCTATACGAACAAATTTCAAGGATGACGAAAAAATCCGTCATTTCACTTGCAACCCGAACACGAAGATTCTCGTTTATAGGGGAGTGCAGCGCGTCGCGGTCGCGGTCGCCCACAGACTCGCCCACGACGACCCCAAGGGAGTAGCGAAGACCATGAAATTCAAACGCAGCATCACCGCCATTGCCCTTTCCACGGCTCTCGCATTCGGCCTTTCGGCCTGCGGCAGCAGCACCGGCGACCGCGGCCTGTCGGGCGCAGGCATCGGCGCGGCGGGCGGTGCGGTGATCGGCGCGATGACCGGCAGCACGCTCGCGGGCGCCGCGATCGGCGCGGCGGCGGGCGCCGCCACCGGTATCCTCACCGACGACAGCCAGCTCTACCTCGGCAAGGCGTGGTGGAAATAACCGCCTGACCGCCTCCGGGCGTCCCGTCGTTATTCCCACGGAACTTGCAGATAATCCCTCCCGCCCCCTTGCCCTTGGGGCGCGGGAGGGATAATTCGTTGTGGACTTCAATCAAGGAAATCGGCGGATGAGCATCTGGGGCAAGGTCATCGGCGGCATGGCGGGTTTCTCACTCGGCGGGCCGCTCGGGGCGCTGTTGGGCGCGGCGATCGGCCATGCGGTCGACAAGCGGATCGCAGGCGTCGAAACCCAGACCCTGCCGCCCTGGATGGGTGCAGGCGGCGGGCCGCGATCGGAATTCGAGCGGCAGGCCGCGTTCACCCTCGCGGTAATCGGGCTGTCGGCGAAGATGGCCAAGGCGGACGGCGTCGTCACCCGCGCCGAAATCGACGCGTTCAAGCGCCTGTTCCAGATTCCCGCGCACGACATGCAGAAAGTCGGCCTGATGTTCGACCAGGCGCGCCAGACCTCCGACGGCTTCGAGACCTACGCCAGCCAGATCGCCCAGCTGTTCCACGACAGCCCGCAGGTGATGGAGGAACTCCTCCACGCGCTGTTCCAGATCGCCCAGGCCGACGGCGACCTCCACCCGGCGGAAACCGCGTTCCTCCAGCGGGTGGCGCAGATCTTCGGCTTCTCCGCCGCGCACTTCGAGACCATCCGCGCCCGCGCCCGCGCCGGCGGCTCGGGTTCGCGGGCGTCGTCGTCGAGCGGCGGCGAGGACCCCTACGCGGTGCTCGGCCTCAAGCGCTCGGCCACCGATCAGGAGGTCAAGGACACCTACCGCCGCCTGCTCCGCGAGAACCACCCCGATATGTTGATCGCCAAGGGCATGCCGCCCGAGTTGGTGGCCAACGCCAACCGCACCATGGCGGCGATCAACGCCGCGTTCGAAACCGTCAAGCGCGAGCGGGGGATGAAGTGAGTCCATCGAAGTCGGTCGACCACCTGGGCGGCCGCGACATGCTCCTCGCCACTTTCGTCGTGGTATGCTGGGGGCTCAATTACGTCGCGGTCAAGTACAGCGTCGCCGAACTCCCGCCACTCCTCACCACCGCGCTCCGCTTCGCCATCGTCGCCGCCGCAATCCTGCCCTTCGGCATGCCGAAGCGCGAACACCTGCCCTCGCTCCTGCTGCTGTCCCTGACCATGGGCAGCCTCCACTTCGGCGTGCTGTTCTACACCATGGTGCGGGTGGACGCGGCGACCGCCGCGATCGTGCTGCAGGCCTGCGTGCCGTTCGGCGTGATCCTCGGCGCGATCTTCTTCCACGAGCGCATCGGCCTGCAGCGCGGCGCGGGGATTCTCCTCGGCTTCGGCGGAGTGATCGTGCTGGCGGGCGAACCCGGGGCGAGCAGCCAGCCGCTCCTGATCGGCATGCTCCTGGTCGCGGCGATGTGCTGGGCGGTATCGAGCGCGCTGTTCAAGGTGATCCCGCCGATCCCGAGCCTCACCTACATCGGCGGCACGGCGCTGTTCGCGGTGCCGCAGATGCTACTCGCCTCCTGGCTGTTCGAAGACCACCAGTGGGCGGCAATGGACGCCGCCAGCCTGCGCGCCTGGGGCGGCGTGGTGTTCTCGGCGGTCGGCGCGTCGATCATCGGCCACGGGCTGTGGTATGGCCTGGTGCAGCGCCACGACCTTTCGCTGGTGGTGCCGTTCACCCTGATCGCGCCGGTGATCGGCGTGATTTCGGCGGTCCTGATCCTGGGCGAAAGCCTCGGTATCGAGCGCATCGGCGGCGGCATCCTCACCATGCTCGGCGTCGCGCTGATCCAGTTCAACTGGCCGAGGCGGCGCGCCCGCGCGATTTGACGATCGGAGGATTTTCCATGGCCTTTTCGCCCAACTGCGAGCCCCGCCCGGCAGGGGTCGTCATCGACACCCTGGTGCTGCACTACACCGGCATGGAAACCGCCGACGCCGCCCGCGCGCGGCTGATCGACCCGGCGGCGAAGGTCAGCGCGCACTACCTCGTCGACGAGGACGGCGGGGTGGAACTGCTGGTGCCCGAGGAGATGCGGGCTTGGCACGCGGGGATATCCTCCTGGCGCGGCGAGACCAATCTCAACGACCGCTCGATCGGCATCGAACTCGTCAACCCCGGCCACGAATTCGGTTACCGCGACTTCCCGGCCAAGCAGATCGCCGCGCTCGAAGACCTCGCGCGCGGTATCCTCGCCCGCCACCCGATCCCGCCGCGCAACGTCGTCGCCCATTCCGACATCGCGCCGACCCGCAAGCAGGACCCGGGCGAGCGCTTCCCCTGGGTGAAGCTCGCCAGGTTCGGCATCGGCCTCGCCGCCGAACCCCTGCCGGTGCCGCATTGGGGCATGGCATGGACGGCGGAGGCGCTGGCGCGCTTCGGCTACGACACCGCCAACCTCCACGCCGCGCTCGAAGCCTTCCAGCGCCATTACCGGCAGAAGCGGGTCGACGGCCTGCCCGACAGGGAAACCGCCGAACTGCTGAGCGGCCTGCTCGCGGCGACGGGCGAAACGGGGTTTGCATAATCCCTCCCGAGTTCTGTATGATCCCGCCGCGTCAGGAGGTTGGATGACCGCGAGTCCGCACATTCGGATTCGAGGAAAGTCCGGGCTCCACGAAAACACGGTGCCGGATAACGTCCGGCGGGGGCGACCCTAGGGAAAGTGCCACAGAAAGCAAACCGCCGGATTCCGATCCGGTAAGGGTGAAAGGGTGCGGTAAGAGCGCACCGCGTCGCTGGCAACAGGGACGGCACGGTAAACCCCACCGGGAGCAAGACCGAATAGGGGCGGCACGCCGCAAGGCAAGCGCTGTTTTCGCGCCGTCGCCCGGGTTGGTCGCTGGAGACGTTCGGCAACGAACGCCCTAGATGAATGGTCATCCATCGCCTTCGGGCGGGGACAGAACCCGGCTTACAGACCTCCTGACGCAAATTCCTCCTCCCCGGCTCGACGCCGCGCCGCACGGTTATTTGCCGACTCTGCCGGATTCCAAATAGAACAAATAGAGAACACAACGAAACTCCAGTGATGCACGTCACAGGTGTGGGCGCGGCAAGTCCTGGCGCGGGGTTTTGTTTGCAAAATGCAAAACCGTGGTTTCGGAACGCCTTATCCCGGATTTCCGGGGGATTGGGCGAGAGCCCGGAAAAGCCTTGGCTTTTCAACGATTTTTCCCCATCCGGCGCCATTGACTGGCAACTATTCCCATGCTACCCCATTTAAACCCATGCAGAACAACTCTGCAGCGGGCGCGCCGGACGCGGCGCTGCAACGGACAAAGGCGAAACACCATGGCGGAAGCTCCGAAGGCCAAGGCCTTCATTTCCACCACGACCGTAAAAGTCGATGCCAAGGGACGGCTTTCCGTCCCTGCGCAGTTTCGCAACCAGTTGCTGGAAATCGGCAGCCAGGAAGTCGTCGCCTATCCGAACTTCAAGCTGCCCTGTCTCGAATGCTGCGACTGGGATCGCATCAACGCGATGTCCAACGCGACCGAAGCCCTCGACATGTTCTCCGAGCAGGTCGACGACATCGCCAGCCTGATTTTCGCCCAGGCCCAGGCGCTGCAGTGGGACACCACCGGTCGGATCAGCCTGCCGCAGCACTTCATCGCCCATACCGGCATTACCGACACCGCGATCATCTCGGGCATCGGCCGCACCTTCCGGATCTGGCGGCCCGAGGATTACCACGCCGACATCGCCGAAAAGGTCAAGCGCGCCCGCGAGAAGGGCCTGCAGCTCACCATCGCGCCGACCGCCGGAGGCCGGGCATGAACGGCATTCCGCACATTCCGGTTCTACTCCCCGAAGTCGTCGGCGCATTGAAGCCGAAGGACGGCGGCATCTACGTCGACGGCACCTTCGGCGCGGGCGGCTATTCCCGTGCGATCCTCGGCGCGGCCAACTGCCACCTCTACGCCATCGACCGCGACCCGAGCGCGGCGTCGGCCGCCGCCCAGGTAGCGCAGTCGTTCCCCGAGCGTTTTCATTTCCTCCCCGGCCGCTTCGGCGACATGACGACGCTGCTGCCGCAAGACCTGATCGGCCGGATCGACGGCATCGCCCTCGACATTGGCGTGTCCTCGATGCAGCTCGACCAGGCGGAGCGCGGCTTCTCCTTCGCCAAGGACGGGCCGCTGGACATGCGCATGGGCGGCGACGGCCAGACCGCCGCCGACCTCGTCAACACCCTGCCCGAAGCCGAGCTTGCGGACTTGATCTACGCCTATGGCGAAGAGCGGAAGTCCCGCCACGTCGCCTACGCGATCGTCCGCGACCGCGCCGAGCGCCCGTTCATCTCCACCGCGCAGTTGGCGTTCACCGTGCGCGGCGCGGTGAAGGGCGCGAAGGACGGCATCGACCCCGCCACCCGCACCTTCCAGGCGCTGCGCATCGCGGTCAACGACGAGTTGGGCGAGCTTGAGCGCGCGCTGGACGCCGCCGAGACCCTACTCGCACCCGGCGGCGTGCTGGCGGTGGTGAGCTTCCATTCCCTTGAGGATCGCATCGTCAAGCGCTTCCTCGATGCGAAGAGCGGGCGCGAGGCCGCACCGTCGCGGCACCTGCCCCATGCGATTTCCACAGAAACCCCGCCGTTCGCCCTGGCATCCCGCCGCCCGGTGACCGCGGGGGACAGCGAAATCCGCCTCAATCCGCGCGCCCGCAGCGCGCGGCTCAGGATTGCGGTGCGCAATCCGGCGGATCGGGGAGGCGCAGCATGATTCGCCTGATCGTCGCGACCGCATTCCTGTTTTCGGTGATCAGCGTCGGCCTGGTCGCGGTGAAGACCCGCGTCCAGGAAATGGAGACCCGTCTGTCGATGCTGCAGCGCGACATCAAGGACGACCGCGATGCGATCCGGGTGCTGAAGGCCGAGTGGAGCCATCTCAACGATCCGACGCGGCTGAAGCGCCTCGCCGAGACCTATCTCAAGCTCGCTCCGGTGAACTCGACGCAGATCGCCTCGATCAAGGCGCTGCCGTTCCGCGCCGACGACGCGACGCCGCGCCTCGCGGGGCAGCCCGCCCCGCCCGCCCGCCCCGCGCAGCCGCAGGGCGCGCCGGAAGTCGCCAGTCGGAGGACCACGCCATGATGATCCGCCGCAAGTCTCCGCCCGCCATCGTTCCCGGCATCGACCTGCCGGAAATCACTCCGGCCGCACCCGCCCGCCCCGGTCTGGTGCGGGTCGAGGGCACGACCAAGACCGCGCTCGAAACCGGCCGCAACCGCCTCGCTTTCGCGGGTGGCGTGTTCCTGCTGCTGTTCGCCACCGTCGCGGGACGGCTGGTGGAAGTCTCGTTCAATTCCGGCGCCGAGCGCGTCGCCCGCGCCGCCCCCCTCGCCGAACTGCCGATGAAGACGGTTCGCGCCGACATCACCGACCGCAACGGTATCCTCCTCGCCACCAACCTGCCGACCGTCGACCTCTTCGTCGACGCGCGGATCGTGCGCGAGCCGGAGAAGGTGGCGCGCGACCTGAAGGCGATCATCCCCGAACTCGACGTCCCCCGCACCCTTGAGCGGCTGAAGTCGGGCCAGGGCTTCGTCTACCTGCACCGCCACCTCACCCCGGCGCAGCAGTTCGCGGTCAACCGCCTCGGCGTTCCCGCGCTCGGTTTCGAGGACGGCGAGTTGCGCGTCTATCCGCAGGGCGGGCTGTTCGCCCATATCGTCGGCAAGACCGACATCGACAATCGCGGCATCATCGGCGTCGAGCGCCGCTTCAACGACCAGCTCAAGGCCGGACAGCCGGTGCGCCTCTCGCTCGACCTCAGGGTCCAGACCGCGGCGACCGCGGCGTTGCAGGACGGCATCAACACCTTCAAGGCGGACGGCGGCGCGGCGGTGGTGCAGGACGTGCGCACCGGCGAAGTGATCGCGATGGTGTCGCTGCCCGACTTCGACCCGAACCGCACCGAGACCATGAACGACGACACCATGTTCAACCGCGCCACTCTCGGCGTGTACGAAATGGGCTCGGTGTTCAAGGTGTTTAACACCGCGATCGGCCTCGACAGCGGCAAGATCCAGGTCGACAACCGCTATGATTCCGCGCCGGTGAAGATCGGCAAGTACACCATCCACGACATCCACGCGTTCAAGAGCCAAATCTCCGTGCCGGAGATCCTGATCCATTCGTCCAACGCCGGTTCGGCGCGGATGGCGATGGAGTTCGGCGGCGAGGTGCAGAAGGGTTATCTCGACCGCCTCGGCCTGACCCGCTCGTCCGACTTCGAACTCCCCGAGATCGGGTCGCCGCAGGTGCCGCCAACGCCGTGGGGCCAGGTCACCGTCGCCACCGTCGCCTTCGGCCACGGCATATCGGTGTCGCCGCTCCAGGTCGCGACCGCGACCTCGGCGGTGGTCAACGGCGGCATCTTCCACCCCGCCACCCTGATCGCCCACGAACCGGGGCAGGCGGTCGCCGGCCAGCGCGTCGTCTCCGAGCGCACTTCGCAACTGATGCGCCGCCTGATGCGCATGGTGGTCACCGAGGGCTCGGGCAAGAAGGCCGACGTCGCGGGCTACCGCGTCGCGGGCAAGACCGGCACCGCCGAAAAGGTGGTGGGCGGCAAGTACTCGCGCACCGCCGTGCTGTCGAGCTTCCTCGCCACCTTCCCCGCCGACAACCCGCGCTACACCGTGCTCGTCACCTTGGACAACCCCAAGGGCCTGCCCTCGACCTACAACTTCACCACCGCCGGGTGGAACGCCACGCCGACCGCGGGCAAGGTGATCGCCGCGATCGCCCCGATGCTCGAAGTCAGCCCGAGCGTCGACCCGTTCCAGGCCGCCGATCCGAAGAGCGGCCCCCTGATGGTCGCCTCGATGAAGGGAGATTGAGCGCATGCTGCTCAAGACCCTGATCGCCGCCGCCCGCGTTGCCGACCCGGACCTCGCCGTGGCCGGCGCGACCAGTCTCGACATCCGGGCGTTGGCGCTCGACTCCCGCTCCGTCGTGCCCGGCACTTTGTTCGCCGCCCTCCCCGGCACGAAAACCGACGGCCGCGACTTCCTCCATCAGGCCGCCGCCGCCGGAGCGATCGCGGCGCTGGTTCCCGCCGACACCGACCCGGCGCTGATCCCCGAGGGCGTCGCCGTCCTGGTCAGCACCGACCCGCGCCGCGTTCTCGCGCATCTCGCCGCCGCGTTCTTCGCGCCGTTGCCGGCCGTCCTGGCTGCGGTCACCGGCACCAACGGCAAGACCTCGATCGCCGAGTTCACCCGCCAGATCTGGGCGCGCGCCGGGCACTTGAGCGCCTCGCTCGGCACCCTCGGCGTGATTTCGCAGAAGGGACACACCAGCGGCAGCCTGACCACGCCCGACGTCGTCACCCTGTTCAAGACCCTGGGAGAACTGGCTCGCCAAGGCACCGACCACGCGGCGCTCGAAGCCTCAAGCCACGGCCTCGACCAACGCCGCCTCGACGCCCTGCCGATCCAAGCCGCCGCCTTCACCAACCTCACCCGCGACCACCTCGACTACCACCGCACCGAAGCCGCCTATTTCGCCGCCAAGGCCCGCCTGTTCGATACCGTGCTGCCCGAGGGTGGCGCCGCGGTGATCAACGCCGACATCCCCGAGGCAGCCCCCTTGCGCGCGATCGCGGCGAAACGCGGCCTCAAGGTGATCGACTACGGCGAGAGCGCCGACGCGCTCCGCCTCGTCGGCCGCGCGGCGGTCGCGGAGGGCCAGATTCTCGACCTCAAGGTGTTCGGCGCATGCGAACGGGTGGTTCTGCCGCTTGCCGGAGGGTTCCAGGCGATGAATGCCTTGGCGGCCCTCGGCCTCGCCCTTTCCACCGGCGTTTCCAAGGACATCGCGCTCTGCGCCCTCGGCCATTTGAAGGGCGCTCCGGGACGTCTTGAAAGAAGGGCCTTGCGCGAGGACGGCGCAGCCGTCTATGTCGATTACGCCCACACGCCCGACGCGCTGCAAACCGTCCTCCGCGCGTTGCGCCCGCATACCGAAGGCCGCCTGATCGTGGTGTTCGGCTGCGGCGGCGACCGCGACCGCGGCAAGCGTCCTGTGATGGGGGCCATCGCCCAGGAACTGGCCGATCGGGTATTCGTCACCGACGACAACCCGCGCACCGAGATCGCCGATGCGATCCGCGCGGAAATCCTCAACGGATGCCCGGAGGCCGAGGAGATCGGCGACCGCGCGCTGGCGATCCGCACCGCGATGGCGGCGATGGAGCCCGGCGACGTGCTGCTGGTCGCGGGCAAGGGACACGAAACCGGGCAGATCGTCGGCAAGACGGTGCTGCCCTTCGACGATCGCGCCGTTGTCGACGCGCTCTCACGGGAGATCTGGTGAATGCCGTTGTGGACGTCCGCCGAACTGGAAAAACTGCTGCAAGCGAAGGCTACCGGCCGCTTCGTCGCCGATGGCGTGTCGATCGACAGCCGTGCGGTCAAGCCGGGCGACCTCTTCGTTGCGCTCGCCGGTCCGAGCCATGACGGCCACGACTTCGTCGCGAAGGCATTCGAAAGCGGCGCGGCGGCGGCGCTCGTCCACAAGGCCGGGGCCTATCCCGGACCGGTGATCGCGGTCGCCGACACCCAGGCTGCGCTCACCGCGCTCGGCGCCGCCGGGCGCGCCCGCGCCAAGCTCACCCGCGTGATCGGCGTAACCGGCTCGGTCGGCAAGACCGGCACCAAGGAAATGCTCGGCGCGATCCTGTCCGCCCAGGGCACGACCCACATCAGCCAGGGCAGCCACAACAACCACTGGGGCGTGCCGCTGACTCTCGCCCGCCTGCCGCGCGACAGCGTCTACGCGGTGCAGGAAATGGGCATGAACCACGAGGGCGAACTCGCCGCGCTGACCCGCATCGCCAGGCCCGAGGTCGCGATCATCACCACCGTCGGCCCGGCGCATCTCGAACACTTCCACGATCTCGCGGCGATCGTCGCGGCGAAGTGCGAGATCTTCGAAGGGCTGGCCGAGGGCGGCACCGCCGTCCTCCCCGCCGACCACGCCTACTTCGGCACCATGGAAGCCGCCGCGAAGGCGGCGGGCGCGTCCAACATCATGACCTTCGGCGCCGCCGAGGGCGCGGACCTGCGCCTCGTCTCGGCCAAGGTGGTGGCGATGCAGACCCTCGTCGAAGCCGAGATCGGCGGCGGCGCGGTGGAGTACACCCTGCCCTTCATCGGCCTGCACTGGGCGATGAACAGCCTCGCGGCGATCGGCGCGGCGATCGCCGTCGGCGCGGACGCAGCGCAGGCGATCGAGACCCTCGAAGCGATCCGCGTGCCCGACGGACGCGGCGCGATCACCGAGGTCGCCAAGGACGACGGCGCGTTCGTCCTCATCGACGAAAGCTACAACGCCAATCCCCAATCCCTCGAAGCCGCGATCGACGCGCTGTCCGCCGTCGCGGTGATGCGCCAGGTCTACGGCACCGGCCGCGCCATCGCGGTGCTGGGCGATATGTTCGAACTCGGCCCGACCAGCCGCGCGCTTCACGCGTCGGTGGCGAACCAGCTGAAGGCCAAGGATGTGGACCGCCTGTTCACCTGCGGCGAGCTGATGGAGTGCGCCTACCTTGCCGCACCCGAAGCGATGCGCGCCGCCCACGCCGCCGACGCCGTCGCGCTGATCGCGCCGCTTGCCGCCGAAATCCGGCCGGGCGACGTGGTGATGATCAAGGGCTCCCACGGCATGCGGATGGACCGCATCGTCGCGGCGCTCAAAACCCCGGCGTCCTCGAACGCCTCATAATCTTTTTTTCGGATCGAACACGATGCTTTACCACCTCTTCACCCCGCTGGCCGACCAGTATCAGGTGTTCAACCTGTTCCGGTACGTCACGTTCCGCACGGCGGGCGCGGTTCTCACGGCATTGCTGTTCGCATTCGTCTTCGGCCCGGCGATCATCCGCACGCTCCGGCGCAAGCAGGGGCGCGGCCAACCGATCCGCCTCGACGGTCCGGAGACCCACTTGCTCACCAAGCAGGGCACCCCGACCATGGGCGGCCTGATGATCCTTTTGGGCGTCGGCCTCTCCACCCTGCTCTGGGCCAAGCTCGACAACGGCTACGTCTGGGCGGTGCTGCTGGTGACGATCAGCTTCGGCGCGATCGGCTTCTACGACGACTACATGAAGGTGACGAAGCGATCGACCGACGGCTTCTCGGGCAAGAAGAAACTCGCCGCCGAACTCGGCATCGCGTTCCTCGCCACCGCCTGGATCGCCTGGCTCGGCAACGCCAACTCCGACCGCATGGGCCTCGCGATCCCGTTCACCAAGGACGTGCTGATCGACCTCGGCCTGTTCTACCTGCCGTTCGCCGCCGTGGTGATCGCGGGCGCGGGCAACGCCGTCAACCTCACCGACGGCCTGGACGGCCTCGCCATCGTACCGGTGATGATCGCCTCGGCGGTGTTCATGGTGATCGCCTACCTCTCCGGTCACGCCGTCTTCGCCAACTATTTGCAGATCCACCACTCGCCGGGCTCGGGCGAGCTTGCGGTGTTCTGCGGTGCGATCGTGGGCGCGGCGCTCGGCTTCCTCTGGTTCAACGCACCGCCGGCGCAGGTATTCATGGGCGACACCGGCTCGCTCGCCTTGGGCGGCGCGCTCGGCGCGATCGCGGTGGTGACCAAGCACGAACTGGTGCTCGGCATCGTCGGCGGCCTGTTCGTATTGGAAACCGTTTCGGTGATCGTCCAGGTGGCGAGCTTCAAGCTCACCGGCAAGCGCGTCTTCCGCATGGCGCCTCTGCACCATCATTTCGAAAAGAAGGGCTGGGCCGAACCGACGGTGGTGATCCGCTTCTGGATCATCTCGATGATTCTCGCGGTGGTCGGCTTGACCACCCTCAAGCTGCGATAGATCAGGAGCTGGGGCGATGATCCCGCTTTCCGCGTTCAAAGGGCAGACTTTCGTCGTCGTCGGTCTCGGCAAGTCCGGGACCGGAGCCGTGCATGCCCTGTCGGCTGCGGGCGCGAAGGTCCTCGCCTGGGACGACCAGCCGGAGGCCCGCGCGGCGCTCGGGAGCATGGCGCTCGCGACGCCGGAAGCGATCGACTGGGCCACCGTCGACGCGGTGATCTGGAGCCCGGGCATCGCCCATACCCTGCCGAGGCCGCACCCGATCGCCACCGCCGCGCGCGCGGCGAATGTCCCTTTGATCTGCGACGTCGACCTGCTGGCGCGAGCCAAGCCCGAGTGCACCTTCGTCTGCATCACCGGCACCAACGGCAAGTCCACCACCACCAGCCTGATCGCCCACATCCTCGCCGAGAGCGGCCGCCCCACCGCCGTCGGCGGCAACCTCGGCACGCCCGCGCTCGAAATGGACGACCTCGGCCGGGGCGGCATCTACGTTCTCGAACTTTCGTCCTACCAGCTCGAACTGGTGCCGTCGCTCAAGCCCGACGTCGCGGTGCACCTGAACATCAGCCCCGACCACCTCGACCGCCACGGCAACCTCGCAGGCTACGTTCAGGCCAAGCTCCATCTCTTCGACCATGCGGCCAAGGACGCGGTTGCGGTGGTCGTCATCGACGACCCGGATTCCCGCGCGATCGCCGAACTCGTCGCCGAGCGCCCCGACTGGCGGCTGCTGCCGGTGGCGACCGAGGCGGTCGTCGAACGGGGCGTCTACGCACGCGGCGGCCACATCATCGACGCCACCCACGGCACGCCCGAGCACATCCTCGACCTTGCGGAAGTGCCGGTGTTGACCGGCCGCCACAACGCCCAGAACGCCGCCGCCGCCTATGCCGCGGTGCGCGCCGTCGGGGTTTCGCTCGCCGACGCGGTCGCGGGGATCCGCACCTTCCCCGGCCTCGCCCATCGCCAGGAGCGCGTCGCCGAATTCCGCAACGTCCTCTACATCAACGACAGCAAGGCGACCAACGCCGACGCCACGGAAAAGGCCCTGGTCGCCTACGACACCCTGTTCTGGATTCTGGGCGGCCAGCCGAAGGCCGGCGGCATCGAACCGCTGAAGCGCTACTTCCCCCGGGTGATCAAGGCCTACCTGATCGGCGACGCGGCCAATGCCTTCGCCGCCACGATCGGCACCGACATCGCCATCGAACAGTGCGGCACGCTCGACGTCGCCACCCGGCTCGCGGGCGCGGAGGCCGAGGCCTTCGCCGTCGCCCACCCCGGCAGCCGCCCGGTGGTGATGCTCTCCCCGGCTTGCGCGAGCTGGGACCAGTTCAAGAGCTTCGAACACCGCGGCGACGTCTTCCGCGACCTCGTCGCCGGCCGCATCCGCGCGGCGGGAGGCACCCCATGACCCGGGTCATGAGCCGCAGCTTCACCCGCGCCGACACCTCCGTCCTCGGACGCTGGTGGTGGACCGTCGACCGCTGGACCCTCTCCGCCCTCACCGTGCTGATTGCGGTCGGGATGATGCTGATCGTCGCCGCCTCGCCGATGAAAAAGGGCGGCGCGGAAGCGCTGCACTTCGTCGTCCGCCAGGGGATGTTCGTACCGCTCGCGATCGCGCTGATCTTCGTCCTCTCGCTGCAGACGCCGAAGACGATCCGCCGCGCCGCCGCCGTCGGTTTCCTCATCACCCTCGGGCTGATGGCGCTGACCCTGGTCGCGGGATCCGAGGTCAAGGGCGCGACGCGCTGGATTCACCTCGGCGGTTTCTCACTGCAATCGTCCGAGATGATGAAGCCCTGCTTCGTCGTCGTCACCGCCTGGATGCTCTCGGCGCACCGCGAAGACCCGACCTTCCCCGGCATGCACATTGCGATCGCGCTGCTCGGCGTCACCCTCGGCCTGCTGATCCTCCAGCCCGACTTCGGCATGAGCGTGGTGGTCACGGCGACGTGGTGCGGCCAGTTGTTCCTCGCCGGACTGCCGATCATCTGGATCGGCGGCCTCGCGCTGCTCGTTGCAGGCGGCGGGGTGACGGCCTATTCCACGCTCTCCCACGTGCAGAGCCGCGTCGACCGCTTCCTCGATCCCTCGACCGGCGACACCTACCAGATCACCAAGGCGCTGCAGGCGTTCCAGAACGGCAGCCTGTTCGGGCGCGGTCCGGGCGAAGGCCGGGTCAAGGAAGTCCTGCCCGACGCGCACACCGATTTCATCTTTGCCGTCGCTGGCGAGGAATTCGGAATGATCCTCTGCATGTTCCTGATCGCGCTGTTCGGCTTCATCGTGCTACGCGGCTTCTTCCTCGCGATGAAGGACGAGAGCCTGTTCCGCCTCCTCGCGGTCGCCGGCCTGCTCGCCGAGTTCGGCATGCAGGCGTTCATCAACATGGGCTCCAGCCTCTCGCTGATCCCCACCAAGGGCATGACATTGCCGTTCATTTCCTACGGCGGCTCGTCGCTGCTCGGCCTTTCGATGGCGATGGGCGCGGTCCTCGCGCTCACCCGCAAGCATCCCGACCGGGGAGAGGCATGATGGCCGCGATCAACCCGAAGCGCGTGATTCTCGCCGCCGGCGGCACCGGCGGCCATGTGATTCCCGCCGACGCGCTCGCGGGCGCATTGCTGGCGCGCGGCCTCGACCTCGCGCTGCTCACCGACCGGCGCGGCGAGGTCTTCGGCGGCGCGCTCGGCCAGATCAAGGTCTATCCGCTCCGCGCCGGCGGCATCGCCGGGCGCGGCCTGCGCTCGAAGGCGAAGGCGATCCTCGATCTCGGCTTCGGCATCCTCCAGGCGCGCAAGCTCCTCGACGAACTCCGGCCCGCCGTTGCCGTCGGCTTCGGCGGCTACGCCTCGATCCCCGGCGCGACCGCCGCGATCTGGCGTGGCGTACCGACGGTGATCCACGAGCAGAACGCGGTGCTGGGCCGCGCCAACCGCCGCATCGCACCGAAGGCCGCGTGCATCGCCACCTCGTTCGCCGACGTTGCCTTCATTCCCGATGGCGCGAAGGTCGCGCTGGTCGGCATGCCGGTGCGCGCCGCGATCGCCGAGTTGGGCAAGTCGCCCGCGCCCGCGATTTCGCCAGACGGCCCGATCGAAGTTCTCATCCTCGGCGGCTCACAGGGCGCGACGGTGCTCTCGCAGGTGATTCCGGCGGCGCTGAAAGCCCTGCCCGAAGGCCTCAAGGCCCGCCTCCGCGTCAGCCAGCAGGCCCGCCCCGCCGATATCGCCCAGGCGCGCGCCGCCTACGAAGGCAGCGGCATCGACGTCGAGCTCAGGAGCTTCTTCGACGATGTGCCGGAGCGCCTCGCGCGCGCCCACCTCGCAATCGCCCGCTCGGGCGCGTCCACCGTCGCCGAGTTCACCGCCGCCGGGCGCGCCGCGATCCTGGTGCCCTATCCGCACGCCATCGACGACCACCAGACCGCCAACGCGCAAGCCGTCGCCGACGTCGGCGGCGCGTGGCTGATGCCGCAGGACGTCTTCACCCCCGATGCGCTCCGCGCCCGTCTCGAAGACCTGTTCGCCCAGCCGCGCGCGATCGAAGCCGCCGCCGCCTGCGCCCGCGCGGCGGGCCGCGCCGACGCGGCGGAGCGCCTCGCCGACATCGTCGTCGGCCTCTTGCCCGTTAAGTCCCAGGAGCCGCAGTCATGAGATCCCTTCCCCTCGACATCGGCGTGGTCCACTTCGTCGGCATCGGCGGCATCGGCATGAGCGGCATCGCCGAGGTCCTGCACAACCTCGGCTACAAGGTCCAGGGCTCGGATCTGTCCGACAACGGCAACGTCCAGCGCCTGCGCAAGCTCGGCCTCACGGTTCACATCGGTCACTCCGCCGACAACCTCGGCGACGCGCGGGTCGTGGTGATCTCGTCGGCGGTCAAGGCCGACAATCCGGAAGTCAAGGACGCCCGCGCCCGCCTGATCCCGGTGGTGCGCCGCGCCGAGATGCTCGCCGAGCTGATGCGCCTGAAGTGGGCGGTCGCGGTCGGCGGCACTCACGGCAAGACCACCACCACGAGCATGATCGCGAGCCTGATGGTCGCGGCCGAACTCGACCCGACGATCATCAATGGCGGCATCATCAACGCCTACGGCACCAACGCCCGCCTCGGCACCGGCGAGTGGATCGTGGTGGAGGCCGACGAAAGCGACGGCACCTTCACCAAGCTGCCCGCCACGATCGCGGTGGTCACCAACATCGACCCCGAGCATCTCGACTTCTACGGCGACTTCGACGCGGTCAAGGCGGCGTTCAAGACCTTCGTCGAGAACGTGCCGTTCTACGGCTTCGCGGTGCTCTGCATCGACCATCCGGAAGTCCAGGCGCTGATCCCCAAGGTCTCCGACCGCCGCCTGATCACCTACGGTTTCTCGCCGCAGGCCGACGTACGCGGCGCGAACCTTAGCTTCGACGCCGACGGCGCGCACTTCGACGTGGTGATCTCCAACCGCCGCTCGGGCGAAAGCCTGACGATCGAGGGCGTCACCATCGCAATGCATGGCGAGCACAACGTCTTGAACGCGCTCGCGACCGTCGCGGTCGGTTACCAGATGCGCATCGAACCGGCGCGGATCAAAGCCGGTCTGGCGAGCTTCTCCGGCGTCAAGCGCCGCTTCACCAAGACCGGCGAAGTCGGCGGCGTCACCGTGATCGACGACTACGGCCACCATCCGGTCGAGATCGCGGCGGTGCTGAAAGCCGCGCGCCAGGTCGCGGGCGAAGCCCAGGTCGTCGCGGTGGTGCAGCCGCATCGCTACACGCGCCTGCAGAACCTGTTCGAGGACTTCTGCCTCTGCCTCTCCGCCGCCGACCGGGTGATCGTCGCCGACGTCTATCCGGCGGGCGAGCAGCCGATCCCGGGCGTCGACCGCGACGCACTGGTCGAGGGGCTGCGCGTGCGCGGCCATCGTCATGCCGACCCGCTGCCCAGCCCGGATGCGCTCGCGGGGATGATCGCCGCGGCGACCAGCCCGGGCGACCTCGTGGTTTGCCTCGGTGCGGGCAGCATCAGCCAGTGGGCCAACGCCCTGCCCGCCCAGCTTCACGCACTCGAACCCGTGGAAGGCGCCGAATAATGACCGAAGCCGCCCGCCTCGAAGCGATCGCCAAGCGCCTGCCCCCGGTTCGCGGGCGGCTGAGCTATGGGGTATCGCTCGCGTCGGTGACCTGGTTCGGCGTCGGCGGCCCCGCCGACGTGGTGTTCAAGCCTGCCGATCTCGCCGATCTCGCGGCGTTCCTCGCCGCCAAGCCCGACGACCTGCCGGTGACGGTGCTGGGCGTCGGCTCCAACCTGCTGGTGCGCGACGGCGGCGTGCGCGGCGTCGTGGTGCGCCTCGGCAAGGCCTTCGCAGAGGTGACTGTGGAAGGCGAAACCGTGCGCTGCGGCGGCGCGGCGCTCGACGCCAGCGTCGCCAAGATCGCGCAAAAGGCAGGACTCACCGGCCTCGAATTCCTCTCCGGCATCCCCGGCACCGTCGGCGGCGCGCTGGTGATGAACGCCGGCGCCTACGGCCGCGAGATCAAGGACGCACTGGTCAAGGCGGTGGTGGTCGACCCTTCCGGCTTCCGCCATTTCTTCACCGGCGACGACCTTGGCCTCTCCTACCGCCACTCGGAAATTCCGGCGGACTGGCTGGTGACCGAGGCGGTGTTCCGGGCGCGCCCCGGCGACGACGCCGCGATCAAGGCCGCGATGGACGCGATCCGCGACGCGCGCGAAGGCAGCCAGCCCTTGCGCACCCGCACCGGCGGCTCCACTTTTGCCAACCCGCCCGGTCACAAGGCGTGGGAACTGGTCGACAAGGCGGGTTGCCGCGGCCTCAAGATCGGCGGCGCGATGGTCTCCGAGAAGCACTGCAACTTCCTCGTCAACGTCGGCGGTGCGACCGCCCGCGACATCGAGGCCCTGGGCGAGGAAGTCCGCCGCCGCGTCCTCGCGACGTCGGGCGTGGAATTGAATTGGGAAATCCGCCGCATCGGCGAGCCCCTGAGCGAGGAGGAAACCGTCCGATGAAGCACGTCACCGTCCTCATGGGAGGTTTCTCCACCGAGCGCGAAGTCAGCCTGACCTCGGGCGCGGCCTGCGCCCGCGCGCTCGCCGACGCGGGCTACCTGGTCTCGACTCTCGACGTGCCGCGCGACGTGCGCGGCATCGTCAACGGCATCCCGAAGGACACCGACGTGGTGTTCAACGCCCTGCACGGACGCTTCGGCGAAGACGGTTGCATCCAGGGCATCCTCGACATCATGGGCATGCCCTACACCCATTCGGGCCGCCTCGCCTCGGCGCTGGCGATGGACAAGCCGATGGCCAAGCACGTCTTCGCCGCCGCCGGGATTCCGGTGGCCGCCGACCTGCTGGTGGATCGCGAGACCCTGAACGCGGGCGACCCGCTGCCCCGCCCCTACGTGGTCAAGCCGTTCAACGAAGGATCGAGCGTCGGCGTCAGGATCGTCCGCCATGGCGACAACCTCGAACCCTACACCGTCGCCACCTGGCCCTATGGCGAACAGGCGATGGTCGAGGAATATATCCCCGGCCGCGAGGTCACCTGCGCGGTGCTCGGCGACCGAGCGCTCGGCGTCACCGAAATCGTGCCGCAGAAGGGCTTCTACGACTATGCGGCGAAGTACACCGCCGAGGCCGCGGCGACGCACATCTGTCCCGCGCCGCTTCCCCCCGCACTTACCCAGCGGGTGATGGAGCTTTCGGTCCGCGCCCACGCGGCTCTCGGCTGCCGCGGCGCCTCGCGCGCCGACTTCCGCCTCGACGACACCGAACCGGGGAAGATCCGCGCGGTGATTCTTGAGGTCAACACCCAGCCCGGCATGACGCCGATGTCGCTGGTGCCCGAACTCGCGCGGCACGTCGGCATGAGCTTCCCCGAGTTGGTGTCCTGGATGGTGGAGAACGCGCAATGCGACAGCTGATGCCGAACCTCTCCAAGAAAAAACCCGAGCCTCGCGTCGAGCCCCTGGTCGAGCGCCGCGAACCCGGCCTCGGCGCGCCGTGGGCCGCCGAGCCGATCGCGCACGAATTCGCGCCCAAGCTCCGCGCGCCGGCGTTCGTCGACGACGACGCCGAAGACGACGCACCCGAAACCCCGGCGCTGCGCAGCCCCCGGATCGCCGCCGCCCCCGCGCAGCAGGCCGCCAAGCCGCAGCGGATGAAAGCGCCGAAGCGCGCCCCCCAGGCCGCCGCCAAGCGGATGCCGCACCGCACCGCGCGGCGTTCGGTGCTCTGGCGCAAGCGCCTCGCGACGGCGGGGCTCGCCGCCGCGATCTCGGCGGGCCTGACCCTCGCCGCGTTCATGATCGTCTCCGACCGCCCGGCCCAGGCCTGGCGCGCGACGCGGGCGGAAGTCCTCGACTGGACCGCGCAAAGCGGCCTCGCGGTGGTCGACATCCAGGCGGTCGGCCGCAAGCACACCTCGGGCGAGGACATCCTCGCCGCGCTCGGCGTGAGCCAGCGCACTCCGATCCTCGGCCTCGACCTCGTCGACGCCAAACGCCGCATCGAATCCCTGCCGTGGGTCGCCTCGGCGGAAGTCGAACGCCGCCTGCCCCACGCGCTCCGCATCGTGATCACCGAACGCACCCCGGTCGCGATCCTCCAGACCGCCGACCGCTCGGTGCTGATCGACGCCCAGGGCGTGCAGATCGTCCAGGTCGCGGCGCAGTCGGCGGGATTGCCGATCGTCACCGGGCGCGGCGCGGCGGAGAACGTCGCCGAACTGCTCGCCGAACTCACCGCCTTCCCCGAACTCGGCAGCCGGGTCAAGGCGGCGGTGCGGGTCGGCGACCGGCGCTGGGACGTAAAGCTCGATTCCGTCGAAACCGGCATCGAGGTCCGCCTGCCCGAAACCGAAGCCGCCGCCGCCTGGGGCCGCTTGGCCGAACTCGACCGCAAGCACCGCCTGCTGGCGCGCGACGTCGCGCTGATCGACCTGCGCCTGCCCGACCGGATGGTGGTGCGACTGGTCGACGGCAAGACCCTGCCCGCCGCCAACTACGGCACCGTCGCCAAGGGAGGACACAGCGCATGACTACCGCCGAGGCTTCCCGTCGCGATCTCGTCGCCGCGCTCGACATCGGCTCGACCAAGGTGACCTGCTTCATCGCCCAGGGCGAAGGGGCGGACGGGATGCGCGTGCTCGGCGTCGGCACCTATCGCAGTTCGGGCCTGAAACATGGCGTGGTGGTCGACATGGAGGCCACCGAGGCCGCGATCAGCAGCGCCGTGGACGCCGCCGAACAGATGGCCGGCACCCGCATCGAACGGGTGATCCTCGGCGTCTCGGGCTCGCAGATCCGCTCGCACCGCCTGAGCGCCGAGGTTTCGGTGGCGGGCCACGCGATCCAGGCCGCCGACGTGGTGCGGGTGATCGACAGCGCCTCCGCCGCCTTGCGCGCGGCGGAAGAAAAGGCGGGCGTGGATTCCGTCCCGATCCACCGGATTCCGGTGGGCTTCGCGGTGGACAGCGGCGCGGGGGTGAAGGACCCGACCGGGATGTTCGGCGAAACCCTTTCGGTCGACGTGCTGCTCGCCACCGCCGCGCCAGGACCGGTGCGCAACCTCGAAACCTCGCTCAACCGCTGCCACCTCGGCGTCGAATCCCTGGTGGTGTCGGCCTATGCCTCGGGCCTCGCCTGCCTCGTCGAAGACGAGCGCGACCTCGGCGTCACGGTGATCGACATGGGGGGCGGCACGACTTCGGTGGCGGTGTTCGTCGAGGGCTACGTCGTCCACGTCGGGGTGCTGCCGGTCGGCGGCCAGCACGTCACCAATGACATCGCGCGCGGCCTTTCCACCCCGGTCGCCTCCGCCGAACGCCTGAAGACCCTTTACGGCAACGCGACGCACGCACCCTCCGCCGACCGCGAGCTCCTCGACGTGCCTTTGATCGGCGAGGACGAAGACGGTCAGAGCAACCAGGTGCCGCGCTCGATGCTCACCCAGATCATCCGCCCCCGCCTCGAAGAAACCTTCGAGCTGGTGCGCAACCACCTTGAAGCCGCCGGATTGTTCGGGGCGGCGGGCCGTCGCGTCGTCCTCACCGGCGGTGCGAGCCAATTGAACGGCGTGCGCGAGATCGCCGCCGAAATCCTGCAGCGTCAAGTCCGATTGGGCCGCCCCTTGGGTCTCAAGGGAATGCCGGACGCTGCCGCCGGGCCGGGATTCGCGGCCTGTGCCGGGCTTTTGCGATACGGCATGAACGGCCTTCCGTTCGATCGTGGACTGGACCGGTTTCGCAAGCCCTTCGCCAACTCCGAAGCCGGGGCGGTCCGCGCCCCGCGCTCCACCAGCCGACTGGGGAGATTGGGCCAATGGTTCAAACAGAATTTCTGAAGAGCTTGCCGAACGACTCGGCGAATACCTTCGAGCAGAAAGTTGAAACACGGGGATTGCCCGAGTCGCAAAGTTCTGATTCAATGCTTCCATCCTTGCACGCGGAGACGATTATGCCGATCAACCTCGGACTGCCTCAGGGAGGGGATGCCCCCTTGTTGAAACCCCGGATTCTCGTGGTTGGCGTCGGCGGTGCCGGCGGCAACGCAGTCAACAACATGATCCAGTCGGAACTCGAAGGCGTCGAGTTCCTGGTCGTCAACACCGACGCCCAGGCGCTTGCAACCTCGCGAGCCAGCCGC
The DNA here is from genome assembly GCA_002307145.1 of Rhodospirillum sp. UBA1311. Lineage (GTDB taxonomy): Bacteria > Pseudomonadota > Alphaproteobacteria > Rhodospirillales > Rhodospirillaceae > Oleispirillum. The sequence goes on along the minus strand of DBTR01000021.1, from coordinate 45,959 downwards.
ACCATCCAGCTCGGCGCTTCGGTGACGCAAGGATTGGGCGCAGGCGCGCGACCCGAGATCGGCCGTCGCGCCGCCGAGGAGAGCCTTGAGGAAATCGTCAAGGAAATGCAGGGCGCCAACATGGCGTTCATCACCGCCGGCATGGGCGG
>DBTR01000021.1:45231-45539 GCA_002307145.1 Rhodospirillum sp. UBA1311 | reverse complement strand
CACCGGCACCGGCGCCGCGCCGGTGATCGCCTCCGCCGCGCGCGAGCTCGGCATCCTCACCGTCGGCGTGGTCACCAAGCCCTTCGACTTCGAGGGCATGCACCGCCGCCGCCTCGCGGAGAAGGGGATCGAGGAGCTTCAGCAGTACGTCGACACGCTGATCGTGATCCCGAACCAGAACCTGTTCCGCATCGCCACCGAAAAGACCACCTTCGCCGACGCCTTCAAGATGGCCGACGACGTGCTGCACTCCGGCGTGCGCTCGGTCACCGACCTGATGATCATGCCCGGCCTGATCAACCTCGACT
>DBTR01000021.1:38896-44933 GCA_002307145.1 Rhodospirillum sp. UBA1311 | reverse complement strand
GGCGATGATGGGCACCGGCGAGGCCGACGGCGAAAATCGCGGCGTGCGCGCCGCCGAGATGGCGATCGCCAACCCGCTTCTCGACGACACCTCGATGGCGGGCGCGAAGGGCGTCCTCATCAACATCACCGGCGGCCCCGACCTCGGCCTCTACGAAGCCGACGAAGCCGCCAACCGGATCCGCTCGGAAGTCGACGAAGACGCCAACATCATCTTCGGCTCGTGCTTCGACGAACGCCTCGCGGGCAAGATCCGCGTCTCGGTGGTCGCCACCGGCATCGGCGGCATTCCGAACCGGAGCAACCAGCCGATCCCGTCGGTCTCGACCAGCGCGGTCGCGCCGCAGCCCCAGCCGACCCCGCCGACCCCGCCCTCGGGCGGCCCGAAGGGCCCGCTGCCGGAGAAGGCTCCCGCCGATCCGCTCGGCTTGTCGCTGTTCGAGCGCCCGGTTCCCGTCGCCCCGGCCGCGCCGACGCAAATGGATGCGTTCATTCCGCCCGCGCCGATGATGCCGGAAGAAATGGCAATCCCGTCGGCGCCGGAACCGATCCGCGCCGAGCCGCGCATCGAGCCCGCCCCGGCGCCCGCGCCGGAAGCCGAAGCCGACGACCGTCCGGCGCGCCGCTGGACCCTCTGGGGCCACCCGGCGGGTTCCGCCGCTCCCGTCGCCCCGGTCAAGCCGGTGACGCCGACCCTGGTGTTCGGCGCGCCGCAGGACGACGTCTCCGCCCACCTCGCGGTGGAACCGGAAGACCGCAAGCTCTCCGGTTCGCTCGATCCCGCGATCGACAACATCCCGGCGTTCCTGCGCCGTCAGGCGAACTGACGCGCCACCGATTGCCCAATTCGCGTCGCGCCGGACCCCCGGCGCGACGCACCCACAAGATCTGGTGCCCGATACTTGCCGCACCCCCAAGACCTGCCCATCCAGAGCCTTGCGCGCTGCTTCGCACCGCGCTCATATCTCCTCATATCCTCATGATTCCTCAGTCCTTTTTCGCTGTTACCGATGTAACAATCAGTAACAATCATTGATTTGAGGCGAAGACACCCCGCTGTTACATAGAACATGGTTCCCAATGGGGGTGCGAACGGCCCCGCACCGATGAGGGGAACCCCAGGCGGTCATGCCTACCGGCGCTCACATGTAAACCCGAGCGCAGTGACCTCCCCGGACGGGTCGATTGTGAAGTTATGATCTGGAAAGTTCGCGCACCATGTTCGATGTCACCCACGCACCCGAGGCTCTTGCCGCAGACCGCCAGACCCGGCGGGGCGTAGCCTTCAAGCAGAAGACCCTGAAGTCGGCGATCGGCTGCTCGGGCGTCGGCCTGCACACCGGCAAGAAAATCTCGATGACCCTGAAGCCCGCGCCGATCGGCACCGGCATCGTCTTCAACCGCACCGATGCGGGGACGAAGACCGGCCGCATCCCGGCGCGCTTCGATGCGGTGGTCGACACCCGGCTTTGCACCTGCGTCGGCAACGCCGACGGCCTTTCGGTCGGCACCATCGAACACCTGATGTCCGCGATCGCGGGCATGGGCATCGACAACCTGATCGTCGACATCGACGGCCCGGAAGTTCCGGTGATGGACGGCTCCGCCGCCCCGTTCGTGTTCCTGATCGAATGCGCGGGCGTCGCCGAGCAGGACGCGCCGCGCCGCGCCGTCAAGGTGTTGAAGTCGGTGAGCGTGATCGACGGCGGCATCCTCGCCCGCCTCGACCCCGCCGACGACGACTTCACCATCGCGTTCGAAATCGATTTCGCCAATCCGCTGATCGGCCGCCAGACCTTCGAAATGACCCTGCCGCTGTGCGACGGCCCGGATGCCGGCGCCTACCGCACCGACGTCGCCTCGGCCCGCACCTTCGGCTTCCTCGAAGACGTGGAACGCCTGAACAAGATGGGCCTGGCGCTCGGCGGCTCGCTCGACAACGCGGTGGTGATCTCGGGCAACAAGGTGCTGAACGAGGAAGGCCTGCGCTTCGAGGACGAATGTGTCCGCCACAAGGCGCTCGACGCGCTCGGCGACCTCTACCTTGCGGGAGCGCCGTTGATCGGCCGTTTCTCCGGCTCGAAGTCGGGTCACGCCCACTCCAACCAGTTGCTCCGCGCCCTGTTCGCCGATGCCGACGCCTGGACCTTCGTCGAACTCGACGATCACCATGCCCTGCACCAGGCCGAGTGGCGCCGCGCCGCCAACGCCTAAAAATCGCTCCGTTTCGCGACGATCAAGCGGGAGGCTGACAAAGCCTCCCGCTTTGTTTTATAGTCCCGTACTCGTCACTCAGCCGCCTCCGCGAAAGGTGCTCCCCACCGTGTTCCGTCCCAAGGTTTCCAAGCTCGTTTCCGCCCTGCGGCTTGCGCCCGTCGCCGTTGCCGCGGCGGTCGCACTTTCCGGCTGCGCTGGTGACAAGAAAACCGAAGAGTACGTCGAAAAGCCGATCGCGACGCTCTACGACGATGGCCTCGCGAAGCTCGCGGCGCAGGACTACAAGGCCTCGGCCAAGGCCTTCGAGGAGGTCGAGCAGCAGCACCCCTATTCCGCCTGGGCGGTCAAGGCGCAGCTGATGGCGGCCTACGCCTACTACCAGGGCGGCAAGTTCGACGACGCGATCCTCGCCGCCGACCGCTTCATCGACCTGTACCCGGCGAATTCCGACGTTCCCTACGCCTACTACCTGAAGGCGCTCTGCTATTACGAGCAGATCTCCGACGTCGCCCGCGACCAGAAGATGACGCTCGACGCCCGTGCCGCGCTCAACGAAGTGATCAAGCGCTTCCCCGACAGCGAATACGCCCGCGACGCACGCCTCAAGCTCGACCTCACCACCGACCATCTCGCCGGCAAGGAGATGGAAATCGGCCGCTACTATCTGAAGACCGGCAACTGGCTCTCCGCGATCAACCGCTTCCAGACCGTGGTCCATACCTGGGATTCCACCAGCCACGTGCCGGAAGCCCTCTACCGCCTGGTCGAGATCTACACCAAGATCGGCCTCAAGGACGAAGCGCGGAAGGCGGGCGCGGTGCTCGGCTACAACTACCCGGGCTCCGACTGGTACGCGATGGCCTACCGCGTCCTCGAAGGCGATTCCAACCTGCCGACCGGCGCGCCCGAAAGCTCGGGCACGTGGTACGGCAAGCTCTGGCCGTTCTGACCGTCTCATAGCATTAGGGGCGCCGATGCTGGTTTCCCTCTCGATCCGCGACGTAGTGCTGATTGAACGCCTAGACATTCCGTTCGAGGCGGGCCTTTCCGTGCTCACCGGCGAAACCGGCGCGGGCAAGTCGATCCTGCTCGACTCCCTCGGCCTCGCGCTCGGCGCGCGCGGCGACGCGGGCATGATCCGGGCGGGCGCGGAGCGGCTTTCGGTTTCCGCCGCCTTCGATCCGCCCGCCGCGCGCAATCCCGCCTGGGAAATCCTCAAGGAACAAGACCTCGACGCCCCCACCGACGAACCCTGGGTGCTGCGTCGGGTGATCGGCAGGGATGGGCGCGGCCGCGCCTTCGTCAACGACCAGCCGGTCGCGGTGGCGCTCTTGCGGCGCATCGGCGACACCCTGGTCGAGGTCCACGGCCAGTTCGACACCGTCGGCCTCTTGAACCCCGCCACCCACCGCGACATCCTCGATCAGTTCGGCGTGCCGCCTGAGGCACGCGCCCGCGCGCGGGAAACCCACGCCGCCTGGGCCGCCGCGCGCGATGCGGTCACCGAGGCCGAGGAACGCCTGCGCCGGGCGCAGGTCGAGGAGGACTACCTCCGCCACGCCGCCAACGAGCTCTCGACCCTCGACCCGCAGCCCGGCGAAGAGGACAGCCTCGCCGAGCGCCGCCGCCTGCTCCAGCACGGCGGCAAGCTGATCGAGGCGATCGAAACCGCGCAGACCGAGCTTGGCCGCGCCGCGCATCCGCTGTCCGCAGCCGCCCGCGCGCTCGAACGCGCCCAACCGAGCGCGGGCGCGATGTTCGACGCCGTTCTGGAAGGGATCGAACGCGGCCGCATCGAGATCGACGAGGCCCTGGCACAACTCCAGCCTCTCGCCGCCGACATCGACCTCGACCCCTCCCAGGCCGACCGCATCGAGGAGCGCCTGTTCAGCCTGCGCGCCGTCGCGCGCAAGCACGGCGTGCAGGTCGACGGGCTCCCGGCCCTCAATGCCGAGTTCAAGGCCCGCCTGCACGCCCTCGACGACGGCGCGGACGGCCTCGCCAAACTCGCGCGTGCCGAATCCCAGGCGCGGCAAGCGTTCCTCGGCGCGGCGCAGGCGCTCTCCGTCGCCCGCACCGCCGCCGCCAAGCGTCTCGACGCAACGGTCGCCGCCGAACTGCCGCCGCTCAAGCTCGAAAAGGCACGTTTCCTTACCGAGATCGTTTCCGATCCCGACACTGCCGGACCTGGCGGCGTCGACGCTGTACGCTTCGTCGTCGCCACCAACCCCGGCGCCGCGCCGGGCCCCCTCGCCAAGATCGCCTCGGGCGGCGAACTCGCGCGCTTCATGCTGGCCCTCAAAGTCGCCCTGGCGCATGCCGACCCGGTGCCGACCCTGGTGTTCGACGAAGTCGACGCCGGCATCGGCGGCGCGACCGCCGCCGCGGTCGGCGAACGCCTGGCGATGCTGACCCGCGACGCCCAGGTCCTGGTGGTCACCCATTCGCCGCAGGTCGCGGCGCTCGGCCACCATCACCTGATGGTGAAAAAGGACGGCGTCGACGCCATCTCCACCACCGTCGAAACCCTCGACGCCGACGCGCGTTTGGAAGAGATCGCGCGGATGCTGTCGGGCGCGAGACTCACCGACGAAGCCCGGCGTGCCGCCGCCGCGTTGCTGGAAGGACACCGATGACCGACGACATTCGGGTCGCGGATCTGTCGCCCGAGGACGCGGCGACGGAACTCGCCCGTCTCGCTGCCCGGATCCGGGCGGCGGACGACGCCTATTACCGCCACGACGACCCCGAGATCGACGACGCCGTATACGACGCCTTGCGCCGCCGCAACGCCGCGATCGAGGCGCGCTTCCCCGAGCTGATCCGCGACGACAGCCCGTCGAAGCGGGTCGGCGCGGCGGCGGCGGAGGGCTTCCGCAAGGTCAGGCACGCGGTGCCGATGCTCTCCCTCGACAACGCCTTCTCCGACGACGACCTCGCCGAATTCCTCGACGGCGTGCGGCGCTTCCTGCGGCTCTCGCCCGACGAGCCGCTCGTGTTGATGGCCGAGCCGAAGATCGACGGCCTGTCGTTCTCGGCGCGCTACGAAAACCGCAAGCTGGTGCGCGGCGTGACCCGAGGCGACGGCGCGGAAGGCGAGGACGTCACCGCCAACCTGACGACCATCGCCGACTTGCCCAAGACCTTGCCCGCCGACGCGCCCGCGGTGTTCGAGGTCCGCGGCGAGGTGTTCATGGAAAAGGCGGGCTTCGCCGAGCTGAACCGCCGCCAGGCGGAGGCGGGCGACAAGATCTTCGCCAACCCGCGCAACGCCGCCGCCGGATCGCTGCGGCAGAAGGACGTCAAGGTCACCGCCGCCCGTCCGCTCAAGGTGTTCTGCTACGCCTGGGGCGAGGTTTCCGCCGAGACGTGGGACAGCCACCACGGCTTCCTCCGCCAAATCGAGGCCTGGAACTTCCCCACCAATCCCCGCAACCGCCGCTGCGCCGACGCGGCGGAGGCGCAGGCCGCCTTCGCCACCCTCGACGCAGAGCGCGCCAGCCTCGGCTACGATATCGACGGCGTGGTCTACAAGGTGGACCGGCTCGATCTGCAAGAGCGGCTGGGCTTCATCTCGCGCACGCCGCGCTGGGCCACCGCGCACAAATTCTCCGCCGAAAAGGCGACCGCGATTTTGCGCGGCATCGAAATCCAGGTGGGCCGTACGGGCGCGATGACGCCGGTTGCGAAGCTGGAACCCGTCACGGTTGGCGGCGTGGTGGTGCAGAACGCGACGCTGCACAACGAGGATGAGATCGCGCGCAAGGACATCCGCATCGGCGACACGGTGATCGTTCAGCGCGCGGGCGACGTGATCCCGC
>DBTR01000021.1:19993-38810 GCA_002307145.1 Rhodospirillum sp. UBA1311 | reverse complement strand
GCCATCGACATCCAGGTCGGCCGCACCGGCGCGCTGACGCCGGTGGCGCGGCTGCAGCCGGTCACCGTCGGCGGCGTGGTGGTCGAAAACGCGACGCTCCACAACGAGGACGAAATCCGCCGCAAGGATATCCGTGTCGGCGACACGGTGATCGTCCAGCGCGCCGGAGACGTGATTCCGCAGGTGGTCGCGGTGGTGCCCGAGGCCCGCCCCGCCGATGCGGCGGCGTTCGTCTTCCCCGAGGTTTGCCCGAAGTGCGGCAGCCACGCCGAACGCCCCGAGGGCGAGGCGATCCGCCGCTGCACCGGCGGCCTGACCTGCCCGGCGCAGGCGGTCGAGCGGCTGCGCCATTTCGTCTCCCGCGACGCCTTGAACGTCGAGGGCCTGGGCGACAAGGCGATCGAGCAGTTCCATGGCCTCGGCTGGGTGACCCGCCCCTCCGACGTCTTCACCTTGAAGGCTCGGAGCGACGCCGGGGAAATTTCTTTCGAGGGTCTGGAAGGCTGGAAGTCGACCAAGATCAACAAGTTGTTCGCCGCGATCGAGGCGCGGCGAACCTCGCCGCTCGTCAAGCTGATCTTCGCGCTCGGCATCCGCCACGTCGGCGAAACCACGGCGAAGGCGCTCGCCTCGCTCTACGGCACGCTTGAGGCGTTCCGCGAGGCAGGCGGCAAACTCGCCATCGGCGACCCCTTCGCGCGCGGCGAACTGGTCAACCGCGACGGCCTCGGCGACGCGGTGGCGGAAGCGCTCGCCGAGTTCTTCGCCGAGGACCACAACACCGACGAACTCGCCCGCCTCGCCACCGCAATGACGGTGGAGCCGCATGTAGAAGCGGCTCGCCGCGCCACCGCGCTTTCGGGCAAGACGGTGGTGTTCACCGGCACCCTCGAACACCTCTCGCGCAACGAGGCGAAGGCACGTGCCGAGGCGATGGGGGCGAAGGTCGCCTCGTCGGTATCGGCCAAGACCGACTTCCTGATCGTCGGCGCGGACGCCGGTTCGAAGGCGAAAAAGGCCGCCGAACTCGGCGTGACCACGATCACCGAGGCGGAGTTCCTCACCCTCGACTAGAGCGAGGCGAGAAGACCGCCATCCACCGCGATGATCTGCCCGGTGATGAAGTCCGCGCCCGGCGACGCCAGGAACAGCGCCGTCGCCGCGATATCCTCGGGGCGGCCCCAACGCCGCGCCGGGGTCCGGTTGATGATGAACTCGTTGAAGGTCTTGTCGTTCATCAGCGGCACGTTCATCTCGGTCGCGATGAAACCGGGAGTGATGCCGTTGACCTGGATGCGGTTCGGCGCCCATTCCACCGCCATGGCCTTGGTCAGCTGGCGCACGCCGCCTTTCGACGCGGCGTAGGGGGAAATCGTCGGTCGCGCGATCTCTGCCATCAGCGACGCGATGTTGATCACCTTGCCGCCATGGGTCTTCATCAGCGGGAACGCCGCCTGCCCCACCAGGAACACCCCCTTGAGGTTGGTGTCGACCACGGCATCCCAGGTTTCCTCGGGCATGGTTTCGATCGGGCCGCGCAGGTTGATCCCCGCACTGTTGACGAGGACGTCGAGACGCGCCTCGGCGATTCCGGCGAATGCCGCCTTGACCGATGCGGCGCTCGCCACGTCCATCACCAGAGGCTTGACCCGGCCGGCCCCGACCGGGTCCATCTCCGCCACCGTGGCGGCGAGCTGTTCCGCGCCGCGCGCGGCGATATAGACGGTTGCCCCCGCATCGACGAAGGCTTGCGCGATGGCCCGGCCGATACCGCGGCCACCGCCCGTAACGAGTGCGATCTTATCTTTGAGAATCATAAGAATACGTCCTTTACGACGACGGGCGCTCAGGCGCGGGCATAGGCCGGATCGGGAATCGCCAGATCGTAGCGCCGACTTGAGGGCCGGAGCGCGGCCAGCGCCCAGAAGTAGGCGTTGCCGAGATTGGGACTGGCGACGGTCGGGTGGTAGCCCCTGGGCGCGAGGACCATGGTTCCGCTCTGAACCCGATGCGCCACCACGTCCGCGACGCCGCCGCTTTCGAGGTAGCTCAGGTGAAGGCCGAAGTCGGGGGCGGGCATGTCGAAGTAGCAGTAGGCCTCCTCAAGGTCCCGCTCGTGCTGGTGCGGTGGCCAACTCGTCCAGGCGCCCACGCCGCCCCAGGTCAGGCCGCAGATCAGCCGCGAGGCGGGCGTCGCCGGATCGAGCGTGAACATCACCTCGCGACGGCCCGCGCCGTCGCCATGAATCTGATGGATCTCGCCGATCGGAAGGCCGGGTTCGAAGCTGCGGAAGCTCGGCTTGCCGAAGCGCTCGTCCGGCGCGCCGGCGATATAGAACACGCAATCCTCGACCGCTTCGATCTCGGTGCTCTCGTCCGAGGACAGGTAGAACGAATCGAAGCGCTTCATTGCGGTACCCGCGAAGGGACCGGACAGCAATCGCGCCGCCCCGTGCATCAGGACCGGATGAATCTCGTGCACGCCGCTCGCCAGCGTGTGGCGGGCGCCCGGCGGCAGGTTGAGGCGGGATATCGAAATCGCCACGCAGTCCGCCTCCCCGGCCACGATCACCTCATGCAGGCCGGGCGTCTCCGGCGATTGGAACCGCCAACCCTCGATCCGATTTCTCTCGTGAACATCCAACATTGCAGGAACTCCTCGGAATAGCGCAGATCTCTAGCGAAGGAAGAAGGTGCTGAACCACGGCACGCACACCACCAGGAAGAACACCCCGGTGTAGCCGATCAGGAACGGCATCTCGCCGCGCGCGATCTCCTCCATCCGCAGGCCGGTGACGCTCGATGCGGCGAACAGGTTGACCGCCACCGGCGGCGTCATCGTGCCGATGACGTTGGCGATGCAGACGATCATGCCGAAGTGGATGACGTTGATACCGAGGCTGTCGGCGATCGGCCACAGCACCGGCACCAGCAGCACGCACGTCGCCACGCCTTCCAGGAAGGTACCGAAGATCAGCAGAACCACCGCGACGACGAGGCAGAACATCAACGGCGCGAGATCGAAGCCGATGATCGTTGCCGTCAAGGACCGGGAAATTCCCGAGAAGGTGAACAGCCACGAGAACGCCGTCGAGGTGCCGATGATGAACAGGATCATCGCGCTCCCTTTGGCGGAATCGCGGATGATCCCCCACACGTCGCTGGGCTTGATCTCGCAATAGACGAACGTGCCGACGACGAAGGCGTAGACCACCGCCGTAGCCGCCGATTCCGTCGGCGTCTGCATTCCCGAATAGATGCCGCCAAGGATCAATACCGGCAGGAATACCGCCGGGAGCGCATGCAGCGCCGACCGCAGGAACGTGGCCACGTCGAGCTTGCCGCTTTCGCGCGGCCAGTTTTCGCGTCGCGCGAGATACCAGCAGAGGGCGGTCAGCACGACGACGATCATCGCGCCCGCGACCAAGCCTGCAGTGAACATGTCGCCGATCGAGCTGTTGGTGATCGTGCCGTAGACCACCATGATGATGCTGGGCGGGATGATCGGGCCGAGGCCGCCCGAAACCGCAAGCAGCCCGGCGGACCGCGCCTTCGGATAGCCGAGGCGCACGACCTCGGGATAGAGCATCGAGCCGATCGCGACCACCGTGGCCGGGGCCGATCCCGAAAGCGCGGCGAAGAATGCGCACGCCGCCACCATCGCGAACGCCATGCCGCCCTGCGCCTTGCCGACGATGCTGTTGACGAAGTCGACGAGCCGTCGCGAAATGCCGCCGGAAGACATCAGGTTGCCCGCCAGAACGAAGAACGGGATCGCCATGATCGCCGTGGAATCGAGGCCGGTGAACACCCGTTGCGCCACCACCGCGACCGGAATGTCGAGGGAGAACATCGCCGCCATGGTTGCGACGCCGAGGGCGACGGCGATCGGCACGCCGATGACGAGCAGGACCGCGAAACCGCCGAAGAGGATGAGGCCGGTGATCATGGCGCGCCTCCCTCCCCGGCTGAACCGCCGGGAGCCTCGGGCAGGAAAAGGCGCACGAACCGTGCCGCCTGCACCAGGGCGATCAAGCCGAAGCTCAATGGCAGCGCGAAGTACGGCACGTACATCGGCAGGTCGAGCCCGGCCGAGCGCGCGCCGAAGGCGATCTGCTTTTGCAGCAACACCAGCGACGTCGCGAACACTATGCCCGAGAACACGATGACGACGACCTGCGACAACGCCTTAAGCGTGAAGCGGGCGCGCGGCGGCAGTTTCTCGGTGAACGCCGTGACCGAGATCTGCGTGCCGTCGCGCAGGCCGAGTTCGGTGGCGAGCAACGCCATGTAGATCATGCAATAGCGCGAGATTTCCTCAAGCCACGAAATCCCGGCGCCGACGAAGTTGCGATTCACCACCTGCGCGAAGGTCGCGATCACCATGATCACGAACGACGCAACGATGATGGCTTCCTCGCACGACTGAATTGTCTTCAATGCATTGCGCATGCTTCTTCCCCCGGAACACGACCCGGCCGAGATCCCGACGCAGTGGCGGGGACCTCGGCTCGGATCGAACGCTTACGCGGTGTACTCGGCGAGGGCGTCGAGCCAGGGTTTCGGCATGGACTTGCGGAACTGGGCAAGCGCGGGCAGGACGGTGTTCTTCACCGCCTCGCGGTCGATGTCGTGGAAGGCGACGCCGAGAGTCTTGAGTTCGCCTACCGACTTCGCATTGTAATCGAGCAGCAGTTGCCGCTGGAACTGCACGCCGCGCCGCACGCCCTCCTGCACCTTCGGCTTGAGGTCGTTGGGAATCTGGCTCCACGCCTTGTCGGAGAAGCCGACGGCAATGTAGGCGTACTGGTGGTTGGTGTAGGTGACGTTCTTCAGGACTTCGTAGAAGCGGCTCGCGAGCATGTTGCCCACCGCGTTCTCGCACCCGTCGACGGTGCGCTGCTGCAACGCGGTGAACAGTTCGCCATAGGCCATCGGCGTAGCCGTCGCGCCGAGCGCGTTGAACGCGGCGATCTGCATCCGGTTTTCCATGGTCCGGATCTTGAAGTTCTTGAAGTCCTCGACCCTGGTGATCGGCCGATCGGAGAACACGTTGCGGAAGCCGGATTCGAGCCAGCCGACGATATGCACGCCCTGGGCCAGCGCCTTGGCCTCGATCAGCTTGCCGACCTTGCCGTCGATCGCCGCGTGGGCCTGGTCCACGTTGTCGAACAGGAACGGCTGGTCGAGGACGATCATCTCGGGGATGAACCCGCTCAGGACGGTGTTGACCACGGTCGGTACGTCGATGGCTCCGATCTGCGCGCCTTCATACATATCGCGTTCGTTGCCAAGCTGGGAACTGCCGTAGACGTCGATCTGAACCCGGCCGTCGGTGAGGGCGGCAACCTCGGACGCGATCTTCTTGCCGCCCTGGACGTAGTTGCTGTTTTCGGGGTCGGTGAAGCCCATCTTGAAGTGCAGGGCTCCGTCGGCCGCCACTGCGAAGCGCGGCATAGCCGCGAGAACCACGCCCGAAAGCGCGCTGGTTAGAAATGTTTTACGCGTTATGTCCATGGGTTTGACTCCTTGCCCATTGTGTTCGCTTGCCATCGGACGTGGATGGCACGACGACCAACCCAACCGCAGCGGCAACACCGCCGTACGCGAGACAATGGAGGATGTCGCACCCCTCGGATCGGGGATGCGGTGCGCCACGAGATGTGGCCGGGCGCGCGGCTTTTTGCTCTTCGCCCCCGAGGTTCCTCCCGGTCAGGATCCTAGCAAACGCGTATCGGAAACAATGTCAAACAGACGACAAAGCCCAAGATAGAGGGTGCCCCGAAACCCTGTGCGAACGGGAAGAATCCGGACTGGTATCGTTCCGGCGCCACAAGATCGGGAGCCTGACGTCCGTGCAATAATTGAAATAATAATTCATTGTAATAGAAAGAAACAAATCGTTATTTTAAACCAACCCTTCGATCTGCAACCTTACACCTGTTTGATATCCATTCGGATATTGTGGGATACAAAGATCAGAGGGGAAATTCATGAAAGCGATCACCGCGGCCCAGGCCGCCGCCCTGATCCAGGACGGCGATACCGTCGCCACCGGCGGCTTCGTCGGCATCGGCTTCGCCGAAAATCTCGCGATCGCGCTCGAAGCGCGATTCCTCGAACACGGCGCACCGCGCGACCTCACCCTGTTCTTCGCCGCCGGACAAGGCGACGGCAAGGACCGGGGCCTCAACCACCTCGCCCACGCCGGCATGCTGAAGCGCGTCGTCGGCGGCCACTGGGGCCTGGAGCCGAAGCTGCAGTGCCTCGCGGTCGAGAACAAGATCGAGGCCTACAACCTGCCGCAGGGCTGCATCACCCACATGTTCCGCGACATCGCGGCAAAGAAGCCCGGCACCCTCACCCACGTCGGCCTGAAAACCTTCGTCGACCCGCGCAACGGCGGCGGCAAGATCAACGCGATGACCACCGAGGACATCGTCCGGCTGATCGAAATCGACGGTAAGGAATACCTGTTCTACAAGGGCTTCCCGATCAACGTCGCGCTCCTGCGCGGCACCACCGCCGACCCGGACGGCAACGTCTCCTTCGAGAAGGAAGCTCTGACCACCGAGGCGCAGGCGATCGCGATGGCGACGCACAACTCGGGCGGCATCGTCATCGTCCAGGTCGAACGCCTTGCCGAACGCGGCAGCCTCGACCCCAAGCTGGTCAAGCTCCCCTCCATACTCGTCGACCACGTCGTCGTGGCGGAAAAGCCCGAGTATCACCAGCAGAGCTTCATCGAGCCCTACAACCCGGCGTTCACCGGCGAGATTCGCGCCCCGATGAGCGGGATCAAGCCGATGAGCCTCTCCGAGCGCAAGGTGATCGCGCGCCGCGCGGCGATGGAACTCGCGCCCGGAGCGGTGGTCAACCTCGGCATCGGCATGCCCGAGGGCGTCGCCTCGGTGGCGGCGGAGGAAGGCTGCAGCGACGTGATGACGCTCACCGCCGAACCCGGCGTGATCGGCGGCATCCCGGCGGGCGGCCTCAACTTCGGCGCGGCGACCAATCCGCACGCGATCATCGACCAGCCGAGCCAGTTCGACTTCTACGACGGCGGCGGGCTCGACATCGCCTTCCTCGGCCTGGCGCAAGCCGACGGCCATGGCAACGTCAACGTCAGCCGCTTCGGGCCACGCCTGGCGGGCGCGGGCGGCTTCATCAACATCTCGCAGAACGCCAAGAAGGTGGTCTTCCTCGGCACGCTCGCCGCGGGCAAGCCGCTGTTCGCGATCGGCGAAGGCAAGATCGGCATCTCCGACGACAGCGGCCCGGCAAAGTTCCTCGAAGCGGTGGAGCAGGTCACCTTCTCCGGCCCGCATGCGGCGAGCCAGGGGCGCACCGTGCTCTACATCACCGAGCGCTGCGTCTTCGAGCTGACGACGGAGGGATTGGTGCTGACCGAGATCGCGCCGGGGCTCGACCTCGAAACCGATGTCCTGGCGAAGATGGACTTCCGCCCGCTGATGCCGCAACCGCCGAAGCGGATGGACGCGCGGATCTTCCGGGACGAAAAAATGGGCCTGCGCAGCGACATCGTGGGGGTGACCTGCGCATAAGAAGCCCAACGCTCCGGGTTCCAAATCCCCCTTCGGAACCCGGAGCGACTCTTGCTTCGGGTCAGGCGGCGCGGACGCCTTCGAGGAACTTCGCCACCTGACGGTCGAGTCTGGCGAATTCCGCCACCAGCTTCTCCGCCGCGCCCTGCACTCCGGTGCTGCGCTCGGCGGCGGAAACCACCGCCGCGCCGACATCCTCGATCTCGTCCGCCGCCTGCTGCGCCCCCGCCGCCGCGCGATTGACGTTCTGCGCGATCTCGCGGGTCGCGACGCCCTGCTCCTCGACCGTCGCCGAGATGCTCGCCGCCAGCTCCTGCGCCTTCTGGGCGATGTCGGCGATGGCGCGGATTTCCGCCACCACGCCTTCGGTCGCGTCCTGGATCGCGCCGATCTGGCTGTTGATCTCATCGGTCGCCTTGGCGGTCTGGTTGGCCAGGGTTTTCACCTCGCCCGCGACCACCGCGAAACCCTTGCCCATGTCGCCCGCGCGCGCCGCCTCGATCGTCGCATTGAGGGCGAGGAGGTTGGTCTGGCTGGCGATATCGGTGATCAAATTCACGATGTTGCCGACGTTGGCGGTCTGCGCCGCGAGCCGTTCGATGCTGCGACATGCGCCCTCGGCGTCCGACGCGGTGCGCGCGGCGATCTCGGCGCTTTCGCCGACCCGGGCGGAAATCTGGTCGATCGAGACCGAAAGCTCTTCAGCCGCCGCGGCCACGGTCTGGACATTGGCCGAGGTCTGGTCGGTGCTGCCCTTGACCGCATCCGAACCGGACCGTGCCAACCGCATCGCCTCGCCGAGCCGCTTGGCCTCGTCGCCCATGTCGTGCGCCGCCGCCTTCACCGACTTCAGCAGACCCGCCACCTCGGCCTCGAAGCTGGCCGCGAGCTGTGCGAGAAGCTCGTGGCGATGCTTCTCGGCGGCCTTGCGCATCTCCTCTTGCTCGGCCTGGAGATGCGCGATCTTCTCCGCGTTGTCCTTGAACACCGCGAGCGCACCCGCCATCGCGCCCAATTCGTCGCGGCGGTCGACGCCGGGAATCTCGACGTCGAGGCGCCCCTGGCTGAGCGCGGTCATCGCGGCGGTCATGCGCGTCACCGGGCGGGATACCAAGCGCATCAACAAAGCGCCGAGCAACGCCAGCGCCACCACCAGCGCCAGGACGACGGCGAAGCCGGTGACCCAGATCTGGGTGTGGAGCGGGGCAAGCACCTTGGCGCGATCCATCGCCACGCCGACGTACCACTCGACGCCCGAAACCCCGGTGATCGGATAGAACTTCACGATCGCATCGCCCGCATCCTCGTCGGGCTGGCGCTTCGGGTCGAAGCCCGAGGGCTTCAGCACCTTGTCGGCGTCGGGGTGGACGAGCATCTGGCCGCTGCCATCGACGAGGAAGACGTAGCCCTTGCCGCCCAGCCCGATCCCCGCGAGAAAGCCCTGCAACGCATCGAGCGGGATGTCGGCCGCCGCGACGCCGCGCAGCTTGCCATTCTCCATGATCGGATTGCCGACGCTGATCACCAGCTTCTTGGTGGTGACGTCGACATAGGGCGCGCTGAAGGTCACGCCGCCCGCCTTCACCGCCGCGCCGTACCACGGCCGCTTGCGCGGATCGTATCCGGCGGGCGGCGGGTTCGGGTTGTTGGAGATGAAGCCGCCGTCGCTCTCGCGGCCGAAGTAGACCTCGGAGAACGAGCTGGACAGGAGCTTGCGGCTGACCAGCGCCGGGATGCGGTCGTCGGACGCGGCATTCACGTCTTCAGTCAGGCCGCGCACCAGGAACAGTCGTCCTTCCAGCCAGTTTTGCGCGCCGTCGGCGGCAAGGTGGCCGACGCTCGCGATCTCCGCATGGATTTCGGCCTTCAGGGTGTCGCCGGTGGACTTCGCGGTCCAGACGCCGAGGCCGCCGAAGGCGATCGCGAGCAAGAGCCCGGCCACCGCCAGGATGCGGACCACGAAATGTTGGGAATAGCGGGCATCGCCGCCGAGGGAACCACCGTTGCCGACCATCGTCATGTTTGCGCATCCAGCGAGAAAAACCGGCGCATTCATACCGGCATCTTCAGGACGCACGCAAACCAAAGTTGGAAGACATCGAAGGCTCCAGGCCTCAGATCGGCCGCGTCGCCTCCGCAAGCCAGTCGGCGGTGGCGGATTCGAGCAACGGCCCGACCACTTCGGCGACCCGCGCGTGGTAGGCGTTGAGCCAGTCGCGCTGCTCGGGCAGGAGCATCTCGGCGACGATCAGGCGGCGGTCGATCGGCACCAGGGTGAGCGCCTCGAAGCCGAGCATCGGCCGCTCGCCGCCCTCCACCGGCCGCACCGCGAGGAGGTTCTCGATGCGGATGCCGTAGGCGTCGGTCTTGTAGTAGCCGGGTTCGTTCGACACCACCATGCCCGGCGCGAGGGCGACCATGTTGGGGGCCTTGCCGATCCGCTGCGGCCCTTCGTGCACCGAGAGGAACGCGCCGACGCCGTGCCCGGTGCCGTGGTCGTAGTCGAGCCCCGCCGCCCAGAGCCAGCGCCGCGCCAGCGCGTCGATCTGGCTGCCGGTGGTGCCCTTGGGAAACACCGCGAGGGACAGGTCGATGTTGCCCTGCAGCACCAGGGTGAAGTTGCGACGGATTTCCACGTCCACCTCGCCCACCGCGAGGGTGCGGGTAACGTCGGTGGTGCCCTCCCGGTAATGCGCGCCGGAATCGAGCAGGAATATCTCACCCCGGCCGAGCGTGCGCGCGGTCTCGGCATGCACATGATAGTGGACGATCGCACCGTTCGGCCCCGCACCCGCGATGGTGGGGAAACTCGGGCCGACGAAGCCCGCCTGCTCGCGGCGAAATTCCAGCAGGCGATCGGAAAGGTCCTTCTCGGTCTTGCCCACGCCGTGGGCGTCGAACCAGGCAAGGAAGCGCGCCATTGCCACCGCGTCGTGGCGATGCGCGCGGCGGAAGCCGTCCAGCTCCACCGCGTTCTTGCACGCCTTCGGCAGCAGGGTGGGATCGCCGCCGCGCGAAATCTTCGCCCCGGCTGCGGCGAGAATGTCGGTCACCGCCGCAGGCACGCTGCCCGGATCGACCCGCACCGCGCCACCGTGCGCCGCGATCTGTTGGAGAACCTGGATAAACGCATCGCGCGGCCGCACCCGCACCCCGTCGTCGAGATGCGCACGCACCTCCGGCCCGACCTTCTCCGCCTCGACGAACCAGTCCACCGAAGCGTCGCGGTAGACCACCGCGAACGACAGCACCACCGGCGTGCAGGGCAGATCCCGGCCGCGCACGTTCAAAAGCCACGCGATCGAATCCGGCAGGGTCAGCACCGCCGCGTCCTCGCCGTCGCGTTCGAGCGCCGCCGCCACCTCGCGCCGCTTGTCGAGCCCGACGCGGCCGCTCAGTTCCACCGGATACACGCTCGCCGCCGCCATCGGCGGCTCGGGCCGGTCCGGCCACACCGCGTCGAGCGGGTTCTCGCGGCAGGCGACGAGTTCGCCCCCCGCCGCGGTCACCGCGTCGCCCATCCGCCGCACGTCGTCGGGAGTGTGGAGCCAGGGGTCGTAGCCGATCCGCTGCCCCGCCGTCACCATCCGCCGCAGCCAACCGCTCGGCGGATCGTCGGTGATGTGCCGGGTCTCGAAGCGCTCGGTATCCACCTCCTCGCGTACCTGGAGGGTATAGCGCCCGTCGGAGAACACCGCCGCCGCGTCGCCCAGCACCACCGCCACGCCCGCCGAGCCGGTGAAGCCGGTGAGCCACGCCAGCCGCTTCGCGGACGGCGGCACATACTCGCCCTGGTGCTCGTCGGCACGCGGCACGACGAAGCCGTCGAGGCCACGCGTGCGCAGCGCCGAACGCAGCAAATCCAAGGGGGTGGTCGTGGTATTCGAGGTCTTGTGATCCATCATACCCATCACATGGTGCGCGGCCCGCGATTATGCGCGGGTTTCCCGCCGAGAATCGGGCACATGCGCGCCGCCCATGCAGGTCTCCGCCTACGACCGTGCCCGGCGCTATAGCGTCAGATCGTCACCGGGCCGCGCGGCGAGAAGCGCGGCAGGCGGATACGGTTTGCCGTGCCGGGGCCGGATTTGCGCAGCACCAGGGTGCTCCAGCCACGATGGCGGAAGGTGGCGACCTTGACCAGCCCCTGCGCACGATGCGCGGCGAGGACCATCGCCTCCTGCTTGTTGAGCAGGCCGGAGAGCACCGCGACGCCGCTCGGCGCAAGCGCGCGGTTGAGGAATGGCGCCATCTTCATCAGCGGCTTGGCGAGGATGTTGGAGAGGATCAACCCATAGGGCGCGTTCTTCCGCACCAGGGCGTTGCGGTAGCCGTCGCCCGCAGCGGCGCGCAGGCGCGCCCCGACCTGGTTGCGAATGCCGTTGAAGCGGGTGACGCGCACGGATTCCGGGTCGATGTCCACCGCGTCCACCGCGATCGGCCAAACCTTCGCCGCGCCGATGGAGAGGATGCCCGAGCCGCAGCCCATGTCGAGAACCCGCGCCGGGCGGCTGTCGAAGCGCTTCAGCGCATTGAGCGCGAGCAGGCAGCCCATCGTCGTCGGGTGTTCGCCGGAGCCGAAGGCGGTGGCGGCGTCGACCAGGATCGCGACGCGGCCGGAGCGGTTCGGCGCGTCGACGTGGCAGCCGTGGACGAAGAACCGGCCGATCGGCAGCGGCGGGAAGCTGATCAGGTTTTCCCTGAGCCAGTCGCGCTGCTCCAGCGGCTCCAGCGAATATTCGGGCATCGGCAGGCCGAGACGTTCGGCGGTCGCGGCCAGCGCCGCTTTGATACCGTCGGCGTCGGGCTCATCCTCGCCGATGGCTTCGAGGGTCCAGAGGTTCTTCGCCTCGTCGGCCTCGAACGCCAGCAGCGCCGGAGCATAGGGTTCGAGCGCGATTTCGAAGGACTCGACCGCGCGCCGGTCGCCAATCAGGGCGAGACGCCACTGCTTCACCGTATCCATTCCGTCTTCTCCTCAGGCCGCCGCGATGAAGCGGGACAGGACCTTTTTCAGACCCGCCTTGTCGAAGGCGATCTCCAGCTTGTTGCCGTCCACGGCGCGAATTTCGCCATAGCCGAATTTGTCGTGGAACACCCGCTGCCCGCGCTTGTAGCCCGGCTCGTCCGCCATCGCGGCGGTCGCGCGGGGCTCGAACATCGGCCGGGTTTCGAGGCTTGCGGGCCGTGCGGCGACGCCACCGCCCATTCCCGCCTCCGAGAACCGCTCTATGTGTTCGTCCGGCAGGTCGTCGATGAAGCGGCTCGGCATGTTGTTCTGCCACTGGCCATAGATCCGCCGCGCCGCCGCGAAGCTCACCGTCGCGCCCTTGCGCGCGCGAGTGAGGCCGACGTGGGCGAGGCGGCGTTCTTCTTCGAGCCCCTTGGTGCCGCTCTCGTCGAGCGAGCGCTGATTGGGGAACAGGCCGTCTTCCCAGCCGGGCAGGAAGACGTGGTCGAATTCGAGGCCCTTGGCCGCATGCAGGGTCATCACCGAGAGCCGGTCGACCTCGTCGCCCGACTGGTTTTCCATCACCAGCGCGACGTATTCGAGGAACTCCTGGAGGTCGCCGAACTCGTCCATCGCCGCCAGGAGTTCCTTCAGGTTCTCCACCCGGCCCGGTGCATCGGGCGCCTTGTCGCGCCGCCACATTTCGAGGTAGCCCGAGCCTTCCAGCACATCGTCGAGCAGGGTGCGCGGGTCGGCCCCGGCGGCCAGCGTGCGCCAGTCGGCGAGTTCCTCAAGGAACTTGGCGAGGCAGGTGCGGGCGCGGGTCGGCAGGTCGCCCGCCGCGATCATCTCGGCGGCGGCGACGGTCATCGGCACGTTGGTCGCGCGGGCCTCCTGGCGCACCAGGTCCACCGTCGCGTCGCCGATGCCGCGTCGCGGCAGGTTGACGATGCGCTCGAACGCGAGATCGTCGGCAGGCTGGCTGATCAGGCGCAGGTACGCCACCGCATCGCGGATTTCCTGGCGCTCGTAGAAACGCGGGCCGCCGACGACGCGATAGGGCACGCCCTGCGCCATCAGCCGTTCTTCGAAGGCGCGGGTCTGGTAGCCGGCGCGTACCAGCACCGCGATCTCGGCGAGCGGCACCTTCTTGCGTTGCAGGGTTTCCGCAGCCTCGACGACGACGCGCGCCTCGTCCTCGCCGGTCCAGACGCCACGCACGCAAACCTTCTCGCCCCACTCGCCCGAGGCCGGGCGCAGGGTCTTGCCGAGGCGGTCGGCGTTCTGCGCGATCAGGTGCGCGGCGGCGGCAAGGATGTGGCCGGTGGAGCGGTAGTTGGTTTCGAGCCGCACCACCTTCGCGCCGGGGAAGTCCTCGGTGAAGCGGAGGATGTTGCCGACTTCCGCGCCGCGCCAGGAGTAGATCGACTGGTCGTCGTCGCCGACGCAGCAGAGGTTGCCCGAGCCCTTGGAGAGCGCGCGCAGCCAGAGCCCCTGGGCAACGTTGGTGTCCTGGTATTCGTCCACCATGATGTAGCGGAAGCGGCGCTGGTAGCTCGCCAGCACGTCGGGCGCCTCGCGGAACAGCTCCAGGCATTTCAGCAGCAGGTCGCCGAAGTCGCAGGCGTTCAACCGCGCGAGTTCGCCCTGGTAGGCGCGGTAGATCGCGACCGCGCGGCCGCCCGCGTATTCCGCGCCCGGGTCCGCGCCGACCTGATCCGGGCCGACGCCGCGATCCTTCCAGCGCTGCAACACCGCGAGCAGCGCCTGCGGCGGCCAGCGCTTGGTGTCGATATCCTGCCCGGCGGAGACCTGCTTGACCAGGCGAAGCTGGTCGTCGGCGTCGAGGATGGTGAAGTCGCGCGGCAGGCCGATGCGGGTGCCGTCGCGGCGCAGCATCCGCGCGCCCAGGGCATGGAAGGTGCCGAGCACCGTCGAGGACGCGGCGGCCTCGCCGATGATCGCGCCGACCCGCTCGCGCATCTCGCGCGCCGCACGGTTGGTGAAGGTGACCGACAGGATCTGCCAAGGCTGGGCGAAGTTGCCCGCGAGCAGGTAGGCGAGCCGTGTCGTCAGCACCTTGGTCTTGCCGGTGCCCGCGCCCGAAAGCACCAGCACCGCACCCTCGGTGGTGCGCACGGCCTCGGCCTGCTCCGGATTCAATCCGGCGAGCAGCTGGTCCGGCGAAGGACCGGCGGGCGGTGGCGGCGGGGCGAACCCGTCATCGAGGGCGAAAGGATCGGTCATCGGTCTCTCGGTTGGTCGAACGCGAAGGGGTGTTGTGCCCCATGGGGGGCGGCGATGGCAAGGTCCATCAACGTTCGTGCAGCGCTTCGAGCAGCGCGCGATTGTACGCGGCGAGCGCGTCGGCGCGGCCGATCACGCCGACCACCACCGCCTCGCCCCTCGGCCCCGGGCCCGCCACCGGCAGGTCGGCGCGGTCGGTAACGCCCAAACGTTCGAGCGCCGCCTCCAGCCGGTCGTCGAGCGCGAGCGCACCCGGCGGCGCGGGTTCGGGTGCGCCGGGCGGTAACGGCCGCATCGCATCGCCGACCGAAAGATCGGAGAGAAACGCATGGTCGGATTCGCGGTCGAGATCGATGCCGCGCGCCGCGAGTTGCCAATGGAAATACGACGGCATCCGGGCGAAACCGCGCGCCACTTGGTTGGAGACCACAACCGCCACCATTACCGCCACCGCCAGCCGATAGTCGGCGGTCAGCTCGAAGACGATCAGCGCGGTGGAGATCGGCGCCCCCAACACCGCCGAACTCATCGCCGCCGCGCCCACCAGGGCGTAGGCCGCCGGGCCGGAGGCGAGATCGGGGAACAGCGCCGCCATCGCCGAGCCGAGCGCGCCGCCGAACACCGCACCCAAAATCAGCGACGGCGAAAATACCCCGCCGTGGAAGCCGAAGCCGAGGCTCGCGATGGTGGCGACGAACTTCGCGCCGAGCAGCAGGAGGATCGCGTGCCATGCAAGCCCGCCGCGCAGGGCGAGATCCATCGCCTCGTAGCCGACACCGAGAACGCGCGGCTCGACCAGAGCGATCGCCGCGACGATCACCGCGCCGATTACCGGCCGCAGCCAGGCGGGCAGCGGCAGGCGGCCGACCTCGCGGCTGGTGCGGATCAACCCGGCCATGAACAGCACCGCCAAGCCGCCGCAGCCAACCCCCAGCACCGCGAACGCGGGAAGTTCGGCGAAGTTGTGCATCGCCGACGGCGGCACCGAGAACGCCGGAAAATCGCCATACCACCAGCGCGAGACCACGGTGGCGGAGGCCGAGGCCATCACCACCGGCGCGAGCGCGCGCAGACCGTAGTGACCGACCACTACCTCGTGGGCGAACAGCGCCCCGGCGATCGGCGCATTGAACGACGCCGCCACCGCTGCCGCAGCGCCGCAGCCGAGCAGCGTGCGGGCATGTCGCGCGGGCATCCCGAGGAGCGCCGCCACCCACGCGCTCAACGATGCGCCGATATGCACCGCCGGGCCTTCGCGCCCGACCGAAGCGCCGCAGCCGATCGAGAGCGCGGTGAGCGCCGCACCGATAATTCCCCCCTTCACCGACATCCGTCCGTCGTCGGCCTGCGCCGCCTTGATCACGTCGGCGATCCCCGAAGGCCTGCGCCCCGGCATCGCGACGTGGTTGACCACGCCGACGATCAAGCCGCCGGCCAGCAGCGCTGCGACGATCCGCCACCACGGTTGGCGCGCGAGGTCGGGGGTGAGGATTTCCGCGTCGGTGCCGAGGGCGACGAGCTGGATCGCGTCGATCCCTTCGCGCCAACCTACCACCGCGAGACCGACGACGAGGCCGACGATCACGCCCGCGAACGCGCCGAGCAACGGCCCGCGCTTGCGCAAGCGCATCAGGATTGCGGCAAACCGAGGCTTCATGGCGCGCTGACGACGCGGTTGTGGCCGCCCGCCTTGGCTTCGTGCAGCGCCTCGCAGGCGCGGCGGATCAAATCCTGGGGCGGTTCGCCCCGGTTCCATTCGGCGATGCCGAGGGAAAGCGTCACCTGACCGAGATTCGCCTGGGTGCGGCGGTTGATGATGCTGCGCGCGGCGAGCGCGGCGCGGATGCTCTCCGCCGTCGCCTCGGCCTGGGCGCGGCGGGTGTCGGGCAGGATCACCGCGAAGCTCTGGTCGCCGTAGCGCGACACCGTGTCCTGGCCCTTGACGTTTTCGAGGATCGACCGGCCGATCAGGCGCAGTACCTGGTCGCCGATGCCTTCGCCGAAGCTGCCGCGAAAGTTCTGGAAGCTGTCGATATCCATCACCACCACCGCGAGCGGCTGCTGGTCGTGCCCGGCGAGGACGACGTGCTCCTTCAAGGCGATATCGAACACCCGCCGCGTCGCGAGGCCGGTGACCGGGTCGCTGCGGCTGGCACGGCGCAGGGTTTCCAGGTGTTCGCGGAGCTGGGCGATCTCGCGCGAGGATGCGGCGAGGTTCTGTTCGAGGGAACGGTTGATGTCGACGAAGCGCTTGGTCTCCTCCACCGCGTGGGTGAGCACCAGGGCGAAGTCCTCGGACTCGCCGCCGCCGAGACGATCCGACACCGCCTCGATGGTGCGGCCGTAATCGGTGGCGCTGCGGTGCGCCGCGCCGACGTACTCCATGGCGCGCAGCACGCTCTGGCGCACGCTTTCGCTCGCCGCCTCGATGCCCGAATCCGCATCGAGGAAGCGCGCGTGCAGGCTGGCGCAGCGCGCCTCGGTGAACGGCTGGCCGGCGTCGATCGCGGCATCGATCGCGCGGTTGAGCGGCAGCAGCGTGCCCGCGCAGTACACGTACCAGAGCGCATAGTTGCGCGGATGCGGCACCACGCCGTGCAGGGTCATCGCCTCGGCCGCGCGGCGCGCCGCCGCGAGGGCCAATTCCGGGCTTTCGGTGTAGTCGTCCATCGTGGTGTCCGTTGGTTCCCCAAGCATCGTGCCCGGGCGGTTTTTATCGTGGTGCCACGCCCGCCCGAGAACAAGGCCTTACGCGATCAGACTCCGAAGTATTTCGCCTGCGGGTGAATCACCACGATCGCCGAGGTGGACTGCTCCGGTTCCAGTTGGAACTCGTCGGAGAGGGTGATCCCGATCCGATCCGCGCCGAGGAGCTTCAAGAGCGCCGCCTGGTCCTCAAGGTTCGGGCAGGCCGGATAGCCGAAGGAATAGCGCGAACCGCGATAGCCCTGCGAGAGCATCTTCTCGATATCGCGATCGTCCTCGGCGGCGAAGCCGAGTTCGGCGCGGATGCGCTTGTGGGTATATTCGGCCATCGCCTCCGCCATCTCCACCGAAACGCCGTGGAGATAGAGGTAGTCCTGGTACTTGTCGGCGGCGAACCACTGGCGGGCGGTCTCGGAGGCCTTCGCCCCCACCGTCACCGCCTGCAGGCCGATCACGTCGCGCTCGCCCGATCCGATGTCGCGGAAGAAGTCGGCGATGCACAACCCATCCTCGGCGCTCTGGCGCGGAAAGCCGAAGCGCGCCACCTCGGCGTCGGTCTCGGGATCGAACACCACCACCGCGTCGCCGTCCGAAGCGCATGGCCAGAAGCCGTAGACCGCCTGCGCTTTCAGGATCTGCTCGCGCTCGCAGCGGGCGACGAGGTCGTGGAAGATCGGCCGCACCTCCTTCGCCGCCCAGGCGGTCCAGTCGGCGAGGCTTTTGCCCTGCTTCTTGTAGCCCCACTGGAATTGATAGAGCATGCGCTCGTTGACGAACGGGATGAGGGCCTTCAACGGCACCTCCTCGATCGTCTTCGCACCCCAGAACGGCGGCTTCGGCACGTCCGCCATCTTCGCCAACTCGGCGCGGCGCAGCGCCAATGCCTCGACGTCTACCGGGCGTTCGGTCGGGCGCTTGGCGCGGCCGAGTTCGCGGCGCTGGTTGGAGGGACGCCCGGCGCGCTTCGCCTGGCGCTCGGCAAGATAGGCGTCGAAGGTGCCGTCCATCGCCTTGGCGATGAGTTCGAGATCGTCGAACGCATCCCGGCCATAGGCGACCCGGCCGCAAGTGCCATAGGCGTCGACGCAATCTTCCTCGACGTATTTGCGGGTCAGCGCCGCGCCGCCGAGGATCACCGGCGTGGTCATGCCGCGCTTGGTCATCTCGATCAGGTTTTCGCGCATGATCACCGTGGACTTCACCAGCAGGCCCGACATGCCGATGATGTCGGCCTTGTGCTCGACGGCGGCCTTGAGGATGTCTTCCACCGGCTGCTTGATGCCGAGGTTGATCACCTTGTAGCCGTTGTTGGTGAGGATGATGTCGACGAGGTTCTTGCCGATGTCGT
>DBTR01000021.1:12532-19729 GCA_002307145.1 Rhodospirillum sp. UBA1311 | reverse complement strand
ATGTCGTGGACGTCGCCCTTCACCGTGGCCAGCACCATGGTGCCCTTTTCCTCGCCCTCGACCCGCTCCATGAAGGGTTCGAGGAAGGCAACCGCGGTCTTCATCGTCTCGGCGGATTGCAGCACGAACGGCAGTTGCATCTTGCCCGAGCCGAACAGTTCGCCCACCGTCTTCATCCCGTCGAGCAGCAGGGTGTTGATGATTTCGAGCGGCGGATGGGTCTCCATCGCGGTGGTGAGGTCGGCCTCGATGCCGACGCGGTTGCCGTCCACCACGCGGCGGATCAGGCGTTCCTCGACCGTCACCGGCTCGGCGCGCACCTCCCTCACCGTGTCGTCCTTGTTCTCGAACAACGCGATGAACGCCTGAAGCGGGTCGTAGTCCGCCGTGCCGCGCGCGAAGATCAGGTCCTCGGCGGCTTTCAGTTCATCTTCCGGGATCGCGTGCAGCGGCATGATCTTCGACACGTGCAGGATCGCGGCGGTCATCCCCGCCTTGGTCGCGTGGTCGAGGTAGACCGAGTTCAGCACGTGCCGCGCGGCGGGCTTCAGGCCGAACGAGACGTTCGACAGGCCGAGGCTGATCTGGCACTCGGGCAGTTCGGCGTGGATCGCTGCGATCGCCTCCAGGGTTTCGAGGCCGAGGCGGCGGTCGTCCGGGTTGCCGGTGCAGATGGTGAAGGTGAGCGGATCGAAGATCAGATCCGACGCGGGCAGGCCATGCTTGACGCAAGCGAACTCGTACAGCCGCTTGGCGATGCGGAGCTTGTCCGCCGCGAGCTTGGCCATGCCGACTTCGTCGATGGTGAGCGCCACCACCGCCGCGCCGTATTTGCGCGCGAGCTTCAGGCGTTCTTCCGCCTCGTGCTCGCCGTCCTCGAAGTTGATCGAGTTGACGATCGCCTTGCCGCCGTAGAGCTTGAGCGCCGCCTCGATCACCTTGGTGTCGGTGGAGTCGATCACCAGCGGCGCATCGACGGAGCCGCGCAGGCGCGAAACCACCTCGGTCATGTCGGGGAGTTCCTTGCGGCCGACGAAGGCGGTGCAGACGTCGAGCGTGTGCGAGCCTTCCTTGACCTGCTCGCGCGCCATGCCGAGGATGCCGTCCCAATTTTCCGCATCCTGGAACTCGCGGAATTTCTTCGAGCCGTTGGCGTTGCAGCGCTCGCCGATCGAGAGGATCGCGTTCTCCTGGCGCAGCGTCACCTGGCTGTAGAGCGAGGCGACGGCGGGCACCCAATGCACGCTGCGCTTCACCGGCACGGGGCGGAGATGTGCGCCGCCCATGCCCTTCAGCATCGCGTCGATCGCGGCGATGTGCTCGGGCCGGGTGCCGCAGCAGCCGCCGATCAAATTCACGCCGTCCTCGGTGACGAAGCGAGCGTGCCAGTCGGCGAGTTCCTTGGGTGCGAGGGGATACATGGTCTGGCCGTTCACCAGCTCGGGCAGGCCCGCGTTCGGTTGCACCGAGATCAGGCCCGGCCAGTTCTCCGCCAGCCATTTCACATGCTTCGCCATTTCCGCCGGGCCGGTGGCGCAGTTGAGGCCGAGGCTGTCGATGTCGAGGGCATGCAGCGCGGTCGCGGCGGCGGCGATGTCGGAGCCGACGAGGAGCGTGCCGGTGGTCTCCACCGTCACCTGCACCATGATCGGCAGCTTCGCGCCGCGCTTGGCGTTGGCGATCTTCGCGCCGTTGACCGCCGCCTTGATCTGCAGCGGGTCCTGGCAGGTCTCGATCAGGAACGAATCCGCGCCACCCGCGATCAGTCCCTCGCACTGCACCGCGAATGCGGCTTCGAGGGTATCGTAGTCGATATGCCCAAGGGTCGGCAGCTTGGTGCCCGGTCCGATCGAGCCGACGACGAAGCGCTGGCGGCCGTCGGAAAAACCTTCCGCCGCTTCCCGCGCGATCTCGGCGGCGCGCTTGTTGATCTCGAAGGCGCGGTCCGCCAAGCCGAACTCGCCCAGCGTCACCGGCGAGCCGCCGAAGGTGTCGGTCTCGACGCAGTCGGCGCCGGCGGCGAAGTAGCGGCTATGGATGTCGCGGATCACGTCCGGGCGGGAGAGAACCAGCACCTCGGTGCAGTTCTCCTGCCCCATGAAGTCCACATCCACGGACAAATCCAGCGCCTGCACCAAACTGCCCATGCCGCCGTCGCACAACAACACGCGCTCTGACAGGGCATCCAAGAAATCGCTCATCGGCCTAACTACTTTCGCTAATGGGTTTCGAGCCTAACCTCGCGGTTCGCGCCGCCGCCTCTCGCGGGCGGCTGGCGCGGCCGGACGAAAAATCACACCTGCGGGCGCACGCCCAGCAGATGGCAGATCGCGAACGCCAGGTCGGCGCGGTTCAGGGTGTAGAAGTGGAAGTCGGCGATGCCGTCGTCGGCGAGCGCGCGCACCTGCTCGGCAGCCACCGTCGCGGCGACGAGACGGCGGGTCTCCGGGTCGTCGTCGAGGCCCTCGAACGCACGGTGCATCCAGGGCGGCACGCTCGCGCCGCACGCGCCCGAGAACTTCACCACCTGGGAGAAATTCGTCACCGGCAGGATTCCGGGAATCACCGGCACGGTGATGCCCGCCTTCGCCACCCGGTCGCGGAAGCGCCGGAACACGTCGACGTCGAAGAAATACTGGCTGATCGCGCGGGTCGCCCCGGCGTCGATCTTGCGCTTCAAGTTGTCGAGGTCGGCTTCGAGCGACGGCGATTGCGGGTGGCCTTCCGGATACGCGGCGACGCTGACCTCGAAATCGGCGATCCGCTTCAAGCCTTCGACCAAGTCGGATGCGTAGGCATAGCCGCCCGGGTGCGGCACGTAGGTCGACTCGCCGTCCGGCGGATCGCCGCGCAGCGCCACCACGTGGCGGATCCCCGCATCCCAATACGCCTTGGCAACCTCGTCGATCTCGGCCCGGGTCGCGGCGACGCAGGTGAGATGCGCGGCGGGCTTCATCGTGGTTTCCCGCGCGATCCGCACCACGGTGTCGTGGGTGCGCTCTCGGGTCGAGCCGCCCGCGCCATAGGTGACGGAAACGAAATCGGGCGCGAGGGGAGCGAGGCGTTCCACCGCCTCCCACAGCGAGATCGCCATTTTCTCGGTCTTCGGCGGGAAGAACTCGAAGGACACCCGGACGCGCTTGGCGTCGGCGATCGGCAATCCGCGCGGGGACTCGCCGGGGTTCTGGTGGTTCATCGTCCGACTCCTTGATTGATTTGTTTTTGTCCGACCCAGATCCCGACGGTGAGCGAGCGCCCGGGAACCTCCCGCGCCTCCACCATTCCCAATCCCGAGTCGTCGAACCATTGCGCCACTTCCGCCGTGGCGAACCCCAGGCGCGCGTGGTTGTGCGCGCTGCGCAGTTCCTCCACCGCGTGGGGCAGATAATCGACGATCACCATCCGCCCGCCGGATTTCAGCGCCCGCGCGCATTCGCGCACCGCGGCACCCGGCCTCGTCGAATAGTGCAACACTTGGTGGAAAATCACGACTTCGAAATCTCGCGACTCGCCGGATAGGTGTTCCATGTCGGCGTGCCGCACCAGGCAATGACGCAACCCCGCCGCCAACAGACGTTCCCGCGCGAGCGTCAGCATTTCCGGAGATAAATCAATGCCTTCTGCACGCGCCACCGCACCGCCCAGGAGCCCGAGCATCCGTCCGGTGCCGGTGCCCACGTCGAGCAGACTCGCAACCGGACGGTCGAGCACGATCGCCTTGATTTCGGCGTCGACGACGGTTTCGTCGGCCTGGAGGGTGCGCATCCGGTCCCAGTCGGGCGCCACCGTGTCGAAATAAGCGCGCGCCCGTTCCGACCGTGCCTCCGCCAAACGGCGCAGACGATCGTCGTCGGCGGCAAGCACGGGGTCATCCTGGGCAAGTGCGTCGAGCGCGCTCCGCACCAGAGGCAACTGCGCTCCGCCCCGGACGAGGCGATAGAACACCCAGCTCCCTTCGCGGAAGCGCTCCAGCACGCCGCCCTCGACGAGAAGCTTCAAATGCCGCGAAACCCCAGGCTGGGAGCTGCCCAGCAACTCGGTCAGGTCGCTCACCGTGAGATCGTCGGCCGCGCACAACCGGGCCAGACGCAATCGCGTCGGCTCGGCAAGGGCACGCAGGCATCCCAGGGTGTCTTTCATCGGCAGCAACCTCCAATCCGCCCCCGAAGATATACACGAATGTAGATATGTCAATCCGCATGAAAGTGATGCAGATCACTCCCCCGACGCCAGGTGTTCGGTTTTTGCCACACTTGCAAAAAACCACCCCCCGATCGGCTTGATGTCACTAGAAAATTAACCGCTCGGCATGATATGTGGAGGGTGGTTTCGAAACTCCGCACTCCCGGGTGCCCGTCGGTGAAAGTCATACCCATGATCGGTTCGTTGCTCTCGCGTTCCCTGCGCCGCGTCGGTTTTGGCGCACTTTGCGCCGTGGCGCTCTCCTCGGCACCCGCATTCGCCCAGGACGCCGACGACGCCAATGATCCGATCGAGCCGGTCAACCGCGCGATCTTCTCCTTCAACATGACGCTCGACCGCTACGCCCTCGCCCCGGTGGCGAGCGGCTACCGCGACTACATTCCGGCCCCGGCGCGCTCCGGCGTCCATAACGTTCTCGTCAACCTCCGTTCGCCGATCGACCTCCTCAACACCCTGCTCCAGGGCGACTTCGACCGCTCGCTGATCGTGCTGAAGCGGTTCGTCGTCAACTCGACGGCAGGCATCGGCGGCCTGATCGACGCCGCGGCGGAAACCGGCGACGAGCGCCAGGAAGAAGATTTCGGCCAGACCCTCGCGGTCTGGGGCGTCGGCGAAGGCCCCTATCTGGTGCTGCCGCTCCTCGGCCCCTCGAACCCGCGCGACACCGTCGGCCTCGTCGCCGACATCGGCTCCGACCCGCTGTTCTGGCTCGGCATGGGCTCGGATTGGGACGCCGCCGGCCCGTTGATGTGGACCCGCGTCGGCATGACCGTGATCGACAACCGCGTTCCGCTCCTCGGCCCGCTTGAGGAACTCGAACGCACCTCCGTCGATTACTATGTCGCAGTGCGCGACTTCGTGCGTCAGCGGCGGATGCTCGCCATCATGAACCGCTCGACCGCGGATCGCCCGGAAGAAGGCGAAGGCTACCGCTTCAGCTTCTCGCCCCAATCATAAACGAACACGAGGACTCCGCGATGTTGTACGCGCTCCGTCGCGCCACCCTTGCGTTGCGAGGAGCGGCCGCCGCCATTGTCTTGGTTCTTGCCGCCGCGGCCCCCGCCCACGCAGAAGCCGCCTCCACCGCGCAAGCCAGCGCCTTCGTCACCAAGCTCGTCGATACCGCGATCAATGACGTGATCGGCGCCAAGATCACCAACACCGAACGCGAGGAACGCTTCCGCAAGCTGTTCGTCGAGGCCGCCGACATTCCGTCGATCGCCGCGTTCGTCGTCGGCCGCGAGTGGCGCAGCGCGCCCGACGCGCAAAAGAAAGACTTCATCCAGCTGTTCGAGGAAGTCTCGATCCTCACCTGGATCTCCCACCTCGATGAATACAAGGACGTCCGGATCACCGTTACCGGCGCCTACTCCGACAAGTCGGATATCTTCGTCGAAAGTCAGGCCCATACCTCCGACGGCAAGCCGATCCCGATCGTCTGGCGGATCCAGGATCGCGGCAACGGCCAGCTCAAGCTGATCGACGTGGTCATCGAAGCCAACTCGATGCTGATCAATACCCGCAAGCAATACGCCTCGGTGATGCGCCGCGACGGCGGCCTCGACGGCCTGATGAAGTCGCTCTCCACGATGCGCGACGACCTCCGCGCCGGCAAACAGCCGAAGCCGCTGCCCGAGGGCTGACCCGCCCCGCAAGGCCACAGAAAAAGCCCCGAAGCGCAAGCTTCGGGGCTTTTTCGTTGGATAAAACGCTCAGGGCTCTGCCCTGAAACCCGCGAAGGGATTGGAGCATGGTCGCCGAAGGCGACAGGAATGCCCGGTGGGCATTCCTGAATGCGGAAATCCCCCGGAGGGAGGCCCCTTCGATCCCATAGCTTTGTTTTGCGCGTAGCGCGATAAAGCCATCACGCCGCGTGACGGTCGATCGCCGCTTCGCGGCAAGAACTTACGGGGTCTGGGGCCTAAGGCCCCAGCAGGGTCCAGGGGCAGCGCCCCTGGCCTTCCGTCTTCGCCTTTAGCCGCGCGTCAGCGGCTTGAACTTCAGGCGGTGCGGCTGGTCGGCGTCGGTGCCGAGGCGGCGATGCTTGTCGGCTTCGTAGTCCTGGAAGTTGCCTTCGAACCATTCGACATGGCTGTCGCCTTCGAACGCGAGGATGTGGGTGGCGAGTCGGTCGAGGAACCAGCGATCGTGGCTGATGACGACGGCGCAGCCCGGGAACTCGACGAGGGCGTCTTCGAGGGCGCGGAGGGTTTCGACGTCCAAGTCGTTGGTCGGTTCGTCGAGGAGGAGGACGTTGACGCCGGTTTTGAGCATCTTCGCGAGATGGACGCGGTTGCGTTCGCCGCCCGAGAGCTGGCCGACGCGCTTTTGCTGGTCGGTGCCCTTGAAGTTGAACGAGCCGACGTAGGCGCGCGACGGCATCTTGCGGGTGCCGAGGTTGACGTCGGTTTCGCCGTCGGAGATTTCCTCCCAGACCGTCTTGGTGGCGGAGAGGGAATCGCGCGATTGGTCGACATAGCCGAGCTTGACCGTCTCGCCGATGCGGAAGGTGCCCGAATCGGGCTGTTCCTGGCCGGTGATGATGCGGAACATCGTGGACTTGCCCGCGCCGTTCGCGCCGATCACGCCGACGATGCCGCCGGGCGGCAGCTTGAACGAGAGGTTCTCGAACAGCACCCGGTCGCCGTAGGCCTTCGAGAGGTTCTCGGCTTCGATCACGAGGCCGCCGAGGCGCGGACCGGTCGGGATGACGATCTGGGCTTCGTCGACGACACGGTTCTTGGCGCGCTCGACGAGGTCGTCGAACTTCTGGATACGAGCCTTGGACTTGGCCTGCCGCGCCTTGGGCGACTGGCGGATCCATTCCAGCTCTTCGCGGATGGTGCGCTGGCGCGCGCTTTCCTCGCGGCCTTCCTGGGCCATGCGCTTCTGCTTCTGCTCCAGCCACGAGGTGTAGTTGCCCTCGTAGGGGATGCCCTGGCCGCGGTCGAGTTCGAGAATCCAGGTGGTGACGTTGTCGAGGAAGTAGCGATC
>DBTR01000021.1:0-12277 GCA_002307145.1 Rhodospirillum sp. UBA1311 | reverse complement strand
GAGGAAGTAGCGATCGTGGGTGACGCAGACGACGGTGCCTGCGTATTCCTCAAGATGCTTTTCCAGCCAGAGGACGGATTCGGCGTCCAGGTGGTTGGTCGGCTCGTCGAGGAGCAGCATGTCGGGCTTGGCGAGCAGCAGGCGGCAGAGCGCGACGCGGCGGCGTTCGCCGCCGGAGAGCACGGTGACGTCGGCATCGCCCGGCGGGCAGCGCAGCGCGTCCATCGCGATCTCG
Source organism: Rhodospirillum sp. UBA1311 (assembly GCA_002307145.1). GTDB lineage: Bacteria > Pseudomonadota > Alphaproteobacteria > Rhodospirillales > Rhodospirillaceae > Oleispirillum. Next base: position 12,042 of record DBTR01000021.1, on the reverse strand, counting down.
ACGGTGCGCTGGAGATCCCACGCGTTGGCCGCGTCGATCTTTTCCTGAAGTTCCGCCTGCTCGGCGATCAGGTCGTTCATCTCGTCGTCGGTGAGGTCTTCGCCGAAGCGGGCCGAGACTTCCTCGAAGCGCTGCAGCAAGCCGTTGACCTCGGCGCAGCCGTCCATGACGTTTTCCAGAACGGTCTTGGTCGGGTCGAGCTGCGGCTCCTGTTCGAGGTAGCCGACCTTCGCGCCTTCCGCCGCCCAGGCCTCGCCGCCGAACTCGGTATCGATGCCCGCCATGATCTTGAGCAGCGTCGACTTGCCCGCACCGTTCGGACCAAGCACGCCGATCTTGGCGCCGGGGAGGAACGAAAGGGACAGGCCCTTCATGATTTCCTTCCCGCCGGGATAGGTCTTGGTCAGCTGGTTCATCACGTAGACGTACTGGTAGGCGGCCATCGGCGACTCCGGTCAATCGGCAAACACGAAGGAACCGCACCGCGAAATGCGGTCGGCCCCGGGTGGTTTCTTGGTCGGCGCAGACTTTACGGCCTTGGCGGACGAAATCAACCCTTATCGGAAAAGGTAGGCCTTGCGGGTGCGATGCGCATTCCCTACCCTTTGCCGGTTCGCCCCGTAGCCGGAGGCTCCATGGACCAGTCGAACCGTTATGCCGCCCTCGAACTCGACGAGGCATCCCTGATCGCGGGCGGCGGCCATGTGCTGTGCGCCTATGCGATGAAGCCGAAGCGCGGCACCTACCTTGCCGCCGCCGCACACTTCGCCGCCGAGTCCTCGACCGGCACCAACGTCGAGGTCTGTACCACCGACGACTTCACCCGGGGGGTCGACGCCCTGGTCTACGAGGTCGACCCCGACCGCGAACTGATGAAGATCGCCTTCCCCATCGCACTCTTCGACCGAAACATCATCGACGGCAAGGCGATGATCGCCTCGTTCCTCACCCTCGCGGTGGGCAACAACCAGGGCATGGACGACATCGCCTACGCCAAGCTCCACGATTTCTACGCCCCACCCGCGTTCCTCGCCGCCTTCGACGGCCCGGCGGCCAACATCGCCGACCTCTGGCGCGTTCTCGGCCGCCCCGAGGTCGACGGCGGCCCGATCATCGGCACGATCATCAAGCCGAAGCTGGGCCTGCGCCCCCAGCCCTTCGCCGAGGCCTGCCATGGATTCTGGAAGGGCGGCGACTTCATCAAGAACGACGAACCGCAGGGCAACCAGATCTTCGCGCCGCTCAAGGAGACCATCCGCGCCGTCGCCGACGCGATGGCCCGCGCGCAGGACGAAACCGGCGAGGCCAAGCTGTTCTCGGCCAACATCACCGCCGACGACCCGGCGGAGATTCTCGCCCGCGCCCACGTCATCCTCGAAACCTTCGGCGACAACGCGAGCCACGTCGCCTTCCTCGTCGACGGCTTCGTCGCCGGGCCGACGGCGGTGGCGACGGTGCGCCGCAACTTCCCCAACCAGTTCCTCCACTACCACCGCGCCGGGCACGGCATGATCACCTCGCGCCAGTCGAAGCGCGGCTACACCGCCTTCGTCCTCGCCAAGCTCGCGCGGATGATGGGGGCCTCCGGCCTCCACACCGGCGGCATGGGCTTCGGCAAGATGGAAGGCGGACCCGAGGACCGCGCCATCGCCGACGTGCTCGACCGGCAAACAGTCCAGGGTCCGGCGTTCCGCCAGGAGTGGGGCGGCATGAAAGCCGCAACGCCGATCGTCTCCGGCGGCATGAACGCCTTGCGTCTTCCGGGTTTTTTCGCCAACCTGAAGCATGCCAACGTGATCCTCACCGCTGGGGGCGGCGCTTTCGGTCATCTCGACGGACCGGCGGCCGGAGCACGATCGCTGCGCGCGGCTGTGGAAGCCTGGCGCGAAGGCGCCGATCTACCCGCCTTCGCCCGCGACCACGCCGACCTCGCGCGGGCGTTCTACTCCTTTCCCCACGATGCGGACGCGCTCTATCCCGGCTGGCGAGACACCCTCGCGGGCTAGGGCCCCGTCTTCCTCTCGCGGATCAAAGCACCATGTCGCGCAGATACCCTATCGTCGTCGTCACCGGTTCGTCCGGCGCGGGCACCAGCACGGTGCGCGAAGCCTTCGAGCACATGTTCCGGCGCGAGGGCATCGTCGCGGCGATCGTCGAGGGCGACGGCTTCCACCGCTACACCCGCTGCGAAATCCAGGAGAAAATCCGCGAGGCGGAAGCCGCCGGGCGCCGCATCAGCCACTTCGGCCCCGAAGGCAACCTCTGGCCCGAACTCGAAACCCTGTTCCGCGACTGGGCCAAGGAAGGCGGCGGCCGCACAAGGCGCTACCTCCACAACAAAAAGGAAGCCGCCCTCGTCGGCGGCGTCGCGGGCACCTTCACGCCGTGGGAGCCGGTCCCTCGCGGCACCGACCTGCTGTTCTACGAAGGCCTGCACGGCTGCCTCAAGACCGAAACCGTCGACCTCTGCCAGTACGTCGACCTGAAGGTCGGCGTCGCGCCGGTGATCAACCTCGAATGGATCCAGAAGATCCACCGCGACACCCATATCCGCGGCTACTCGGAAGAAGCCGTCGTCGACACCATCCTCCGCCGCATGGACGACTACGTCCGCTACGTCATCCCGCAGTTCGAGGCGACCGACATCAACTTCCAGCGCGTGCCGGTGGTCGACACCTCCAACCCGCTGATCGCCCGCGATATCCCCACCGCCGACGAAAGCCTGACGGTGATCCGCTTCCGCCAGCCCGAACTCCTGCGCGTCGACTTCCCCTACCTGCTCCAGATGCTCCAAGGCTCCTGGATGTCCCGCCGCAACACCATCGTCGTCCCCGGCGGCAAAACCGGCCTCGCCATGGAAATGGCCCTCACCCCCATCCTCCGCCGCATCGTCGAAGACCGCCGCTGCCTGATGGGGTAACAGGCCATTCGGCTTACGAGCCCTTTGCCTCGTCCACCACCCATTCGACGAACGCCTGGATCGGCGTTCCGCTCAGTCCGATCGGCTCCGGGAGGATGAGACAAAACGTCTTGGAGATCGACTGGCCATCGGGCCACGGCGCGACCAGACGACCTTCCGCCAATTCCGCTTCGATGTAGAGACGCGGCACCAGTGCGACGCCAAGACCGGCCAGCGCGGCCGCGATCTGCATGGAGTGAAGATCGTAACGCGCACCGACCGCCGGGTTGGTCAGTGCGATTCCGGTTTCCTGCGCATAGCGTTGCCAGGCGTCCGGGTTTTGACGCCGATGAAGACGCGGCAGGTCATCCAAGGATGCCGCGCCTTCGCCGTCGCCGAGAAGTGCCGGATGGCAGACCGGAACCAACGTCTCGTGCAACAGCCGCAGCGTTTTCATTCCGGTCCAGGCAGGATGCTCGAAATGGATTGCCGCATCGAAGCCGCTTCCGGCAAGGACAAATGGCTCCATCCGTTCGGCAAGATGCACGATGATGTTGGGGTGCTTCTCCCGGAACCGTGGCAGGCGGGGAATAAGCCAACGCGTGGCGAAGGTCGGGATGGTGGCGATGTCGAGGCTCGCGCCGTCGCTGGGTTGTCCCATCAGGTATTGGCTGTCACGCTCCAGCCGGTCGAGTGACTCGCGAACCTGAGCGGCATAGCGCTCTCCATTTGGCAGAAGCCGGACACGATTACCCACCCGCGAGAACAGCGTGACGCCGAGGAACGCTTCCAACCGGCCGATCTGGCGGCTGATCGCGCCTTCGGTCAGGGCCAACTCGTCGGCCGCGCGCGCGAAGCTGCCGTGCCGCGCCGCCGCCTCGAACGCCATGAGCGCGGAATGACTGGGAATCTTGCGGCGCATGATTGCTCCTGAACGGGCGGTCCGGCATGCAATCCGCCGCACCTTGATATTCGATCACTGAAGCATGATCCATTGTCGATACATAAGCGAGAATTACCGGTCTATCGTGAGGAAATATCAACGATAGACAAGGCCGGAAGCTCCGTGCTTTCGGGCGAAGAGGTTGCGATGATCTATACGGTAGAATGCAGCTTTGCCGATCCGGGCAGCGAAGCGGAATGGAACGACTTTTACAGCCTGGACAAACTGCCAGCCCTGATTTCGGTGAGCGGATTCCACACTTCGCAGCGTTTCAAAGCGTTGAGCCATGGCTGCCCCGCCTATCTCGCCATTCATTCGATTGACGGCCTCGACATCCTGACGAGTGAGGAATACCGCCAAAAAGGCGGCGGCAATTTTGCGCGCTGGCAGCAGCACATCACCGACTGGCACCGAAACCTCTATGACGGCGTCGATCGAGCGCCGACATTTGGTGAAGGCGATTACCTGGTGTTGAGCGCAAAAGCCTCCGAGCCGCTGATCCGGCTGGGCCTCACCCCATATGCGATGCACGCGGTCGCTATGGAGAAGTTCCCGGAATATCGCTGGCTTGCCAAGGCGGAGCGTGGCAAGGCACCTGACATCGCGCATTTCCCCGAAGGTGTCCATGTCTACGCGCCGATGACGGCGCAATTGACGAGGGACGATGACGTTGCCTTCGAGAAGGCACGGTGACCCCAATGCCAAACGTCACGATCTACATTCAAGCCGACAAGATGCCGCCGGACGAAGCACTCGCAGACCTCACGGAGCAATGCACCGAACTCTGCACGGGCATTCTCCGGGCTGAGTTGATGAATGTGCATATCATCTTTGTGGCTGTCCGGCATGGTCGGGGGCACCCGGCCTTCGTGGAAATCCAATATCGCCTTGAGCCATTTCGGACGACGCCGGTCATGGAACGGTTCATGGAAGGGCTGGAAGACGCCATAAAGCGCAATACCGACCTCATCGCGCGCATCCGTTGCTTCGGCTACGCCGCATCGAGCATCCACGCCCGAAACTGATCCGATTATTGGAGAAAACAATGTCCGGTCTCGCACTGCCCAGCCAACAGGTTGGTGATTTCACCATCACCGCCGTCAGCGATGGCTATCTCCACGCCAGTTTCGATTTCCTCACGAATATCGACGCGGCCGATGCCTCCCGCATGCAGGAAAACGCCGGAATCCAGGATTCCACCTCGATCCATATCAATGGCTACTTGGTCCGCGCAGCGGGCCGCACGGTCCTGATCGACGCAGGAGCAGGCGGCTTCAAGCAGTGGGGCGGCCGATTGAAAGCCAATCTGCTGTTCGCCGGCATCCAGCCTTCCCAGATCGACGCGATCTTGTTGACGCACGCCCATCCCGATCACGTCGGGGGGCTGGTGGACGCTTCGGGCGACACCGTCTTCCCGAATGCCGAACTTGTCGTCCACGAACAGGAGGTCGCGTTTTGGCAGGATGACGGCAATTTGAGCCGAGCGGCGGAGCGCGCCCGTGGCAACTTTCTCGTGGCGCGCCAAGCGTTCGACGGCTATCGCGAAACGCTGCGCACCTTCGCTGGCGGTGAGGTGCTTCCCGGCATCACTGCGGTTTCGCTTCCCGGCCACACCGCCGGGCACACCGGCTATCGTCTCGAATCCAATGGCCAGAATCTGCTGGTGTGGGGAGACATTGCCCACTTCCCGCAGATTCAAATTCCGCGCCCCGACGTGTCGATTGCGTTCGACCAGGACCCGCATCTCGCCGCCGCGACACGGACGAGACTGCTGGACTTCGTCAGCTCGGAGCAACTGCCGATCGCCGGCATGCATCTCGGCGAACTCGGCTTCGCACGCATCAAGCGAGCGGGGGGAAGCTATGCCATCGCTTATGACGAATGCGCGTGATCCCTGGTCACACGCGGCTGGGACCGCACCGGACGGCCAGACGGGAAGGCGCAACCGGAATGGCATGTATGTCGGTGCTGTATCGAAACACCTTCGGCACCCCGCCATTCCGCAAACGGCCCATCTAAGCCCCCCCTATACCCCGTCACCCCACGCTCACATCCCAGAACATCGCCTCGACCTTGTTTCCGTCCGGGTCGCGAGTGAAGGCGGCGTAGTATTGAGGGGCGTAGTCGGGGCGGCGTCGTGGGGCGTGGTGATCCAGAATTCGGGGTGCTCGCGGCCCCAGGCGGCGGCGAGGCCCGGGACTTCCATTTGCAGCGGGAGGCCGAGCGCGGCCATCACCGCGTCGTAGAAGACGCGGGCCTTCGGATAATCGTTGGTGCCGAGGGACACATGGTGGACGCAGCTCATCTTTCGCTCCTGTCACATAATGAGGTCGAGGAGGCCGAGCCTCCTCGCGGGGTCCAGGGGCAGCGCCCCTGGCCTTAAGCCTCCTGCCCTTCCTGCGCCCATTCCGGCCAGTTGCGCAGCACGTCAGCCAGCGCCAGGGCGGCGCGGTTGAGGGGGTAGTCGCGCGCCCAGGCGAGGACGGCCTGGCGGCGAAGGTCGGCGTCGGCGAACGGAATCACCGCGAGCGCACCCGCTGCGACGCCGAGATGGCAGGCGGCACGGGGAAAGATCGAGCAGGCCATGCCGCGCGCGACGAGGTCGAGCTGGAGGTTCATCGAGGCGAGTTCGACCGGCACGGTGACGGATAGGCCGCGCGCCTGCGCGGCGGCTTCGACGGTGGCGCGGAGACCGTGTTCCTGCGCGGGGAGGATCAACGGCTGCCGGAGGGCTTCGGCGAGGGTGATCGACGTGCGGCCGGTCCAGGGGGCGCGATTGGGGGCGACGAAGCAGAGGGATTCGGACCACAACGGCTCGACGCGGAGGCTGGGGCCGGGCACGTCGGGGAAGATCACGCCGAGGTCGAGGCGGCCGCGCAGCAGGGCGTCGCGCGCGGATGCGGAGAGCACGGTGACCGCCTCCACCTTGACCGCCGGATGAAGCTTGAGGAACCGCTCCAAGATCGCGCCGCCGAACGCCGCGCCGATGCTGGGGGCGAAGGCGACGCGCACGGTGCCGGAGATTTCGGCGGTACGGGCGCGGAGGTCGGTCTGCAGGGTTTCGAACTCGTTCAGCACCCGCCGCGCCCGGGCTTCGAAGTCGAGGCCTGCCGGGGTCGGGCGAACGCCGCGCCCGGTGCGCACCAGGAGCGGCGTGCCGATTTCGTCTTCGAGCAGGCGGATCTGGCGGGTGAGCGCGGGCTGGGTGAGGCGGACGCGCTGCGCCGCCGCGCTCAACGAGCCGGTCTCGACGACGTGGACGAAGCTGCGAAGTTGGCGGAGGTCCATGGCCGTATGATATCAGCCTTACTGATATCTGATAGAACCAAATCGCACTCGCTGCATAGCTTGGAACGGGTTACATCGAAAGCAGTTGGTTCGGTTTTCTGGAGTGTTTCCATGGTTGCCTCCGCAGCGCCCGACGCCGTCGACACCCAAGGCGCGACCGCCGCCGTTCTCGCGGCGACCGTCGCTTTCGCGTTCAAGGGCGTGGTGGCCAAGCTCGCCTACGCCACCGGCATGGGGGTTCCGGCGTTCCTGGTGCTGCGCTTCGCGGTGGCGGTGCCGCTGTTCTGGATCGGCGCGCGGATGCTGGTGCGGGGATCCCTCGGCCTGACGTGGCGGCAGTGGATCATGAGCAGCATGGCGGGGTTCACTTTCTTCCTGGCCGCCTATACCGACCTCACCGCGATTTCGCTGATCGACGCGGGCACCTCGCGGCTGGTGCTGTTCACCTTCCCGGCGATCGTGATCTTCCTCAACGCAGCGCTGGAAAGGCGCGCGCCGAAGCTCCGCGACATTCTCACCTTCGCCATCACCTACGTCGGCGTGGCGATGGCGGCGCTGCCGCATGGGCTGGCCGCGCTCACCCCCACGCAGGTCCAGGGCATGTGCTGGGCGATCGGATCGGCGATCACCTATGCGATCTATCTCACCGCGAGCCAGCGGATCATGAAGGACATCGGCTCGGCGCGTTTCACCGCCGCGTCCAACTCGGTAACGCTGATCGCGATGGTGGTGCTGACCGCGATCACCCCGGGCTTCGACGCTCTCACCTTCCCCACCGTCGGGATCGGCTGGGGCGTGGTCAATGCGATCGCCTGCACGGTGATCCCGTTCTTTTTGCTGTTCGAGGGCATCCGCCGCTGCGGCGCGGTGCGGGCCTCGCTGCTCACCCTTTGCGGCCCGGTGATCACCGCCGTCGGCGCGTGGGCGATCTTGGGCGAGACCCTGACACCGTTCCAGATCGCCGGCTTTGCGATCACCATCGTCAGCGTCGCCTCGCTCTCGCTGCCGCGTGACGCGGTCGGCGCGATCCTGGCGAAGTGCCGCCGCTGCCCCTCCTGATCGCCCGCTTTTTTCTGGCGAACTCCCGGAATTCTCCCATATAAGGAAGGCCTTCGACGCCTCCGTCGCTTCGACACGCAGTTTTTCCCATGCCGAAGGACCCCCGCATGCCCCAAAGCCGCCCGCTTCCGATCAACCCCGAAGCCGCGAGCGGCATGCTCCTGGTCGGGGCCGCGCTGGTCGCGATCGTGTTCGTCAACTCGGGGCTTGCCGCCACCTACACCGCGCTGCTCGACTGGCACCTCAAGGTCGGCTTCGGCGACCTCGCGCTCGACAAGCCCCTGCACCTCTGGATCAACGACGGCCTGATGGCGATCTTCTTCCTGCTCGTCGGGCTGGAGATCAAGCGCGAGGTGCTGTTCGGGCGGCTCTCCTCGGTGCAGCGCGCGGCGCTGCCGGTGATCGGCGCGATCGGCGGCATGGCGGTTCCGGCGTTGGTCTACGTCGCGATCAACCTCCACACGCCCGAGAACCTCGGCGGCTGGGCGATCCCGAGCGCGACCGACATCGCCTTCGCGCTCGGCGTGCTGGCGCTTGTCGGCCCCCGGGTGCCGCGCGGGCTCAAGGTTTTCCTGATGGCGCTGGCGGTGATCGACGACCTCGGAGCGATCCTGATCATCGCGGCGTTCTACACCTCCGAGCTTTCGTTCGGCGCGTTCGCCGTCGCCGGTCTCGCCACCGCCGTGCTGGCGGCGATGAATTATTTCAACGTCCGGAAACTCTCGCCCTACCTGCTGATCGGCGCAATTCTCTGGGTCGCGGTTCTGAAGTCGGGCGTCCACGCCACCATCGCGGGCGTGATCCTCGCCCTCGCCATCCCCGGCGACTGCGCCAAGGGCGCGGTGATCTCGCCGCTCAAGACCCTGGAACATGCGCTGCATGGCTGGGTGAACTTCGGCATCATGCCGATCTTCGCCTTCGCCAACGCGGGCATCGCGCTCTCCGGCATGACCGGCGACGACATGATCGCGTCGCTGCCGCTCGGCATCGCCGCCGGACTGTTCCTCGGCAAGCAGGTGGGGGTGATGGGCGCGGTGGCGCTGGCGGTGAAGACCGGCGTCGCCAAGCTGCCGAGCCACGCAAGTTGGACCGACATGTACGGCGTCGCGCTCTTGACCGGCATCGGCTTCACCATGAGCCTGTTCATCGGCGGCCTCGCCTTCGGCGACCCCGAGCATGCCAACGCCGTACGCTTCGGCGTCCTGTCGGGCAGCCTCGCCTCGGCGGTTCTGGGCTTCGCCTGGCTGCGCCGCCTGCCGCTCCGCGATCCGCACGACGAACCCATCCACGAGGCGCAAGAGCCATGAATGTCGCAATCGTCGGCGGCGGACCCGCCGGGTTGATGGCGGCGGAAGCCGCCGCCGCAACCGGAGCGGAGGTGACGGTCTACGACGCGATGCCGACGCCGGGGCGCAAGCTCCTGCGCGCGGGCGTCGGCGGGCTCAATCTCACCCGCGACGAACCCCTGCCCGGCTTCCTCGCCCACTACGGCGCGGCAGAAGCGCGGCTCGCGCCGTACCTCGCCGCATTCGGGCCCGATGCGGTGCGCGGCTGGGCCGACGGCCTCGGCGAAGAGACCTTCGTCGGCTCCTCGGGCCGGGTGTTCCCGAAGGCGATGAAGTCCGCGCCGCTGCTGCGCGGCTGGCTTTCGCGATTGGCCGAGATGGGGGTCACGCTGAAGCCCCGCCACCGCTGGGTCGGCTGGGATGGCGACGCGCTCGCCTTCGACACGCCGGATGGCCGGATCACCGCGCTCGCGCCCGCCACGGTTCTGGCGCTCGGCGGGCCGAGCTGGCCGCGCCTTGGCGGCGGCGACGCCTGGAGCCCGCTGCTCGCGGCGCGAGGCGTCGCCTTGACCCCCTGGAAGCCCGCCAACTGCGGCTTCGACGTCGCGTGGAGCGCATACTTCGCCGCACGATTTGCGGGAACCCCGATCCCCACCGCGACGTTCAGGTTCGGCGACGTGTCGGTGCGCGGCGGCGCGGTGATCACCGCGACCGGCATCGAAGGCGGCGCGATCTACGCCCTTTCCGCTCCTCTCCGCGATGCTCTCGCCTTGCACGGAACCACAATCCTGACCCTCGATCTCGCCCCCGACCGCACCGAAGCCGACCTGACCCTGGCGCTCGCCCGTCCGCGCGGCGCGAAGTCGATGGCGACGCACCTGAAGCGCTGCGGCCTCGAAGGCCTGCGCGCCGCGCTGCCGCGCGAGGTCGTCCCGGGGTTCGACACCCTCTCGCCCGCCGCCCAGGCGCGCGCGGTCAAGGCCGCGCCGGTGGCGCTGTTGCGGCCACGACCGCTCGACGAAGCCATCAGCGCGGCGGGCGGCGTAACCTGGGACAGCGTCGACGAAACCTTGATGCTCAGGGCCCTGCCGGGAGTGTTCTGCGCCGGCGAAATGCTCGACTGGGAGGCGCCGACCGGGGGCTACCTGCTGAACGCCTGTTTCGCCAGCGGCCTGCGCGCCGGGCGTGGGGCAGTGGCGTGGCTGAGTCGGGACCGGGGAGCGGGGACCGGGGACCCGGAAGAGCGGGTTCCGGCCGCTGAAAATTCGCCAGAAAAGAATGTTTGGATATGAGCGGCTTCTACGCCGCCGCGGCCTAGCGCCGAGTGCCACGGCCTCAGCCGCAGGCAAATGCGCCCACCCGGTTTTTCGAGTCCCGAGTCCCGAGTCCCGAGTCCCAGCTTCATCGCGACTTGCTCTCGCGCAAACTGCGGATCAGCGCCGGGGGCTGGAACGAATCGCTGCGCGCATCGGCCCAGTAGTCGCGGAACACGGCGTGGTCGGGCAAGCCGCGCAGCAGCTCGCCCGGCTCCAGGTAGCGGTACAACGAGGCCAGCGAGCGGATCTCGAACTGCGAGACACGCCGCAGGATGTGCTCCGGCCCCAGTTGCGCGGGATCGTCCAGCCCGGCGGCGCTGAGCAGTTCGCGCAACGCGCGCAGCGTGTTGGCATGGTAGTGCGCCACGCGCACCGCCTTGTCGGCCGGGTCCAGGTGCTTCCAGCGGCGCTGGTCCTGAGTGGCGATGCCGGTCGGGCAGCGGTCGCTGTGGCAGCTCAGCGACTGGATGCAGCCCAGCGCGAACATGAAGCCGCGCCCGGCGTTGCACCAATCCGCGCCCAGCGCCAGGGTGCGCGCGATGTCGAAGGCGCTGGTGATCTTGCCGGCCGCGCCGAGCTTGATCCGCTCGCGGATGTCCAGCCCGACCAGGGTGTTGTGCACCAGCAACAGCGCCTCGTGCATCGGCACGCCGACGTGGTCGATGAACTCGGCCGGCGCCGCGCCGGTGCCGCCTTCGGCGCCGTCGATCACGATGAAATCCGGGTATAGCCCGCTCTCGTGCATCGCCTTGGCGATCGCGAACCACTCCCACGGATGCCCGATCGCCAGCTTGAAGCCGGTCGGCTTGCCGCCTGACAGCGTGCGCAGCCGGGCCACGAACTGCAGCAGCTGCAGCGGCGTGGAGAACGCCGAATGCCGCGACGGCGACACGCAGTCCTGGCCCATAGCCACGCCGCGGGTGGCGGCGATCTCGGCGCTGACCTTGGGGCCGGGGAGGACGCCGCCGTGACCCGGCTTGGCGCCCTGGCTGAGCTTCACCTCGATCATCCGGATCTGCTCGGTGACCGCGGTGTCGCGGAAGCGTTCGGGATCGAACCGGCCGGCGGCGTCGCGGGCGCCGAAATAGCCGGAGCCGAGCTCCCAGACGACGTCGCCGCCGATGCCGCGATGGTGCTCGGAGAAGCCGCCCTCGCCGGTGTCGACGTAGAAGCGGCCGCGGGCGGCACCGATCGCCAGCGCCCGGATTGCGTTCGACGACAGCGCCCCGAAGCTCATCGCCGAGATGTTGA
>DBTR01000022.1:32193-36540 GCA_002307145.1 Rhodospirillum sp. UBA1311 | reverse complement strand
GGCCGAAAGGCCCTTGGAACCCGTAAATTCTTGTTTTCGCGCGTCAGCGCAATCGACCGTCACGCTGCCACCCAAGGATTTATCCCGCTTCGCGGAAAAACAAAAGTCATGGGGTCGAAAGGGCCGCGCCCCCTCGCGGGACGGGCGGAACCCGCGCACTTCCGGCTCAGGGAATCTCGACCCGTTGGCGGAGGCGGAACTTGGGGTCGTCGGCCTGGTTGGCGATCAAGCGGACGTCCCATTGGCCCTTGAACGGCAGGAGAGTTTCGGCCTCGTAGGTGCCGGGGGCGACCGGGTCGAGGGTCATCGCGATATCGTGGCCGGTGAGCGTCGGACGGTCGATCTCGGCGGTAATCCGGAGGCCGTCGATCGGGGCCTTGTCGGCGTCGGTGAGGGTGAAGCGCCAGCGCACGGTGCGGGCGTCCTCGTCCTCGGGCTCGGTGGCGACAACGGCGAGCGTGCCGGTCCAGCCGAGCGCGGTTTGCGCGCGTTCGGCTGCGATTTCGGCGTTGTAGGCGTTGCCCTTCTCGAACGCGTGTTCGACGGCGAGGCCGGAGAACGTGGAGGTGGCGAACTTCATCATCGTCATGTTGACGGCGAAGACGATGCCGAACAGGCCGACGAAGATCCAGGGATACCACCAGCCGGGGGGGCGCTTGCGGGACATGTCGGAACTCATGATCCGGGCGTCGCGAACGGCGCGCGATTGACGATGCGGGTGCCGGTGGCGAGGGATTCGAGGATCATCTCGATCCGGCCGTCATCCGCGTTCGCGGCGCCGCCGCGCGGCACGGTGACGTAGACGCGGAAGGTGCCGACGGCATCCTGCGGCACCGGCAGGTCGACGAACGTGCTGGCGCGTTCGCCGTAGCCGATCACGTCGAGGGTGGCGTTCGGCACACCGCCGAGGGAGAGGCGGAAGGTTTGCGGCTCGCGGCGCATGTTGAGCACCTTGAGGGTATAGCCGTTGCGGATCGAGCCATCCGACATTCGCACGAACAGCGGCGAACGTTCATGCAGGACGTTGACGGTTTCGCGATCGCGCAACGCGAGGACCACGACCATGCCGATGGCGACGGCGAGCATCAGGGTGCCGTAGAGGAGGGTGCGCGGCCGGACGAGGCGGAGCTTTTCCGGGCGGCCTTTGGCGCGGGCGACCTGGTTGGCGACGGAATCGTAGGAAATCAGGTTGGGCGGACGGCCGATCCGCTCCATCACGCCGTTGCACGCGTCGATGCAGAGCGCGCAGCCGATGCAGGCGAGTTGGGAACCGTTGCGGATGTCGATGCCGGTGGGGCAGACCTGGACGCACATGCCGCAGTCGATGCAGTCGCCGCGCCCGGTGAAGTCGCCGGATTTCGGCGCCTTGCCGCGCGGTTCGCCGCGCCATGCCTCATAGGTGACGATCAGCGAGTCCTCGTCGAACATCGCCGACTGGAAGCGCGGCCACGGGCACATGTAGATGCAGACCTGCTCGCGCGCATAGCCCGCGAAGAGGAAAGTGGAGGCTGTGAACACCCCCCACATCGACAGCATCCAGACGCTGGTGCGGCCGTGGGCGAGGTCGCTCGCGGATTCGAACGCGTCGGAGAAGTAGATCAGCCAAGTCCACGAGGTCGCGAGCGCGATGACCAGCCAGATCGCGTTCTTGAGCGCCTTCTTGCCCGCCTTCGCCACGGTCATCGGCTGCTTGTCGAGCTTGATCCGGGCGTTGCGGTCGCCCTCGATCGCGCGTTCGACGGCGACGAAGACGTCGGTGAACACCGTCTGGATGCAGGTGAAGCCGCACCACACCCGGCCGAACAGCGCGGTGGCGAAGAACAGGCCGATCGCCCCGAGGATCAGGATCCCGGTGAGGTAATAGACCTCCTGCGGCCAGATCTCGATGCCGAAGAAGTAGCCGCGCCGCCCCGACATGTCGAGGAGGATCGCCTGATCCGCCGCGCCCGGGCCGCGATCCCAGCGAATCCACGGCGCGATGAAATAGAGGGCGAGCAGGGCGAAGTTGACGCGGGTCTTGAGCGTGCGGAAGTGACCGGTGGCCGCGCGCGGATATACCTTCCGCGTCGCGGCGAACATCGAGCGCCCCTGGTTGGCGGGCACGGAATCGGGCATGTCGGTTTACTTGCCTCCACCCAGCGAGTGGACGTAGATCGCCACCTGCTTGATATCCACGTCGGTCAGGCGGCCCTGCCAGGTGGGCATCACGCCATGACGCGGGGTGTTGATCTGGGTGATGATGTTGGCGCGGTCGCCGCCGTAGAGCCAGATCTGGTTGTTGAGGGCGGGCGCGCCGTTTTCCTTGGTGCCCTCGCCCTTCGGGCCATGGCAGACCGCGCAGTTCGCCTCGAACAGGTCGTGGCCCTGCGCCGCGCCCGGCTTGCCGTCGGAAATCGCCATCACGTAGTCGGCGAGCGTGTTCATCTGGGCACGGTCGAGCAGACCGTCGCGGCCGAAGGCGGGCATCAGGGAGGCATGCGCCGCCGGATCTTCGGTGCGGACGCCGTGGGTGATGGTCTGGACGATCTCGGGCAGGGTGCCGCCCCACAGCCATTCGTCGTCGACGAGGGCGGGATAGCCCTTCGAGCCGGTGCCGCCGACGCCATGGCAGGCGGCGCAGTTTTCCTTGAAGATCACCTCGCCGCCGCGCATCGCGACCTGGAGAAGCTCGGGGTTGGCGACGATCGCCGGGGCGGAGAGCGACTTCATCGGCTCCAGCCACTGCGAGCGGGCGTTGGCGGTTTCCGCGATGTTGGCGCGGAGATCGGCGCGCGAGCTGTAGCCGAGCATGCCGCCGAAGAAGCGGTGCGCGGCGGGGAACGACGGCATCACTACCGCGAACACCAGCGCCCAGGCGATGCACACCATGAACACGATCACCCACCAGCGCGGCAGCGGGTTGTTGAACTCGGCAATGCCGTCCCACTCATGGCCCATGGTCTTCGGGCTGTCGGCGGACGGCTTCGATTCGCCGTGGGTGTCGTAGTGGGTTTCGTCGGCCATGTTCCGCCCCTCAGCTTTTCTTGTCGCCCGAGGGCGGCTGGCCCTCGTCGTCGCGCAGCGGGATTTCCGCGGCGTCGGAGAATTTCTTGCGGTTCCGCGGCCAAAACGCCCAGGCGATGATGACCACGAACAGGCCCATCAGCCAAAGCCCCCAGATCGAGCGGAAGAACGCCACGAATTCGTTCATCGCGCGCTCCTCAACGGTCGGCCTGACCGGGATCGAACTTGGTGAAGTCGACCATCCGGCCGAGAATCTGCAAGTACGAAATCAGGGCGTCGAGTTCGGTGAGGCGGTCGCCCTGACCGTCGAAGTCGCCCACCGCCGCCTTCGGATAGCGCTTCAGCAGGCCGTCGGTGTCGGCGTCGGGCGTTGCCTGCGCGGCGAGGTCGGCCTGCGCGTTGGCGATCATTTCGTCCGAATAGGGGTCGCCCAGGGTCTTCAGGGTATCGAGGTGGGCGGCGGCGTCCATCTTGAGCGGCGTCGTGGCCAAGTGCGGGTAGCCCGGCATCACCGATTCCGGCACCACGGAGCGCGGGTCGATCAGGTGACGCACGTGCCAGTCGTTGGAGTACTTGCCGCCGACGCGGGCGAGGTCGGGCCCGGTGCGCTTCGATCCCCACTGGAACGGGCGGTCGTAGATGCTCTCGGCGGCGAGGCTGTAGTGGCCGTAACGTTCGGTCTCGTCGCGGAACGGGCGGATCATCTGGCTGTGGCAGAGGTAGCAGCCCTCGCGCACATAGATGTTGCGGCCCGCGAGTTCGAGCGGCGAATAGGGGCGCACGCCCTCGACCTTCTCGATCGTCGACTCGATGGTGAACAGCGGCAGGACTTCGACGATGCCGCCGATCGACACCGTGACGAAGGTCGCCAGGAACAGCACCAGCAGATTCTTTTCCGCTTTGGCGTGTAGGAATTTCGACATTTCGCGCCGTCCCCCCGTTACTCGGCCGCCGCGCCGTGCGGCGCGGTTTCAAACGGCCGTTCGACGCGCACGTCGCCCCGCACCGTACGGTACATGTTGTAGGCCATGATGAAGCCGCCGGTGAGGAAGAGCAGGCCGCCCGTCCCGCGCACGACGTAGTAGGGGTGCATCGCCGCCACCGATTCGACGAACGAATACTGGAGGAAGCCCCACGAATCGTAGGCGCGCCACATCAGCCCCTGCATGATCCCCGAAATCCACATCGAGGTGATGTAGAGGACGATGCCGACCGTCGCGATCCAGAAGTGATAGCTCACCAGCCGCATCGAATAGAGGCCCGGGCGCTTCCACAGGATCGGCACGAGATGGTAGAGCGCGCCGAAGGAGATGAACGCCACCCAGCCGAGCGCGCCCGAATGCA
>DBTR01000022.1:31515-31927 GCA_002307145.1 Rhodospirillum sp. UBA1311 | reverse complement strand
ACGTGGCCGATGGTCCAGTCGGTATAGTGGGAGAGCGAGTTGACCGCCTTGATCGACATCAACGGGCCCTCGAAGGTGCTCATGCCGTAAAACGCCACGGAGGTGACGAGGAAGCGCAGCACCGGGTCGGTGCGCAGCTTGTCCCACGCGCCCGAGAGCGTCATGATGCCGTTGATCATCCCGCCCCACGACGGCATCCACAGCATCACCGAGAACGCCATGCCGAGGGTTTGCGCCCAGTCGGGCAGCGCGGTGTAGTGGAGGTGGTGCGGCCCGGCCCAGATGTAGAGGAAGATCAGCGCCCAGAAGTGGACGATCGAGAGGCGGTAGGAATACACCGGCCGCTCGGCCCGCTTCGGCACGAAGTAGTACATCAGGCCGAGGAACCCGGCGGTGAGGAAGAAGCCCACCG
>DBTR01000022.1:31092-31257 GCA_002307145.1 Rhodospirillum sp. UBA1311 | reverse complement strand
GGAAGAAGCCCACCGCGTTGTGGCCATACCACCACTGGGTCATCGCATCCTGGACGCCGGTGTAGGCGGAATAGCTCTTGGCACCGAAGAACGACACCGGCAGCGCGAGGTTGTTGCCGACGTGCAAGAGCGCGATGGTGACGATGAAGGCGAGGTAGAACCAGT
>DBTR01000022.1:26155-30841 GCA_002307145.1 Rhodospirillum sp. UBA1311 | reverse complement strand
GATGAAGGCGAGGTAGAACCAGTTGGCGACGTAGATGTGGGGCTCGGTGCGCTTCAGGATCGTGCCGAGGAAGACCGCGAGATACGCCACCCAGACGATCGTCAGCCAGATGTCGACGAACCATTCCGGCTCGGCGTATTCCTTGCCCTGGCTGAAGCCCATGACGTAGCCGAGCGCCGCCATCACGATGAACAGCTGGTACCCCCAGAAGACGAAGCGGGCCAGGGGCTCGCCGCCGAACAGGGATGCCCGGCAGGTGCGCTGCACGACGAAGAACGAGGTGCCGATCAGGACGTTGCCGCCGAACGCGAAGATCACCGCCGAGGTGTGCAGCGGCCGCAGCCGGCCGAAGGTGGTCCACGGCAAGTCGAGATTGAGCGCGGGGAACGCCAGCTCGAAGGCGATGTAGACGCCCGCGAGGAAGCCCACCAGCCCCCAGATCACCGCCGCGACGGTGAACTTCTTGATGATCTCTTCGAGATAGGGCTCGGCCCCGGCGTTGATCGCCGCACCCGGCGAGTTCTGGACGACGGCGGTCATACGGTTTCCTGCCTTTCGAGGGCAAAGCGGCGGCAAGCGGCGAGCAAGGCGATGTCCCCCATCCTGATGCGTTGGTACTTAAAATTCCCTCGGAACGAGGCCCGCACAGAGACTTAGGCACGGCGCCCGAGATGTCATCCCCCGGAGATCAATTGCGCGCCCGATCCGGAGCGCGGCACCCGGACTGTTAGCTTACCTCTTTACCGCGACGAAAAATACCCGTCGGAACGGAAACACCGTGACGCCGTCGCTCCGCTTCGGATAGGCCTCGCGCAAACGCTGGGCGCAGGCGGACTCGAACATCTCGCGCTCGATCTCGGGCAGCGCGTCGAGGAACGGGCGAATCGCCGTGCCCTTGACCCAGTTGAACACCGGATCGTCGCCGTGAAGGTGGTGATAGTAGACGGTTTCCCAGAGGTCGAGGCGGGCCGAGAACGGCGCGAGGATCTCGGCGTAGACCTCGGGCGCGGAGACCGGCTCGGGCCGCAGGAGCGCGGCGAGGCGCTCCCGCCACGGGCCGAAACCGAGGGTCTCGCCGAGCGCGCGGTGCGCCGGGGAGGCATAGTTGCGCGGCATCTGCACCGCCAGCACGCCGCCGCCCTTCAGCATCCCCATCAGGCGGGGGAACAGGTGCTCGTGGTCGTCGAGCCAGTGCAGCGCTGCGTTGGAATAGATCAGATCGAGAGGTTCGGGCGATTGCCAGGTGGCGATGTCGGCACGATCGAGGATGATCCGCGTGCCGTCCTCGGGCGAGAATGCGCGGCTGAGCGAATCGCGCGCCGAACCCAGCATCACGTCGGAGGTGTCGACGCCCCAGAGCCGCGCCGCCGGCCAGCGCCGCGCGAGTTGGGAGAGCTGCACCCCGGGCCCGCAGCCGAGATCGGCGCCGGTGGACAGGGTTTCGAGGGGAATCCGCGCGAGAAGATCTTCGGCCGGGCGGCCGCGCTCGTCGGCGAACGCCGCGTACTGCAAGGGATCCCAGCTCGGCATCGCTACCTCCTCGAAAATCCGCGGCGGACCCTAGTGGTGCTCCGCCTCGTCGTAGGCCTGCTTCACCATGTTCATCACGAACAGCGCGCAGGCGATCGCGACGATCAGGCCGACGCTATAGATGTAGTCGTCGTGCGCGCGCGCCGAGACGAGAAGCGCGAGCAAGCCGAGGAGCAGCGCGACGCCGCCGGAAATCCAGTTGCCGATAGCCTGCATCATCATCCTCTTCCGTTCCGATTTCGCATGCCCCACAGCAAACTTGGGGGTATTTTCGGCCGCAACAAGAGCCCTCGAATTGCGCCTTCGCCCCAGGATGACGGGTGACGGGGTGGATGGCAAGGCAGAGGCGATTCTTCGTTGACTTGGGCGGAACGACGCCCTATAAGGCGGCTCCTTCGATGAGAAGCCCCGTTAAAGAGGAGTTGGAAGCGTGAAACGCACCTATCAACCCAGTAAATTGGTCCGGGCGCGTCGCCATGGTTTCCGCTCGCGCATGAGCACCGTTGGTGGACGCCGCGTGATCGCGAACCGTCGCCGCCAGGGCCGTAAGCGCCTCTCCGCTTAAAGTTCGGCGTGAATCGGACTGCACCCATGGCTGTGGTCCAAAGACTGACGCGCCGCGCGGAGTTTTTACGCGCTGCGCGGCAAGGACGCAAGTGGGCGACGCCCGGCCTGGTGCTCCAGGCCGTGGCGACTCCGCTTGCTTGCCGTTCCGGCGATACCGCACGGCTTGGCTTCACCGCCAGCCGCAAGGTCGGCAACGCCGTGATGCGCAATCGCGTCAAGCGTCGCTTGCGAGAAGCCGCGCGGGCGGTTCTCGACGCTCACGGCGAGCCCGGATACGACTACGTGCTGATCGGACGGCCGCTCACCGCGACCCGTCCGTTCACTGCGTTGTTGCAAGATTTGGAAACCGCATTAAAACGTCTGGGGCGCTTCGCCGAACCGGCAGCGCAGACCCCACCGGAACGCGGAGCGCCGACGCCATGACCCCCGATCTCGTGCGCACTGCACTGATCCGCGCGTTGAAGCTCCCGATCCATGTCTATCGCCTGGGAATCTCGCCGCTGATCGGCCCGCGTTGCCGCTACCAGCCGACCTGCTCCGCCTATGCCCTCGAAGCCCTGGAGCGGCATGGCCCGTTGCGCGGCTCGTGGCTGGCGGCACGGCGGATTTTGCGTTGCCACCCGTTCGGCGGTTTCGGTTATGATCCGGTTCCCGAACCGCCCTCCCATCCTCGAAACTCTGGGTAGACCTTCACGATGTCCGAACAGCGTAACGTCATCCTCGCGGTGATCCTGTCGATCGCCATTCTGCTCGGCTATCAGTACTTCTTCATGAAGCCTGCGCCGAGCACCGCCGTGCCGCCGACGTCGCCCGCCGCTTCGGACGCCGCTGTGCCCGCCGCGCCGCCGCAGGTGGGCCCCGGCACCGAGACCGTCACCCCGGTCGCGACCCGCCAGTCGCGCGAAGACGTCGTCGCCGTCGGCCAGCGCGTGAAGATCAACACGCCGCGCCTGCAGGGCTCGATCTCGCTCACCGGCGGCCGCCTCGACGACCTGACGCTCGCCACCTACAAGCAAACCGAGGCGCCGGACAGCGAAGCGGTGACGCTGCTGTCGCCGTCGGGCGCGCCGAAGCCCTACTTCGTCGAGCTTGGCTGGAGCACCTCGGAAGCGGGCGTGAAGGTTCCTTCCGCGACCACCGAGTGGAACGCCAACGGCACCGAGCTCACCCCCTCGACCCCGGTCGAACTGTGGTGGGACAACGGCCAGGGCCTGACCTTCGTCCGCTCGATTTCGGTCGACGACCGCTACGTCTTCACCGTCACCCAGCGGGTCGAGAACTCCACCGACAAGCCGGTGACTCTCTACCCCTACGGCCTGATCGCACGCGTCGGCCTGCCGGTGCTCGAAGGCTACTCGGTGCTGCACGAGGGCCCGCTCGGCGTGCTCGACGGCAAGCTCGAAGAGATCAAGTACGACAAGCTGAAGGACAAGCCGTTCGCCGCCGACACCACCGGCGGCTGGATCGGCATCACCGACAAGTATTGGCTCACCGGCCTGCTCTTCGACCAGAAGATCCCGGTGCATGCGAAGTTCACCGAACGCGACGTCGGCGGCACGCCCCGCTACCAGGTCGACTACCTGATGAAGGCGGTCACCGTCGCGCCGGGCGCTTCCGAGGAAGTCACCAACCGCGTGTTCGCGGGCGCGAAGGAGGTCAAGACGATCTCCATGTACGAGGCGAAGTTCGGCATCGACAAGTTCGACCGCGCCGTCGACTTCGGCTGGTTCTATTTCCTCACCAAGCCGTTCTTCTACATCCTCGACTACCTCTACGTCCTGTTCGGCAACTTCGGCCTCGCGATCCTCGGCTTCGTCGTGCTGCTGCGTCTCGCGATGTTCCCGCTCGCCAACAAGTCGTATCGCTCGATGAACGCGATGAAGCGCGTCCAGCCCGAGCTGAAGAAGCTCCAGGAGCGCCACAAGGAAGACAAGGCCAAGCTCCAACAGGAGATGATGGCCCTCTACAAGCGCGAGAAGGCCAACCCGATGTCGGGCTGCCTGCCGATGCTGATCCAGATCCCGGTGTTCTTCGCCCTCTACAAGGTGTTGTTCATCACCATCGAAATGCGCCACGCGCCGTTCTATGGCTGGATCACCGACCTCTCCGCGCCCGACCCGACCAACATCTTCACCCTGTTCGGCCTGATCCCGTGGACGCCGCCGGAGCTGATGCACTTGGGCATCTGGCCGCTCGCCATGGGCATCTCGATGTGGCTGCTGCAGAAGATGTCGCCCGCCCCGCCGGACCCGACCCAGGCGAAGATCATGCAGTTCCTGCCGATCATCTTCACCTTCATGCTGGCGAAGTTCGCCGCCGGCCTGGTGATCTACTGGGCGTTCTCCAACTGCCTCTCGATCCTCCAGCAGTACGTGCTGCTGAAGACCGAGAAGCCCCACGCCCACCACGTGAAAAAGTGATGACGGAACCCGTCGTCCTCGAAGAAGAAGAGAAGGCGCGCCTCGAATCGGGCCGCCTCCTCTTCGCCAAGGATTGCACCTTCATGCTCGGCGTGGCCCACGCCGAGCAGCTTCCGGTGACCCAATTCCCCGAGATCGCTTTCGTCGGCCGCTCCAACGTCGGCAAGTC
>DBTR01000022.1:17921-25912 GCA_002307145.1 Rhodospirillum sp. UBA1311 | reverse complement strand
CGGCCGCTCCAACGTCGGCAAGTCGAGCCTGGTGAACGCGCTCACCGGCCGAAAGACCCTGGCGCGCACGTCGAACACCCCGGGCCGCACCCAGCAGCTCAACTTCTTCAACCTCGGCGACCAGCTGATCCTCGTCGATCTGCCGGGCTACGGCTTCGCCAAGGTGCCGAAGAACCAGGTCGACGGCTGGACCAAGCTGATCCTCGATTATCTCAAGGGCCGCCGAGAGCTGACCCGCGCGATGCTCCTGATTGACGCGCGCCACGGCCTGAAGGATAAAGACCGCAATGTGATGTCGACGCTGGACGCAGCGGCGGTCAACTACCAGATCGTTCTGACCAAGGCCGACAAGGTCAAGGCCGGGCCGCTTGCCGCGATCATCGACGCGGTCAAGACCGAGTCCGCCACCCATGTCGCCGCCTATCCGAAGATCCTGGTGACCAGCTCGGAAACCGGCCTCGGCATCCCCGAATTGCGTGCCGAACTTGCCGAGATCGCGTCGCGTCGCTGACCTCCGTTCTTCCGATCCGCGTCCGCTGCCCAGGAGACCCCCGCCGATGACCGCTGCCATGGAGCCGCCCATGTTCATCCTGCCCCCCGACGACCCCGAAGACATGCTGGTCAAGGCGCGAACCCTCTCCGAAGCCCTGCCCTACATGCGCAAGTATTCGGGCAAGACCTTCGTGGTGAAGTACGGCGGCCATGCGATGGGCGACCCGGAACTCGCGATGCAGTTCGCGCGCGACGTGGTGCTGCTGAAGCGGGTCGGCATCAATCCGATCGTCGTCCACGGCGGCGGGCCGCAGATCGGCCGCCTCCTGGAACGGATGAAGATCAAGAGCACCTTCATCGACGGCCTGCGCGTCACCGACGCCGAAACCATCGACATCGTCGAGATGGTGCTCTCGGGCAAGATCAACAAAGAGATCGTCACCTGGGTCAACGACGCGGGCGGCCTCGCCATCGGCCTCTCGGGCAAGGACGGCGACCTGGTCCGCGCGAAGAAGCTCGAACGCACCGCGAAAGACCCGGATTCCAACATCGAGAAGCTCCTGGACCTCGGCTTCGTCGGCGAACCCTACGCCGTCGACCCGCACATCCTCTCGACCTTCGCGAAATCGGACATCATCCCGGTGATCGCGCCGATCGGCATCGGCGACAACGGCGAGACCTACAACATCAACGCCGACACCTTCGCCGGAGCGATCGCCGCCGCCGTGGGTGCGGCGCGCCTCTACATGCTCACCGACGTCTCGGGCGTGCTCGACAAAGCCGGCAACCGCCTCACCGACCTCACCGCCGAGGAAGTCAAGGCGTTGATCGCCGACGGCACGATCTCGGGCGGCATGATCCCCAAGGTCGAAACCTGCCTCGACGCGGTGTCGAAGGGCGTCGAAGCGGCGGTGATCCTGAACGGCAAGGTCGCCCACACGATCCTGCTCGAAATCTATACGCCGCAGGGCGCGGGCACCCTGATCCGGGCGAAATGAGATGGCGGCGGTACTCGACCGCAGCCTGATCGATCTGGCGCTCCGCCTCGCCGAGGCGGCGGCGCCGATCGCGAAGCGCTACTTCCGCCAGGAAATCCCGATCGACGACAAGGCCGACGCGAGCCCGGTGACGATCGCCGACCGCGAGATCGAACAGACCCTGCGCGCGATGCTCGAAGCCGAGCGGCCCAAGGACGGCGTGATCGGCGAGGAATTCGCCAACACCCGCGAGACCGCCGCCCACACCTGGGTGATCGACCCGATCGACGGCACCCGCAGCTTCATCACCGGCAAGCCCTGCTTCGGCACCCTGATCGGCCTCCTGCACGAGGGCGAGGCGGTGCTGGGCATCATCTCCCAGCCGATCACCGGCGAAATCTGGCTCGGCGCGAAGGGCCACGCCTCGACGCTCAACGGCAAGCCGATCCGCGTCCGCACCGGGCGGAAGCTCGACCAGGCCTACCTCTACGCCACCGGGCCGGAAATCTTCTCCCCCGGCGCGGAGACCGAAGGTTTCCAGCGCCTCTCCCGGCGGGTCAAGAACACCCGCTACGGCGCGGACTGCTACGCCTACGGCTTGCTTGCGCTCGGCTCGGTCGACCTGGTCTGCGAGGCCAACCTCAAGGTCTTCGACTACGCGGCGCTGCTCCCGGTGATCCGGGGCGCGGGTGGCGTGGTCGCCGACTGGACCGGCGACGAACCGGTGCTGGCGGCCTCCGGCACCACCGGGCGGATTCTCGCCGCGGGCGACGCCGCGCTGTTCGCCGCCGCGCAAGAGGCGCTGCTGAAGCCTTGAGTTTCCAACGGAAGAAGGGGTGACGCCGATGGCTGTCGGTCTGGTTCGCTTGGCTTTTCTCGCCCTCGCCCTGGCCGCGCCCGCCGCGCACGCCGCCGAACCGCAGCCGATGTTCGGCATGGCGATGCACGGCGACCCGGCCTACCCCGCCGACTTCACCCACTTCGCCTACGTCACCCCGGACGCACCGAAGGGCGGCGCGCTCAAGCTCGAAGCCGTCGGCGGCTTCGACACCTTGAACCCGTATACCCTGAAGGGCATGTCGGCGGCGGGCCTCGGCCTCACCTACGACACCCTGATGGCCTCCTCGCTCGACGAGGCCTTCACCGAATACGGCTTGATCGCAAAGACCATCACCGTCCCCGAAGACCGCAGCTGGGCGCGCTTCGACCTCCGCCCCGAGGCGAAGTGGCACGACGGCAAGCCTATCACCGCCGACGACGTGATCTTTTCCTACGAGACCCTGCGCGACAAGGGCGACCCCTTCTACCGCAGCTACTACGCGGGCGTGGCGAAGGTCGAGAAAACCGGCGCGAACGCCGTCACCTTCACCTTCAAGGAAGCCGGCAACCGCGAGCTGCCGCTGATCGTCGGCCAGATGCCGGTGATCCCCAAGCACTACTGGCAAAGCCGCGACTTCGCCGCGACCACCCTGGAGCCGCCGCTCGGCAGCGGCCCTTACAAGATCGCCTCCTCCGAAACCGGGCGCTCGATCGTCTATGCGCGGGTGAAGGACTATTGGGGGCGGGATCTGCCGGTCAACAAGGGCCGCTACAACGTCGACACCGTGCGCTACGACTATTACCGCGACACCACCGTCGCGCTCGAAGCCTTCAAGTCCGGCGCGTTCGACATGATCAGCGAATACGAGGCGAAGAAGTGGGCCACCGCCTACGACTTCCCCGCCGTCCAGGACGGCCGCGTGATCCGCGCCGAAATCCCGACCCACACCCCGAGCGGCATGCAAGGCTACGTCTACAACACCCGCCGCGAGGTCTTCCAGGACCCGAAGGTGCGGGAAGCCCTGGCCTACGCCTTCGACTTCGAATGGACCAACGCGGCGCTGTTCCACGGCGCGTACGCCCGGATCAACAGCTACTTCGACAATTCGGAGCTGGGCGCGACCGGCCTGCCCTCGCCCGCCGAGCTGAAACTCCTCGAACCCTTCCGCGACCAGTTGCCGAAGGAAGTCTTCACCCAGGAATACCGCTCGCCGAAAAGCGAGGGAGAAAACGGCATCCGCGCCAACCTCCGCACCGCGCTCAACCTGTTGCGCGCCGACGGCTGGGCGGTCAAGGACGGCGTGATGACCAACGCCAAGGGCGAGAAACTCAGCTTCGAGATCATGATCAACGCGGCGCAGGGCGCCGCGTTCGAACGCATCACCCTGCCGTTCATCCAGAATTTGAAAAAGATCGGCGTCGAGGCGACGCTCCGCTCGGTCGACGTCAACCAGTACCAGAACCGCGTCCAGCAGTTCGACTTCGACATGATGGTCGGCACCTTCGGCCAGTCGCTCTCGCCCGGCAACGAGCAGGAGGGCTACTTCGGCTCGGACTCCGCCAACCGCCCCGGCTCGCGCAACCTCGCGGGCGTCCAGTCCCCCGCCGTCGACGCGATGATCCGCCACATCGTCCTCGCGAAAGACCGCGACGATCTGATCGCCGCCACCCGCGCCATGGACCGCATCCTCCTCTGGGGCCACTACGTCATCCCGCAGTGGTACCTGCCCTACAACCGCCTCGCCTACTGGAACCGCTTCGGCAAGCCCGAAACCCTCACCCTGCGCGGCGAGGACACCTGGTCCTGGTGGATCGACCCCAAGCTCGACAAGGCCCTGGTGCGGTAAGCCAAAAGCCCGGGCGCTGCCCGGACCCGCGAAGGGGGTTGGCATCAAAGACAGTCACTTCGGGCAAAGAGCCGCAGTGGAGGGAAATATGAAGGAGTGCAGGCTATCAGACCTTTCGGATCCCGCTTGGTTCACAGATCCAGAAACCGGTTGGTGCGTATGTCGCGTATATAGCCTCATTGGCCTCCCTCGGGCAGACGTAGAGACAGCTTCGCTAATATGTATAAATCAACTGGCATTCGATCTACCAGTTAGAGTATTTGTCGTTACGACGAGCAACTTCAACATTTCGAATATTGAACAATCTCACTTATTTTCAATGAATGATGAAACGCTAGCGACACAGTCAAATGTTAAACAAATTACCCTTCCTGATTCGACTTATGTCTTACTGATAACGCCGCAGTTCGTCGAGGGATCAGACGCTGGAGAGCCTCTGGCAACTGCTCGCCTTGAGCAAGCCACTGCCTTGTTGCGGAGCCACTGCGGGTGGAATTTTCTTCGCGAAAAGGTCTGCGAGTTTGACTTCAACCCTTCGACCGGCGCCTCTTCCTTCGCGGGACCGGTGTTTCGCATGCCGTGTATGGTGGATGGACCTTATATAAACGAATCTAACTCCCGGGATGTAGCCGAAATAAACCTATCCATCTCCAAGTCGGAACCCGAAATTAAGAATAAAATAAATCTGTCTCTTGAAGTTTTCAATAGTGCGTACGGCTCAAATCTATCAATATTTCTTTTTCGGACATCTATAGAGGTTCTTGTCGATGGAAAGACGAACAAAATTAAGGAATTCATAAGGGACAAATACGAGGACTGTCCATACGTAATGGATTGCTGGAATGAGTTGGGCAAATTGCGTGGTGGACTCGCTCATTTAGGCATCCCAATCCCGACAGACGACGTGGCAGATCGATATTTACAACTTCTATACATAGATATACTTCGTCATGTAATTGGAATTCCATTCAAAGGTCACGCATCTGGACTGTTCACGCCGGGGATTTCATCTCCTGTTCTCAAAGTCAACATACCGATTTAGGTGCAAAATCACATAGTGTATTCGAATTCCCGTAACTCGCTCCCGAAATAACAACCTAGCCCTTTCAGGCGATTGACGGAATTGGCTGAAACACAAACACTAATGGGATCTAAGGGCCTCCGGCCCTTAGCGGGTACGGGCGGAGCCCGTGTGTTTAAGGACTACGCATGCTCGGATACATCGTTCGTCGGCTGCTGTTGATCCCGTTGACCCTGCTGGGGATCATCGCGGTCAACTTCGTCTTCGTGCAGTTGGCGCCGGGCGGACCGATCGAGCAGATCATGGCGCGGATCGAGGGCCGCACCACCGAGGCGACGGCGCGGATTTCCGGCACGGGCGCGGCGGAGACGGCGCGGCCCGCGCCCGGGCAGGGGAGCAGCGCTGCGTCGAAGTACCGGGGCGCGCAGGGGCTCGACCCGGAATTTATCGCCAACCTCGAAAAGCAGATGGGTTTCGACAAGCCGCCGTTGGAACGCTTCTGGCGGATGGTGACGTCGTACGCGCGCTTCGATTTGGGCAAGAGCTATTTCCGCGATGCGAGCGTGGTGGATTTGATTTTGGAGAAGCTGCCGGTTTCGGCCTCGCTCGGGATCTGGAGCACGTTGATCATCTACCTGATCTCGATCCCGCTGGGGGTGCGGAAGGCCGTCAGGGACGGCTCGCGCTTCGACGTGGCGAGCAGTTGGGCGATCATCGTCGGCCATGCGATCCCGGGATTTTTGTTCGCGATCCTGCTGATCATCGTATTCGCGGGCGGGCGGTACCTGCACTGGTTTCCGCTGCGGGGGCTGACCTCGGACAATTGGGAGGCGCTCTCCTGGCCCGCGCGGATCCTCGACTACGCCTGGCACATGGCGCTGCCGGTGACGGCGCTGGTAATCGGCGGCTTCGCCAGCCTGACGATGCTGACCAAGAACGCGTTTCTCGAAGAGATCAACAAGCAGTATGTGCTGACCGCGCGGGCGAAGGGCCTGACCGAGCATCGGGTGCTCTACGGCCACGTCTTCCGCAACGCGATGCTGGTGGTGATCGCCGGTTTCCCGGCGGCGTTGATCGGCATGCTGTTCACCGGCTCGGTGCTGATCGAGGTGATCTTCTCGTTGGACGGCATCGGTCTCCTGGGCTTCGAGGCGGCGATGAACCGCGACTACCCGGTGATGTTCGGCACGCTCTACGCGTTTTCCCTGCTCGGGCTGGTCCTCGGGCTGATCTCCGACCTCACTTACCATTTCGTCGATCCGCGCATCGACTTCGCCGCGCGGGAGGTTTGAGCTTGGCCCTGCCCCGCTTCGAGATCACGCCGATGACTCGCCGCCGGTTGGCCGCGTTCCGCGCCAACACGCGCGGTTTCTGGTCGCTATGGGTGTTCCTCGGGTTGTTCGCGATCAGCTTGTTCGCCGAGTTCATCGCCAACGACCGGCCGCTGCTGGTGAGCTACGACGGCTCCTTCTACGCGCCGGTATTCAAGGACTACCCCGAGACCACCTTCGGCGGCGACTTCCCCACCCCCGCCGACTACCGCGACCCGTTCGTCGCCGAAAACATCTCGGCCAAGGGCTGGATGCTCTGGCCGCCGATCCGGTTTTCCTACGCCACCGTCAACTTCGACCTCGGCCGCCCGACGCCCGCGCCGCCGACCGCGGTGAACTGGCTCGGCACCGACGACCAGGGCCGCGACGTTCTGGCGCGGCTGATCTACGGCTTCCGGGTTTCGGTGCTGTTCGGCCTCGCGCTCACCCTCTCGGCGTCGGCGATCGGCGTCGCGGCGGGCGCGGTGCAGGGGTATCTCGGCGGCTGGGTCGACCTGGTATTCCAGCGCTTCCTCGAAATCTGGTCGAGCCTGCCGCAGCTGTTCATCCTGATCATCGTCTCCTCGGCGATCGTGCCGGGGTTCTGGACCTTGCTCGCGATCCTGCTGCTGTTCAGCTGGACCGCATTGGTGGGCGTGGTGCGCGCCGAGTTCCTGCGCGCGCGCAACTTCGAATACGTCCGCGCCGCCCGCGCCCTCGGCCTTTCCGATTTCCGCATCGTCGTCCGGCACGTGCTGCCCAATGCGATGGTGGCGACGATCACCTTCCTGCCCTTCGTGCTCTCGGGCGCAGTGGTGGCGCTGACCTCGCTCGATTTCCTCGGCCTCGGCCTGCCGCCCGGCTCGGCCTCGCTCGGCGACCTCCTGCGCCAGGGCAAGGAGAACCTCCAGGCCCCCTGGCTCGGGCTTTCGGGCTTCATCGTCGTCTCGCTGCTGTTGAGCCTCCTGGTGTTCGTCGGCGAGGCGGTGCGCGACGCGTTCGACCCGAGGAAGACCCGATGACCGCCGCACCGCTGCTCTCCGTCGAAAACCTCGGCGTCGCGTTCGGCGACGGCCCCCGCGTCGTCGATGGCGTGAGCTTCGAGGTGCGGCGCGGCGAGACCGTCGCGCTGGTGGGCGAATCCGGCTCGGGCAAGTCGGTGACCGCGCTCTCGGTGTTGCGCCTGCTGCCCGGCCACGCGAAGCACCCGAGCGGGAAAATCCGCTTCGACGGCGACGACGTGCTGGCGATGACGCCGGTGGAGTTGCAGGAGCTGCGCGGCGGCCGGGTCGGCATCGTGTTCCAGGAGCCGATGACCTCCCTCAACCCGCTCCACAACATCGGCCGCCAGATCGGCGAGATGCTGGCACTGCACAAGGGCCTGAAAGGCGCGGCGGCGCGGGCGCGGATCGTCGAGCTGCTCACCCTGGTCGGCCTGCCGAATCCGGAGTCCCGCCTCGACGCCCTGCCGCACGAGCTTTCCGGCGGCCAGCGGCAGCGGGTGATGATCGCGATGGCGCTCGCC
>DBTR01000022.1:9856-17665 GCA_002307145.1 Rhodospirillum sp. UBA1311 | reverse complement strand
TGATCGCGATGGCGCTCGCCAACGACCCCGACCTGCTGATCGCCGACGAACCCACCACCGCCCTCGACGTGACGATCCAGGCGCAGATCCTCGACCTGTTGAAGTCGCTGCAACGCCGCCTCGGCATGGCGGTGCTGTTCATCACCCACGACCTCGGCATCGTGAAGCGACTCGCCGACCGGGTGTGCGTGATGACGCGAGGCGAGATCGTCGAGGAAAAAGAGACTGCGGCGCTGTTCGCCAACCCCGAACACCCCTACACCCGACGCCTGCTCGCCGCCCAGCCTTCGCCACGTCCGGCCCGCACCGGGCCCGACCCCGAGGTGATCCTCGCCGCGAACGGCCTGAAGGTATGGTTCCCGTTGAAGTCAGGGCTGCTGCGCCGCACCACCGGCTACGTCAAGGCGGTGGACGGCGTCGACGTGCGGTTGAAGCGCGGGCGGACCCTCGGCGTGGTCGGCGAATCCGGCTCGGGCAAGAGCACGCTCGGCCTCGCGCTGCTGCGCCTGATCGGATCGGAAGGCGAGATCGTCTTCGACGGCACGGAAATTTCCGGAATGAAATCCGCCCAGCTCCGGCCGTTGCGCCGCGCGATGCAGGTGGTGTTCCAGGACCCGTACGGGAGCCTCAGCCCGCGCCTCTCGGTCGGCGGCATCGTCGGCGAGGGGCTCGACATCCACGCCCCCGGATTGAGCCCCGACGAACGCCGCGCACGGATCGGCGCGGCGCTCGCGGAGGTCGGCCTCGAACCCGCGATGCAGGACCGCTATCCGCACGAGTTCTCGGGCGGCCAGCGCCAGCGCATCGCGATCGCCCGCGCGCTGATCCTCGGGCCGCGCCTGCTGGTGCTGGACGAACCGACCTCGGCGCTCGACGTTTCGGTGCAGGCGCAGATCGTCGACCTGCTGCGCGAGATCCAGGAGCGGCTCGACATCGCATTCCTGTTCATCAGCCACGACCTCAAGGTGGTGCGCGCGCTGGCCGACGAGATCCTGGTGATGAAGGACGGCAAGGTGGTGGAGTCGGGCACTGCGGACGCGGTCCTGAACCACCCCCAACATCCCTATACCCGGGCGCTGCTCGAAGCCGCGCTCTCGGACCGGCAATTTTAAGGATTCGGCAACGGCTGCGCGGGTAGACTGACGCGCTTGTCAAACGGGGACCGCAATGGCCGACGACGATATCGACATGGAAGCCGCCCTGGCCGAGATCGCGGCCGAGGAAGAGGCGAAAAAGCAGGCCGCGGCCGCCGCCTCCGGTGGCGACGACGACCTCGACATGGCCGCCGCCCTGGCGGAGATCGAGGCTGCCGAGGCGAAGAAAAAGCCCGCCGCAACCGCCGACCTGCCCGCCCGCGCGGTGAACAAGGAAGCGGTCTACGACGTTCCGGTCGAGATTTCCGTGGTGCTGGGCAAGGCCGACTTGCGCGTCCACCAGTTGCTGAAGCTCGGCCGTGGCGCGGTGGTGGAGCTCGACCGCCGCACCGACGAGCCGGTCGACGTGTTCGCCGACAACATCCTGATCGCACGCGGCGAAGTCACGGTCACCGACGACGACAAGTTGGGCGTCGCGCTCACCGAGATCGTGCGCTCGCTGTTCACCCGCGTCTGAGAGTTTTCCGGAATCATAACGCCGGCGAATCGAATACGTCGGCGCGCAACTTCGATCGAAGTTAGGTCGCGGGGTCCGGATCGCTGGCCGCGACGATGGTGTCGCCGAATTCCCGCAGGAACACCGACCCCTTGACCGTGCGCTGGATCAGCACGCTGCGGCGATCCTTGTCGTCCACCTTGCGCTTCACCATGCCGAGTTCGCTCAGGCGGTCGACTGCGCGAGTCACCGCAGGCTTCGAAACATGCAGGATTTCCGCCAGGCCGCGCACGGTGTGAGGCGGCGGCGTGAGATAGACGGTCAGCAGCAACGCCATCTGGCGCGCGGAAAGATCCGGCGCATCCTGGCGGACGCTCGCAACGCTGACGCGCTGCCAGAGATCCAACGCCTCGACGGGAGAAAGCTTGTGCGACATCACCTAACCTCGGGCGGGCTAACCGTCCGCCGAACAGCGGCACGCGGGGGAATTTGTTTCAGTATCGTAATCTATTTACCCGAGGCGGGAGCCGGGCGCAATCCTTAACGCAAAATTCGGCGCTCAACGTGGAATCCCGGGATTGCGGATCAACTCGTCGCGGAACGCCTGCGCCGCCGGATGCAGCGGCACGCCGCGCCGCGCGATCTGGCCTGCGGCGAACGTGTTGGCGTCGAGGGGGTGGTTGCCGCTCTCGACCTTCATCGCGAGCCACAGGGCGCGGCTCATCGCGGTGACGAGATGGGCGTCGAGGGCGGCCTTGACCAGCAGCACCGGCACCGTCGCCACCGTCGTCACCGGGGCGCGGCCATAGGCCGAGCGGGGAATTTCGGCGGCGAACAGGTAGGCATCGGCCTTTTCCACCGTCTGCACCCGGTCGGGGCCGAGCGGCAGCAGCACGCCGCCGTGGTCGGCGATCATCTGCACCGCCACCGCCGCCGGAGCATGGGCAAGGAAGATCATCGCGTCGATCTCGCCCGCCGCGAGCGCACCCGCCGCCGCATCGGGATTGAGGCCGATCGCCTGGAATTGCTTCGGGCCGATGCCGTGGGCGCGCAGGACTTCCTCGGCGACCACCGCCGGACCCTGCCCCTCCGCGCCAACCGCCACCTTCTTGCCCTTCAGGTCGGCGATCTTCGCCACCGGGCCGCCGTAGCGCACCAGGACGTGCAGGGTTTCGGGCGCGAGCGTCGCCACCGCGCACAGGTCGGAAAACGGCCCGGCCTTCTGGAACGGGCCGCGCCCGGCGAGGGCGTCGTGCGCCATGCCCGCATAGGCGAGCGCCGCGTCGATCGCGCCGTCGCGCAACGCCTCGATGTTGGCGACGCCGCCCTCGGTGGACTGGGCCAATGCGATCAGGCCGGGAACGCCGCAACTGCCGTTGCGTTCGCAGGGACGGGAGCCGGGCGGATTGCTGATCGCGCCGCTGATCCAACCCGCCGCCGGAAACAAGGTGCCGCCGATCGGCCCCGCGCCGATGCGGAAGAAGCGGACGCTCTGGGCGAAGGCCTTCGGCATTCCCGCCAGCATCGCGGCGGCGAAACCGCCGATCAGCGCCGCCCGGCGGGAAACCGTCGCGGCCCCATGTCGGGGTCCGGTCTCCGTCGTTGCGTCTGCGGCATCGCCCATTGCGGCTCAATCCTTGGCGGCGTGTTCAGTACACTAGCATGATCACAAAGTCTCCGTCACCGGGGCGCGCAAGCCCTGGCGCAGATCGCGGCGCGCGAGCAGGCGGAACCGCCCCGAAAGCAGCGTCGCCGAAACCACCGAGCCCGCGAGAATCGCCACGAACAGCCCTTCGACCCCCCAGCCCATGCGGCTGCCGAGCAGCCAGCCGCCCGGCATCATCACCAGGAGATAGGCGCAGGATTGCAGCACGCTCGGCATCCACACCTCGCCCCGGCCGCGCAGCGCGTTCGACATCACCGCCTGCGCGCCGTCGAGCGGAATGATCGCCGCGATCCACGTCACCAACACCGCCGCCACCGGCAGCACCATCGGATCGTCGGTGTAGAAGCCCGCCACCGCCGCCGGAACGCACAGGAACGCCGCAACGATCGGCGAGGTCAGCACGGTGTTGAGGCCGAGCCCGGTCCAGCCCGCGCGTTCGGCGTCCACGGGGTCGCCGCGCCCGACCGCATGGCCGACGCGCACGCTGGTCGCGGAGCCGACGCCGAGCGCCACCATGAACACCATGCCGAGGATGTTGATGCCGATCGCGTAGGCCGCGAGCGCCGCCGCGCCGAACCAGCCCGACATCACGTTGAGCGCGGAAAACCCAAACGCCTCGACGCCGATCGAGAGCCCGGCCGCATAGCCGAGCCGCCGCTGCCACGCCCATCCGGTCGGATCCTTCGGCGCGCGCACGCGAATGCAGAACCGCGCGTGGTCCTTCAGGTTCCACACCCAGAGCGCGCCCGCGACGCAGAGGAACCAGCGCGCCGCCGTGGTCGCCCAGGCCGCGCCCGCCGCGCCCATCGCGGGCACCCCCGCGCCGCCGTCGATCCACCAGGCGTTGAGCAGGGCGTTCAAGATATTCGCCGCGAGCATCAGCCAGGTCGCGGGCCAGGGACGCTTCAATCCTTCGAGAAAGAAGCCCGAGGCGAGATAGCCGAGATAGGCGGGGATGCCGAGCCCGAGAATCCAGGTGACCTTGGCCGCGCCGACCGCGAGATCCTCGGTCTGGCCGAGCCAGCGATACGCCTGCGGCCCGGCGGCGCAGACCAGCGAGACGACGAAGCCGATGGCGAGTGCATAGGGAACGGCGCGCCGCCACACCCCGCCGCAGAGCCGCTCCTGCCCCGCGCCGTAGAGCTGGGCGGTCACGATCATCACCCCCATCTGGAGGCCGAGCGCGGCCAGCATCAGGGTCGAGACCGGGCCTTGCGCGAGGCTGTAGTACGCAAGTTCGGTGGACGAGGCGCGGCCGAGCATGACGATGTCGACCATCAGCATGATCAGCGAGCCCGAGCGCATCGCCACCGTCGGCACGGCGAGCCGCAACAGCTCGCGCACATGCGCCCAAATCGAACTCCACGCCGAGCCCACGATCCACCGTCCCATCGGAGATTCCGGCGCACACCGTCGCACGGCCAAGTTTCAAAAACAACCGATGGAACCGAAGGACGAAATTTCCGTTTATGATGCGAGGAATGGGTAGTTTCGCCTTGCACTTCGTGGAGGGCGTTCCCTTCTTCTATGCGAGTTTCCGATGCGGAGGAAGACGATGCCGGATGCAAAAAGCGTTTGCCGAATCCTGGTCTTGGCCGGGCTGGGCGTGTGTGCCGCCACCAGCGCGCGCGCGGATTTCCGCGATGCGATGCTGATGCCCTACGACGAGGCCCAGCGCGCCTTTTCGCTCCCCGATCCGTCCACCCGTAACGATCCGTTCCTGCAGAACATCGTGGATCCGGGCGGGCTCAAGGTCGAGCAGCTGGTGGTGCGATTCGAGCCGAACACCGGCGCGCACCGCCGCTATGCGCTCTATGCGCGGGGCAAGGTGACGATCGACGGCAAGACCTGGGACGCGCGCGTGCCGGTGGCCTTCGGCGACATGCAGATCGACGGTCTCGACCCCAAGCTCCAGCTGGTCACCTATTGCGACCGCACCGCGGGATACGGGCGGCCGTTGCAGGCCATGGATTCGCAGTCGCTGGTGAACGCGCTCAAGAGCGGCACCTTCCCCTATCGCAGCGCGGTGATTCCGCACTACGCGGCGCAGCAGAACTGCATGAACATCCCGCTGCCGGTGACCTTCGACGAAACCGGCATGCAGGCCTCGGTTCTCGGCGGCGCGGCGCAGACCCTGACCTCGCCGATGGTGACCGGCTCCTGCGACACCGTGGGCCAGGCCCTGGTGGCGAGCGCGGTGACCTATCACGAGCTGTCGCGACGCGGCCTTGCCGGCCAGATCACTAAGCTCGACGTCGCGCTCCGCCTGAGCGACGCGACGCGCGGCCAGGCCGCCTGCCCGGTGCCGTGACTGGCTCGTCGTCGTCGACAAAAAAGCCCCCGGAAACGGGGGCTTTTTTCGTGTGGCCTCGCGCCCTCAGGGCTTCGGCTTCGGCGGCGGGTTCTCGGTGATCGAGGCAAGATAGGTGATCACCGCCGCCCGGTCCTTGGCCTTGGCGAGGCCCGCGAAGGTCATCTTGGTGCCGGAGACGAACGCCGACGGCTTGGTGAGGAAGGTGTTCAAATCCTCGTAGGTCCAGTTGCCGGGCTTTTCCTGCATCCCCGCCGAATAGGCGAAGCCGGGCTTGGAGCCCTTGTCGTGACCGACGGTGTTGGCGAGGTTCGGCCCCACCTTGGTCGGCCCGCCGGGCTCGAAGGTATGGCAGGAGACGCACTTCTTTGCGATCTTCTTGCCTTCGTCGGCGCTCGCCTCGCTCAACAGCGCGCCAAGGCTCAGTTCCTCGGCTGGCGCCGCACCGGCCGCAGCCAGGCCTTCGACCTTCGCGATCTGCTGGTCGCTGCCCACCGGCACCAGAACGTTGCCGTAGACCTGCACCCCGACAATCACCAGCAGCGCCAGAACCAGCCCTGCCGCCCCGTTGCCCATCGCCCTGAACATGAATGTCCGCCCGCCCTCGGCTCTTGGTCTTTGAATACGAGTTTTGACATGGGCAGTGTGCGGGAAAAATCCAGATCGCGAAACCCCATCATCGCTCTAATCGCGTTTGCCGGGGCTTCGCGGCGAGATTACAGTCGGCCTTCGCCGATTTGCGCTGACCCCAGGATTCCGATGATGACCCAATTCTCCGCCGCCGACCTCGCCAGCCTCGCGCCGATCGTGATGATCCCGGCGCGGATGGCCTCGACCCGCCTGCCGAACAAGCCCCTCGCCGACATTCTCGGCCAGCCGATGATCGTGCGGGTGTGGGAGCGGGCGATGGCCGCGAATGTCGGCCCGGTGGTGGTCGCCTGCGCCGAACCCGAGATCAAGGCGGCGGTGGAGGCCGCGGGCGGCATCGCCGTCCTCACCGACCCCGACCATCCCTCGGGCTCCGACCGGATCTTCGAGGCCCTCTCGAAAATCGACCCGGCGGGCGGGCACCGCGCGATCATCAACGTCCAGGGCGACCTGCCGACCATCGACCCGGCCCTGATCCGCGCGGCGCTGAAGCCGCTCCTCGGCGGCGCGGCCGACATCGGCACGCTGGTGGCCGAAATCGTGCGCGAGGAGGAGAAGACCAACCCCAACGTGGTCAAGGCGGTGGCGGGCTTCGACCCCGCCGACTCCGACCCCTGGCCGACCGCCCGCGCGCTCTACTTCAGCCGCGCCACCGTGCCCGCCAACGCCGGGCCGCTCTACCACCACATCGGGCTCTACGCCTACAGCCGCGAGGCGCTCGCGAGCTTCGTCGGCTGGCCGCCCGGCATCCTCGAACGCCGCGAAAAGCTCGAACAGCTCCGCGCGCTCGAACACGGCCTGCGGATTGGGGCGGTGCGCGTTGACACCGTGCCGCTCGGTGTCGATACTTCCGAAGACCTTGAACGGGCGCGGGAAATCCTCGCCGCCGAATTGCAGAAGTAAGGACGTCAGATGTATACGCCGATCGCGACGAAGTACCGGGGCGGCAAGATCGCCTTCCAGGGACACCCGGGCGCCTATTCCCAGATCGCCTGCTCGCGGGTGTTTCCGGACATGGAAGCGCTGCCCTGCACCAGCTTCGACGACGCGTTCGCCGCCGTGCGCGAGGGCGATGCCCAGCTCGCGATGATCCCGATCGACAATTCGGTCGCGGGCCGGGTCGCCGACGTCCACCACCTGCTGCCGAACTCCGGCCTCGCCATCATCGGCGAGCATTACGAGGAAATTCACCACCACCTGCTCGCGGTGCCGGGCGCGACGCTGGACACCATCCGGCGCGTGCGCAGCCACGTCCACGCGGTCTCGCAATGCCGCAAGATGATCCGCGCGCTAAAACTGACGCCCTTGATCACCGCCGACACCTCGGGTGCGGCGGCGGAAGTCGCGGCGCTGAAAGACCCGGCGGAAGCCGCGATCGCCTCCTCGCTCGCCGCCGAAATCCACGGCCTGGTCTCGCTGATGACCAACGTCGAGGACGCCTCCTACAACACCACCCGCTTCCTGATCATGGCGACCGAGCCGATGCCCCTGCCCGCCGACGACGGCACCGCGGTGACCAGCTTCGTCTTCCGCGTCCGCAATGTGCCCGCCGCGCTCTACAAGGCCTTGGGCGGCTTCGCCACCAACGGCGTCA
>DBTR01000022.1:9266-9588 GCA_002307145.1 Rhodospirillum sp. UBA1311 | reverse complement strand
CATGACCAAGCTCGAAAGCTACCAGGTCGGCGGCGCGTTCGTCGCGACCCAGTTCTTCGCCGAAATCGAGGGCCACCCCGATTCCCGCGCGGTGACGCTGGCGCTCGACGAACTGAAGTTCTTCACCCACGAACTCCGCATCCTCGGCACCTTCGCCGCGCCCCCGTTCCGCTTCGCCAACCGCAAGGCGCAGGCGGCCAACCCGTAAATCCCAGGTTCCGGACGAGCGAATTCGGTCTTGCGTCGGGCGGCGTTTCCGCCGATATATGGGGCTGAGGCTGGTGGCGGGCAGACCCGTCGCCAACCCGGTCAGATCCGGAAG
>DBTR01000022.1:8777-8991 GCA_002307145.1 Rhodospirillum sp. UBA1311 | reverse complement strand
GGAAGGAAGCAGCCGTAACGACTCCCGGTCTGGGTCGTCGCCAGTCTCTCCCTAGATTCTTACGCCGGACGGCGCGTCGGCGACGGCGCGGGTGAACCGAATGCCCGCATTCTCCGATCCTGCGGGGCGCTCCGTGACCAACGAAACTCCCAATACTCCCACGACCGACGCCAAGCCCGAGGCGTATCGCGTCCTCGCGCGCAAATACCGCCCG
>DBTR01000022.1:8304-8504 GCA_002307145.1 Rhodospirillum sp. UBA1311 | reverse complement strand
TCGGCCAGGAAGCGCTGGTGCGCACCCTCACCAACGCCATCGCCTCGGAGCGCCTCGCCTCCGCCTACATCCTCACCGGCGTGCGCGGCATCGGCAAAACCTCGACGGCGCGGATCATCGCGCGGGCCTTCACCTGCACCGGCGCGGACGGCACCCTCACCAAGCCGACCGCCGAACCCTGCGGCGTCTGCCCGAACTGC
>DBTR01000022.1:7888-8011 GCA_002307145.1 Rhodospirillum sp. UBA1311 | reverse complement strand
GTCGACGTGCTCGAAATGGACGCCGCGTCGCGCACCGGCGTCAACGACATCCGCGAAATCCTGGACGGCGTGCGCTACCGACCGACCTCGGCGCGCGCCAAGATCTACATCATCGACGAAGTC
>DBTR01000022.1:0-7600 GCA_002307145.1 Rhodospirillum sp. UBA1311 | reverse complement strand
TTCAACGCGCTGCTGAAGACCCTGGAAGAGCCGCCGGAACATGTGAAGTTCATCTTCGCCACCACCGAAATCCGCAAGGTCCCGGTCACGGTGCTGTCGCGTTGCCAGCGCTTCGACCTGCGCCGCGTCGAGGCCGACGTGCTTTCCGCCCACTTCGCCGGAATCGCACTCCAGGAAGGTGCGACGATCTCGCAAGAAGCCCTGAAGCTGATCGCGCGGGCCGCCGACGGCTCGGTGCGCGACGGCCTCTCGCTGCTCGATCAGGCGATCGCCCACGGCCACGGCGCGGTCGAGGCCGATCAGGTCCGCGACATGCTCGGCCTCGCCGACCGCAGCCTCACCTTCGACCTCTTCGAGGCGGCGATGCAAGGCAAGGCGGCCGACGCCCTCGACCTGCTGGCGCGCCAGTACACCATGGGCGCGGACCCCTCGACGATCGTCGCCGACCTGCTCGAACTCAGCCACTGGCTCACCCGCGTGCGCGTCGTGCCGACCTCCGCCGACGATCCGACCCTGCCCGAACCCGAGCGCGTGCGCGGCAAGGCGATGGCCGAAACCCTGCCGATGGCGGTGCTCACCCGCGCCTGGCAGATCCTGCTGAAAGGCCTGGAAGAAACCCGCCTCGCGCCGAACCCCCTTTCCGCCGCCGAGATGGTGCTGATCCGCCTGATCTTCGCCGCCGACCTGCCCACCCCCGCCGAAGCCCTGAAAGCCCTCGGCAACCCGCCGCCCCGCGCGCCGCAAGGCCCGGGCGGCGGTGGCGGCGGCAACGGCGGCGCGCGCATGGCGATGGGCGGCGGCACCGCCCAGGCCGCGCAAGCACCGCAGTTCGTCGGCGTGCCCGACGCCACCGAATCCGCGCCCACCGCCAGCGCGGTGATCCTGCCCGCAACCTTCGAAGCCCTCGTCGGCTTCCTCGCCGAGCAGCGCGAACCGCTGCTCTCGGCCACCCTCTTCCATGACATCCGGCTGATTTCCTACGAGCCGGGCAAGCTCGTCTTCCGCCCCAAGCCGGGCATGGAACGCGACTTCGGCATGCGCCTCGCGCAACGCCTCGAAGCCCTCACCCAGCGCCGCTGGGCGGTCATCGCCAACGCCGAGGAGGAAGGCGAAGCCACCCTCCAGCAGCAGGCCGAAGACCTCGAACGCCGCCGCGAGGCGGAAGCCGCGAAGAACCCCCTGGTCCAGGCGGTGATCGCCACCTTCCCCGACGCCGCCATCACCCGCGTCCGCGTCAATCCCGATGCATTGACCGAAGACGCCGCAACCCCCGCCGAAGCCGAATGGCAAACCGGAGAGAGTGAAGAATGAAAAACCTCGGCAGCCTGATGAAACAGGCCCAGCAGATGCAAGCCAAGATGACCGAACTGCAGGAACGCCTCGCCAATAGCGAATACCAGGGCGCGGCCGCGGGCGGCATGGTCACCGTCACCCTCTCGGGCAAGGGCGACCTCAAGGGCATCAAGATCGACACGTCGCTGATCAACCCCGAGGAAGCCGAAATCCTCGAAGACCTGATCGTCGCCGCCCACAACGACGCCAAGTCCAAGGCCGATACCGCCTCCGCCGAAGCGATGAAAGCCGCCACCGGCGGCCTTAAGCTCCCGCCGGGCATGAGCCTGCCGTTCTAAGGGCAGGTCAAGGAAAGATCCGGGCGCTGCCCGGGCCCGCGAGGGGACTCGGTCCCCTCGACCCCCTTAGTTTTTCGCGCGTAGCGCCATAATCCCTTCACGCCGCGAGACGGTCGATAGCCGCTTCGCGGCGAAGTCTTAAGTTATGGGATCAAAGGGGCGAGCCCCTTTGCGGGCGCGGACAGAGCCCGCATCTTTCGCCTCATTTTTAGGCGACTCGCCGAAATGCGCAAATTTTGCGCTGAAATGTCAAGTCGGGGTGCTTGTATCGGAGTCATAGTGCGGGCTTGAAATCCGTCACTCCGGTGAGATGCCCATGCCCACGTACGCTTGCAGCCTCGGTTCCACGCGCCACGTCTTCGCCGATTTGAAGGCGGTGATGGCGTGCGCCAGCCCGCGCCGATCGGGCGACGAGTTGGCCGGGATCGCGGCGGACAGCGACGAGCGCCGGGTTGCGGCGCGGCTGGTGCTGGCTGATTTGCCGCTTAGCGCATTCCTCGACGAGCCGTTGATTTCGTATGAGAGCGACGAGGTGACGCGGCTGATCGTCGACGGCCACGACGTGGCGGCGTTCGCGCCGGTGCGGTCGATGACCGTGGGGCAGTTCCGCGAGTGGCTGCTGTCGTATGCGGCGGACGAGGCGGCGCTAGCGCGGCTCGCGCCGGGGCTGACGCCCGAGATGGTGGCGGCGGTGTCGAAGCTGATGCGCAACCAGGATCTGATGGCAGTGGCGAAGAAGTGCCGCGTCGTCACCGGCTTCCGCACCACCCTCGGCCTGCCGGGGCGGCTCGGCGCGCGGCTGCAGCCCAACCACCCGACCGACGATCCTTCCGGCATTGCGGCGGCGGTGATCGACGGGCTGCTGTTCGGCATGGGCGACGCGGTGATCGGCATCAACCCGGCCTCCGACAGCCCGGCGGCGTGCATCGCGCTGATCGAGATGCTGGATGCGGTGCGGCGGAAGTTCGAGATCCCGACCCAGTCGTGCGTGCTCACCCACGTCACCAACACCCTCACCTGCATCGAACGCGGCGCGCCAGTCGATCTGGTATTCCAATCGATCGCGGGCACCGAGGGCGCGAACGCGGGCTTCGGCGTCAACCTCGGGATCTTGAAGGAAGCGCAGGACGCGGCGCTGTCGCTGAAACGTGGGACCGTCGGCGACAACGTGATGTACTTCGAGACCGGCCAGGGCAGCGCGCTTTCCGCCGACGCCCACCACGGCGTCGACCAGCAGACCTGCGAGGTGCGCGCCTACGCGGTGGCGCGCGCGTTCCGGCCGATGCTGGTCAACACCGTGGTCGGCTTCATCGGCCCCGAATACCTCTACGACGCCAAGCAGATCACCCGCGCCGGGTTGGAGGATCACTGCTGCGGCAAGCTCCTCGGCGTGCCGATGGGGGTGGACGTCTGCTACACCAACCACGCCGAGGCCGACCAGGACGACATGGACACCCTCGCCACCCTGCTCGCCACCGCCGGGGTCAACTTCCTGATCGGCGTACCGGGCGCGGACGACATCATGCTGAGCTACCAGAGCCTGTCGTTCCACGACATCCTCGGCCTGCGCCACCGCCTCGGCTTGAAGCCCTGCCCCGAGTTCGAGGCGTGGCTGATGCGCATGGGGATGCTCGACGACGCGGGCGTGCTCGCGCCGCTCGCCACCGACGGCAACGCGATGCGCCGCCTGCTCGCCCACGGAGGCTGACCCGATGATCGATCCCTTCGCCCGCTTCCGCAT
Source organism: Rhodospirillum sp. UBA1311 (assembly GCA_002307145.1). GTDB lineage: Bacteria > Pseudomonadota > Alphaproteobacteria > Rhodospirillales > Rhodospirillaceae > Oleispirillum. Next base: position 4,228 of record DBTR01000022.1, on the reverse strand, counting down.
CGCCACCCGCGCCCGCATCGGCCTCGGCCGCTCCGGCGACGCGCTGCCCACCGCCGCGCTGCTCGACTTCCAGCTCGCCCACGCCCGCGCGCGGGATGCGGTGCACGGCGCTGTCGATTTCGCCGCGCTCGCCGGGGAACTCGACCCGGTCGAGACCGTCGCGGTGAACAGCGCCGCCGCCGACCGCGCCGAATATCTCCGCCGCCCCGACCTCGGCCGCCGCCTTTGCGACGCCGACCGCACGATGCTGCAAGCCTTGCCGCGCGGCGAGCGGCCGTGGGACATCGTCTTCGTGATCGCCGACGGGCTTTCCGCCACCGCCGTCGCGCACAACGGCATCGCCACCTTCGCCGCCTGCGCCGAACGGTTGCCGAAGGACTGGACGGTCGCGCCGGTGGTTCTCGCGGCGCAGTCGCGCGTCGCACTGGGCGACGACATCGCCCACGCCCTCGGCGCGAAGATGGTGGCGATCCTGATCGGCGAGCGCCCCGGCCTTTCGGTCGCGGATTCGCTCGGCATCTACCTCACCCTCGACCCGCGCCCGGGCCGCCTCGAATCCGAGCGCAACTGCATCTCCAACATCCACGCCAACGGCCTCTCCCACGCGGAGGCGGGCGGCAAGCTCGCCTGGCTGGCGCGCGAGGCAAGACGGATCGGGCTGACCGGAATCGGCCTCAAAGACGAAGCGCCACCGCTCATCGAAGCGGAAGCAAAAACACTCCTGGGATGAACGAACCTGCCCCGGACCTCGCAAAGCACAAAGGCAGGAGAAACGAAACATGCAGAACACCGAAACCACTCTCAAAAAGAGCCTGAGCGGCCTCCATCTGTGGGGCATCGCGGTCGGTCTGGTGATCTCCGGCGAGTATTTCGGCTGGAGCTACGGCTGGGCCACCGCCGGAACGCTGGGCTTTCTGGTCACCAGCGTGATCATCGCCACGATGTACACCACGTTCATTTTCAGCTTTACCGAATTGACCACCGCGATTCCCCATGCGGGCGGGCCGTTTGCCTATAGTCACCGCGCCTTCGGGCCGCTCGGCGGCTTCATCGCCGGGTTCGCGACGCTGGTCGAATTCGTCTTCGCGCCGCCCGCCATCGCGCTCGCGATCGGCTCGTACCTCAACGTCCAGTTCCCCGGCCTCGACCCCAAGCTCGCGGCGGTCGGCGCGTACGTGCTGTTCATGGCGCTCAACATCGCGGGCGTGACCATCGCCGCGACCTTCGAGCTGTTCGTCACCCTGCTCGCGATCGTCGAACTGCTGGTGTTCATGGGCGTGGTCTCGCCCGGTTTCACCTGGGCCAACTTCGCCGCCAACGGCTGGTCGGGCGAGAGCAGCTTCAGCGTCGCCTCGATCGGCGGCATCTTCGCCGCGATCCCGTTCGCGATCTGGTTCTTCCTCGCGATCGAAGGCGCGGCGATGGCCGCCGAGGAAACCAAGGACCCGCGCAAGACCGTGCCGCGCGCCTACATCGCAGGCATCCTCACCCTGGTGGTGCTGGCCTTCGGCACGATGATCATGGCGGGTGGCGTCGGCGACTGGAGCGCGCTCTCCAACATCAACGACCCGCTGCCCCAGGCGATGAAGGTGGTGGTCGGCGCGGACAGCGGCTGGCTGCACATGCTGGTGTGGATCGGCCTGTTCGGCCTGATCGCCTCGTTCCACGGCATCATCATGGGCTACTCGCGGCAGATCTTCGCGCTCTCCCGTGCCGGTTTCCTGCCCAAGGTGTTCTCCACCCTGCACCCGACGCGGAAGACGCCGCACTGGGCGATCCTGGTCGGCGGCGTAATCGGCATCGCGGCGATCTACTCCGACGAGTTGATCACCCTGGGTGGCCTGCCGCTCACCGCCAACATCGTGACGATGTCGGTGTTCGGCGCGATCGTGATGTACATCATGAGCATGGCGGCGCTGTTCCGCCTGCGCGCCACCGAGCCCGCCCTGGAACGGCCGTTCGTCGCGCCGGGCTTCCCGCTGCTGCCGGGCATCGCCCTGGTTCTCGCGGTGCTCGCCCTGGTCACGATGGTCTACTTCAACGGCATGGTGTTCATGCTGTTCGTGGCGCTGATGGCGATCGGGCTGGCGTACTTCCGCATGACCGGCAACCTCCGCGCCGGGGCGGAAGCCGACGACCTGCTCGACGTCCATGCCGCCGAATAAACGGCACGGCGATTGCTGAACATTCGCGGAGCCGCGGCGAAAGCCGCGGCCCGCTGCCATGCGGAGGCGAACCATGGCCCCTCGCCGATCAAACCTTGAGCACGACTCGGGACCGCCCTGTGCAATCCATGGGCAGCGGAACATCCTGGCCGCCGCCGCAGCCGGGATCGCCGACTTCATCTCCGCCAATGGCGGCGACGCCGAAACCGTCTGCCACGAGGTCGGGGTCGACCCCGCCTGCCTCGACGATCCGCTCGCCGCAATGGACCTGGGCGCGTTCGTCGCGCTCTACGAACAGGCCGCCGCGAGCACCGGCTGCGACAACTTCGGCCTGATCTTCGGCCAGAAGTTCCGCCCCGAAAGTCTCGGACTGATCGGCGGCATCGCGCTCGCCGCGCCCACTCTCGGCGCGGCGGTCGCCAGCCTCGCCGAACTGTTCCCCTTCCACCAGCAGGCCACCGAAACCCGCTTCGCCACCGAGGGCGGCCTGCTGACCCTGGAATACCGCATCCTCGACGGCAGCATCGTCGAACGCCGCCAGGATGCCGAACTCACCATGGGGATGTTCGCCAACGTCTTCCGCACCGCGCTCGGCGTCGACTGGGCCCCCGAGCAGGTGTTCTTCGAGCATCCCTGCCCGGCGGACGGCCACGTCCACCGCGACCTGTTCCACGCCGAGATCTGCTTCGGCCAGCGCACCAACGCCCTGGTGTTCCGCGACCACGACCTCGACCGCCGCATGCCGCAGGGCGACATCGCGCGGCTCGACCGGCTGCGCCGCGAGCTGATCGCGCTCGCGGGCGGCACCGGCGCGCCGACCCTGCTCGACCGGGTCAAGGGCGAGGTGCGCAGCCGCCTTTCCGACGGCACGGTGCACGTCGACGCCGTCGCCGACGCCCTCGGCCTCGCGCGCTGGACTTTGCAGCGCCGCCTCTCCGAATACGGCCTGAGCTTCTCCCAGGTGCTCGACACGGTGCGGCGCGACCTTGCCCTGCTGTACCTCCGCCAGCCCCACATTCCGCTTTCCGACATCGCCTTCCACCTCGGCTATTCGGAGCAAAGCGCCTTCACCCGCGCCCATGTCCGCTGGTTCGGCGTGCCGCCCCGCGCCCAGCGCGGCGGGCCGGATCGATAGCCTTCCCTCGCCGCGCCCGAAGTGTTATGGGGTCTGGACCCTCCCCACGACGCAGGCCCCCATGAGCAGCATCGAGCTTGAGCGACTGATTGCGATCCTGGCGAAGCTGCCCGGCCTCGGACCGCGTTCGGCGCGGCGCGTGGTGCTGCAGATCCTGCGCAAGCGCGAGACTTTGGGCACGCCGTTGCTGCGGAGTTTGGGCGAAGTCTTGGACACGGTGCGTCCGTGCTCGGTCTGCGGCAACTACGACACCCAGGACCCGTGCGCGATCTGCGCCGACCCGCGCCGCGACGAGACGGTGTTGTGCCTGGTGCCGGACGTGGCGGACGTGTGGGCGCTGGAGCGCACCGCGGCGTTCCGCGGCCGGTATCACGTGCTGGGCGGGGTGCTGTCCCCCCTGGACGGCGTGGGGCCGGAAGAGTTGGACTTTTCCGGGTTGCTGGGGCGGCTCGATGGGCGGGTTCAGGAGATCATCCTGGCTTTGCCCGCGACGGTGGACGGCCAGACCACCGCGCATTACGCCGCCGAGCGCCTGGAGGGGACCGGCGTGCGCCTGACCGCTCCGGCGCATGGCCTGCCGGTGGGCGGCGAACTGGAATTCCTCGACGATGGGACGATTGCCGCCGCGTTGCGGGCGCGACGCAAGGTGGAGTGAGGCAAGGCCCGCCCGCCTCGTCCGGATGCCTTTGCGAATATTTCACATTTTATTAGTGTTGTTACTGTAAATTAAACATTGACATTCCGGTCAATCGATCAAATCTTGGGATGCAGAAGCCCGGAATACCGTGCCGAGCAGCCCCAAGGAGCGGACGACGATGACCAAGATCTTTACCGACAACTCCCAGTCGATCGGGCGCACGCCGCTCGTCCGGCTCAACCGCGTCACGCCCGGACGGGCGACGGTGCTGGCCAAGATCGAGGGCCGCAA
>DBTR01000053.1:755-34189 GCA_002307145.1 Rhodospirillum sp. UBA1311 | reverse complement strand
CGGCGCAGCCGACGCCCGGCTCCGGACCGCCGGATTCGGCGCACTTGATGCCGCGATAGCCGGTCTTCAGGACGTCTTCGAGTTCCAGGTCCTCGACCGAACCGGCTTCGGCGGCCAGGCTCATGATCGTGTCCTGGGCCTTGGCGTGGAGGATCAGCCGGGTGGAGTCCGCCTTCGGATCGCAGCCGATGATCAAAACCTTCTTGCCCATCTCGGCAAGAGCGGAAACCAGGTTCTGGGTGGTCGTGGACTTGCCGATGCCACCCTTGCCGTAAATCGCGCATTGACGCAAAGCCATGGTATGTCTCCTTTGTGTCTTTCCAACGGTTCCGAGCGTCTCGGTCCAGCCCGTGTCCGAATTTCTCTGGGGGCTTATCAGCAATGCCTGTGCCAATCCTGGAATTTCTCGACAACACGCTGATATCGCTTTACTTTTATTGATGCCTCGGCCCGCTCCAGCGTGGCATAGCTCACAAAATCCCGATGGGTCCTGTATGGCTGACGACACCGCCCACGACACCCTGCCGCCCTCGCTTCCGGGGTGGGCGCGCCTGCCGATCAACCGCTGCAACCTGCCGCCGGTGATCCTCGGTGGTTTGAATTTTCAGGAGAATCCGGTGCCGCTCCGGCTCGACGGGGTTTTCCCCTTCCATGCCGAACTGTTCGCCATGCTCGATTCGCTCAAAGACGCCGCGACCCGGGCCGAGCGTTTCATCGACTACATGACCGTCCACTTCTGTCTCGAAACCCCCGAGGACGCGGGCGGCGTGGTCAAGCGCCACCGCATCAAGGCCGACTACACCCGCATCCTGCGCGGCTGGTTCTTCGATTCCGACGGGCGCGAGGCGGCGGTGATCAAGGGCTGGGTCGAGAGCCGCTTCGGCCTCCTCACCCGCTTCCACCAGGGCCGCCTGCACGCGGGCGACGACGACGCCGACCAGCGCTTCGCCTTCGAGCGGGCGAAAGGCGTCTACGGCACCCACGCCCTCGACGCCCAGCTCGACCTGCTCTACGCCTATGCGCAATACGAGCTGGCGCTGCTCCCCGAGACCCACCTCACCCTCTATCGCGGCGTCAACGGCATCGAGGACTTCGACATCCTCGAACGCATGGGAAAGCGCGAGGCGACGGTGGTGCTCAACGCGATGAACTCGTTCACCCGCAATCCCGAGCGCGCCTCCGAGTTCGGCGACAACGTCCTCGAAGCCCGAATCCCCAGGGAAAAGGTGTTCTGCACCTCCGACCTGCTGCCGGGGCGCCTGAAGGGCGAGAACGAGGTGATGGTGATCGGCGGCGCGTATCGCGTCCGCCTCAGCTACTGGTCCGGATAGTCGGCTCTGTCGGATTCCCGACAACCGTTTTCACGGAACGCCTTGGCTCCCGCGAATGGAGCGATTCTTGCGTCACCCCCGCAGAACACGACACTCAAGGGGGCCATCATGCTTGCGTCCGACATCGCGAACCTGCTCGAAACCTGGCGCACCGGTATCGGCGACGGCGGCATCGTGCCGATCCTCGGACCGGATAGCCAAACCGGCAGCACCGACGCGAACGGCGCGCCCCTCCCCGCGCAAGGCCACGACCTGATCCTCGCACTCAACGACGGCAAGCCGATGTCGCCGAAGCTGATGGTCGAGTTCTCCCGCGCCGCGATGAACATCGAATTCAAGCGCGGCCGGAAGTTCGTCGAACACCGCCTCACCGAACTCTACCAAGCCCACGCCTGGAGCCCGACGCCGCAAATGCGCTGGATCGCCGACTCCCACCCGCGCTACGTCGTCGACTTCAATCGCGATTCCGTCCTGCTCGACCTCCTCGCGGGCGGCCACCACGTGCTGATCCAAGCCGTCGCCCGCCTCTCCAAGGCCGACCCGCGCTACCGCGCCTTCCAATCCGCCGACGCGGGCTACGCCCCGGTCGACGAAGACGCCATGGGCGCAAGCCTCGCCGAAGGCCAAGTGCCAGTGATTTTCAAACCCCTCGGCTGCGCCAAACCCACCCCGAGCTACATCGCCGCCGACGCCGACTACGTCGACTTCATCACCGAACTGATGGGCGGCTTCGCCCTTCCCCCATTCCTCAAATCCCTACGCAAAGGCAAACGCTACCTCATCGCCGGCGTCCGCCTCACCAAGGACACCGAACGCATGATCACCCGCGACATCATCTACGACGCCAACTCCAGCGACGCCGGATGGCTCGTCGTCGATACCCCGACCCCGAAGGAACTCCGCTTCGCCAAGCAGCAGAACCTCACCGTGATCGACGCACCACTGTCGGCGTTCTGGGGGTAAAAAAACTTGCGAGGGGTCTCGGACCCCTCGCGCACCCCTTAAGCTTTTCCGCCGCGAAGCGGCAATCAACCGTCACGCGACGTGATGGTCTTATCGCGCTACGCGCAAAAACTAAGGGGAGGTTTGGAGGGACCGAGTCCCTCCAAGCAGGGCCCGGGGCGGCAGCCCCGCCCCTTCAGGTGCCCCGAGGCTTCGCACGCCGGGTCGGTTCGGCGGCGGCGGGGTCGTCGGGCCAGGGGTGGCGGGGGTAGCGGCCTTTCATTTCGGCTTTGACCGCGGGGTAGCTGCCGCTCCAGAAGCCGGGGAGATCCTTGGTGATCTGGATCGGGCGGTGGGCGGGGCTGAGGAGGTGGACGAGCAGCGGCACCTTGCCGCCCGCGAGCGCCGGGTGGGTGGTGACGCCGAACATCTGCTGTACGCGCACCGCCAGCACCGGGGCTTCGCCGGTGGTGTAGTCGAGCGGGATGTTGTCGCCGGTGGGGACGCGGTAATGGGTCGGCGCGTCGGCGTCGAGCTTTTGGCGCAGGGGCCAGGGCAGCAGCGCGGCCAGGGCCTCCATCAGCGGCAGCTTTTTCAACTGGCTAAGTTTCGAGAGGCCGGAGAGGTAGGGCGCGAGCCAGTCTTCCAGGCTTGCGGCGAGTGCGGCGTCGGAGAGGTCGGGCCAGTCCTCGCCCTCGGCACGGCGGAGGAAGGCGACGCGGGCGCGGAACTGTTCGGTGGCGGAATCCCAGGGCAGCACATGCAGGCCGGTCTGACGGATGCCGTCGATCAGGCCTTCGGCGAGGCGGGCCGGGTCGGGCGCGGGCAGCGGCTTGTCGGAGAGGACCACCGCGCCGAGGCGGCGTTGGCGGCGCGCCACCACGGTTTCGGCGCGCGCGTCCCAGCGCACCACGTCGCCCTCGGCAATCGGGAACAGGCGTTCGATCTCGGCGAACGCCAGCGGCGCGGCAAGGAAAATCCGGGCGTTCTGCGCACCGCCGTCGACCTCGGCGACCGCCAGGAACTCCTCGGCGGCGAGCGGATCGGCTTCGTCGAGCACCGCGCCACGTCCGCCGGATAAGGTATATGCCCCCGGCCCACGCCGCCGCCCAACGCGATCGGGATAGGCGAGCGCCACCACCGTGCCCGCCTCATGCGCGCCACCGCGCTCGCTCAGGCCGAGGCGCTTGCGCCAGTCACCCGCCGAGCGCCGCGCCCGGGCGAGGCCGCCCTGGTCCACCTCGCGCCCATCCGCGCCGCCGCCCTGGAGAATCTCGACCCGCGACCGCAAATCCGCGCCCCGGTGCGAACGCAGGAAGTCCCGCTCCTCCAGCACCGCCGCAACGTCGCAGGCCAAACCGCCGAGGCCGTGCGCCCGTGCCGCGAGAATCATGTGCGCGAGGCGCGGATGCAGCGGCAGCGCCGCCATTTCCCGTCCGTGTGCAGTGATCCGCCCGGCATCGTCGAGCGCGCCCAGCCCGGTCAGTAGTTCGCGCGCTTGCGCCAGCGGCCCAAGCGGCGGTGCGTCGAGCCAGGGCAGCGCGTCCGCTTCGGTGCCCCAGGCCGCGAGGTCGAGCGCGAGCGGCGCGAGGTCCGCCTCGGCGATCTCTGGCGGTGCAAACGGCACCAACGCGCGGTCTTCGGCCTCGGACCACAGGCGGTAGCACACCCCCGGCTCGACGCGCCCGGCGCGGCCGCGCCGCTGGTCCGCCTCGGCGCGCGACACCCGTGTCGTCACCAGTCGGTCCATTCCGGCACGCGGGTCGAACTTCGCGCGGCGCGAAAGCCCCGCATCCACCACCACCCGCACGCCCTCGATGGTCAGCGAGGTCTCGGCAATCGCCGTCGCCAGCACCACCTTGCGCCGCCCATCCGGCGCGGGGCGGATCGCCAGATCCTGCGCGGCAGCGGGCAACGCGCCGAACAGCGGGCACACCTCGACCCCCGGCGGCAAGCCGCCGAGCGCCCCTTGCGTCCGCCGGATTTCCCCCTCGCCGGGCAGGAACGCGAGAACCGACCCCGCCTCCTCCCGCAGCGCACGCCGGATCGCGGCGGCGGCCTGCTCGTGCGGCTTGCCCGTCCCTGGCAAGAACCGCGTCTCCACCGGATACGCCCGACCCTCCGACGCGATCACCGGCACGCCGCCCATCAACGCCGCCACCGGCCCGCCGTCCAAGGTCGCCGACATCACCAACAGCCGCAAATCGTCGCGCAGCGCCGCCTGAACCTCCAAGGTCAGCGCCAAGCCCAAATCCGCATGCAGCGACCGCTCGTGAAACTCGTCGAAGATCACGCAGCCGACACCCGCCAACTCCGGGTCGGACTGCAGCCGCCGCGTCAGAATCCCCTCGGTCACCACCTCGATCCGCGTCACCCGCGACACCCGCGCTTCCTGCCGCACCCGGTAGCCGACCGTCTGCCCGACCTCTTCCCCCAGCAAAGAAGCCATCCGCCGCGCCGCCGCCCGCGCCGCCAACCGGCGCGGCTCCAGCATCATGATCGACCGCCCCGCCAGCCACTCCGCACCCAGCAACGCCAACGGCACCGCCGTGGTCTTGCCCGCCCCCGGCGGCGCTTCCAAAACCGCCCCCCGCTTCCGCGCAAGCGCCTCCCGCAGCCGAGGCAAAACCTCGACAATCGGTAAAGCGGTAATGGCGGCGGGCAAATCGTGGGACATGGCGCGGACTATATCGTCCGAAACGGGGGGAAGGCCAGGGCTCTGCCCTGGACCCGCTGGGGCCTTGGGCCCCAGACCCCGCTTGTTTTTGCCGCGAAGCGGCTTTCAACCACCATGCGGCGTGACGGTTTTATCGCGCTACGCGCAAAAACTTACGGGAGGTCCGGAGGGTCCGCGACCCTCCGGCGGAGCCCCGGACCTTAGCTTTCGCCGCCGCCGAACGCCTGGCGGATTTTCTTGTCGGTGTTGTAGTTGCTGAGCGAGTAGACCGCCCAGATCGTGGCGGGGAGCCAGCCGATCACGGTGACCTGGAGGATGAGGCAGACCACTCCGGCGATCGGGCGGCCGATGGTGAAGAAGGTGAGCCAGGGGAGCAGCAGCGCGATCAGGAAACGCATGGGCGGCCTCGTTGTCGTGGAGCGGGTCGGGCTCTAGACATGGGCACGGCGCTAGTCGGTTGCCACGGCGCGTTTTGCGCCGCTGACGGCGGGGGAGAAGCCGATCAGGGCGGCGGCCTGTTCGGTGCAGGCGGCGCGGGTTTCGGGGTCGAGCTTTTTCAGCCAGCGTTTGGGCAAAGACTCGGGGCCGTGCAGCGCCCCGGCGATCATGCCGAGGATCGCGCCGGTGGTGTCGGCGTCGCCGCCGCGGTTGACCACGTCGACCATCGCCGCCTCGAAGCCGGTGGTGGTTTGCAGCGCCTGGAATACCGCGCGCAGGGTTTCGACGATGAAGCCGGAGGGACCGGCCTCCGGCTTGCCTTCGGGCGAAAGCTCCGGCGTCACCGACGCGGCGAGCGCGATCACGTCGTCAAGCGCGGCCGTGTCGCCGCGCGGCGCGGCGAGCGCCACCTGCACCAGTGCCGCCACCGCCTCCATCCCCGCGTCGGCGAGCGCGCAGGTGTGGGTGATGTGCCCCTGCAGCCGGAGCGCGCGCACCACCTGCGGCCAGGGCGCGCCGAAGGTCGCCAGCACCACCGGCAGGCAGCGCATCACCGCGCCGTTGCCCGCGTTCTGCGGATTGTCGGGCACCCACGGCACGCCGGTACGCCGGAACGCCGAAATCCCGCGCCGCACCGTGTGGCCGATATCCACCGGCTTGCGGCTCATCCACGCGGAGAACGCCTCCGCCGCCGCGCGCGCCGAGACCACGCCGCCCCGCTCGCGGATCGCCCGCCCCAGCGCCAGGCTCATCTCGGTGTCGTCGGTCACCCGCCCGGGCTTCAGGTGCAACCAGCCGCCGCCGACGATCTCGCGATGCACGCCGTGAAACGCCGCAACCTCGCGCGGCGTCATGAACTCCAGCGTCGCCCCCAAGGCGTCGCCCAACGCCAGCCCGAGATACGCCGCCTCCGCCCGACCGCGCAGCCGCTCCAAATCCTCGGCGGGCCAAACTCCAAGCGCCGCATCCCGCGCACGCCACCAGGCTTCCGGCATCGCCGGCGGCAGGTCGAGCAAAGGGTCGGCATCGGCCATTTGGTGACGTCCTGAAGTTTGCGGGCTCTGCCCGCACCCGCTGGGGCCTTGGGCCCCAGACCCCGTTACTTTGTGTTTGCGCGAAGCGCCATAAGACTGAGACACGGCAAGATGGAACGACAGCGCTGACGCGCGAAAAACCAAAACTTAAGGGGTCTGGGGCCCAAGGCCCCAGAAAGCCTTCCCTCCCTTACACCTCCGCCCCGAAGCACTCCGCATACCCGACGCAGGCATCGCAGGACGGCGCGCGGCAGACGTACCCGGCTTCGCTTTTGCAGAGTTCGCGATAGAGGAATTTTTTCCAGCGCATGTCGCGGGTATTGCGGCGCACCACCTTGGGCGCGGCGGCAGTAAGGAGGCTGCGGAGTTCGGCGCGCGAGGCGAAACCCATGTCTTTCCACATGTGGCCATAGCCCATGCAACCGACGGCGAGGAGCTTGGCGAGCCTGCGCGTGGCGGGCGCGGCGGTGGCGCGGCCCGAGAGCAGCAGGCGTTCGAGGTCCTGGATTTCCTCGGCGACGCCGGTTTGGCCGAGGCGGCAGGGCGCGACGGCGATCGGGCGCGGCAGGGCGGCGGATTTGGGAAAGCCGGGGAAGTGCTCGCGGACCAGGGCGCGGAAGCCCCAGGCGCGCAGGCCGAGGCGCGGCGGCAGAGCGGAGCGGCCGAGCCAGAGCGAGGCGAGGACGGAGGCGATCGGCGCGTCGGCGGGCGTTCCCGCGCCCCACCCGAGCAGGCAGGCGCGGAGATCGCGCCAGGCACGGTCAGCGATCGGCGTGCCGAAGCCGCCCCGGCCGACGTTGAGCGCATGGGCGAAGCGGCGGAAGCCGGGCCGCGCCGTCATCGGTCGAGAAGCGGAAGTGCGTCCGGGCGGCGATGGCGGCATTCGGTCTCCGTGTGGTGGATCAGGCCTGCGGGCGTGGGCGCAGAGTGACGTCGCCCCTGACCTTGACCTGGCAGGCAAGGCGGCTGTTCGCGCCGCCTTCGTGATGTTCGAGAACCTTGATTTCCAGCACCGACGGCGGTTCCAGGCCGTCTTCGCCCGCCACCACCTCGGTCATGCAGCGCCCGCACCCGCACTGGCGGCAGCCATACATGATGCCGCTGCCGACGCCTCCGGAAATGTCGATCAGGCGCGTCCCCTCGGGCACCGTGACGGTCTTGCCGATATCGGCGAACGTGACTTTTGCCTTGCACATGCTTGCGACCCCTGTTTGCGAATCCCCCTCGAACGGGCAGATGTTCGCATACAAGTTCGCCGCGCGAAATCCCTGACTTTGGTTATGGATATTCGCGATCATCCCACCGCTCTGAGGTTGGAGGGCTTGGCGGGCAGTTCGGCGTAGATCGCGGCCAGGGCAGGTTCGATCGCCTCCCAGCCGTGCTCGCCGTTGGGGCGGACGCCGATCTCCTCCAGCCGCTCCCACGGACCGAGACCGATGCGCGCGCAGGCGACCACGGCGCAGTCCGAGAGAGTCTTGAGAGTACGGCTCAGGGTGTCGGTGGCGTCGTCGCATTCGTCAGTGCCGGTGCAGTAGAGGCCGACGTCGCGGGTTTCGACGAACCTCGCGCCCTCGCCCGAGACTTCGTAGATCGCGAAGCTCCTGGCGTGGCCGAAGTGGACGTCGATCACGCCTTGGCCGCTCGTCGCCACCGCCATCAGCACCGGCAGGGGATCGGGCTGTGCCGCCTCGGCGGCTTCGATGGCGGCGACCTTGTCCATGGTGAACTCCGCGTTGCGGTCTTCGCCGAGCATGCCGATGGCGTCGGCGCGGCATTGTTTGCAGTGGCGCATCATCGTCATGTCGGTGGCGCAGGCGTCGCGCAGGCCGTCGAGTTCGGCGTCGGTCGGGCCGCGCTGGCCGGTGAGGCCGAACACCGTACCGTGCTCGGGCGCGGAAATCAGCGGCATGATGTTGTGGAGGAAGGCGCCCTTCTGCTTGATCAGGCGCGACACCGCCTTGAGGTGCTGGTCGTTGACGCCGGGGATCATCACCGAGTTGACCTTCACCAGAATCCCGCGCGCGACGAGCATGTCGAGGCCCTTCAACTGCTGGCGGATCAGCACCGCGGCGGCTTCCTCGCCGGTCAGGCGCTTGCCCTCCCAGATCACCCAGGCGTAGATCTTCGCGGCGATGTGGGGGTCGAGGGCGTTGATGGTGATGGTGACGTGATCGACGCCGATCTCCGCCAGTTCGTCGACGTACTGCGGCAAGTTGAGGCCGTTGGTGGAGATGCAGAGCTTGATCCCCGGCATCTCGCGCCCGACCTGGCGCAGGGTTTCGAAGGTGCGCTTGGGGTTGGCGAGCGGGTCGCCGGGGCCGGCGATGCCCATCACCGTGAGCTGCGGAATCTTCGCCGCCACCGCCTTGACCTTGCGCAGCGCCTGTTCCGGCTGCAGCACTTCCGAGACCACGCCGGGGCGGGTTTCGTTGGCGCAGTCGTATTTGCGATTGCAGTAGTTGCACTGGATGTTGCACGCAGGCGCCACCGCCACGTGCATGCGGGCGAAGCGCAGGTGCGCGGTGTCGGAATAGCAGGGGTGGGTTTCGACCTTGGCGCGCATCGCGTCGGAGAGGGTGCTCGGCGCTTCGGTGCCGCAACGGGTCGAGGCACAGCCGGACGTTTTGGCGTTCTGCGTGGCGTCTTGGGTGCGTTCCAGCAACATCGTCGCTCCTCCGGCTTTGTCATCCACAAGCCTTCAGCGCAAATCGCGTGCCGATTCGGTTTTCTTTGGAGAATCAGGGAGTTTTGGGGTTGTTGTCGTGTTGTGAAGCCGACAACCCACAAAAAAAACCCGGCGACAGAGCGGCCGCCGGGGCTGCACCAAGGGCGTTACTTGCGGACGTCGATCACCGCGCGTCCGCGCACTTCGCCCTTCAGGATCTTGTTCGCCATCGCGGGCAGGTCGCCCAAGCCGACCACCTGGGTGAGGGCGTCGAGATGGGCCATCGGCAGGTCCTGGGTGATCCGCTGCCACGCCTGCTTGCGCCGCGCGATCGGGCACATCACCGAATCGATGCCGAGGAAGTTCACGCCGCGCAGCAGCAGCGGCAGGACGTTGGTGTTGAGGCCGATGCCGCCCGCGTTGCCGCAGCACGCCACCGACGCGCCGTAGCGCAGGCCGCAGACGAGATTGCCGAGGATCGCGCCGCCGACCGCGTCCACCGCGCCCGCCCAGCGTTCCGGGTCGAGCGGCTTGCCCGAGGGCGCCGCCATCGCCTCGCGGGCGACGATCTCGGTCGCGCCGAGACCGCGCAGGAAGGCCTCCTGCTCGGGGCGGCCGGTAACCGCCGCGACCGGATAGCCGAGCTTGGCGAGCACCGCGACCGCGACGCTACCCAAACCGCCCGCCGCCCCGGTGACCAGCACCGGCGCATCGGAAGGTTTCAGGCCGTGGTCTTCGAGGGCGAGAATCGCCAGCATCGCGGTGAGGCCGGCGGTGCCGACCGCCATCGCACGCTCGGGCGAGAGGCCCTCGGGCAGCAGCACCAGCCAGTCGCCCTTGACCCGCGCCTTCTCGGCGAAGCCGCCCCAATGGATTTCGCCGACGCGCCAGCCGGTGAGGATCACGGTGTCGCCGGGCTTGAAGTTCGGGTGTTCCGACTTCGCCACGGTGCCGGTGAAGTCGACGCCGGGGACATGCGGATACTTGCGCACCAGACGGCCGAGGCCGTTGATGATCATGCCGTCCTTGTAGTTGAGGCTGGAGTGGCTGACGTCGATCAGCACGTCGCCCTCGGGCAGACGGTCCTCGCTCAAGGTTTCGATCGCAGCGGCGACCTTGCCCTCGGTTTCGGTGAGCAGCAGCGCCCGGAAATCGCTCATGACTGGCTTCCTTCGGTTGCGGCGCGACGCTTGATCGCCTCGCCGTATTGATCGCGTACGTAGGTCATCAAATCGGTCAGCACCGCGACGGCACGCGCCGCATCCCGCTTGGCGATGGCGTCGAGCAGCGCCTGGTGGCGGTCGGCGATCTCGGTGCGATTGCGAACGCGGAAGATCACCATGTTGGTGATCGGCGTCATCGCCTCGACCACCGCATGCATCACCAGGCCGATCAGGCCGTTGCCGGTGGCTTCGACGATGGCGCGGTGGAAGCGCACGTCGGCGGCGCAGAACTCGGCGTCGGTGGTGGCCGGATCGCGGGCGATGGCGATTTCGGCGGCCATCCGCGCGAGGTGGTCGTCGGTGCGGTTCGCCGCCGCGAGGCGGCAGCACATCCCCTGGAGTTCGAGGCGCGCGGTGGCGATCTCGTCGTGGTCGAGCGCGCCCATGCTCACCATCAGCATCGCCGCACCGGAAAAGGTTTCGGCGAGTTCCCCGGCATCGGGGCGGACGACGAAGTTGCCGCCCGTCGGGCCGCGCCGCGACCGCACCAGATTCTGGGCCGCCAGGCGTTTCAACGCCTCGCGGATCGTCGGGCGCGAGACGCCGTAGCGCCGCGCCAGTTCGTCCTCGGTGGGAAGGCGCTCGTCGGCCTTGATCCGGCCTTCGACGATCGCGGCGCGCAGGTTGTCGGCGATCTGCCGCGCGACGCTGGTGGTGACGATGTTCTGATATTCGATCATGACCGCTCCCGAAATCCGGTGGCGATCATACGCCTTCGTCGCTCCGAATCAATGGAGTATTTGTCTGACAAATATCCTTCAAGTTTCTCAAACCCCTGTCGAGTCCGGTCTGGCGACGGCGGCGCGCCGCGCCTATCTCTGCCTGTGTCTGAATGGGGGGAATGCCATGACGGTTTCCTACACCCGCCCCGAGCGCGTCGCCGACGCCGTCGTCCACGCCTTCGGAGTCACCGCCGCCGCGATCGCCGCGGCAATTCTTCTCGGGTTTGCGATTGCCGCGGGCAGCGCCGAGCGCATCGTCGCCGCGGCGATCTACGGCACGGGCCTGCTCGCCACCTTCGGCTTTTCCGCCGCCTACCACGCTTGCGCGACGCCGGTGTGGAAGGAACGCCTGCGCCGCTGCGACCATGCCGCGATCTACATCATGATCGCGGGCACCTACACTCCTCTCGCCCTCGTTGCGATCGGCGGCGCCACCGGCATCACCCTGCTCGCGGCGGTGTGGTCGGTGGCATTCGCCGGGCTGGTGCTGAAAGTCGTTTGGCCGCGCCGCTTCGAGCGGTTGTCGCTGGTGCTCTATCTCGCGCTCGGTTGGTGCGGGCTGTTCGCGCTCGGCGCGATCATCGACGCGCTGCCGGTTCCGGCGTTGATCCTGCTGCTCGTCGGCGGTCTGCTCTACACCATCGGCGTCGGCTTCCACGTCTGGCGCGGGCTGAAGTTCCAGAACGCGATCTGGCACGTCTGCGTGCTCTCCGCCGCCGCCTGCCATTACGCGGCGGTGGTGCAGGCCCTTCTGCCCGCCTGAAGGCCTCAGGAGGCGAGGCGCTTGCGGTCGCGCAGCATCAGGGCGAAGTCCTCGGGCGCGACCGGACGGCTGAAGTAGTAGCCCTGGATCGCGTCGCAGCGGTTCTCGCGGAGGAAATGCAGGTGTTCGATGGTCTCCACGCCCTCGGCGATGGCGGTCATCTTGAGCGCGCGGGCGAGCGAGATCACCGCGCGGACGATGGTGGCGTCCGCCGGATCGACCAACATGTTGCGCACGAACGACTGGTCGATCTTCAGCGTGTCGACATGGAAGCGACTGAGATAGGAGAGGCTCGAATAGCCGGTGCCGAAGTCGTCGATGGAAATCCGCACCCCCGCCGCCTTCAGCCCGTCAACGGTCGCGACCACCCGGTCGCTGTCCTGGGCGATCAGGCTTTCGGTGAGTTCGAGTTCGAGGAGTTCGGGCGGCAGGCCGCTGACGCGCAACGCGTCCAGCACCCAGCCTTCGACATCGGGCTGGAGGAACTGGCGCACCGAGAGGTTGACCGACACCACCACCTCGGGCAGGCCCCGGGCCCGCCACGCCTGAGCCTGGGCGCAGGCGGTGCGCAGCACCCAGTCGCCGATCGGCACGATCAATCCGGTTTCCTCGGCGAGCGGGATAAACCGCGCAGGCGGCACCACGCCCATGGTCGGATGATTCCAGCGGATCAGCGCCTCACAGCCGATGATCTCGCCGGTCGCGATGTCGGCCTTCGGTTGGTAGACGAGCGAGAATTCGGCGCGCCCAAGGGCGGCGCGCAGCCCGGTTTCGAGGTCGAAGCGGACCTTCGCCTCCTCGCTCATGCCGCTGGTGAAGAACTGCGCGAGATTGCCGCCCTGCGCCTTCGCCCGCGCCATCGCCGCGTCGGCGTGGACGATCAGGGCGTCGGCGTCGTCGCCATCCTGGGGGAACACCGCGAGGCCGACGCTTGCCCGCACCAGAACCTCGACGCTGCCGATCGCGAACGGCTGGGCGATCGCGTCGAGAACGGCGCGCGCGGTGGCGTAGGCGTCGGTGCCCGCATTCAGGCTGACCAGCACCACCAGGAATTCGTCGCCGCTCTGCCGCGCGACGGTATCGCCATCGTCCAGGAGCGCCGCCAACCGCTGCCCCACGGCGCGCAAGAGGGCATCGCCGACGGCATGGCCGAAGCCCTCGTTGACGCTCTTGAAGCGGTCGATGTCGACGAACAGGAGCGCACCTTCGCTCCCCGCCCGCTGCGCGTGGGCGATCGCCTGGTTGAGGCGGTCGCGGGCGAGTGCGCGGTTCGGCAGGCCGGTCAGTCCGTCGTGGGTGGCGAGGTATTCGATGTGGGCTTCGTAGCGCTTGCGGTCGGTAATGTCGGTGACGATGCTGAGGATGCAGGGCTGCTCCATGAATTCGCCGATATCGGCACTGATCATCCCGTCGCGAATCTCCCCGCTGTGCAGGCGGAGCTTGATCTCCTGGTCGAGGACGCGCTCCCCGCCGCGCAGGCGCGCGACGAAGGCGTTGCGCTGCACCTCGTCGATCCACATTCCGACCTTGACCGCCGGACGGCCGATCAGATCCTCGCGGGCGCAGCCGTTGAGGCGGAGATACGCGTCGTTGACCGCGAGGAAGAGGCCATCGTCGAGGCCGACGATCGCGGTCGCGGCGGGCGAGGCGGTGAAGATCTTCTCGAAGCGGTCGAGGTCGGCGCGGGCGCGGCGCATGATCTCGACCTGGGCGACGTCGGCGGCGGCGAGACGCCGTGCCGCCAGCACCAGACCGATGCTGATCATCACCAGGAGCGCGCCGGCCAACCCCAGCACCACGCGGAAGCGCGACCGGCTTTCGCCCTGGATGTCGTGCAGGCGCGCGCGCGCGGCGGCGTCGAGGCGATAGAGCATGCTGTCGAGACTGTGGAACGCCACGCGCAACTCGACATCGTAGCGAACGTCCGCGCCGATCCGCCGCCCTTCCATCAGCACCGTGCGGAACCCGCGCACCTGATCGGCGAACTCCCAGGTGCGATCGGAATCGAGGGGCAGTTGAACCACCAGACGGTCGAAGGTGGCGAGCGCCTGGTTCAACAACCCGATCCCCTGGCTGCGATTCCAGGGAACGGCGTCGCGGGTGTCGAGGCTGACGTGGAGAAACCCCTGGTAGAGGTCGATGCGCGCCTGCCGGAATTCGGAGATCGTGCGGGTGTAGCGGTCGAGCGCCTCCTGCTGCGACTGGTTGAGGGCGACCACGCCGCCGCATACCATCGCCGAAACCGCGATCGTCGCCGTGACCCAAACCGCCACCAACCGCGCCCGCCGCCGTGCCCGCCGCGCCGCATCGATCATCGCGGTTCGCTCCCCGCGAGATCCGCCGCGGTGAAGCCGAAGGGGGCGATCGCGGCGAGATGCCCGGGCCCGCCCTTGACCTCGGTCTGCGCGACGTTCCAGGTATCGCGCAGGCGGCTCTCGCCTCGCGCAAAGGCAAAGCCGACCTTGAAGCTCGTCGGCGGCTCGGTCGGCACGGCGCGCCCGGCCACCTGGGTCGTCGTGATCGACGCGCCGTCGGCGATCATCCAGCGCAATGTCGGCAGGGAAAGGGCGAGAACGTCCACTTGGCCGGATTCGAGCGCGGCGCGCGCCGCAACGGCGTCGGGAACCCGCAACAGCCGCGTCGGCGGCAGGCCGCGAGCAAGCAGGCGGGCTTCCTCGACCGAGCCCGACAATGCCGCGACGCGAAGCTCGGGTTCGGCCAACACCTCGGTATACGAGCCGTATTCCCGCGCCCCCGCAGGAACCGCGAGCCCGGCAAAAACCTGCACCGTCGGTGCGGAAAATGCCGCGATCCGCTCGCGCTGGGGCGAAATGAACAGCCCCGCCGCAACGACGTCGAAGCGCCCGTCCGCCAACTCGGGAAGAAGCGCGTCGAAGCTGGCCTGGATCCATTCGATGTTGGGGATTCCCATTCGGGTCGTCACCAGACGCGCAAGTTCGGGCGATTCTCCGGTGACGCGACCGTCGGCGGCGAGCAGGGCGTAGGGCGCCTCCACCGCATACCCGATCCGGATCGTGCCGGAGGATCGGATTCGCGCCAGCGCGTCGTCGCCCGACGCGAACCATTCCCATGCCGCGAGCGCAAGAATCCCGGCTCCAACCAGAATTCCGGCTCCCCATCTGCTCCCGCGCCAGCCCATTTTCCGAGCCCTTTACTGGGGTCTTCTCTGATCGCCCACTTCTGTCAAATGAGCCTATACGCGCATGAATCAAGGCAATTCTGCCGTACTCACCCGTTGCGGCGCAACTTCAGGTTTTGAGATGCGGGGTTTTCTGCTAGTCGGAAGCCAGGCGCCGACATATCGCCAGGGCCGAACCGAGCAGGTTCTCGGCCGCCTCGGGCGTGCGGAATGCCGAGTGGGCGGACAGGGTGACCGCTTCGCACCGCGCCAACGGATGGTCGGCGGGCAACGGCTCGGTGGCGAAGACGTCGAGCCCGGCATGCGCGAGCTTGCCGGAGTCCAACGCGGCCAACAACGCGCCCTCGTCGAGCAGCGCGCCGCGCGCGGTGTTCACCAGAATCGCGCCGTCGCGCATCCGGGCGATCCGCGCGGCGGAGAGGAACCCGCGCGTTTCGTCGCACAGCAGCAAATGCAGCGACAGCACGTGGCTCTCCGCCAGCAGCGTGTCGAGGTCGACGAATCGCACCCCGGGATGCGCCTTCGGCGAGCGGTTCCAGGCGATCACCTCCATGCCCAGCCCCAGCCCGGCAATCCGCGCCACCTCCGCCGCGATCCCGCCGAAGCCCAGCAGCCCCAAGGTCTTGCCCTTCAGCTCGACGCCGTCGGTGCGCAGCCATTGCCCGGCGCGCACCCCCCGGTCCATGCGCGCGAAGCCCTTCGCCGCCGCCATCATCAGCCCCACCGCGCACTCCGCCACCGCGGTGTCGCCGTAGCCCTTGATGATGTCGACGCTCACCCCGTGCGCCGCCAAATCCTCGATGTCCATGTAGCTACGCGCGCCGGTGCCGAGAAACACCACATGTCGCAACCCGACGCACCGCATCGCGATCTCGGTCGGCAAATAGGTGTGGTCGACGAGGATCGTGTGCGCCCGTGCCGCGCTCACCAGCGCCGGCAAATCCTCGGGCTTCACCGCCGGATCGCGGTTCACCACCAACGGCGGATCCCCCGGCCGATGCAGCCGCGTCGCAACCTGCGCCAGGGCCTCGGTGGCATCGATGAACATCACGCACATGTCGGTGTCTCCTCAAAAACAAGATCAGGGCTCCGCCCTGGACCCGCAAAGGGGCTAGCCCCTTTGATCCTCTAAAGTTTGGTTTTCGCGCGTCAGCGCAATCAATCATCACGCCGCGTGAAGACCTTATGGCGCTTCGCGCGAAAAACCCGTTACGGGGTCTGGGGCCCTCCCTCCGGGGGATTTCCGTACTCAGGAATGCCCACCGGCCCTTCCTGTCGCCTTCGGCGACCGTGCTCCAATCCCCAGCGGGCCCGGGCGGAGCCCGGACCTTCCCCATCAGAACTGCTTGACGTCGATTCCGAGAGTTTGGATGCGGTAGGCGATCTGGCGCGGGGTCATGTTGAGGAGGCGGGCGGCCTTGGCCTGGACCCATCCGGCGCGTTCGAGGGCGGCGATCACCCGTTCGCGTTCCGAGAGGTCGGGGTCGTCGAGGCCCGCCGGTTCGGCGTGGGTCGGCGCGGGCGGCATGCTGCGGCCGAAGGACTGGGGCGCATTCGGCGACTCGAAACCAGGGCTCGCGATCATCCGGTCCTGGAGCCCGGCGAGGATGACCGCGCGTTCGTCGATGGTGCCGGTTTCCGACATGATCGCGGCGCGTTCCAGGCTGTTTTCGAGTTCGCGGACGTTGCCGGGCCAGCGGTGGCGGAGCAGCAGGCGGATCGCGTCGTCGTCGATCGAGAGGTCGCGGCGCTGGCTGCGGGCGATCTTCTCGACCATGAACCGGGCGAGGTCGGGAATGTCTTCGGCGCGTTCGCGCAAGGGCGGCGTGCGGATCGGCATGACGTTGAGGCGGTAGTAGAGGTCTTCGCGAAAGCTGCCTTCGGCGACCGCGCCTTCGAGATCGCGGTTGGTGGCGGCGATGACGCGGACGTCGACCTTGAGGGTGTCCGCGCCGCCGACCCGCTCGAACTCGCCCTCCTGGAGGACGCGGAGCAGCTTGGACTGGAACAGGCCGGAGATTTCGCCGATTTCATCGAGGAACAAGGTGCCGCCGTCGGCGAGTTCGAAGCGCCCCTTGCGCTGCGCCTGCGCGCCGGTGAACGCCCCCTTCTCGTGGCCGAACATCTCGGATTCGAGGAGGTTCTCGGGCAGGGCGGCGCAATTGAGCTTGATGAACGGAGCGGAGGCACGCGGCGAATTGTAGTGGATCGCATTGGCGATGAGTTCCTTGCCGGTGCCGCTCTCGCCGCGGATCAGCACCGTGGTGTTCCACTTCGACACCAGGCGGACCTGCTCGAACACCTGGCGCATCACCGGGGTGTGACCGACGATGGTGTCGAAGCCGTGCTGGCCGCGCACCCGCCGCCGGAGAACGTCGCGCTCGTCCTTGATCTCCTGCTGTTCCTGCTGGACGCGGCGATTGAGGCGCACCGTCTGGGAGATCACGTTGGCGATCATTTCCATGAACCGCGAGCGCTCGCCGAGGAGCGCGCGTTCGGGCGGCGGTTGTGCGGCGAGGACGCCGACCACCTCCTCGCCCTCGCCCCGGATCGGCGCGCCGATGAACGGCAGCTCGGGGTCGAAGACCTTGAGGCGGTGGAGGAAGCCCGGCTCGTCGGCGATCCGGGGGAGCAGCACGGTCTCGCCCGAGACCGCGATCGCGCCGACCATCCCCTCGCCCGGCTTGTAGCGCACCGGACCGGGCAGGCCGCCGATGTCGCGGTGCGCGGCCCGCACCGAAAGCTCGTCGCCGCTTTCGTCTTTCAGCGCGATGAAGCCGTGGGCGTAGCCGCCCTGGTCATGGAGCAGATCGAGGACTTCGGTAAAGGTTTCGGGCAGGTTGAGGGAGCGGCTCAACACCCGGCTCACCGCGAACAGGATTTCGAGTTCGGTTTCGATCAGGGCGCCACGATCGGGCGCGGCGCCGCGCGGCGGTCGGTCGATCGGCATTAGACTCCATCCCCCCGGGTGATCATCGCTTCGTCTTCCGCCGGCAACCCGACGACGATGCGGCAGCCCCCCTCGGGCCGCGTGCCGACGTCCATCGTGCCGCCGTGCTCGGTGAGGATGTTCTGGGCGATCGCGAGGCCCATGCCCGGGCGTCCGCGCCAGCGCTTCCAGGCGGAGAAGAACGGCTCGAAGATGCGCGGGCGGATCGCGGACGAAACCCCGGGGCCGGAATCGCTCACCACGATCTCGACGCCGCCGCCTGCCGCTCGCCGGGTTTCGATCACCACCGCGCGCTCGGACGTGCCGGGCTCGGAGACCGCATCGACGGCATTGTCGATCAGCACCTTGACCATGGTGCGCAACTGCCCGGCGCGGCCGCTGATCGCGGGCAGCACCGCGGTCGGAAGCCAGGAGAGCGCGACCCCCTCGGAGAGCAGGCGATCGACCATGAAGTCCATCACCTCGCGGACGAGTTCGTTGATGTTCAAGGGCAGGACCGGCTCGTTGACCGTCTGCGGCACCGAATCGCGCAGATGCGCCAGGGTTTCCGCACCCGCCTTCTGCACGTCGGACAAGGCATTGCCGAGCGCAGGGTTGACGCCGCCCGAGCGCTCCATCATCGCCGCCGCCGCACCCAGCATGTTCAACGGCCCCTGGAGCTGGTAGACCGCGCCCTGAAGCACTTCCCGCATCCCCTGCGCCTGCTGGATCTCGGCGGTGAGCGCGCGAATCGCCGAGGTCTTCGCCTGCTGGAAGGCGCGCATCCGCGCGGTCACGTCGAGGCAGACGAGCAGCAGGGCGCGCCCCGGTGCGGCTTCGTAATAGCTGTCGATGTCGGGGCGCGCGACGTCGATCCAAAGGCCCGAGCACGAGAACCAGCGCGGCCCGAGGCGTCGGCCGACCTCGATCTTGACCTCGACGCTGTCGAACTCGCGGCGCTCGATCAGGGCCTGCCCGGCCTCGCCGTCACAGACCGCGTTGAGGAACGCCCAGGCGGGCTCCGCGCCGCCCATGTCGGCCATCAGCACCTTGTAGGCGTGGTTGTCGATCAGCACCTTGCCGTGTTCGTTCAAGAGCGCCATCACCACCGGCGCGACGTCGATGATGTTCTCGATCAGCGCCTTCTGCGTCGCCACCGAGCGTTCCAGGCCGATCTCGGCGGAGGCGTCGCGCTGGATGCCGAGGAAATAGCCGGACTTGCCGTCGCCGTCCTTGACCGGCACCACCTTCAAGTCGGCGAGGTAAGGGGTGCCGTCCTTGCGGCGGTTGAGCAGGCGGCCCTGCCAGATCTTCCCCGCGCCGATGGTGCGCCACATGTCGTCATAGACGCGCGGCGGGGTCTTTTTGTTGGAAAGCAGACTGTGATTGCAGCCGATCAACTCGGCCGCGGCATACCCGGTGATCTGCTCGAACGCCGGATTGACGTAGAGAATCGTCCCGGTCGAATCCGCCACCGAAATCCCCGACAGCAACGCCTCGACGGTGTCGAAGAAGAGGCCGTGGGGTAGGTCCGGATGAGGACGGTTAACATCCTGCCCGAATCCGTTTTCCTTCGAGGCGCTCTCCGCAGCCAAGCCCGAGCCGGTCGAAATTCCGTCGTTTATTCCGAAGGTTATAGACGTGTCGCGACGCATGGGGGGTCCTCGGCGGTTGCCGAAGGGCACTCGCAAGATATATGCCCAACCCGCCAAACGCGCCATTTCCGTCGAGTTTAGCCTTGGATTCGTGAGGGCTTTTGTGACATCTTCTCGTCCTCTGCTGCCGGAGTGTCGCATACCCGACACCGGAAAAAGGGAATAGTTTGCTCGGATTCCATGCGGCTCTGCCGCTTTCCCGTGCATTCCCCGGATTTTCGCGGTTTTGGTACGGCACGTGCAGAGGAGCAGGGGGTTAAGGCTTCAATCGGTGAAGCGGGGGTAGGCAAGATGACCGAGTATCTCATACTCATCCTCGGCACGGTGTTGGTGAACAACGTCGTACTGGTCAAGTTCCTCGGTTTGTGCCCCTTCATGGGGGTCTCGAACAAGGTCGACACCGCGCTCGGCATGGGCATGGCGACGACCTTCGTGCTCACCCTCGCCACCGCCGCCGGCTGGGTTCTCGAACACGCGCTGCTGGCGCCGCTGGACATCGCCTATCTGCGCATCCTCACCTTCATCCTGGTGATCGCGGCGGTGGTGCAGTTCACCGAACTGGTGATTCGCAAGATCTCGCCGACCCTCTACCAGGTGCTCGGCATCTTCCTGCCGCTGATCACCACCAACTGCGCGGTGCTGGGCGTGGCGCTGCTCAACATCCAGCAAAATCACAGCTTCGTGGAAAGCGTC
This sequence comes from Rhodospirillum sp. UBA1311, assembly GCA_002307145.1. Lineage (GTDB taxonomy): Bacteria > Pseudomonadota > Alphaproteobacteria > Rhodospirillales > Rhodospirillaceae > Oleispirillum. The sequence goes on along the minus strand of DBTR01000053.1, from coordinate 13,957 downwards.
CTCTACGGCTTCGGCTCCGCCGCCGGGTTCACCCTGGTGATGGTGCTGTTCGCGGGGCTGCGCGAGCGCCTCGCATTGTCCCAGGTGCCCTTCGCCTTCGGCGGCGCGCCGGTGAGCTTCATCACCGCCGGTTTGCTGTCGATGGCGTTCATGGGCTTCGCCGGTCTGGTTTCGCAGTAGGGGAGGCAGAGATGATCGAAGCCATCGTCGGATTGACGGCCCTGGGCGGCGGCCTCGGGGTATTTCTCGGGATCGCGGCGAAGCGCCTGCATGTGGACTCGAGCCCGCTCGAAGGCGACATCGAGGACATTCTCCCCGGCCAGAACTGCGGCCAGTGCGGCTATCCCGGCTGCGCGGCGGCGGCCGCGGCCGTTGCCAAGGGCGAAGCGCCGGTGACGGTCTGCCCGCCCGGCGGGCGCGTCGTCGCCCAGGCGCTCGCCGCCAAGCTCTGCCTCAGCGTCGACCTCTCCGGTATCGCCGACAGCGGCCCGATGGTGGCGCACGTCGACGAAACCACCTGCATCGGCTGCACCAAGTGTTCGCGCAAGTGCCCGACCGACGCGATCGTCGGCGCGGCGAAGCAGGTCCACACCGTGGTTTCCGACGCCTGCACCGGCTGCGGCGCATGCGTCGAAACCTGCCCGGCGGAGGGGATCGCGCTCCAGCCGGTGCCGGTCACCCTGCAATCCTGGTATTGGCCCAAGCCCGGCGAGGCTCCGCCCGCGAGCGACGGAGTGCTGACCCAATGAAGCTGTTCCGGATCCGGGGCGGCGTCCATCCGCCCGAACGCAAGGACGCGACCAAGGACAAGACGGTGGTCGCGGTGCCGGTGCGCGGCACGCTTTACCTGCCGTTGCAGCAGCACATCGGCGCGCCCGCGCGGCCGGTGGTGCAGGCGGGCGACCATGTGCTGAAGGGCCAGGTGATCGCCGAGGCCGCAGGGCCGGTGTCCGCGCCGATCCATGCCTCGACCTCGGGCACGGTGGAGGCGGTCGGCTTCTATCCGGTGCCGCATCCTTCGGGCCTCAAGGGCATGGCGATCGCGCTCGTGCCCGACGGCCTGGACGAATGGACCGAAGCGATGCCGCCGCTGTCGCTCGACGCCGCGCCCGAGGCGATCGCGAAGCGCGTCGGCGAGGCCGGGATCGTCGGCCTCGGCGGCGCGACCTTCCCCTCGGCGGTGAAGCTGAACCTGCGCGAGCGCCACAGCCTCGATACCCTGGTGATGAACGCCGCCGAGTGCGAACCCTTCCTCACCTGCGACGACCGCCTGATGCGGGAATACACCGACGAACTCCTCCTCGGCGTAGCGCTGATGGCGCGCGCGCTCGGCGTCGCGCGCACCGTGATCGCGGTCGAGGCGAACAAGCCCGAGGCCACCGCCGCGCTCGCCGCCGCCGCCGCGCCATACCCGGACATCGCCGTCGCGACGGTGCCGACGCGCTACCCGATGGGCTCGGAGAAGCACCTCGTCCACACCCTGACCGGACGCGAAACTCCGGCCCGCGCCCTCACCGCCGACATCGGCGTGGTGGTCCACAACATCGCCACCGCCTACGCGGTCTACGAGGCGGCGATCCTCGGCCGGCCGCTGGTGTCGCGCATCCTCACCGTCTCGGGCGGCGCGATCGCCAAGCCGATGAACTTGAAGGTCGCCCTCGGCACGCCGATCGCCGACCTGATCGCATTCTGCGGCGGCCTCACCGAAGAGCCGCAGGAACTGCTCTCCGGCGGACCGATGATGGGCCAGCCGCTGCGCTCCACCGCGATCCCGACGGTGAAGGGCATGAACGGCGTCCTCGCCCTCGTCCCCGCCGACACCCGGCGCGGTCCGGCGCACGCCTGCCTGCGTTGCGGCACCTGCGTCGCCGCCTGCCCATGCGGCCTGCTGCCGTTCGAGATCGCCGCGCATGTTCGCAACGGCAACTTCGAAGCGGCGGTGGACGCCGGACTGATGGACTGCATCGGCTGCGGCAGTTGCGCCTTCGCCTGTCCGTCGCGGATTCCGCTGGTGCAGAACTTCCACCACGCCAAGGGCCACCTCGCGGCGCAGCAGCGCGCGCAGAGCCGCAACGAAGAGGCCAGGCGCCTCGTCCAGGCGAAGACCGCGCGCCAGGAAAAACTCGCCGCCGAGCGCAAGGCCGCGGCAGAAGCCAAGAAGGCCGCAGCCGCGAAGGCGCGCGCCGCCGCCGAGAAAGGAGCCGTGTGATGGCCGAAGACCGCCCGTTCGTCGCCGGTCCCTTCGCCCACGCCGGGCGCTCGACGCCGATGATCATGGCCTGGGTGATGATCGCGCTCACCCCCGCCACGGTGTTCGGCCTCGGCCTCTACGGCTGGCCCGCGATCTTCCTGTTCGCGACGACGCTCGCGAGCGCGGTGCTGGCGGAGGCCGCCTGCCTCAAGCTGGCGGGCAAGTCGATGGTGACGCTGCAAGACGGTTCGGCGGCGTTGTCGGGCTGGATTCTCGCCCTCACCCTGCCGCCCTGGGCGCCGTGGTGGATCGGCGCGGTCGGCGCGGCGCTCGCGATCGTGGTCGGCAAGCACGTCTTCGGCGGCCTCGGCCAGAACCTCTTCAATCCGGCGATGGTCGCGCGGGTGGCGCTCTTGATCTCGTTCCCGCTCGAAATGACCCGCTACGTCGCGCCGCGCCCGCTGCTCGGCGGCGACGCGGCGGGGTTCAAGGAGTCCATGGCGATCACCTTCGGCCTCGGCGGCCATGTCGACCTCGACGCGGTGAGTTCCGCCTCGCTGCTCGGCCACGCCAAGACCGAGTTGGCGCGCGGCGTGCCGCTGCACGAGGCGCTGAGCTCGGGCTTCGATCTCTCCAGCCTGTTCTTCGGCACCACCACCGGCAGCATGGGCGAAACCTCGGCGCTGCTGCTGATCGTCGGCGGCGTCACCCTGATCGCGCTGCGGGTGATCTCCTGGCACATTCCGCTGGCGCTGATCCTCGGCATCGTCGTGCCGGGCGCGCTGTTCCACGCCATCGACCCCGACCGCTACCTCTCGCCGCTGGTACACGCGCTCGCCGCGTCGACCCTGTTCGGCGCGTTCTTCATCGCCACCGACCTCGTCACCTCGCCGGTGACCCGCGCCGGCCAGATGATCTACGGCGCGGGCTGCGGCGTGTTGATCTTCATCATCCGCACCTGGGGCGGCTACCCCGAAGGGATGGCCTTCGCGGTGCTGCTGATGAACGCGGGCACGCCCTTGATCGACCGCTGGGTGCGACCGCGCATCTACGGCCGCGACCGCAAGGGCAGGCCCTTGAGCGTCACGCCCAGGGAGAGCAAATGATGGCCACCTACCGCACCGCGCCGTGGTTCCAGGGCGTCCTGCTCGGCGGCTTCTGCCTCGTCGCCTCGGTCGCCCTCGCCTATGGCACCAAGCTCACCGCACCCGCCATCGAGCAGGCGGCGCGCGACGATCTCAACGCCTCGCTCGAACAGGTGATCCCGGCCTCGCTCCGTACCAACGACATGGCCTCCGATACCGTCACCCTCGACACCGGCGCGGGCAAGACCCTCGCCTATCGGGCGCGGAGCGGCGGCAAGGTCACGGCGGTCGCCTATCGCGTCGTCGGCAAGGGCTACGGCGGCGACATCGTGATCGTCATGGGGGTCGCGGCCTCGGGCGAAATCCTCGGCGTGCGGGTGATCCAGCACTCCGAGACCCCCGGCCTCGGCGACAAGGTGGACGTGCGCAAGACCGACTGGATCAAGGCGTTCACCGGCCTGTCGTTCGCCAACACGCCGCTCTCCCAATGGGCGGTGAAGAAGGACGGCGGCCGCTTCGACCAGTTCAGCGGCGCGACGATCACGCCGCGCGCGGTGGTCAAGGCGATCAAGGACGGGCTCGACCTGTTCGCGGCCAACCGTCACGCCCTGCTCGACGAAACCGACCCGCCCGCCGCCGCCATCGCACCGAGCCCGAGGAGCCTGTCATGACCGCGCGCGCCCTTGCCGTCTTCAAGGACGGTCTCTGGACCAACAACGTCACCCTGTCGCAGAAGCTCGCGCTCTGCCCGCTGCTCGCGCTCACCTCGACCGCGACCAACGGCCTCGGCATGGGCCTCGCCACCACCGCCTGCCTGGTGATGACCAACGTCGCGATCTCGCTGGTGCGCGGCGTGATCACGCCGCAGGTGCGAATTCCGGCGTTCATCCTGGTGATCGCCGGAATCGTGACGCTGGTCGACATGCTGATCAACGCCTACGGCCACGAGCTTTACAAGGTCCTCGGCCTGTTCATCCCGCTGATCGTCACCAACTGCGTGATCCTCGGCCGCGCCGAGGCGTTCGCCTCGCGCAACGGCCCGTCGCTGTCGGCCTGCGATGCCCTCGGCATCGGCCTCGGGTTCACGATGTCGCTCACCGGCATCGGCGCGATCCGCGAAATTCTGGGCTCGGGCACGCTGTTCGCCAACGCCTCGCTGATGCTGGGCGCGCCGCTGGCGTTCCTCGAAACCACGATCATTCCCGACTACAAGGGATTCCTGTTGATGATCCTGCCGCCCGGCGGGTTCCTGGTGCTCGGCTTCGCCCTCGCGGCGAAGCGGGTGTTCGACAGCCGCGCCAGCCGCCGCGCCGCAAGCGTCGCGGCGCCCGCATCCGCCTGCCACTGATCCGGAGAGAGACTTCGATGGCCCTGCACGTCGGCGTCGCCTACGCCACCCCCTCCCGCCAGGTCTGGCTCAAGCTCGACGTGCCCGAGGGCACGACGGTCGCCGACGCGATCGCACGCTCCGGCATCCTCGCCCAGTTTCCCGAGATCGACCTCGAACGCCAGAAGGTCGGGATTTTCGGCAAGGTCGCACCGCTCGCCGCACCCGTCGCCGACGGCGACCGGATCGAGATCTATCGCCCGATCACCGCCGACCCGGCGAAGATCCTCGGCCGCGACGACGACTGAACTCAGGTGGGTTCGGCGATACTGACGCGGTTGCGCCCGGCGAGCTTGGCCGCATAGAGGGCCTGGTCGGCGCGTTCGATCACCTCGTCGAACGAGGCGGTCGAGGCGGTTTCGCGGACGATCGTGCCGACGCCGACGCTGATCGTCACCGCAAGCGGCACCTTGCCTCCGTCCGCCTCGACGACGAAGCGCTCCGCCTCCACCGCGCGGCGGAGCTTTTCCGCGAGGTCGGCGGCGCCGCCGGTCTGGGTGTCGGGGAGCAGAACCATGAACTCCTCGCCGCCGAAACGCGCGACGAGATCGGTGCGCCGTACCGTGCGTTCGAGAATCCGCCCCATCGCGACCAGCACCTCGTCGCCCGCCGGATGGCCGTGCGCATCGTTGACCCGCTTGAAATGGTCGATGTCGATGGCGAGAACCGAAAGCGGCTTGCCGTCGCGGAGCACCCGCGCCAGGGCGGATTCGAAATGGTCGAGGAACTTGCGCCGGTTGGCGAGGCCGGTGAGCGCGTCGTGCAGCGCCATCTGTTCAAGCTTGAGCTTCGCCTCGGTGGTTTCGGTGACGTCCATGGTGATGCCGCGATAGCCGAAACCGCCGTTCGCATCCATCACCGGCCGACCGCTCACCGAAACCCAGACCTGCGAACCATCTTTGCGGCGGCGACGGAACACGATGTTCTCGTACGGCTGACCGCTCCGCAGCGTGGCGACGTAAGCCTGCGTCGCCGGGTCGTCCAGGTCGAAGTGCTCGGTTGCGGACCGCCCGAGGAGTTCCTCGCGGGTATACCCCAGCGCCTTTTCCGTGCCTTGGACAAAGGTGTAGCGAAAGTCCTTGTCGACCTCCCAAAGGTAGATCGGCGCGAAGTCGATGGCGCTCGCCATCATCTCGTGCACCCGAATGCTTTCCGCCTCGGCCTTGCGCCGTTCCTCGACCTCCTTGAGGCGCGCGAGCGTCGCCTCCTGGGCGTGCCGACGCTCCTTCTCAAGCCGGTCGCGGACCCACATGCCGTTGAGCGCCTGGTCGATCAACGGCGTGAAGCGCTTCAGCAGGTGGACGTGGGCGGGGGAAAAGAACGCCGGAGCGCCCAGCACCGCAGGCGACAACCCGGCCCATTCCGGCGACAGCCGGGTGTCGAACAGCGCCACGGTCTCGCCTTCGAGAACCCGGCTGAGAACCTCGCGCGGCGACCACCGCAAGCCGAGGAGGCGCTGCGCGGTCGAGCGCACGACGCGAAGGCCGCCGCGCCCGCTCACGGCGAGGAGGAAGACGTCCGCGAACGGCACGATGTCGCGCAGCACGTCGGCGAGCGTGTCGAACATCGTGTCGGTGTCCTGCGCGTCGGTCAACGCGCGCAGGCCGCGCATCAGGGCTTCGGATTCGAGGCGGAGATTGCGCTCGTGCAGGCGCAGGCGGTCGAGCTCGATCAGGCTTTCGCGCAGGTGTTCGAGATCGGCGGTGCGGACCATCGGCTAGCCCCCCCAAATCAACGAAGCGACCATCAGATTGGCGTGGACCGCGCGGGAATCGGTGAGATTGCCTTGCTCGCCGAACGTAAACGGCGCGAGGAACGGCCGGTCGAGCATCGCGGTACGCAGGCTCGACTGAACCTCGCGCAGGTCGTCGGTCATCAGCGCCGCCAGCCCGGCACAAACCGCGATCAATCCCCCCGAGACCGCGCAGACATCGGCGCATTGGAGCGTGATCGCCGCCTCTACCGCGCGCGCCGGTCGGCCCACCAGGGTGCTGCGCTCGCCGACCATGAGACGAAGCTCGTCGCCCTCGGCCACATCGGTCATCATCACCAGCGCGCCGTCGGCGCGAAGTTCGTCGACGTGAGTGAGAGCATAAAGCGGAAACTCGCCGATCCGCCCGACCTCGCGACCCAGCGGCGCGAGCGCGGTGTGCAGCGAGTTGGTATCGGCGGGAAGCGCCGTTCCGGTTTGGCCGAGAACCCAATCGGCGTAGACCTCGGCCGCCGACGCGCCGCCGATGCGGTGGACCACCCGCCGCCCCTCGCAGAGGTTCGCAATGCCGGCGAAGTGGGTCGGCACGCACCCGGCGTGGAAGGCCCGGCTGATCGGCTGGGCGGAGAACACCACGGCGATCGCGAGCGCCTCGGCCTGTTCCCGCCCGCGCACCAGGACGCGGGAACTGGCGACGTCGCGGGCGACGCCGCCCGCCGTCGCGCCGAACACCGGCACACGCGCCCCAAGCACCGACGCAATCCCGGCGAGAGTTTCCTCCTCGCCGCCGACGGTGCCGCACAACAGCACGAGATCGGGGACTTCGCCCTGTCGCCCGGCATCGGCGAGCGCGGCATGTACCGCCGCTATCGCCGCGGTGCGAGGGTCGTCGCCCTTGGCCGCGAGCGCCGTGCCGCAGCGTATCTCCCGGGTGCCGATCCCCATCAGACCGATCACCGGCCCACCGACGTAAACGCCGGTATCGCTCAACAGGCCGCGAAAGGTGGTACCACCATGGACGCGTACGCCCCGGGGCAGGCCGGCGGTGGCTTCGGCCACCGCGTCGGCGGAATGGTGCAACGTGTGATAGAGAACGACGAGATCGGGCTCTCCGCCGAGGTCTTGGCGGAGAGCCCTATAAGCGGCCGCAATCGCACCGGCGGTATCCGCCAGGTCGCTACACGCTGTCGCAACCGTCATATTTCGCCTCTCGACCTCCGCCCCTCGGGGGCCGAGTGTAGAGCCCGGCCCAGCGCATGAACAGGCCTATTCGGCGGCCGACAACGGCGCGGTTTCCGCCTCGGCTTGGTCGTCGGCGGCGCGCGCCGCCGCCGCCGCGGCGCGCGCCGCACGGTCGCCGGCGCGACGTTCGAGGCTCGCGAGCGCCCAGGCGGAGAGGAACGGCAGGGACTGCACCGCGAGCGTCGCGGCGAAGACGTTGAGTTCGGTGATGCCGGTGAAGTTGGTCGCCACCAGGATCGCCGCGCCCAGCATCAGGAGCGTGCCGAGGATGATCTCGCGCTTCGCCGGATTCTCGTTCGCCGCGCGCTTCGCCGCGCCGCCCTTGTCGGTGCGGAGGAACGGCAGGCTGTCGGTGAGGAAACCCGCCGCCATCGCGCTGGCGACGGTGTATTGCAGGCTCATCGCCGCCACCGCCGCGCCGAGGATCTGCATCGGCGAGACTTTCACCCGCGCGACGTAGAGCACGACGCAGTGGACGAGGTTGACGAAGAACATCGCCAGGATCGGAACGGTGAACGGGAGCATCGGAATCAGCACGCCCACGAACAGGATCACCGGCACCCACACCAGGTTGAGGATCGCCGCGCCGACGCCGAACGCATCCGAGAGCCAGTACGACCAGCCGATGACGAACTGGAAGCGCTGCGCCCCGGTGAGCTTGGAGCGGCCCGGCAGCATCAGCTTCCAGTGCTTGCGGATGATCTGCACCGCGCCGTAGGCCCAGCGGTGGCGCTGGGTCTTGAACGCCTTGTAGGTGTCGGGCAGCATGCCCCAGCCGTAGCGGCGGTTGGTGTAGTGGGCGTGGTAGCCGCGCGCCATCAGGCGCAGGCCGAGTTCGGTGTCTTCGGTGATCGTGTCGGTCGCCCAGCCGCCGATCTCGTCGAACGCGGCGCGGCGGATCAACAGCATCGTGCCGTGGGTGATGATCGCGTCGTCTTCGTTGCGCTGCACCATGCCGATGTCGAAGAACCCGGCGTACTCGCTGTTCATCACTTCCTTGAACAGGGAATCATGGCCGTCGCGGTGATCCTGCGGCGCCTGCACCAGGGCGACCGTCGGGTCGTCGAAGGCGGGGACGAGATCCTTCAGCCAGCACGGATGCAGCACGTAGTCGGCGTCGATCAGCGCGATCACTTCGGCGTCGGGCGACATCTGCGGCATCGCCATGTTGAGCGCGCCCGCCTTGAACCCCGAAACCTTGACCAGGTTGATGAACTTGAAGCGCGGCCCGAGCTTGGCGCAGTGCTCCTCGATCGGCTTCCAGAGGTGTTCCTCGGGGGTGTTGTTGACGATCACCAGCACCTCGAAATTCGGGTACTGGAGCGCGGCGGCGCTGTTGAGCGTCTGGATCAACATGTCCGGCTGTTCTTTATAGGCCGGGATGTGGATCGACACCATCGGATGGCGCGCGGGCTCGGGCCCGCCCTCGGGCGGCACCCAGAGGCGCGTCGGCTTGCGTCCGAGGGTGATCTCGGCGACCTCGTGGACCTTCACCAGGGTCATCGCGGTGAGCGGGATCATCAGCAGGAAGCCGATCGCCCAGGCGAGAGCCGAGCCGAAGTTGAGGTAGTTCTCGACCGGATACATCGCGGCGAGCGCCATTGCGGCGGCGAGCGCGTTGGCCGCCGCCGAGAACGCGAGGGCGTGGGCGAAGGTCGGCTTGCGGCGGCGCAGGGCGAAGATCGTCACCAGCGCGCCGAGGGTAAGCGCCACCGCCGCGAGGCGCGGCAGGTTGCTGCGCTCGATGCTGCCGACCATCGAGAACTTGAGATTGCGGTCGGCGTCGAAGATGCCCCAGTACGGACCGACCGAGCCTTCGTTGGTCTTCCACGGCTGGTCGAACGCCTCGACGATGTTGTACTCGATGCCGCGCCGGTTCGCCTCGTTGATGAACTCGCGCAGGATGCGCGCCTGCCCGATCGGATCGGGGTCTGCCGAATGACGATTGTAGCCACGGCTCGGCCAGCCGAACTCGGCGATCACGATGCGCTTGCCGGGGAAGGCTTCCTTGAGTTCCTGATACCGCTGCAGTGCATATTTCGCCGCCTCTTCGGGCGGGAGCGCCTCCCAGTAGGGCAGGATATGGGCGGCGATGAAATCCACCTCGTTGGCGAGCTTCGGGTACTCAAGCCAGGTGTTCCAGATTTCACCGGTGGAAACCGGCACGCCGACGCGCTTGCGCACCTGGCGCAGATATCCCACCAACTGATCGTAGGTCAGATCGCCGCGCAGGATCGATTCGTTGCCGACCACGATCGCACGGACGTTGGGATTGCGGTTGGTCGCGGCGACCGCGGCGTCGATTTCCTTGGTGTTGTAGTCGAGCTTCTTGTCGAGCCACGCGCCGACCGTGACCTTGAGCCCGTATTTCCGCGCCATCGCCGGAATCTCGGCAAACCGGTCGGTCGCGGCATAGAGGCGGATGCCGCGCGAGATCATCGCCACGGTGGACAGGTCGCGCTCGGTGGCGGCGCGCTCCTCGGGCGTGAACGCCCGTCCGCGCGCCTCCGGCGGCGCATTGTTGAACGACACCGAATCAATGGAATCTTCAAGGTCCGGGGGCGAGAACGTCTCGTTCGTCGCGAACCAGATGAGACCATGAATGATGGCGGCGACCAGCGCCGCGAGCGCAACGTTTTTCATGTCGCCCGATCATCCCGTCGGCGACAAGCGCCGAGTGCCTAGGGCACGAGTAAAGGGGGAAACCGCGCCCCCAACGCGAAGATTAGGGTTTGTCGTACGGGCCGCGGGGCATGAGCGTCTCGCTGTCCGTCGGCTTCTTCGGCGGCGGCGGCGGCGCGGCCTTGGCCGGAGCCGGGGCGGCGTTGCCCTGCGGCTTGGCTGCCGGCGGCTGCGGCGCGGCAACGTGCGGCGCCTTGTCGAGGGTCGAGGCGGTCGGCGAGGTCCAGCAGAGGTCGATGCATTCCGAACGAGCCGAGCAGGCATCCGCCGCACCCGGGGTCGCACCCTCGATGGCACAGCCGAACGCAGCGCCGAGATGGGTCTCGGAGCAGCCGAAGCCTGCGTAGAACTGACGGAATTCGCCCGCCGCCACGACATCGTCGCGCGACAGCAGTTGGATGATGCGCTTGCCGATCCACGCGCATTCGGAGGACGCGGGATCGCCGCGCTTCAACGGCGCGGGCGCCGGAGCCGAGGCAGCCTTGGATGCGGTCGTTTTGGCAGGCTCGGCCGCCTGCACCGGAACGGCGAACGCCGCACTCATCAATCCCGCGATGATCACCGAAACCAACCGCACACCCATCAGGTCCCTCCACCCAAGCACAGCGCATAAAAACGCAGGCGATCCGGCGATTAGTACCCTAGCGCCCAAAAACACGCAATGGACGTTTATGCGCGGACCCTGGGAAAACGTAAAGTCCCGCCGCGCGTTCCGACGCAGGTCGCTTGCGCCGCAACCGAGTCCGCACGAAACGAATATTTTCTCTGTAATTCAATATGATACCGTGCTTCCAGATTTTTCCGCGCGCGCCCCGCGCCCACCCGCCCGGCGCCTGCTGTGCGACCGCGGCGCCGCGATCGGCCCCCGACTCGGCGATACGCCTCGCGCTCCGCCGCGCGGCCGCGCCGGAGTCTCCGAAAGCACCCGCGCCGACTTGCCCAAGCATAAAACCACCCGCACCGATCCAGGCCTTTTGACGCCGGAGCGCCTAGCCTTGACGCGGCGCGAACGGCGGGCAATAGTCTTGCGCCGCGCCAGTTTGCGCGGTTCGTTTGTTGCCGCTCACGGGAAGCCCGATTATGGAACTTTCGCATACGTTCGTCGCTCCGCGTCCGCTCGCCGGCCAGGATGCGAAGACTCTGGCGCTGGCCTCGCTCGGCGGCGCACTGGAATTTTACGACTTCGTGATTTTCGTCTTTTTCACCGCCGCGCTCGGCCACCTGTTCTTCCCCCCGGATATGCCGGAATGGCTCGGCCAGCTGCAGACCTTCGGAATTTTTGCCGCCGGCTACCTCTTCCGCCCGCTCGGCGGCATCGTCATGGCCCACTTCGGCGACAAGTTCGGCCGCAAGCGGATGTTCACCCTGTCGGTCGCCCTGATGGCGGTGCCGACCCTGATGATCGGCCTGCTTCCCACCTATGAGACCCTCGCCTACGGCGCGCCCCTGCTCCTGCTGCTGATGCGGATCATGCAGGGCATCGCGATCGGCGGCGAAGTGCCGGGCGCGTGGGTGTTCGTTTCCGAACACGTCCCGTTCAAGCGCATCGGCCTCGCCTGCTCGTTGCTCACCACCGGCCTTTCGGCGGGCATCCTCCTCGGCTCGATCGTCGCGACGACGATCAACAAGAGCTACACCCCGGCGGAAATCCACGAATACGCCTGGCGCTTCCCGTTCATTCTCGGCGGCATCTTCGGCTGCGCGGTGGTCTATCTCCGCCAGTGGCTCCAGGAAACCCCGGTGTTCGAAGAAATCAGCCACCTCAAACAGACCTCCAAGATGCCGCTCAAGGATCTGGTCGCAGGCAACCGCGCCGACATCGTGATCTCGGTGATGGTCTCGTGGCTGATCACCGCCTGCGTCGTCGTGGTGATGCTGATGACCCCGACTCTCTTGTCGCGCATCTACCACCTGCCGATGGCGCAGACGATCCAGGCGAACACCGCCGCCACCATCGGGCTCTGCTTCGGCGTGCTGATCATGGGCATGCTCTCCGACCGCTTCGGCCCGGCCAAGGTCGCGGGCGTCGGCGTGCCGCTCCTGATCGCGTCGCTCTATAGTCTCTACATCGGCGTCGGCATCCACCCCGAGTGGCTGCTGCCGCTCTACGCGGTCACCGGGCTCTGCACCGGCATCGTCTCGATCGTGCCGATCGTGATGATCCGCTCGTTCCCCGCCCCGGTCCGCTTCACCGGCATCTCGGTGTGCTACAACCTCACCTATGCCGTCGCCGGCGGCCTCACCCCGGTGGTGATCCCGCTGCTGATCCAGGTCACGCCGCTCGCGCCCGCCCACTACGTCGCCGCCGCCACCCTCTCCGGCATGATCGCGACGTTCTTCCACGCCAAGCGCACCAAGGGCCGCTTCTAAGGCTCCTGGCCTCAGGCAAACGAAAGCCCCCGCCGGAAACGGCGGGGGCTTTTCATTTTAAGACCGGGCTCTGCCCGGACCCGCAAAGGGGCTCGCCCCTTTGATCCCATAAGTTTGTTTTTCCGCGTAGCGGGATCGACCATCATGCGGCGTGACGGTCGATTGCGCTGACGCGCGAAAACAAAAACTTAAGGGAGGTACGGAGGGCCGAGACCCCCCGCAAACTTGTTTTACACCTTGCCCTTGAGCGCGTTGGTGCGCAGGCGGAGGCGGAGCGCGTTGAGCTTGATGAAGCCTTCCGCGTCGTGCTGGTCGTAGACCGCGTCTTCCTCGAAGGTGACGGTGGCGGTGTCGTAGAGGCTGTTCGGGGATTCGCGACCCATGGTGATCACATTGCCCTTATACAGCTTCAGGCGCACCACGCCGTTGACCGCCTTCTGGGTGGCGTCGATGGCGGCCTGGAGCATTTCGCGCTCCGGGGCGAACCAGTAGCCGGTATAGACGAGGTTGGCGTAGCGCGGCATCAGCTCGTCC
>DBTR01000053.1:0-505 GCA_002307145.1 Rhodospirillum sp. UBA1311 | reverse complement strand
AGCGCGGCATCAGCTCGTCCTTGAGGTGCATCGATTCGCGATCGAGGGTGATCGATTCGATATCGCGATGCGCCTTGAGGAGGATGGTGCCGCCGGGGGTTTCGTAGATGCCGCGCGACTTCATCCCGACATAGCGGTTCTCGACCAGGTCGAGGCGGCCGATGCCGTGCTTGCCGCCGAGTTCGTTGAGCTTGGCGAGCAGGTTGGCGGGCGAGAGGCGCAGGCCGTTCACCGACACCGCGTCGCCCTTCTCGAAGGCGATCTCGATCATCTCGGCCTTGTCCGGCGCATTTTCCGGGCTCACCGAACGGCGGAACATGTCCTCGTCGGGCGGCAGCGCCGGATCTTCCAGCGCCTTGCCTTCGTAGGAGATGTGCAGGAGGTTGGCGTCCATCGAGTAGGGCGCTTCGCCGTGCTTGTCCTTCGGGATCGGAATCTGGTGCATCTGCGCGTACTCGATGAGCTTGGTGCGCGAGTGCAGATCCCATTCGCGCCAGGGCGCGAT
>DBTR01000080.1 GCA_002307145.1 Rhodospirillum sp. UBA1311 | reverse complement strand
GTTGGGCGTTGTCGCGGAAGCGGATGTCGGTCTGCTCGATCCGCCCGGCGGTCTCAATGTAGACCTTGTCGTAGCCGTTGACCATGATGTCGGCGATGTCGTCGCGGGCGATCAGGGGTTCGAGCGGGCCGAGGCCGAGCATGTCGTTGCAGATGTCGGAGACCACGATCTGCTGCTCGGCGGCGGAAAGGCTCATGCTCCGCATCGAGATGATCTCGGCGACGATGTCGGAGATTTCCTCGCGCATTCCCGGCGCGTCGAGCTTGGTCAGTTCGGCGGGGTCGACGGCGTTGATCAGGTCGTTGAACACCGCGATTTTGATGTCGGAAAGGCGTTGCTCGGTGGCGCGCTGCTCCGGCGTCGCACCGCTTGAAACCGGCGCGACGGCGACCGTTGCCGGTGCGACCGGCGTTGCCGGGGTTGCGCGCGGGGCGGGGCTGGGCGGGGTGCGGCGGCCGAACATCTCGCGCTCCTACCGCTGCAACAGGCGCAGCAGCGGGTTGCCCGACCGCTTGCGGCTGACGGTGCGGCCGACGAGACGCTCGGCGAAGCCGCCGATCGCCTCGACCACCTTGTGGCCCTTCGCCGCAACGCCGAGCATCTGGCCGGTGTTGGCGGCATCGCCGAAGAGCTGGGGTTCGAAGGCGAGGATCAGCATCGGCGCGACGCCGAGGGTCTCGGTGAAATCCTTCGGGCTCAACTGGGTCTTGCGGTAGGCGTCGACCTTGTTGACCACGACGCGGGCGGGGTTTCCGGCGGCGCGGCGCGGCGCGAGGGTGTCGAGGAGGGTCTTGGTCTCGCGCAACGCGGCGAGATCGGGGGTGGCCACCACCACGGTTTCGTCGGCGGCGGCGAGCACGTGTTCGGTCCAGTCGCTCCACGCCCGGGGCAGGTCGACCACCACCGCCGGGGCCATCGTCGCGGCGAGGTCGAGGAGCCGGTCGATGCCATCGAGGGTGGGAATCCGCGCTTGGCGCGGATCGGCGGCGGCGGCGAGCACCCGCACCTTGTCGTCGTAGGTCAGCATCAGGCGGTCGAGCAGCACCGGATCGAGGCGCTCGGGCTCGCCGAGGGCGTCGCCGACGGTCTGGCGCGGGTCGATGTTGAAGGCGAGCAGCGACGCCCCGAAGGCGAGATCGAGGTCGATGTAGATCGCGGGTTCCGGGAGGCGCGCGCCCAGGGCATGGGCGGTGTTCTGCGCGAGCGTCGAAGCGCCGACACCTCCGCGCGCCCCCCAGAATGCGATCACCTTGCCGCGCGATGTGGCATCGGGATCGGTGAACAGCTTGGCGATCGCCCCGGCGAGTTGCGCGACGTTCACCGGGGCGACGAGGTATTCGCTCACGCCGCGCGCCATCAGGGTCCGGAACAGGCCGATGTCGTTGAGTCTGCCGATCACCACCACCCGGGTCCCCGCGTCGCAGACTTCGGCGAGGCGGTCGAGGTGGGCGAGCAGGGTGGCGTCGTCGTCCTCTTCCTCGACGATCACCAGCTGCGGCGAGGATCGCCCGGCATAGGCCGAGATGGCCGCCGCGATGCCGCCCGGCCGCACCTCGATCCTTGCCATGGCGAAGGCGCTGTCGGCCTTGAGGCCGTCCAGCGCGGCGGCGGTCGCGGGGGCGAGGGTGAATGCGTCGATGGTGGCGCGGAAGATCATGCCCCTCTCCCTATCGTCCGGTGCCGACCACGGACAACGTGGCGGCGGGCTTGGCGTCCTCGACCTTGGAGGCGGTGGCCTTGCCCTCGCCGTACTTGGTCAGCACGTCCTGGGAGCGCACGCCGCTGCGGCCGGTGGCGTCGCGGGCGCGTTCGAGATCCGCCGGATTGGCGACCATCAGGCCGATGTTGCGGGTCATGGCGCAGCCGAAATTGCTGGTGTTCTGGTTGCGGTAGTTGGGGTTGATGCGTTCGTCCCAGGTGCCGCACTCGGGCACCTGGGCGACCCAGACCGGCACCGCGATCTCGGCGGCGGGCCCTGCCGCGCCGGGGGTCGGCACCAAGGCGAGGACGATCGCATCCGCGCCTTCCGCGTCGAGCCCGGCGACCACCTGCGCGGCGAAGGCCTGCGCCGCCGCCGCGTCGCCGCCATAGGCGACGCTCACCCGCACCGGTCCCGCGCCACGGCGGAGATGCTCGCGGGCGAGGTCGGCGAGGACCGCGCGGTCGGTCGGCCCCAGCCCCCCGTCGGCGGTGGGCGCGACCACTGCGACCGCCTCGTGCTTCTCCACGGTGTTGCGGAACTTCTGGTGCGGATCGAAGTCGGCCAGCGGTTGCGGCTCGCGCGAACAGGCGGCGAGGCTTAGGAGGGCGAGGAGGGCGAGGAACGGACGTAGCGGCATGGCGGCTCTCCTATCGCACGATGTAGCCGACCGGCCCGCGCAATTCGGCGGGAACCGGGGTGGCGGGGGAGCGGACGAGATAGTTTTCCTGGAGCCGGTTGAGCAGCAGCCGGTCGAGGTCGGACGACGGCGCGAAGCCGTCGGTGGGCAGGGCCAGCTCGGCCTTTTCCAACGGCTGCACGACGTAGGCGGAAACGATCACCACGAGTTCGCTCTCGTGGCGCTGGAACGAGCTCGACTTGAACAGCGCCCCGAGGACCGGGATGTCCATCAGCCCGGGCAGGCCGGAGAGGTCGGAGGCGATGTCGTTCTGCAGCAGCCCGGCGATCATGATCGAACCGCCCGACGCCATTTCCACGGTGGAGGAGGCGCGCCGCACGGTGAGGCCGGGAATTTCGGTATTGGAGAGGCGCACCGTCAGGGTGCGGTCGATGGCGCTCACCTCGGTGTTGAGCTTGAGCGAGATCCGGCCGGGGTCGAGGACGATCGGGGTGAAGTTGAGCAGCACGCCGAACTGCTTGAACACGATGGAAACCCGGCCGAGTTCCTCCGCCGCCGGAATCGGGAATTCGCCGCCCGCGAGGAGGTTGGCGGTTTCGCCCGAAACCGCGGTGAGATTGGGCTCGACCAGGGTGCGGATCAGGCCCTGGCGTTCGAGCGCGGCCATGCCGCCCGCCAGCGAGCCGATGCCCGACACCGTCGCGGTGCCGAACAGCTGCGACGCGTTCTGAGTCAAGCCGTTGGTAGCGTTGGTGGCGATGTTGACGACCGTGCTGCCGGAGCGGAGGACATCGCCGCTGAGGCCGATGCCGAGTTCCTTCAGCACCGTCTTTTGCATCTCGGCAACCTTGACCTGGAGCAGTACCTGCTGCTCGGACGACACCCGCAGCAAGTTGACGACGTTGGCGTCCTCCTTGACGAAGCGCCGCGCCAGGGCGCGCGCCTGGGTCACCGCGACGTCGTTCTTCACGGTTCCGGCGAGATAGACGCTGTCGCCGACGCCCGAGACCCGGATCTTCGGCTCGTCGGAGAGGACTTCGGCCAGCACCGCCTTCAGCCCGTCGGAGTCGACGCTGACGTCGACCGCGATCCGCCGCATCACTCCGCCCGCGCGGTCGAAGAAGGTCACGTCGCTCTGGCCGACGCCGCGCGCCACCAGCATCACCTGGGTCGGCGAGCGCACCAGGGCGTCGACCACGTCGGGATTGCCGACGACGACGTCGCGCACCGCCTCGGGCAATTGCACGGCGGTGGTCTTGTTGAGGGAAAGCCGCATGGATTCGGTCGGGGTGCGGAGGACCGTCGCGGCGATCGTCTTCGGCGGCGTGAGTGTCGGCAGGGATGCGGCGGTCACCGGCAGGCTCGGCGCTGCGATCGGTTGTGGCGGCTCGGGCGGCAGGGCAAGCGCCGTAGGGGCGAAGCCGATGCCGAACGCCGCGAGGGCGAGGGCTGCGAGCAGGTGACGGTGCATGTCAGAAGCTCCTGGTCGAGACGACGCCCGCCCGATTGATGCGGATGCCGGAGCCGCCGTTGCCTGCTGGCGCGCCGCCGGTCAGGGCGCGCATCGCCTGGGAAGCCTCGATGTCCGGGGTGTAAGGTTTGGTGCCGGGCGCAGCTGCGGGCTGGGTCTCGGTGGTGTTGGTCTCTTGCGGCCGCAGCACCAGCGAGAGCTGGCCGAGCATGCTGGCGGTGGCGAGAACTTCCGCCTGCTTCGGGCTCACCGCGACGGTCGCGGTCTTGCCTTGCAGGGTCGCGGCTTCCTTGCCGCGAGAGATCTGCTGGTCAATCGCCAGCACGACGACGTCGGTGAGTACGGTTTCGGCGGCGTAGCGTACGATCGGACCGCCCTTACCCACTGCATCCTGGTCGGCGCGTTGGAAGTCGGCGGCGAGGATTACGTCCACATGATCGCCAGGTGCAATGAACCCCGAGACAGCGCTCGCGTTGGTGATCGCCACCGAGGCAGCGCGCATGCCAGATTCGAGAATCGCCGCCAGCAACCCCGCTTCGGGCCGGACAATCGCCGATTCGATCAGAGGTTCGCCCTCGAACAGCGGTCTCCGGGGGATCATGCCGACGTACTTGTCTTTGGCGTTCCCCTCGGCAGGAATCGCGAAGCGGGTCGCGGCGCCCATCGGCCAGTCGGCGGATCTCAGGTCGTCTCCGGTGAGAGCTGTGCCGGCGGGAACGTCGCGCGCCATCACCAGGACCTCCTGGTGCGGTGGGCGTATCGCAGCCACGGGACGAGCGGTCTGGTTGGCCACCCACTGCTGCGCAAGGAAGGCGGTGATCAGGGCGGCGACAACCGCGACGACGGCAACGATCGCGACGACAGGTTTCATCTTCCCCCTCCCTCAAGCCGTGTGGCGTCCGCCTTTGCGGCGGTATTCAGCCGGTCAGCCCCGTCCGCAGGAGCCAGTCGAAGCCGCCTGCGGCAAGCGCGACGCCGTAGGGCAGGTGCCCGGTCCGCGCGAGGCGCAGATGCCAAGGGGCGTCGGCGGTCGCGACTCGCGGTGCGATCGCGCGCACCGCCAGGATCAGCAGCGCCAGCAACCCGCCCGCCAGGGCCATCACCACGAGAAATCGCGGCATCGCGGCGAAGCCGGTCCATGTGCCGATGGCGGCGATCAGCTTCGCGTCGCCGCCGCCCCAGATTCCGCCCGCGAACAACGCCGCCCCGGCGACGAACAGCGCGACTCCGGCGGCGAGGTGCAGCAGGATGTCGTGAGGTTCCAGGACGAACGCGGACACAACCGCGAATAGAACAAAGATTAGCACAGGAACGTGATTGGGGATGCGGAAACCGCGCAGGTCGGAAAATGCGGCGTACGCAAGCAGGGCGGCCAAGGCCAGGCCGATGCCGAGGGCTTCCATTTCCGTCATGCCGATCTCCCTCTCGAACAAAAAGCGCCTCCCGACTCGGCGGGAGGCGCTTTGCGGTGTGGGACCCTGCGCCGAGGGGGACTTACGGAGTCGTAGTCGGCTGGTTTTCGTTCAGGGTGTTGCCGATGTTGGTGAACATCGTCTGGAGGGCCGGACCCGCAATCTTGGCGCCGGTGATCAGAGCCAAGGAAATGATCGCGGCGATCAGGCCGTATTCGATCGCGGTGACGCCCTTTTCATCGCGAGAGAACAGACGAAGGAAAGAGTGAAGGCAAGTAAGCATGGTGACGCTCCATTATTATAGTTCTGTTTCAGACTGCTGCCGTGACCCCGAAAACTAAAATCCGCTATCTACATTTATCTGATGGAGGCATTATTAGACGATTCCTGAAACGCCCTCTGTGAGTGCATCCACAGAGGGCGAAAGATTCCGGAACCAGATCGTGCATCGCGTATGAAACAACGGTAGAATTCGAAATATGACAGATACTTCGGTCCGTAACCGCCAGCTCCTGGCCGCAACCGCGATGTTCCAGGGCGTGCCGGATTCCCAGCTCGACGCCCTGGCGAGGCAGGCGCGGACGTTGAGACTCGGCCCGCGCGAGGCGTTGTTCTCGAAGGGCGACCCCGGCGATTCGATGTATCTGGTGATGAGCGGGCGGGTGCGAGTCGGCGTGGTCTCGGTGGATGGCCGCGAAGTCACCTATGCCCTGATCGGGCCGGGCCAGATGTTCGGCGAGATCGCGATTCTCGACGGCGGGCCGCGCTCCGCCGACGCCACCGCCGCCGAGCCGAGCGAACTCCTGGTGATCGAGCGCCGCGACATCCTCGCATTCATCCGCGCCAACGGCGATTACGGCCTGCGCCTGATCGAGATGCTGTGCGCGCGGCTGCGCCACGCCAACGAGCTTCTGGAGGATACCGTCTTCCTCAGCCTGCCGAGTCGGATGGCGAAGCAGCTCCTCAGCTTGAGCGACGCCGTTGGCGAGCGCCAGTCCAAGGACGAGAGCGTGACCATCCGCATGTCGCAGCAGGCGGTGGCCGACTACATGGGGATCAGCCGCGAGAGCGTGAACAAGGTGCTGTCGAAGTGGGAGCAGGTCGGCCTCGTCAGCCTCTGGCGCGGCCAGATCACGATTCGGAGCCGGGAAGGTCTCTCGCGCTTCCTTGTCGACGACGGGCGATGAAAGCCCGGGCTTTGTGACAGCGTCCATAGACCGGTGGGGCATCCGCCCCCGATGATGCCCGGACGTTCACGGAGGCGGCCATGGCGAGCGACGACCCGGACCTCGGTCCCATCCACCTGTTCGAGGGGCTCCCGGCGGACCTGGTCGCGAGCGTGGCGGCGCAGTGCCGCTGGGACCGCCGCGCGGCGGGCGAGCAGATCTTCGACCAGGACAGCGACGCGCTCGACGTCTATTTCGTCCGCAGCGGTGCGGTGCGGATTCTCACCGCCGGGCCGGATGGCCGCGAGGTCGCGCTCGCCGACATTCCCGCCGGGCAGTACTTCGGCGAACTCGCTGCGATCGACGGCCAGCGCCGCTCGGCGCGCGCGGTCGCCAGCAGCGACTCGACGATCGCCACCCTGCCGGGGCCCGCGTTCCTCGCGCTGATGCGCCAGTACCCCGATCTCGCGTTGCGCGTCCTCGAACGCCTCACCCGGATCGTCCGCAGCCTCGACAGCCGCGTCACCGAGCTTTCGACCGAATCGGAGGCGCAACGGATCTACGGCCAGTTGCTCCGCCTCGCGCGGCCCGATCCCGCCAATCCGCAGATCTCGATCATCGACGATTTGCCGAACCACAAGGAAATCGCCGCCTGGACCGGCACCAGCCGCGAGGCCGTGGGCCAGACCATCGGCGAACTCGCGCGCGACGGCATCGTCCGGCGGCGCGGCATGGGCCTGGTGGTCGCCGACCGCCAACGCCTCACCCTGATGACCAACGCCGCCCCCGAGATCGCCGACTCCGCGATCCCCAACCCGCGCGCCTAGCTCGCGGCGTCCGCCGCGAGGATGCGCGGCAGGTTGAACTCGATCCAGTCCGCCAGCATCTCGACCTTCTCGCCGACTTCGCGGCCGAGGGGGGTGAGGCTGTATTCGACGTGCGGCGGCACCACCGGATAGGCCTTGCGGTCGACGAAGCCGTCCGCCTCCAGCCATTGCAGGGTCTGGGCGAGCATCTTCTCGCTCACCCCGGCGATCTTGCGGCGCAGGTCGCTGAAGCGGTGGGTGCCGCCCAAGAGCGCCACCAGGATCAACACCCCCCAGCGGCTGGTGACGTGCTTCAGCACCTCGCGCGACGGGCACTGGTCGGAAAACAGGTCGCCGCGTTGCATCCGCACCGACAGGGGCAGCGGCGCGAGGCCGGGATCATCGGTCGTCGACATTTTTCATACTTACCTTTTTGTGCGTACTTACAAAAAGTTTGTGTGCTGGCTAAGTTTGCATTTCCAACCAACCACACGCAAGGAAAACCGTCATGATCGTCGTTACCGGAGCTTCGGGCCAGCTTGGCCGCCTCGTCATCGCGGAGCTTTTGAAGTCCGTCGCGCCCACCGAAATCGTCGCCGCGGTGCGCACTCCCGCGAAGGTCGCCGACCTGGCCGCGAAAGGCGTCGGCGTGCGCGTCGCCGATTACGCCCGCCCCGAAACCCTCGATGCGGCGTTCGCGGGCGCCGACAAACTCCTGCTGATCTCGTCGAGCGAGGTCGGCCAGCGCGCCGTGCAGCACAAGAATGCGATCGAGGCGGCGAAGCGCGCGGGCGTCGGCCTGATCGCCTACACCAGCATCCTCCATGCCGACGCCTCGCCCCTCGGTCTCGCCGACGAGCACAAGGCGACCGAGGCGATGTTGAAGGCCTCGGGCATCCCCCACGTCCTGCTCCGCAATGGCTGGTACACCGAGAACTATCTCGCGAGCGTCGTCCCGGCGTTGCAGCATGGGGCGTTCATCGGTAGCGCCGGAACCGGCAAGATCGCCTCCGCCGCGCGCGCCGACTATGCCGCCGCCGCCGCCGCCGTGCTGACCCGCCCGGGCCAGGCCGGAAAGGTCTACGAACTCGCGGGCGACACGTTCTATACCCTTGCCGATCTCGCCGCCGAACTCTCCCGCCAGAGCGGCAAGAGCGTGCCCTACGCCAACCTCGCCGAAGCCGATTTCAAGGCGGCGTTGCTCGGTGCGGGCCTGCCCGAAAGCCTGGCGGCGTTGCTGGCGGATTCGGACGTGGGCGCGTCCAAGGGCGGCCTGTTCGATGACGGCCACGCCCTCAGCGGCCTGATCGGTCGTCCGACCACGCCGCTCGCGGCGTCGATGGCGGCGGCGCTCGCCTGAGGTCTGGTCCGAGCGGAGCAAGCCGCTCGCGCGGTGGACTGAGCCACCCGCGCGGGCGGTTGTCGCCGGGGCCCGGGCACCCGACATGTGAACCCGGCGCAATTCGGAGGCTTCCATGATCACCATCGATCCCAAAACCACGGCCCTGGTGCTGATCGACCTGCAAAACGGCATCATCGCGGGCAGCTACGCCCCCCGGTCGGGGGCCGAGGTTTTGGAAACCTGCCGCGCGCTCGCCAACCAGTTCCGCCAGGCGGGCGCGGCGGTGGTGCTGGTCAACGTCGGCTGGGCGGCGGATTTCGGCGACGCCTTGCCGCAGAAGGTCGACCAGCCGCCGCAGCGCCCCGAGGGCGGCCTGCCGAAGGATTGGAGCACGCTCGCGCGGGGCCTCGCGCGGGCGGGCGACATCCGTGTCACCAAGCGCCAGTGGGGCGCGTTCCATGGCACCGAACTCGACCTGCAACTGCGGCGGCGCGGCATCGAGACGATCGTGCTGGGCGGCCTCGTCACCAACTTCGGCGTCGAGTCGACGGCGCGGCAGTCGTGGGAACGGGGCTACGAGACGATTCTCCTGAAAGACGCCTGCTCCGCGCCGAGCGCCGAACTCCACGACCTCGCGTTCCGCCACGTTTTCCCCCGCATCGGGCGCGTCACCACCAGCGGCGCGCTGCGTTTCGCCGCTCCGGAGGCGTAGCAACACACCCTCTGGCGGACCCCACCCATTGGGACTATGATCCGCGGCATCGAAAATCGTCCCGCGGACAATATGACAGCTCAAACCGGCGTACCCGCCGCGCCTTCCCACGCCCGTTCCCCCTTTGGCGCACTGTTCGTTGCTGCGATCGGCGTGGTCTTCGGCGACATCGGCACCAGCCC
>DBTR01000095.1:7620-29367 GCA_002307145.1 Rhodospirillum sp. UBA1311 | reverse complement strand
GTGAGGCCGTGCGAGGCCGAAATGGGTCTCGTGGGCGGCGATCTGATAGACGGAATCGGCGCTGGTGTAGCAGATCGGCTTGCCGGTCCGGATGTGCTCTGCGCCGAGCAATTCGATGATTTCGGTGCCCGAGGCGTGGCAGTTGCCGAGCACGCCGGGGAGTTCGCAGCGCTGCGCCAGCGCGTCGATCAGGGCGTCGGGGAAGCAGGGTTGGGTATCGGGGAAGTAGCCCCAGTCGAAGCGCACCGGCGCCCCCATCATCTCCCAATGACCCGACGGCGTGTCCTTGCCGTTGCTGATCTCCGCCGCTGCGCCGTGCGCGCCCCGAAACCCGCCGACGCAAGGCATGCCGTGCGGTGCCTGGCCGCAGGCGATCACCGCCGCCGCGCCGAGCCCGAGGCTCGCGAGGTTGGGCAGGTCGAGCGGGCCTTGGGGGCGCATGCGGCAGGCTTCGGCGATGTGGCCGAGGGTGTTCGCCCCGGCATCGCCGAATGCCGCCGCGTCGGGGGCGGAGCCGAGACCGAAGCTGTCGAGAACCAGGACGAACGCGCGGCCCATGATGGCCATACTCCTGCCGCAGTGTCAGGCGTCGATCCGCCCCCGCAGCACCGCCACCGGAGCCACCGGCGCGGGCGACAGGGCGAATGCGGCGCGGACCCGCTGCGCGGCGCGCGCGGCGGCGGCGGCATCGCGGGCGTGGACGACGCAAAGCGGTGATTCCGCACTGTCCCCCACCCCTGAAACATCGGAAAGCCCGACAGCGAAATCAATGCCTTGATCCGGCCGCGTGCGCCCGCCGCCGAGATCGACGACGGCCAGCCCGAGGGCGCGTGCGTCGACCTCGGCAACGTACCCTTCGCCTTCGGCGCGGACTTCGAGCTGGACCGGCGCGGGTTCGAGGTAGGCGCTTGCGTTGTCGAGGAAATCGAGCGGCCCGCCGAGCGCCGCAACCATCCGTCCAAAGGTCTCCGCCGCCGCGCCGTTGTCGAGCGCGCGCTTGAGCTTGCGCGACGCGGTGGCGGCGTCGATCCGCACCAGCCCGAGCATCTCGACCCCCAGCGCGAGGGTAACTTCCTCAAGGCGCGGATCGCGGTGATCGGCACGGAGGAAGGCGACCGCCTCGGCGACTTCGAGCGCGTTGCCCGCCGTGGCTCCGAGAACCTGCCCCATGTCGGTGATCAGTGCGCGCGCGGGCAACCCGGCGGCCCTGGCGACGCTCACCAGCCGCTTTGCCAGCACCCGGGCGGCGGCCTCGTCGGCCATGAACGCACCCGAGCCGGTCTTGACGTCGAGCACCAGGCCATCCAGACCGGCGGCGAGCTTCTTCGCCAGGATCGAGGCGACGATCAGCGGCAGGCTCTCGACCGTCGCCGATACGTCGCGGATCGCATAGAGGCGACGGTCGGCCGGGGCGAGGGCGTCGGTCTGGCCGATCACCGCGCAGCCGACGCGGCGCACCACGGCGGCAAAGGTCTCGGGCGACGGCGCGACGATGTAGCCGGGGATGCTGGCGAGCTTGTCGAGCGTGCCGCCGGTGTGGCCGAGACCACGTCCGGAGATCATCGGCACGTGCACGCCGCACGCCGCGACCAAGGGCGCGAGGATCAGGCTGACCTTGTCGCCGACGCCGCCGGTCGAATGCTTGTCGATCACCGGTTCGTCGCCGATGCCGTGGGCGCGCCAGTCGAGAACCTGCCCGGAATCCCGCATCGCCAAGGTGAGGGCGCGGCATTCGGCGTCGGAGAGGTCGCGGAACAACACCGCCATCGCGAACGCGGCAGCCTGGGCGTCGCCCACCGAACCGTCGGTCAGTCCTTCGACGAAGCCGCGGATCTCGGCATCGCTCAACAGCCCGCCGTCGCGCTTCTTCGCGATGATCTCCTGCGGCAGGATGTGCGGCGCGATCTCGTCCGCGCCGTAGATCCCGTCGTCCACGCCTTCGAGGATCGCCACGAGTTTGTCCATCAGGCTGCTCGCGCCGATGCGGAAGCGCTCGGGCGTGACCCAATCCGCGCCCATGATCCGCTCGGCGAGGCGTATGTAGGCGACCGCCTGGTCGAGGCTGCGCACCCCGCCAGAGACCTTGAAGCCGCAGAGACCGCCGGTATCCTTGATCGCGCCGAGCATCGCCTCGGCGGCTTCCAAGGTCGCGCCGACCGCAATCTTGCCGGTCGAGGTCTTGATGAAGTCCGCGCCGCCCTTGATCGCCGCGCGCGCGGCGGCGTCGATATCCTCGACGCTGTCGAACGCGCCGGTTTCGAGAATCACCTTGAGCTTCGCCAGCACGCCGCACGCCGACTTGCACGCCTCGACGAACTCGACGCTCTCGTCGTGCTTACCCTTCAGCCACTGCGCGTAGGGGAACACCACATCGACTTCCTCGACGCCGTCGTTGACCGCACGCAACACCTCGAACGCCGCGAGCGACGCATTCGCCTTGCCTTCGGGGAAATTCGCGACGGTGACGGCGCGGATGCCGCTCTCCCGCAGCACTACCACCGGCACCAGCGCCTGGCGCGGGCCGACGCACACCCCGGCGGGCTTGACCGGCGAATCCAGCGCCTTCTCGCACACCGAGATGATCGCGGCATCGTCGTCGGCATCGTTGAGGCTGGTGAGGTCGATCAGCGACAGGACGCGGCGCGCCCAGTCTTTGCGGGTGAGACTCAAGCGGCGTCCTCCATGAATGCGGTCAGAATATCGCGCAACGCGGCCGCGCCGGCGGCGGCGCGGGCAAGAGTGCGGGCGTGGGAAAGATGCGAGCCGCCCATCCCGGCGGCAAGGTTGGTGATCAACGAGAACGCCGCGACCTTGAGGCCGAGCGCACGGGCGACGATCACCTCGGGAACCGTCGACATCCCGACGAAGTCC
The DNA here is from genome assembly GCA_002307145.1 of Rhodospirillum sp. UBA1311. Lineage (GTDB taxonomy): Bacteria > Pseudomonadota > Alphaproteobacteria > Rhodospirillales > Rhodospirillaceae > Oleispirillum. The sequence goes on along the minus strand of DBTR01000095.1, from coordinate 26,496 downwards.
GCGCCGAGGACGCGCGCGGCACGGATCTCGGCGGGAGTCTCGAAGCTCGGGCCGACGAACCACATGTAGACGCCCTGGAGCAAGGGAATTCCCCGAGCCACCGCCACGGCGGCGAACTTTGCGCGCAACTCCGGGTCGTAGGCGTCGACCATGTCGACGAAGCGGCCATCGCCGACGGTGCCGACCAGGGGATTGCGCCCGGTGAGATTGATGTGGTCGGAGAGCATCACCACCGCTCCCGGCCCCGCCTCCTCGCGCAACGATCCGGCAGCGTTGGTGACGATCAGATTGGTGATGCCGATCCGCGCCAGCGCACCGACCGGCACCGCCATGCCGTCGGCCTCGCCGGTTTCGTAGGCGTGGACGCGCCCCTGCAGCATGATCACCCGTCGCTGACCGATCCGCCCGGCGACGATCCGCGCCATGTGGCCACCGACCGAAAGCCTGGGGAAGCCCGGGATCGCGTCGTAGGGAACGACGATGGGCTCGGTCACCGCGTTGGCGAGTTCGGAGAGGCCGCTGCCGAGAATCATCCCGAATTCGGGATGGAAGCCGCCCAGGCGCTCGCGCAGCTTCGCCGCCGCAATCTCGATCGCGGCATCCGCCTTCAACCGTATCGTCATTGCCGATCCCCCAAGGCAAAGCCGAACGGCAACAACGCCGCCAGCCGCATCCGGCGCAGGCCCCCGCCCTCGCCATCCACCACCGCGACTTCGGCGTCGGGGATGGCGAATTCGCTCAATTTCTGCCGGCAGCCACCGCAGGGCACCGCCGGACGCTCCGCCGTGCCGCCGCAGATCGCAACCGCAACCAGGCGCGTCTTCCCCGCCGCCACCATTGCCGCGAGCGCGCCCGCCTCGGCGCACAGGCTCTCCGGATAGGCGGCGTTCTCGACGTTGCACCCGATGTGGACGCTGCCGTCGTCGGCGCGGATCGCCGCGCCGACCCGATACGCAGAATACGGCGCATAGGCATTGGCCCGCGCGCCCCTGGCCGCTGCGATCAACTCGTCCATGGGCTCCAATATCGCCTCCGACTCCGCAGTTCAGCTACAGTCAAGCCGTGGGAAAGGCTGACCGTCAACGGAAAAACGCGAGCCGCGAAAATCAACTACACGGGCAGTTTGTCGTTGCGGTATCACAACGAAAGCGCCAAGCCGAAGAGCGTGAGCGCGGCCACCACGGCAAGCACGGGAACCCGGCTGAAAACCAGCAGCACCAAGCCGCCGAAAACCGCCGCCCCGTCCCACGGACCGCGCACCGCTCCGATCAGCACCGGGTCGACCCACGCGGCGGCAAGCAGGCCGATCACCGCGAAGTTGACGCCCGCGAGCGCCCGCCCGACGCGCGGAGCGGCGCGCAGGCGTTCGGCGAACGGGAGAACGCCGAATACCAGGAGCATCGACGGCAGGAAGATCGCGAGCAGCGCGACCGCCCCGCCCACGATCGGCGCTTCCGGGTGGAGCGCCGCGCCGAGGTATGCCGCGATGGTGAACAGCGGCCCCGGAACCGCCTGCGCCGCGCCGTATCCGGCGAGGAAGGTTTCGGGCGAGAGCAGGCCCTGGTCGACCCATTCGGCCTTCAGCAGCGGCAACACCACATGGCCGCCGCCGAACACCAGGCTGCCGGTACGATAGAAGCGATCGGCAAGCGCCACCCACGCATTGCCCGAGAGCGAAGCGGCGAGCGGCAGGACGACAAGCAACACGCCCCACGCCACCAGCCAGATCGCGGCACGCTTCGCGGGCGGTGGCCGGGCGTCTCCGGGCAATCCGACCAGCGGGTCGGGATGTGCGAGGCCCCAGGCTGCGCCGAACGCCAGCGCGGCAAACTGCCCGGCGAGGCCGCTCAAGCCCCAGGCGAGCGCCGCGGCCGCCAGAATCGGCAGCGCGTCGAGCGGGCGATGCACCCGGGCGCGCGCCATGTGCAGCACCGCCTGCCCGACCACCGCCGCAGCCGCCCAGGCAAGGCCGCGCGACGCCGACGCGACCGTCGCCTCGGGCAGCAAGCCAGCCCCAACCCCAAGCAACCCGAGAATCAACGCCGACGGCAGGGTGAAGCCCGCCCAGGCGGCGAGCGCCCCCGGCACTCCCGCGCGCGCATGGCCGATGCCGAGTCCCAACTGGGAACTCGCGGGACCGGGAAGGACGTGGCAGAGCGCGACGAGATCGGCGAAGGCGCGCGGCGAGAGCCATTGGCGACGCCGCACGAACGCGGCCTCGAAATAACCGATGTGGGCGATCGGCCCGCCGAAAGCGGTCAACCCGAGCCCCAGGAACGCGACGAACACCCGCCACACACTACCCTCGCACGCCAATGAGGTTCGAAGTTTGCCCGACGCCGCGCCAGGGTCAACCCTGCGCCGACGTTACAACATTGGCCCTCCGCCCGTGAACCGCTATGATCTCCTCCCGACCCGTTGCCGAGGATGACTAGGGTGCCAAAGCATAATCCGATCCGCGATTGGTTGAATTCGGAAGCCTGGGACATGCCGAAAACCGGCGACTACTCCGGCTTCCGGAAAATGGCGGCGCTCCTGATCGAGAACGGCATTCCGGTCCGGCGGATGCGGATCGCGACCCGCGTCCTGCATCCTCTGTTCAAAGCGATGAGCCTGACCTGGAACGCCGACGGCGACCGCGTCGAGGAACTCGAAATCCCCCACGAATACGAGGACGACGACCCGCGCTTCATCGACACGCCCCTGCACACGATCTTCTTCGAAGGCGCGCACGCGGTGCGCCGCCGCCGTGGCGTCTCGATGTGCCGCAACGCCAAGCCCGATCCGATGGAAGAGGGAATGAGCGACTTCGCGGTATTCCGCATGACCTTCCGCCGCCTGCCGATTCCCGATGGCGCGTTCAGCATCGCCACCGACGCTGCCGAGGGCTTCTCGAAGCGCGACCTCAACCTGATCGACGAGTTCATGCCCGCGCTCGCGCACCTGGCGGAGCTCTACTTCTTCGAGGAAATGACCCACACCCTGCTGCAGACCTATCTTGGCAAGGTGCCGGGCGAGCGGGTGATGAACGGCCAGATCCGGCGCGGCGACGTGATCGACATCCGTGCGGTGATCTGGTTCGCCGATTTGCGGGATTCGACCAAGCTCTCGGCGACGATGCCGCGCGCCGATTACCTCGCCCTGCTCAACCGCTATTTCGATTGCGTCGCCGGGCCGGTGCTGGACCAAGGCGGCGAGGTGCTGCGCTACATCGGCGACGCCGCGCTCGCGATCTTCCCCGCGGCGACCGAAGGCCCGGAAACCCGCGCGGCCTGTCTGCGCGCCGTCGCAGCGGCGGAAGAAGCCCGGCGGCGGCTCGAAACCGTCAATACCGAGCGCGCCCTGGCGCAACAGCATCCGATCGACTTCGGCATCGGCCTGCACGTCGGCGAACTCACCTACGGCAACATCGGCGTGCCCGAACGCCTCGAATTCACCGTGATCGGCGAAGCGGCGAACCGTGCCGCACGGCTGCAGAACCAGAGCAAGGTGCTGCGCTGTCCGCTGGTGGTTTCGGAGGATTTCGCCCGCGAGCACGGCGGGCGCTGGCAGCGTCTCGGCTTCATGGATACCCGCGACGTCGCGGGCGGGGCGGCGGTGTTCGGCCCGGCGGACTAGCGCACCGCGCCGAGGTCGAAGCTCTGCCCCGGCTCGACGAAGCCGAGGAAGCCCGTGCCTTGCGCATCCGGGCGTTCGATGCAGTTCATGTGATAGAGCCACATCTTCCGGCGAATCTCGGGTTCCAGGGTGGCGAGCTCGTGGAAGTGGGCGTGCGCGCCCGAGGGCACCTCCATCGTCTCGCAGTCGTGGAAGATCACATCGGCCTTGGCGTACCAGGAATCGAGGCGGTCGCGCTCGAAGCGGCAATCCGAGGTCAGCAGCATGCCGCCTAGCTCGGTATCGAGGAACACGCCGTAGGACCACATCAGATACGCGCCGCCGCGCAGGTGGACGAGCGGCACGATGTGGAAGTGCGCGCCCATCCAGGTGAAGCTCTCGTCCGTGCCGACCTCCTCGACGTCGAACAGATGGGTGAGGTCGGCGAGGCCGAAGTCGAGGAGTTCCATGCCACCCTTGAGGCAGTTCTCCCACAGCGGACGACGGATCGGTTCGGGCACGAACAACGGAATCCGCCGTCCCTCGCCCATGAAGTAGCTTTTCAGCCCGAGCCATTCGAGGCCGCCGACGTGATCGCCATGGAGATGGCTGATGTAGACCGCGTCGATGTCGGCGTAGCCGAGGCCCAAGGCGCGCAAGGCCCAGCGCGCATCCGAACCGCAGTCGAACAGGAGACGGCGAGTCTCCCCGGTGGCCGGATCAGCGGTCTCAAAGAGCATGTTGCTCTGAAAATTTCCCGGTATCGTCGAGAAGGCCGATCCTGTGCCAATGAAAGTCAAACGCATATGAGCTGATCCTTTCATTATCCGGACCGGGGCGAAGCGACATCATACCTATCCCTTGGTATATAGGTAATCTTTCGTCTCCACTGTGCGCTGGATTACACCATCGTGACTCTTGCGCCAATCCGACGGAGCCGGTATTCCTCGCCGATGATTGCAACCCCCACCGCCACCGTCCAGCTCGACAAGCCCGCCGCCAAGCAGATCGCGGAAGGATTTCCTTGGGTGTTCAAGGGCGACGTCGCCTGGACCTCCGCCCTCGATCTGTGCGAGCCCGGCGAGATCGTAAGGTTTTGCGACGCGCGACTCCGCACCCTCGGGGTCGGCATGTTCAACCCACGCACCGAGCTCTGCGGCCGGATTCTCTCTCTCGGAGAGCGTGCTACGGTCGACGCGGGGCTGCTCTCCCGCCGCCTCGAACGTGCATTGAACAAACGCGCGCGCGCCTTCGCCGTTCCCCATTACCGCTGGGTCCACGCCGAGGGCGACGAACTCCCCGGGCTGGTGATCGACCGTTACGGCGACGTGTTGAGCGTACAGGTCACCACCGCCGGGATGGAGCGCCTCAAGCCGCTCTGGGAACCGGCGCTGCACGCCCTCGCCAGCCCAAAAACCATCGTCTGGCGCAACGAACTCCCGAGCCGTCGCCAGGAAGGCCTCTCCCTCGAACCCGCGCTCTGGGGTGAACCCCTCGGTGGACCTGTGGCGGTGACCGAAGGCGCGGTGACCTTCCGCGCCGACCTCGTCGACGGCCAGAAGACCGGCTGGTTCTTCGACCAGCGCGCCAATCGCCAACATGTCGCCGGATTCGCCAATGGCAAAAGCCTGCTCGACCTCTATTCCCACGCCGGGGGCTTCGGCCTGCCCGCCGCGGTAGCGGGCGCGGCGGAGGTCCACATGGTCGACGTCTCGGCCCTCGCCCTCGCCCTCTCCCGCCGCGCGGCGGAGGAGATGGGCGTCGACGCGCGCTGCCGCTGGACCGAGGCGGAGGTGTTCGCCTTCCTCGACCCCGAGGCCGACGACGGCAAGCGCTACGACGTGGTGGTGGTCGACCCGCCCGCGTTCATCAAGGATCGCCGCAAGATCCCGGCAGGCCTCGCCGGATACCGCAAGCTCGCGCGGATGGCGGCAGTGAAGACCAAGCCGGACGGCATCTTCTTCATGGCGTCATGCTCGCATCACGCCCACCCGCCGCAATTCCGCGCCGCCGTCGAGGCGGGCCTGGCCGACGCAGGACGGACCTTCGAGCTGCTGCGCTCGGCGCGTGCCGACCGCGACCATCCGATCCACCCCAAGCTGCCGCAGAACGATTACCTGAAGGCGTTGACCTACCGCCTCGACGTCTGATGCGTCCGCAGCAACGGTGATTTGCCGACCGTGCCGGTTCCCGCACCGCCCGAAACATCCGATCTCTAGCGTGACATGTTCACGATGGAGCTCGCGATGACCTTCCCCGCCTATTTCGTCTCCCACGGCGCGCCGACTCTCGCGATCGAGCCCAGCCCGGCGCGGGATTTCCTCTCGAAGTTCGGCGCCAACCTCGGCCATCCGGCAGCGATTGCGGTGATCTCGGCACACTGGGAAACCCCCGAGGTGCGGATCAGCGCCGCCAACCCGCCGCGCACCATCCACGATTTCGGCGGCTTCCCCGACGCCCTCTACCAGATCCGCTACGCCGCTCCCGGCGCGCCCGAGATCGCGGCCCAGACGGCAAAGCTCCTCGAAACCGCAGGCATCGGCGCGAGTCTCGACCCGGCACGCGGTCTCGATCACGGTGCATGGGTGCCGCTCAGCCTGCTGCGGCCGCAAGCCGACATTCCGGTGTTCCAGATCTCGGTGCAGCCGCGCCTCGGCCCCGAACACGCGGCGAGGGTCGGCGAAGCGCTCGCGCCGTTGCGCGATGCGGGCGTGATCCTGCTTGCCTCGGGGTCGCTCACCCACAATCTGCGCGCCCTCGATTGGGACGCCGCCGACATCGCCGATCCACGCGCCCTCGCCTTTGCGAATTGGGTCGACGCCGCGATCGACGCCGACGATCGCGATGCGCTGATCGACTACCGCGCCCGTGCGCCCTACGCGGCCTTCCACCACCCGACCGAGGAACACCTGCTTCCGTTGTTCGCCGCCCTCGGGGCATCGTCGGGCGCGGGCAAGCGTATCCACACCAGCGCCACCTTCGGCAACCTGATGATGGACGCCTACGAATTCCACTGACGCGGGCTTGAGCTTTTCCCCGATCTGCGCGAACCTTGGGCCAACGAATCCAAGCACCTCGGGGGGAAATATTCGATGTCGCGTTATGCCAAGCAGCACCCGGACGCCAACGGCTACTTCGGGCGCTACGGCGGGGCTTTCCTGCCGCCGGAACTGGAACCCCACTTCGCCGAAATCGCCAAGGCTTACGAGCGGCTTTCGGTCGCGGCGGATTTCCAGGCCGAGCTGCGCCACATCCGCAAGCACTTCCAGGGCCGACCGACGCCGATCTCCTATGCCCGCCGCTTATCGGAAGCCTGCGGCGGCGCGGCGATCTATCTGAAGCGCGAAGACCTCAACCACTCCGGCGCGCACAAGCTCAACCACTGCATGGCCGAGACGCTGCTCGCCAAGCACATGGGCAAGACCAAGCTGATCGCCGAGACCGGCGCGGGCCAGCACGGCGTCGCGCTGGCCACCGCCGCCGCCTACTTCGGCATGGAGTGCGAAATCCACATGGGCGAGGTCGACATCGCCAAGGAGCACCCCAACGTGGTGCGCATGCGGCTTTTGGGCGCGCAGGTGGTGCCGGTCACCTTCGGCGCGAAGACTCTCAAGGAAGCCGTTGATTCCGCCTTCATTTCCTACCTCGGCCAGGCCGACCACGCGATCTACGCGATCGGCTCCGTGGTCGGGCCGCACCCCTTCCCCATGATGGTGCGCGACTTCCAAAGCGTCATAGGCATGGAAGCGCGTGAACAAATCCTGCAAAAAGAAGGCCGCCTGCCCGATGCGCTCGTTGCCTGCGTGGGCGGCGGTTCCAACAGCATGGGTTTGTTTGGCCCGTTCTATGATGACAAGGACGTGCGATTCTTTGGCGCGGAAGCCGCTGGCGACGGTGTTGAAACCGGGCGCCACGCCGCCCCCATCACCATTGGGGACGAAGGCGTTTTCCAAGGCAGCAAGCAGTACGTGCTGCAAACCGACGACGGGCAGATTATCGAGGCCGTTTCCATCTCTGCCGGTCTCGATTACCCCGGCGTTGGCCCGGAACACGCGTTCTATGCCAAGAGCGGGCGCGCCAAGTACCTTCCCATTACCGACGAGCAGGCGCTGGCGGCAACCAAGTTGCTTTGTGTGACGGAAGGCATTATTCCTGCTCTGGAAAGCGCCCATGCACTGGCGTTGCTGCCACAGGTGGTGGCCGAACTCGAACCGGNNTGCGTCGGCGGCGGCTCCAACGCGATGGGCATCTTCATGGGCTTCATCGACGACGAGGGCGTGAAGTTGCACGGCGTCGAGCCGATGGGCCAGGGCCCCGAGCCGGGCAAGCATGCCGCGACGATGAGCTACGGCGTCGACGGGATGATCCACGGCTTCAAGTGCCTGCTGCTCCAGGACGAAAAGGGCGAGCCTGCGGCGGTGCATTCGGTGGCGAGCGGTCTCGACTATCCTGGCGTCGGCCCCGAGCACTGCAACCTCAAGGAAACCGGCCGCGCCATCTACGCCTCCGCCGACGACAAGGAAGCCCTCGCCGCGTTCTTCGCCCTGTCGCGGATGGAAGGGATCATCCCCGCGCTTGAAAGCGCCCACGCGGTGGCCTATGCCATGAAGATCGCTCCCAGCCTCCCGGGCAAGACCATCCTCGTCAACCTCTCGGGGCGCGGCGACAAGGACATCGACTACGTGACCGAGACCTTCGGGTTCGGCGAAGCTCCCTGACGACGAGAGAGGCCTCCATGACCGACGACGCACCGCCGAAGACTCCGCCGATCCTGCAGACGCCGCGCAATACCTTGCAGCGCCTGAGCCGCCGCGCCTCCTACAATCGCGACGTCATCAACGCGATTCTCGACGACGGCTACGTCGCCACGGTCTCCGCCCTGGTCGATGGCGCGGTGCGCGCCCAGCCGATCTACTACTGGCGGATGGGCGACGAACTCTTCGTCCACGGCTCGCGCCACAACGCCCTGTTCAAGTCGCTGCTCGAAGGCCGGGAGGTCTGCATCACCGTCGCCCTGCTCGACGGACTGGTGCTGGCGCGCTCGGCCTTCCACCACTCGATGAACTATCGCTCGGTGGTGATCTACGGCATGGCACGCGAGGTCACCGACCCCGCCGAGCGCAATGCGGTGCTGAAGGCATCTGTGGAACGCCTGGCGAAAGGCCGCTGGGAGCAGATCCGCAAGCCCAACGAAGCGGAGCTGCGGGGCACCATGGTCCTCGGCTTCCCGATCAGCGAGGCCTCGGCCAAGGCGCGCGCGGGCGGACCGGTGGACGATCCCGACGACTACGGCATGCCGGTGTGGGCCGGTGTGATCCCCTGCGCCGTCACCTTCGGCGAGGAGATCGAGGACACCAACCTGCAACCGCCGATGTAACTCGCAAGGGGTCTCGCGCGTTACCATCTCGATGGAGATGACCGAGCACCTTGCGAGCGCCGCATATCCCGACCCGTGGGCGTCCATGGTTTCCGCCATGGACGCCCTCATCGCATGGGTCGAAACCCAGCAGGCCGAACTCTTCCGCGCATTCGTCGACGCGATCGGCATCGCCGCGTTCTCCGCCAACCTCGCGGGCACCCTCGACCTCGTCGTGGCGGGGTTGATCTACGGCATCTTCCACGCCATCGGCCCGGGCCCAGGCAAGGCGGTGCTCGCCGCCTACCTCGTCAGCCATCCGGCGACGCCGCGCCGTGCGATTTTCCTCGGCCTCGCCGCCGCGCTGGCGCAAGGGCTGTTCACCACGCTCCTGATTCTCGGCCGCAGCGCAATCGCGCCATGGTTCGATTCGCGCATCGGCCACGCCGTCACCCTTGCCGAGGATGCGAGCGCGGTCGCGGTCGCGCTGGTCGGCGCGGTGCTTCTGGCGAAGGCGGCGCGACGGCTCCATCACGTGCTCTTCGCGCCCGAGACGCCGCCGCCGAAGCCGATCAACCTGCTCTGGTTCGCCGCCGCCATCGGCCTCCGCCCCGATCTCGTCGGCGTCGTGGTGCTGCTCTCCACCCACGGCCTCGGCGTCACCTGGATCGGCCTCGTCGGTGTCGCGGCGATGGCGGCGGGCACCGCCTGCGGCGTCGCCCTGCTCTGCGGCACGCTCGCCGCGACGCGTTCGGCGCTCGCCTGGATCAGCCGCATAGCCGGGCGCTGGGCGCGCATCGGCGGCGCCGGAGTGAGCGTCGCCGGAGCCTTCGGCATCGTCTTCATCGGCCTGATTCTCCTCGATTCCGAGCTCACCGGACGCACCACCGCGCTCATCACGCAATAGATTACCTCAAGGTATTATTTAAAGTTGACCTTCAGGTGATTTTTTGAGATCGTGATGTCCATACCGGAACTAGGGGCATTCGGAGATGATTTCGCTGTCGCAATCGGTGGGCTACGCGGTGCTGGCGCTGGCGCAGATGGACCCGGAAGGGAAAACCCTCGTGCTCGCCTCCGACATCGCCGAGGCCGCCAACATTCCGAAGCCGTATCTCTCGAAGATTCTCGCGCGCCTCCAGGCGGCGGGCATCGTCGAGGGCAAGCGCGGCCAGGGCGGCGGCCTGCGCCTCACCCGCACCGCCGCCGAAATCACCGTCTACGAGGTCGCCGACGCGATCGAGGGACCGGAGTGGCGCTGTAGCTGCCTCCTCGGCATCCCCGGCTGCTCCGAGGGCAAGCCCTGCCCGGCCCATGAATACTGGGGCAAGGCGCGCGCCGAAATCGTCGAAACCCTTCGCGCGATGACCCTCGACCGGGTCCGCGAATTCACCGAGGCGGGGTGGAAAATGCCCATCCTCTCCTAGCCCCAACCGCTCGACCCGCAAAATCCGGAGGATCCGCCGCGCCGAATTTGGCGCGAACGCCCCCGGCTTGCCCGTACTCCAGCCGTAAACCAGGAGACTTTCGATGTTCTGCTACCAGTGCGAACAGACCCGCAAGACCACCGCCTGCACCGAGAAGGGGGTCTGTGCCAAGACCCCCGAAGTGGCGGCGCTGCAAGACCTGCTGCTCTACACCGCGCGCGGCCTCGCCCACGTCGCGCGCCGCGCTGGGGCCGCCGGTGCGGAAATTTCCGACGTCGCGCCGATCCTCGGCGAGGCGCTGTTCACCACCGTCACCAACGTCAATTTCGACACCGAAACCCTGAAGGCCCGCATCCACGCGATCGCCGCGCGGCGCGACGCGCTACGCGCCAAGGCGGGCAGCGACGTGCTGCCGTGTTCCGCCGCGTTCGTTCCGGCGGAAAGCATCGGAGACATGGTGGTACAGGGCGATTCCCTCGGCATCGCGATGCGCCAGACCCGCTTCGGCAGCGACCGCACAGGGATGCAGGAACTCCTCACCTACGGTCTTAAGGGCGTCGCGGCCTACGCCCACCACGCCCGCATCCTCGGCCAGACCGACGCCGACGTCGACGCGTTCCTGATCGAAGGTCTCGACATCCTCAACGACCCCGCCCCCGCCGTCGACACCCTGTTCGGCCACGCGATGCGCTGCGGCGAAATCTCGGTCAAGGTGCTGGCGCTGCTCGATGGCGCGAACACCGGCCGCTTCGGCACGCCGGCGCCGACGCCGGTGCGGATGGGCGCGATCAAGGGCAAGGCGATCCTGGTCTCGGGCCACGACCTCGCCGACTTGATGGCGCTGCTGGAGCAGACCGAGGGCACCGGCATCAACGTCTACACCCACGGCGAAATGCTTCCGGCACACGGCTATCCGGAACTCAAGAAGCACGCCCACCTCGCCGGCCATTTCGGCGGCGCATGGATGCTGCAGCGCGAAGAGTTCGCCGCCTTCCCCGGCGCGATCGTGATGACCACCAACTGCCTGATGGAGCCGCAGCCCGCCTATCGCGACCGGCTGTTCACCCGCGGCCTGGTCTCCTTCCCCGGCATTCCCCACCTCGCCGACGGCGACTTCGGCCCCGCCATCGCCGCCGCGCTCGCCGCGGAGGGCTTCGCCGAGGACACCCCCAACCCGCGCACCCATCTCGTCGGCTTCGGCCACGGCGCGGTGCTCGGCATCGCCGACAGCGTGATCGCGGCGGTGACCAAAGGCGAGATCAAGCGCTTCATGCTGATCGGCGGCTGCGACGGCGCGATCGGCGGCCGCAACTACTTCACCGAAATGGCGGCGAAAGCGCCGAAGGACTGGATGATCCTGACGCTGGGCTGCGGCAAGTTCCGCCTCACCGATCTCGACCTCGGCGAGGTCGCGGGCCTGCCGCGCCTGCTCGACATGGGGCAGTGCAACGACAGCTATTCGGCGGTGCGGGTCGCCCTCGCGCTGGCCGACGCCTTCGGCACCGACGTCAACGGCCTGCCGCTGTCGCTGGTGATCTCGTGGTACGAGCAGAAGGCGGTGTGCGTGCTGCTGGCGTTGCTGTTCCTGGGCGTCAAAGGCATCCGCCTCGGGCCGCGCCTGCCCGCGTTCATCACCCCGGCGATGCTCAAGGTTCTCGTCGACCGTTTCGACATCAAGCCGATCGGCGCCTCGGCGGACGAGGATTTGCGCACCATCCAGGCCCTCGGCGCCTGACCCGAAACGCTCCCGCCCGGCGAGGAAATCCCTTCCTTGCCGGGCGAAGTGGTTGATCCGTCCCCATATCCCTATCTACCTTTGGAAAGACTTCGAAGATTTGGGAGACGGACAATCCAAGAGTGGAGCGCCCCGGTGCCGACGAGAAAACGCGACGACTCCTGGCTCAACGAACAGTGCCGGGTTACCTTGGCGCGGCTCATGCCCCGCCTCGAAGCCCGCTTCGCCGAGGGCATAGATCCCGCCGCATGGCGCGCCTACACGGATCGCCTGAAGCGATATTTCCCCCGCCTGTTCAACGCCCTGCTGACGCTTTACGGCAGCCGCTACGACTTCTTCTATCACCTTGAGCAGATTCTCATCACCGCCACCGAAAGCTGGGCGGGACGACCGGACGCGCTCAAGGCGCTCGACGCCTCGCGCGCCGGCGACCCGCAGTGGTTCCAGAGCCAGCGGATGATCGGCGCGATGTGCTACGTCGACCTGTTCGCCGACGACCTCGCCGGGGTGCGCGGCAAGATCCCCTACCTCTCCGAAATGGGAATCACCTTCCTGCACCTGATGCCGCCGTTCCTCTCCCCCGAAGGCGACGACGACGGCGGCTACGCGATCTCGTCCTACCGCGACATCGACCCCAAGCTCGGCAGCATGAACGACATGGTGGAACTCGCCACCGAACTCCGCCACTACGGTATCAGCCTGTGCCTCGACTTCGTCTTCAACCATACCTCGGACGAGCACGAGTGGGCGAAGCGGGCGCTGGCGGGCGACGAGGAATACCAGAACTTCTACCGGATGTTCCCCGACCGCACCGAACCCGACATCTACGAGGAGAACCTGCGCGCGGTGTTCCCCGACGAACACCCCGGCGCGTTCACCTACCGCAACCGCATCGGCAAATGGGTGTGGACCACCTTCCACAACTACCAGTGGGACCTGAACTACGAAAACCCGGCAGTGTTCAACGCGATGTCGGGCGAGATGTTGTCCCTCGCCAACGTCGGCGTCGAAGTGCTGCGCCTCGACGCGGTGGCGTTCGTGTGGAAGCGCGAGGGCACCAACTGCGAAAACCTGCCCGAGGCGCACACCGTGATTCAGGCGTTCAACGCCCTGGTGCAGATCGCCGCGCCCGCGATGCTGTTCCTCTCCGAAGCGATCGTCCACCCCGACGACGTGATCAAGTACATCCACCGCGAGGAGTGCCAGATCTCCTACAATCCGCAGTTGATGGCGCTGCTATGGAACACTCTCGCCACCCGCGACGTCACCCTGCTACACCGCGCGATGGAGCGACGATTCACCCTGCCCTCGGACTGCGCATGGCTGAACTACGTGCGCAGCCACGACGACATCGGCTGGACCTTCTCCGACGACGACGCCCAGGATCTCGGGATGAACCCGTTCGATCACCGGCGCTTCCTCAACGAGTTCTTCACCGGGCGCTTCCCCGGCAGCTTCGCGCGCGGCCTGCCGTTCCAGGACAATCCGGATACCGGAGACATGCGGATTTCCGGCACCACCGCCTCGCTCGCGGGGCTCGAAGCCGCGATCGCCACCGGCGACGACGCCGAGATCGATCTCGCGATCTCGCGCATCCTCCTGATGTACGGCATCGTGTTGACCATCGGCGGCGTGCCGCTGATCTACCTCGGCGACGAACTCGGCGTGACCAACGACTACGGCTACGAGCGCGACCCCTCGCTGATCGGCGACAGCCGCTGGGCGCACCGCATCAAGGCCGACTGGGAACGCGCCGAAAGCCGCCACGACCGTTCGAGCGTGCCGGGGAAGATCTTCCTCGGGCTGCTGCGGCTGATCCAGATCCGCCAGCAGAACCTCGCCTTCACCCGCGCTGACACCGAGATCGTCAAGACCGGCAATCCGCACGTGTTCGGCTATTTCCGCCGCCACGAGAACCAGAGCATGCTGGTCCTCGCCAACTTCACCGAACGGGAACAAATCATTTCGGCGAGGCGTTTACGTACGCTCGGCTTGCGGAAAACCGTCACCGACATACTCGCCGGAAAGATCATCGTCGCAACCGAGGAGATGCGTCTCGCACCGTACCAACTGGCGGTGCTGCTGGCGGCCGCGTAGGCCAACGAAGGAGTCTGGGGATCCAATGGCGAAATCCAAAGCCGATGGACTTTACATCGTCCTTTTGAGCATTCACGGACTGATCCGTGGCCACGACCTCGAACTTGGGCGCGATTCCGACACCGGTGGACAGACCCTCTACGTCGTCGAACTCGCCCGCACCCTCGGCAAGCATCCGCACGTTCGCAAGGTCGATCTCGTCACCCGCCTGATCGACGACCCGGCCGTCGGCCCCGACTATGCCCAGCCGATCGAGGAGATCGGCCAGAACGCCCGGATCGTCCGCATTCCCGCCGGGCCGCCCGACTACATCCGCAAGGAACTGCTCTGGGATCATCTCGACGGCATGGCGGACACGCTCGCCGAATTCCTGCGCGAGCAGGACGACATTCCCGACCTGTTCCACAGCCATTACGCCGACGCAGGCCACGTCGGCACCCTGCTCGCCAAGATCTTCGGCCGCCCGCTCGCCCACACCGGCCATTCCCTCGGCCGGGTGAAGCGCATGCGGCTGCTCGCGGCGGGCATGGATGCGGATGCGATCGAGGCGCGCTACGCGATGCGCCGCCGCATCGACGCGGAAGAGGAAACCCTCTCGATCGCCGAACTGGTGATCGCCAGCACCCACAACGAAATCACCGAGCAGTACGAGCTTTACGACTGCTACCACCCCGGCAACATGACGATCATTCCGCCCGGCGTCGACCTCGCCCGCTTTCACCCCCCCAGGGGCGACGAGGATAAAAGCGACCTCGCCGCCGACGTCGCCCGCTTCCTCGCCGATCCGAAGAAGCCGATGGTGCTGGCGATCGCCCGCCCCGACGAGCGCAAGAACCTGCCCGCGCTGGTCGACGCCTTCGGCGAAAACCCGAAGCTCAGGGCACTCGCCAACCTGGTGATCGTCCCCGGCACCCGCGAAGATATCGCGAGTATGGAATCAGCCCAGCAGGACGTGCTGAAGGACCTCCTCGTCGCGATCGACCGCCACGATCTTTACGGCTCGGCGGCGATGCCGAAATCGGTCTTCGACGTGCCGCCGATGTATCGCATCGCAGCGCAAACCAAGGGGGTGTTCGTCAACCCGGCGCTTACCGAGCCGTTCGGCCTGACGTTGCTCGAAGCCTCGGCGAGCGGCCTGCCGATCGTCGCCACCCACGACGGCGGCCCAACCGACATCATCGGCAACTGCGACAACGGCATCCTCGTCGACCCGCTCGACACCAAGGAAATCGGCGATGCGCTGCTGAAGATTTTAAGCCACCCGAAGGACTGGAAGCGGATGCACGACAACGGCATCCGCAACGTCGCCCGCCACTATTCGTGGGAAGCCCACGTCGAGGCTTATCTCGACGGAATCCGGCCGTTGATCGGGCGAGAGCTGGTGGTCCGCCCCACGTTGCGCCGCAATACCGTCTACGCCGATCGCGCGGTGGTGGCCGACCTCGACCAGGCCTTGATCGGCGACGACGACAGCCTGAAAAAGCTCTGCGCGCTGCTGCGCAAGGAACGCAAGACCTGCGCCTTCGGCATCGCCACCGGCAGGCCGCTCGAATCCGCTCTCCGGGTGATCCGGCGTCACGGCATCCCCGCCCCCGACATTCTGATCACCGCTTTGGGGAGCGAAATCCATTACGGGCGCGAACTGAAGCTCGATGACTGGTGGGAGGCCCACATCGACCACCAGTGGACGCCGCGCAAGGTGCGCCGGGTGATGGCCAAACTCGACGGCGTCGAACTCCAGCCGAAGGAACAGCAATCGTCGTTCAAGGTCAGCTACTTCTACGACCCCGAGAAGGCGCCGAAGATCGAGGATATCCAGTCGCTGTTCTACCAGGCCGAACTGCCCGTGAATCTCGTTCTTTCGTTCGGCCACTTCCTCGACGTGGTGCCCGCCCGCGCCTCGAAGGGTTTGGCGCTGCGCTATGCCGCCCACCAGTTCAGCATTCCGCTCGACCGCATTCTTGTGGCGGGCGGCTCGGGCAGCGACGTCGACATGATGCGCGGCAACACCCTCGCGGTGATCGTCGCCGACCGCCACGACGACGAACTCGCGACGTTGACTGAGCTCGACCGGGTGTTCGTGCCCACCGCCAAGTACGCGGGCGGCATCCTCGAAGCGATCGAGACCTTCGATTTTCTCGGCGAGATCAACATCCCCGTGCCGAAACCGCCGGAGGATACGGCCGATCCCGCCGTCGCCGAGCAGGAGCCGACATGACCGACACCACCAGCCTGCTGCTCTGCTGCGACCTCGACCGCACCCTGATCCCGAACGGCCCCCAGCCTCTTTCCGAGCAGGCGATGCCTTGCCTCAGGCGGCTGGTGTCGCGGCCGGGCATCAAGCTCGCATTCGTGACCGGGCGTTCCCGGCATCTGGTCGAGCGGGCGATCGCGCGATGGGACCTGCCGATCCCGGATTATGTCGCGGGCGACGTCGGGTCGACGATCTACGACGTCGGCCCCGCCGCAACGTGGAAGCCCTGGGAAACCTGGGATCTCGCCATCGGTACGGACTGGCGCGGCCGCACCCACGCCGACCTCCGGAACGCGCTCGCGGGAATTCGCGACCTCGCGCTCCAGGGCGAGGACCGCCAGAGCCGCTTCAAGCTCTCCTATACCGCGCCCGCCGATACCGACACCGGCAGCCTGCTCCGCGCCATTGAACTCCGGCTCGAAGCCCTGGGCGTCGTCGCCGAGGTAATCTGGAGCGTCGATGAAACCATCCCGGTCGGCCTCGTCGACATCCTGCCGAGGTCGGCGACCAAGCAGGGCGCGGTGGAGTTCATCCGCAGTCGCCTCGACGTGTCGCCCGCGCGCACCGTGTTCGCCGGAGATTCCGGCAACGATCTGCCGGTCCTCGCCGGACCGCTGAAGGCGATCCTGGTCGCCAACGCCACCGCCGAAGTTCGCGCCCAGGCCCGGCACCTCGCGGAGATCGCGGGCAAATCCGCCGATCTCTACCTCGCCGAAGGTGGCTATCGCGGCATGAACGGCAACTACGCCGCCGGGGTGGTCGAAGGCGTGGTGCATTTTTTCCCCGAAGCCGAAGACTGGATCGGTTGAGCGGCCAACCGCCTCCGGAATACCTATATTGAAAGGTGGACCAACCCCAGGCCTCGGAGGCCACGATGACAGCGTATCCCCTGGTTTTCGGCGAGGTTCTGTTCGACCATTTCCCCGGCGGCGAAACCGTCCTCGGCGGTGCGCCGTTCAACGTGGCGTGGCACCTCCAGGCATTCGGCGCGCAACCCACGATGATTACCCGGATCGGCGAAGACGACCCCGGCAAGCGGATCGCCGATGCGATGCGCGCCTGGGGCATGGAAGACCATGGCGTGCAGCGTGATGCTCGACGCCCCACCGGCCGGGTCGACATCGACCTGAGCCATGGCGAACCTCGCTACGACATCCGCACCGATGCCGCCTTCGATGCGATTTGCCCCGAGGCCCTGCCGTCGCTCGGACCCGCATCGCTGCTCTACCACGGCACCCTCGCGCTCCGCTCCGAAACCTGCCGCGCCGCGCTCGACACCTTGCGCCAGTTCTCCGGCGCGCCGGTATTCCTCGACGTCAACCTGCGCTCCCCCTGGTGGGACAAGGCCGGAGTTCTCGACCTCGTTTCGCGCGCCCGCTGGGTCAAGCTCAACGCCGAGGAACTCGACCTCCTCGCCGGGCCCGACGGCGACATCGTCAGCCGGGCGCGGCGCTGGATCGACGCGTGGGGGCTCGGCCTCGTGATCGTCACCCTGGGGCCGAAGGGCGCGCTCGCCGTCGACGCTTCGGGCACGGTCACCCAGCCGCCGCCGCCGCGCGCCGAGATCGTCGTCGATCCGGTGGGCGCGGGCGACGCCTTCGCCGCCGCAACCATCGTCGGCCTGCTGCGCGGCTGGAGTCTCTCCACGACTCTGGCGCGCGCGCAGGAATTCGCGGCCGCCGTGGTCGGTCGCCGCGGCGCGATTTCTCCCGATCCCCGGCATTATCGCGGTTTCGCCCACGCCTGGGATCTCGCACTCGCGACGCCCTGACCTTTTCATCGACGCATCCCTGCCCATATGGGTGTGGGACGGAAAGCCCTGATTTCCGTGTGGTTTTCTCGGGTATGCATGCGAGCGCGCCCTAGGCGCGTTCGCGATCTGGCGTAACCCATCGATAAAATTGCGAATTTCTGTCTGAATTCGGGTTTGCTAATGGGAAAAAATTGTCCTATCCCATGGGTTGGGTACTGAACTTCGGACATCCTCCCATGCCGCGCGTCCTCTCCATTCTCGCCTCGGCGCTTTCCAATCTGTACCACCCGCGCACCCGCCTTGCCCGCGCGCTGGCCCCCGTTCTTCTGCTGAAAATCGCCATCCTCCTGACCGCCAGAATTTTCTGGTTCGGGCCGATGACGCACGAGGTCGTCGCCGACGACATGGCGGCCAAGCTGACCGCCGCCGAACCCGGCGACACCTCCCGAGGAGACATCCAATGATCGACCACTCCGTCGTAGACCTGTCGCGCCTGCAATTCGCGATGACGGCGCTGTATCACTTCCTGTTCGTGCCTTTGACCCTCGGCCTGTCGCTGATCCTGGCGATCATGGAATCGGTCTACGTGATGACCGGCAAGGCGGTGTGGAAGGACATGACCCAGTTCTGGGGCAAGCTCTTCGGCATCAACTTCGC
>DBTR01000095.1:0-7283 GCA_002307145.1 Rhodospirillum sp. UBA1311 | reverse complement strand
GCGACATTTTCGGCGCGCCGCTCGCGATCGAAGGCCTGATGGCGTTCTTCCTCGAAAGCTCGTTCGTCGGCCTGTTCCTGTTCGGCTGGGACAAGCTCAGCCCGCGCGCCCACCTCGCCACCGCGTGGCTGGTGGCGATCGGCTCCAACCTCTCGGCGCTGTGGATTTTGATCGCGAACGGCTGGATGCAGTATCCGGTCGGCGCCGAATTCAACTTCCAGACCATGCGGATGGAGCTGTCCTCGTTCTTCGACATCATCTTCAACCCGGTCGCGCAGGCGAAGTTCGTCCACACCGTGAGCGCGGGCTACGTCACCGGCGCGATGTTCGTTCTCTCGATCAGTTCCTGGTACCTGCTGCGCGGCCGTCATGTCGGCTTCGCGCGGCGTTCGTTCGTGGTCGCCGCGTCGTTCGGCCTCGCTTCGGCGCTGTCGGTGGTGGTGCTGGGCGACGAGAGCGGCTACACCGTCACCGAACACCAGAAGATGAAGCTCGCCGCGATCGAGGGGATGTGGGAGACCGAACCCGCACCCGCCGGATTCACCCTGTTCGGCATTCCGGATTCCCAGGCGCAGGAAACCCATTACGCGATTCAGGTGCCGTGGATGCTCGGCTTGATCGCGACCCGCTCGATCGACACCGCCCTGCCCGGGATCAAGGACCTGGTCGGTGTCGCCGAGGGCCGGATCGAGAACGGCAAGCAGGCATTGGTGTCGTTGAAGCGCCTCCGCGCCGATCCGGCCGATGCCGAAGCCCGCGCCATCTTCGAGGCGACCAAGGCCGACCTCGGCCACGCCCTGCTGCTGCGGAAGTTCACCGAAACCCCGGAAACCGCCGACGCCGCCCTGGTGGCGAAGGCCGCCAACTCCACCATCCCCGACGTCGGTACGCTGTTCTGGACCTTCCGCCTGATGGTGGGCTTGGGCTTCTACTTCATCCTCGCGTTCGCCGCCGCATTCTACTTCTCGGCCAAGCTTGAGTTCGACAAGCCGTGGTTCCTCACGATGCTGGTATGGAGCCTGCCGTTGCCGTGGGTTGCGGCGGAACTGGGCTGGATCGTCGCCGAATACGGACGCCAGCCCTGGGCGATCGCCGACGTGCTGCCCACCTTCCTCGCCGCATCGAGCCTGTCGGTGGTCAAGGTCGGCTTCACCTTGTTCGGCTTCGTCGCGTTCTACTCCACCCTCGCGGTGATCGATGTGTTCCTGATGCGCCGCACCATCCTGATGGGGCCGGTGGAAGTCCTCGGCCTGAACGGCCCTGCGCCCGTAGCCGCCACCGCCGCAAAGGGAGCTTGAGATCATGCTCTACGATATCATCGACTATCCAACGCTCCGGGTTCTCTGGTGGGCCCTGCTCGGCGTCCTCCTGATCGGGTTCGCGATCATGGACGGCTTCGACCTCGGCGTCGCGGCGCTCCTGCCCTTCGTCGCCAAGACCGACAGCGAGCGCCGCATGGTGATCTCCTCGGTCGGCACGGTCTGGGAAGGCAACCAGGTCTGGCTGATCCTCGGCGCGGGCGCGATCTTCGCCGCGTGGCCGCCGATCTACGCCACCGCGTTCTCCGGCTTCTACATCGCGATGTTCCTGGTGCTCGCGTCGCTGATCCTGCGGCCGGTCGGCTTCGACTTCCGCAGCAAGCTGAAGTCGCCGCGCTGGCGCGGCAACTGGGACATCGCCCTGTTCGTCGGCGGTGCGGTCCCCGCGCTGGTATTCGGTGTCGCGGTCGGCAACCTGTTCGTCGGCGTGCCGTTCACCATCGACGCCGACCAGCGGATCTTCTACGAAGGTTCGGGGCTGTTCGAACTCCTCAATCCCTTCGCCCTGCTCGCGGGCGTGGTCAGCCTGACCATGCTCGTCGCCCACGGCGGCACCTACCTGATCCTCAAGACCGACGGCGAGGTCGCCGCCCGCACCCGCCGCGCCGTGACGATCTTCGCGCCGATTTCGGTGGCGGCGTTCGTTCTCGCCGGGCTGTGGATCGCCTCGGGCATCACCGGCTACGCGATCACCTCGGTGGTCGACCCCGCCGGCCCGTCGAACCCGCTGCTGAAGACCGTCACCACCGCTCCCGGCCTCTGGACCGACATCTACACACGGATGCCAATTGCAGCGCTCGCGCCGATCCTCGGCATCGCCGGGCTGCTCGGCGCGGCGGGGCTGACGGTGTTGCGGAAGGAAGGCCTTGCCTTCATCAGCAGCGGCCTCGGCCTCGCGGGCGTGATCGTCACCGCCGGAATGAGCCTGTTCCCGTTCATCATTCCGTCCAGCATCCAGCCCGCCGCCAGTCTGACGGTCTGGGACTCGTCTTCGAGCCATCGCACCCTGTTCGTGATGGCGGTGTGCGCGGTGATCTTCGTGCCGATCATCCTCGCCTACACCAGCTATATCTTCCACGTCCTGCGCGGGAAACTTCAGCCCGACGACGCCGGGCACGGCTACTGAAAAGGAGGCTTTTGCTATGTGGTACTTCACCTGGGTTCTCGGCCTCGGCCTCGCTTGTGCGTTCGGCATTTTGAACGCGCTTTGGATCGAGCCGCGTCTCGCGCCGGTCGCGCGCGCCGACGACTGAGGCTATGCTGAAAACGGTTTTGCCGGCCGGGGCGGCGCCCCGGCCGTTTTCATATGGAGATCCAGATGACCGAATTCGTCCTCGATCCGCGCCTCGCGGCGGACAGCGAACACCTCGCCACGATCCGCGGCGTCCAGGCGCGGATGATGAACGACGCGCGCTTCCCCTGGATGATCCTGGTGCCCGAGCACCCGGGCGCGAGCGAACTCTTCGACCTGCCGAAGTCGAAGGAAGCGAATTTCATGGATGTGATCTGCCGCGTCGGCGCGGCGATGAAGGCGGAATACGCCGCCGAGAAGATGAATATCGCCCAGCTTGGCAACGTCGTCACCCAGCTTCACGTCCACGTCATCGCGCGCTGGATGAGCGACCTCGCCGGGGCCGCGCCGATCTGGGGCGTCGGCAAGCCGGTGCCGATGACCGATGCGGAGAAGGCCGAGCGCCGCGCCGCCTTCCTGCGGGTTCTGGCCGCCCTCTCCTGAAACGAAAAAGGGCGCCCGAAGGCGCCCTTTCCGATCCGGAGAATCGCGTCAGCCGATTTCGCCGACGACGTCGCGGCCGCTGTTGTAGACCCCGAGGTCCAACTCGCCCTCCGACTTCGCCACCAGAGTCGCCACCATCGAATCGCCGACGACGTTCAATGTGGTGCGCGCCATGTCGAGGATGCGGTCGATACCCGCGATGATCGCCACGCCTTCGAGCGGCAGGCCGACCGAGGTCAGCACCAGAGAAAGCATGATCAGGCCCGCGCCCGGCACGCCGGCGGTGCCGATCGAGGCGAGCGTCGCGGTCAGGATGATCGTGACGTAGTCGCCGCCCGAAAGATGGACGCCGAACACCTGCGCCACGAACAGCGCGCAGACGCCCTGGTAGAGCGCGGTGCCGTCCATGTTGACGGTCGCGCCGAGCGGCAGGACGAAGCCCGAGACGCTGTCCGACACGCCGAGATTCTTGCGTGCGCAGGTCATCGACACCGGCAGGGTGCCCGACGACGAGGTGGTGGTGAACGCCACTGCGGCGGCCTCGGCGATGCCCTTGAAGAACAGGAAGGGATTGAGCCCCGCCGCCCACAGCGCGCCGCCGTAGATGAAGAACGCGTGCAGGATGCAGCCGACATACACCGCGACGATCACCATCGCGAGCGGCAGCAGCAAGTCGAGGCCGTAGGTGCCCGCGGTCCACGCCATCAGCGCGAACACGCCGAACGGCGCGAACCAGATCACGATGGCGGTGAGCTTGTAGATCACTTCGGCCAGCGAATCGAAGCCGTTGCGCACGGTTTCGCCCGCCTTGCCCGACATGTTGATCGCGAGGCCGAGAAGGATCGCAAAAACGATCACCTGGAGAACGTTGCCGGTGCTCATCGCCTCGATCGGGTTGGTCGGGATCAGCGCCAGCAGCATATCGGCGATCGACGGCGCCGCCTTCGGCGCGACCGCCTTGGCGGATTCCATGCCGACGCCCGCGCCCATGTTCAGCACCGTGCCGAGGGCGAGGCCGATGGCAATCGCGACGGCGGTGGTGACGAGATAGAGCGCGATGGTCTTGACGCCGACGCGGCCCATCTTCGCCGGGTCGCGCATCGAGGTGACGCCGCACACCAGGGAGACGAACACCAGCGGCACGATCAGCATCTTGATACCCGCTATGAACGCGGAGCCGATCGGCTTGAGAGCGGCGGCGGCCGGGCCGAAGACCAGGCCGACGATCAGGCCGAGCACCAGCCCGGCGAGGATTTTCTGCCACAACGGAATGGCGTTCCAACGGCCGAGCAGGCCGGGGTTGCGATGCGAGACGTCTGTAGACACGTGAAGTCCTCCGAGTCGAACCGGCGCGTTATGGCCGGAGAATCTTTTTGGTCGAATGAAAGGTCAAAGCCACTTCTTGCGGCGGAAGTAGGCCAGCGGCAGGACCGCCGAAAGGAACATCAGCCCCACCGCCATGAGATAGCCGTATCGCCAGTGCAGTTCCGGCATGATTTCGAAGTTCATGCCGTAGAGGCTGCCGATCAGGGTCGGCGGCAGAAATGCGATGGATGCGACGGTCAGAACCTTGATGACGTTATTTTGCTCGATGTTGATCATACCCAGGGTTGCATCGAGAAGGAAAGCCACCTTGGTGGACAAAAACGTCGCGTGCTCGGCGATCGAATTCGCGTCGCGCATCAGGGTCTTCATCCGCTGCTTCACCGCCTTGTGAATCCCCGACTGAGAGCCGAGGAACAGCATCATCCGGTTGAGGCCGAGGAGGCTGTCCTTGGCCTTGGTCGCGAGGTCGCCGGCGCGGCCGACGCGCTGGAGCATTTCCTTCAAATCGTTGCCGCCCTTGACCTCGTCCTTGCGGAAGATGTCGCGCGAGATCGCTTCGAGGTCGGCGGTCGCGCTTTCGAGCACGTCGGCGAGGCGGTCGGCGATCTGTTCGAGCAGGCCGACCATCGCCACCTCGCCGGTCGAAACCAACGCGGACTGGCGCGCGAGGCGGCGCACGAACATCGAGAACGGCAGCGGGTCGACATAGCGCACCGTGATCAACCGGCTGCCCGCGAGGATGAAGGTGACGGCGGCGGCCTCGGGCTCGTCGGTCATCGCCCGGGTCAACACCGGCATGGTCATCACCAGCGCGCCGCCGTCTTCGTAAAGGCGGCTCGACGCCTCGATTTCCTGCATTTCCTCGTGGGTCGGGATTTCGACGGAGAGCAGGCGCGCCATCGCCTGCTCGTCATCCTGGGTCGGCCGGACGATGTCGATCCAGACCGTCTGTTCCGGCAGGGCATCGAGCGCGCCTTCGACCGGCGTCTGCTGCAAAATTCCTTGGTCGAAATGAAACAATGTGAGCATGGCGGGTCCCCTTGGCGGAACATCGGACGGGGGCGCGTCGCCTCTACCGGCGCTTCAGGCCTCCCGCCTCGGGACGAAGGCGGAAATCAGCGCAAAACTGGGAGGTTCGTTCGACATGCACGCAAGTCCTGGAAGTCGGGAGCCGACGGCCTCGAAGAAGCCGCAATCAGGCGGGGTCGTGGTAGCCTTTCCGGGTAGTATTGTCAACCTGGGGCGGGCTTCGCGGCAAACAAGGGCATTAGCGCCCGTCGCCTCCCGGTTTCGCTGCGAAATTCGCATGCGATGCACGTGTCCGGGCGAATCGCAAAGCGCTTCGGCTCGGGTTTTCCGGTGATGTCTCGATACATCTTTTCATCACCAATCCAATTCATGCAAATTTACAATTTCTTTCAATGCGTTGAGAACAACTTGTGGAACCCCGACAGAATCCTTTGCGTCGAGGGCGCGCGGCAGTAACCTCCTGCACCTGGGGTTATACAAGCGGGGGACCTGATGAAGGTCGGAATCGTCGGTGCCGGCAATGTCGGTGCGACCGCTGCGTTTGCCATGGTCTTGACCGGGGCCGCGAGCGAGATCGTGTTGGTGGACGCCAACGCGGCGCTTGCGATCGCGCAGGCGCACGACATCCTCCACGCCACGCCGCTTTCCCGTCCGGTGCGGGTGAGCGCGGGCGGCTATGCCGACCTCAAGGGTGCGGGCGTCGTCATCCTCTCCGCCGGCGTCGGCCAGCGCCCCGGGGAACCCCGGCTCGAACTCCTCGGCCGCAATGCCAAGGTCTTCGGCGAGATCATTCCGGCGGTTCTCGAAGCCTGCCCCGACGCGATCCTCCTGGTCGCCTCCAATCCCCTCGACATCATGACCGAGATCGCCGCGAAGATCTCCGGCCTGCCCCCCGGCCGGGTATTCGGCTCGGGCACGATCCTCGACACCCAGCGCTTTCGCGCCCTGCTCGGCGAGCATCTCGGCGTTTCGCCGACATCGGTCCACGCCTACGTCCTCGGCGAGCACGGCGATTCCGAAATGCTGTGGTGGTCCGGGGCGACCGCCGGAAGCCTTTCAGTCGCCGAAATGGCGCGGCAGCAAGGCCGCCCGCTCGATGACTCCGCCCGCGCCGCGATCGACGAAGCGGTGCGCCGCGCCGCCTATGCGATCATCGCCGGCAAGGGTGCCACCTGGTTCGGCATCGGTGGCGGGCTGGCACGCATAGTGCAAGCAATCCGTTCGGACGAGCGGGTACTGCTCTCGGTCTCCGCGATGAACGCGGACGTCGAAGGCATCCGCGACGTTACCCTTTCGTTGCCGCGCGTGGTTGGGGCGACGGGCGTGATTTCCACGCTCAGGCCGGTCCTCGACCCGGGCGAACGTGCGGCCCTGCGCCGCAGCGCCGAGATTTTGAAGGAAGCGGCCGCCGGCCTGTCGTTGTGACGCCGGAGCACCGCTGGAGTAGTTCGGGTATCGGTAATGGGAAACCTACCCGAAACGTTGTGCGGGACCGTGCGTGAGACCATGCACGACCCCAGGGTCCAAGCCGGAACAGGAGTGCCATCCGTGTCCAGTGGAAAGTGGATTGCCGTCGACGGCAACGAGGCGTGCGCCTCAGTCGCTTACCGCGCCAGCGAAATCGCGGTGATTTATCCGATTACCCCATCCTCGACGATGGGCGAACTTGCGGATCAATGGTCGTTCGAGCGAAAGCCGAACCTCTGGGGCGACATCCCCGAGGTCACCGAGATGCAGTCGGAGGGCGGCGCCGCGGCCGCCTTGCACGGGGCGGTCCAGAAGGGGGCCCTCGCGACGTCGTTCACCGCGTCGCAGGGCCTGCTGCTCATGATCCCGACGATGTTCAAGGTGGCCGGCGAGCTGACGCCGACCGG
>DBTR01000072.1:8870-14157 GCA_002307145.1 Rhodospirillum sp. UBA1311 | reverse complement strand
CAGGGGCTCTGCCCCTGGACCCCGCGAAGGGATTGGAGCACGCTCGCCGACGGCGACGGGAATGCCCGGCGGGCATTCCCGAGTGCGGAAATCCCCCGGAGGGAAGGCCCTTCGCCCCCGGTTCGCGAGAGACATGAAGCGGAACGCGAAACGTCACTGGATAACGGCCCGTTTCGGGGTTGCATGGCTGCTGCTCGGGGCAGTACTCCCTGCGGCGTACTGGGTATTGGCCCCGGTATATCAGGCCCCCGCGCTGGCGAAGATTGCAGACTTCCATATGGAACTGTGCCCCGGGATACTCCTGGGCTTGGGGGCGCCGACGGCGACGGGAACCATCAAGGTCCTGCTTTCGGGACTCATCCTGGTTGCAAATGCCTTGGTTTATCTGGTCCTTGGCTTGGCGGTGAAAGGCGGAATCGGACTGTTTGCATTGTGCTGGGCGCTGGTGCGCGACCCCGATGCGTGAGTCGTCCTGATTTCGAAGGCACGATGGACCGTCCCGAACTGGAAAAGATGCTGGCCGGGGATCTCTACGACGCGCAAGCGCCCGAGATCCAGGCCGCGCAGGACGAGACTCGGGCGTGGTTGGCGCAAGTCAACACGCCCGGCGTCGTGCCCGAGGCGCTGCGGGCCCTGTTCGCCGCGCGCTTTGGCGGATTCGGCGCGGGAGCGCAGATTCGGCCGCCGTTCCATTGCGACTACGGTTTCAACATCCGCCTCGGCGCGGGTGCGTTTCTCAATTTCAACTGCGTAATCCTCGACGTGGTCTCGGTCGATATCGGCGACGGCACGCAGATCGGCCCGGGGGTGCAGATTCTCACCGCCGACCACCCCCGTGATCCAAGGGCGCGGGCCGAAGGCCTGGAATTCGGCCGACCGATTCGAATTGGCGCCAATGTCTGGATCGGCGGCGGCGCATTGATTCTGCCGGGGGTTACGATCGGCGACGGCGCGACCGTCGGCGCGGGGAGCGTGGTCACCAAGGACGTTCCCGCCGGAGCGACGGTGGTCGGGAACCCTGCGACGATTCGCCCGTAATGCGAGTCTTGGTGCGGTTCCAGGTGTCGGCATACCCGCGTGCGTTCAGATGAATACCGCTTGTGCTTTGGTTGAAAGTGTGTGCACTCTCAAATCCGGAAGTGCCGTGCGTAGAGGGACCTTTGGTCCTGTCGGCCTCCTCTGGATGCGCTGCTTTGCCTGTCACCGGACTGCCGCCATCGCGTTGTTCCTACGGAAGGGACGCCCATAGGCAGCGGATCTACGCCAGCTTCCTCCCGAACTTAACGCCGTTGGCGCCGAACTTCCGGCGACGTTGGCGACATGAATGGTAATGATTTGACGACTTTTTCCGACCTCGGCCTCGCCGAGTCCCTGTTGCGCGCCGTCGCCGCCGAGGGTTATGAAACCCCCACCGCGATCCAGGTTGCTGCAATCCCCCACGGTCTCGCCGGCCATGATCTGATCGGCATCGCGCAGACCGGTACCGGCAAGACTGCCGCTTTCGTGCTGCCGATGTTGCAGCGCCTCGCGGCCGAAGCCACCAAACCCGAACCCAAGTCCTGCCGCGCGCTGATTCTTGCGCCGACCCGCGAGCTGGCCGCGCAGATCCTCGATTGCATCCGCGCCTACAGCAAGTTCATGAAGCTGACCGCGACCCTCGTCGTCGGCGGCGTCAAGCCCGGCCCGCAAATCGCGGCGATGGCGCGCGGCGTCGACATCCTCGTCGCGACCCCGGGCCGTCTCCTCGACCACATGGGCGCGGGCGCGGCACGGATCGACCAGGTGCGCAGCGTCGTCCTCGACGAAGCCGATCAGATGCTCGACCTCGGCTTCATGCCCGCGATTCGCCGGATTCTCGCCAAGACCCCCAAGGTCCGCCAGACCCAGCTGTTCTCGGCGACCATGCCGCCCGCGATTCGTGCGCTCGCCAACGACTTCCTGAAGAATCCGAAGGAAGTCCAGGCGACCCCGGTCTCCCGCCCGATCGAGCGGATCACCCAGAAGGTGATCGCCACCGCCGCGGAAGATAAGCGCGCGGTGCTGACCGAAATCCTCAAGACCGAGGCCAAGGGCCGCACCATCGTCTTCACCCGCACCAAGCACGGCGCGGATCGGGTGACCAAGCACTTGAACGCGGCCGGTCTTTCGGCTGTCGCGATCCACGGCAACAAGAGCCAGAACCAGCGCACCCGTGCGCTCGACGGCTTCAAAAGCTCGGAAACCCGGATCCTCGTCGCGACCGATATCGCGGCGCGCGGGATCGACGTGGACGGCATCGAACATGTCGTGAATTTCGAGCTTCCGAACGTCCCCGAGGTGTATGTTCACCGTATCGGCCGGACCGCGCGGGCAGGCGCGGACGGAATCGCGATCACATTGTGCGATCCGATGGAACGGAAACTGCTTCGGGACATTGAACGTTTGATAGGACGCACGCTGTTGCAGGACGGTCATGCGCCCAACGTCGAGTCTCCCCGGCCCGCACAACAAAAACCGGACGGGCGCAACAAACCTGCGGCGGCGAGAAATCGGCGGCGCAAATCTTCTCCGCGGCGGATGTCCGACGCGGCGTGACAGAATCCGAAGTCGGGGTTGGCCCGGCCTAGGGTAAAGACTAACACTTGATCAAGGGAATACGACTATGGCTAACGGTACCGTGAAGTGGTTCAACGCGCAGAAGGGTTACGGCTTCATCCAGCCGGAAAACGGCGGCGCCGACGTTTTCGTGCACATCAGCGCCGTTGAGCGCGCTGGTCTCTCGACCCTGAACGACGGTCAGAAGCTCTCCTTCGAACTGCAGCAGGACCCGCGCAAGGGCAAGTCCTCTGCCGTCGATCTGAAGCTGGCCTGATCACCGCTTCGCAAAGGCCGTGCGGGCGCGTTGCGCCCGCCGGACTTTCCGATCATTAAGTCGCGCCCGACGATCCGCCGGGCGCGGCTTTTTTTCAGTCTTCGGGGGATGCCTTCAGCCAGGGCAGAACCTCGCGCCCGGCCTCGTCGAGATCGGCGGCGTGCTGCTCCCATTCGGCGAGATAGGCTTCGATCGCGTCGGCGATCGCCGCGTCGGGGGAGAGGCCTTGCGACTCCGCGACGACTTTGAGGCGCTCCGCGGTTTCGGCGGAGAGCGAGACGGTGTAGGTTGCGAGGGACATGACCAGACTCGTACCGTTTCCTGTGGGTGACCCAACATAGCATGGCCCGGTCCGCCAAACCAAAATCCAATCCGGAGAATTCCCCGTCGCCGGGCGCGAAAGCCAAGCGCGGCGGCGGCCTGCGCGGCGTGATCCGGCGCTGGGGACTGGCGGTGGCGGTGTGGTGCGGGATGGCGGTGGGCGCGTATCTGGTGTTTTGCGCCTATGGCCTTCCCGATATCGAGGAAGCCGCGCGCGAACCCCGCCGCCCCGCCCTCGTCGTCGAGGACGCGACCGGGCGCACCCTTGCCTCCTATGGCGATCTCCATGGCGGCTATGTCGGCGTGGCGCAGATTTCGCCCTATCTGATCCAGGCCCTGCTCGCCACCGAGGATCGCGGCTTCTACCACCACTTCGGCGTCAATCCGTTCTCGGTCATCCGCGCGATGTGGGTCAACTATCGTGCCGGCGGCGTGCGGCAGGGGGCGTCCACGATCACCCAGCAGGTGGCGAAGAACCTCTTTCTTTCCACCGACCGCACGATGCATCGCAAGGTCCAGGAACTTCTGCTCGCGTTCTGGCTCGAAGCCAAGTTCACCAAGAACCAGATTCTCGAACTCTACTTCAACCGCGTCTACTTCGGCGGCGGCACCTACGGTGTCGAGGCGGCGGCGCGGCGCTTCTACGCCCGCCCGGCAAAGGACGTCGACGTCTACCAGGCGGCGGTGCTGGTCGGCACGCTGAAGGCGCCCTCGCGCTACAACCCGCTCTCCAGCCCCGACGCGGCGGACAAGCGCGCCCGCCAGGTGATCGCCAACATGGCCGATGCCGGATACCTTACCGACGCCCAGGCCGCCAGGGTCCAGCGGCGCGAAGCCGTCGGCGCGCGCAGCGGGAGCAACGCGGGATACTTCGGCGACTGGGTTCTCGATTCGGTGCGCGACCGCCTCGGTCCGCCCGACCGCGACCTTTGGGTGCGCTCCACCCTCGACCCGCGCGCCCAGCGCATCGCCGAGGAAGCCCTCACCGCCACCCTCGACCGCGAAGGCCGCAGCCATGACGTCAGCGAAGGCGCGGTGGTGGTGATGGACCGCTCCGGCGCGGTGCGCGCGATGGTCGGCGGCCGCGCCTACGTTCCGGGCGGCTTCAATCGCGCGACCCAGGCCACGCGCCAACCCGGCTCGACGATCAAGCCGTTCGTCTACCTCACCGCGTTCGCGAGCGGCCTGACCCCCGACACCCAGGCCGACGACGCGCCGATCCAGATCCGCGACTGGGCGCCCCACAATGCCGACGGCAAGTTCCACGGCATCGTCAGCCTCCGCACCGCCCTGATCCACTCCTACAACACCGTCCCGGTCCGCCTCTATCAACACCTCGGCGGCGACGCGATCACCGCAACCTGCGCCCGCTTCGGTATTCCGCAAACCGACTCCGGTCCCAGCATCGTGCTGGGCAGCGGCTCGGTCACCCTCCTCGACCTCACCGCCGCCTACGCCGCGCTCGCCAACGGCGGTATCGGCGTCTGGCCGCGCGGCCTCGACAGCGTCCGCGACGCCGAAGGCAGGATCGTCGACCGCCCGAGCGGCGGCGGACCCGGCCGCATCGCCGACGCCGACGCCGTCGCCACCCTCGACGCCATCCTCGCTCAGGTCCTCGTCGACGGCACCGGCAAACGCGCCCGCCTCGCCATCCCCGCCGCCGGCAAGACCGGAACCACCCAGGATGGCCGCGACGCCTGGTTCGTCGGCTTCACCGATCGCTACGTCACCGGCGTCTGGCTCGGCAACGACGACAACAGCCCGATGAAGAACGTCGGCGGCGGAACGCTCCCCGCGCGGGTCTGGCACGACGTGATGAGCGACCTGCATGGTGGGCGGTGAGAAGGCCGGGCTCTGCCCGGGCCCGCTAGGGGCCTTGGGCCCCTAGAACCCCGTAAGTTTTAGTTTTCGCCGCGAAGCGGCTATCGGCGATCACGCCGCGTGATGGCTTTATCGCGCTACGCGCAAACAAAAAGTAACGGGATCAAAGGGCCCTTGGCCCTTTGCGGGTCCAGGGCAGAGCCCTGGCCTTAAACCCCTTTCCCCCGCAACGGCGGCCCGACTCGGTGCAGCCCCGACCCATGCCGTTTGAGCCACGCCCGCGCCGATTTGGCG
>DBTR01000072.1:0-8723 GCA_002307145.1 Rhodospirillum sp. UBA1311 | reverse complement strand
TCGGCCCTTGGCGGGTCCAGGGCAGAGCCCTGGCCTTAAACCCCTTTCCCCCGCAACGGCGGCCCGACTCGGTGCAGCCCCGACCCATGCCGTTTGAGCCACGCCCGCGCCGATTTGGCGTTGGGGTCGATGGCGGCGACGACATCCCAGAAGCGGGGTGAGTGGTTCATTTCGGCGAGGTGGGCGACCTCGTGGGCGGCGAGGTAGTGGAGGACCTCGGGCGGGGCGAGGATGATGCGCCAGGAGAAGCGGAGGGTTCCGTCGCTGGCGCAGGAGCCCCAGCGGCCACGGGTATCGCCGACCCGGACGGTGGCGACGGGGCGGGGGGAGAAGGGTTCGGCGCGGGCGAAGGCGTCGTCGACGGCGGATTTGAGCGTGGCTTCGGCCTGACGGATCAAAGCGTCGCGGACGCGGCGGGGCAGGTGTTCGGGGCGGCCGCCGACGGTGAGCAGCGGGCCTTTCGGGGTTTCGGTCCAGGTGTTGCGGAGGCCGGAGCCTTGGGCGATGCGCAGGGTTTGGCCGAGGTAGGGCAGGGTTGCGCCGTCGGCGAAGGCGACGCGCGGCGGCAGGGCGCGGGCCTGAGTGTCGAGGGCTGCGCTGTGCTGGTCGACGATGCGGCGGATGTCGGCGAGGCTGGTGCGCGGTGGCGCGACGATGCGCAGGGTGTCGGAGACGGCGCAGAGGCGCAGCGTGATGCGGCGGGTGCCGGGGCGGCGGGTGAGGACGAGGGGCCAGTCGGCGTCGCCGAAGCGCCAGATTTCGGGCAGCGGTTCGCGCTTGCGGGTGAGGAAGCCGAGGTTCAAAGGTCCGCCCATGCGACGATGTGGTCTTCGAGGTCGACCACCGCGTCCTCGCTGACGGCGCGGCCGCGCACCGAGATTCCGGCGCGGTGGACGGCTTCCGGGTCGCCGCAGACGAGGTGGTGCCAGGGATAGAGCGGCTTGCCCTCGGCGAGCAGGCGGTAGGCGCAGGTGGCGGGCAGCCAGTTGAACTTGGCCGCGCTCTTGGGGGTGAGGCGGACGCAATCGGGCACGTGGATGCGGCGGTGGGCGTAGTCGGTGCAGCGTGCGGTCTCGCGGTCGAGGAGGCGGCAGGCGGCGTTGGTGAACGCGAGTTCGCCGGTGTCCTCGTCCTGCAGCTTGTGCAGGCAGCACTTGCCGCAGCCGTCGCAGAGGGATTCCCACTCGGTGTGGGTCATCTGCTTGAGGGTCTTGGTTTCCCAGAACTTCTCGGTCATTGCGAATCCCGATCGATCAGGTGCATGAACGAACCGCCGACGGAGCCGCGCCTCAGCCCCACCGCGCCCCGGTTCTCGCCCGCCGCGTCGACCACGGTGAACAGCCGGTCGCTCTCCGATTCGGCGGTGATCGCGGCGTAGTGGAACTCGTGCGCGCGGTAGCGCTGCCCCGCCTTGCCGAGCGGCGAATCGGCGGCCAGGGTCGCGACGCGGTAGCCCATGTGCAGGCGGCGCTTGGCGAAGCTGGTCGAGACCGGCAGCAGGCCGAGCATGCGGTGCGCGGCGCCGCTCGCGTCGGTGATCGCGTCGCCCAGCGTCATGTAGCCGCCGCACTCGCCGAAGATCGCCTTGCCTGCCGCTGCTGCGTTACGCACGCCGTTCAGGAACGCGGCGTTGTCGGCGATTCGCCCGGCGTGAAGCTCGGGGTAGCCGCCCGGCAGGTAGACCGCGTCGCAGGCCGCATCCGGCGCTTCGTCGACGAGCGGCGAGAAGAAGGTAAGGTCCGCGCCCGCGTCGCGCCAGCCCTGGAGCAGCGCCGGATAGGTGAACGCGAAGGCGACGTCCTGCGCCACCGCGATGCGCTGGCCGAGCGGCGGCACTGGCCTTGCGGTGGGGCCGCTCGCGAGCGTGGCGGGCTGCGCCAATGTCGCGAGGGCGTCGAGGTCGAGGTGCTTTTCCATCAGGTCGGCGGCGGCGTCGAGGAAGCCCGGTAGGTCGGGGTGCTCGTGCGCCTGGACTAGGCCGAGGTGACGTTCGGGGACGGAGAGATCCGGCGTCTTGGGGATGCCGCCCAGAACCTTAAGGCCGGGGACGGCGGCGGCGGTGGCTTCCTTGAGGATGTCGAGGTGGCGGCCCATGCCGACGTTGTTGAAGATCACCCCGGCCAAGCGTACGCGCGGATCGTGCGCTGCGAAGCCGCGCACCACGGCGGCGGCGGAGCCCGCCTGCCCCTTGACGTTCACCACCAGCACCACCGGCCAGCCGGTGAGGCGGGCGAGGGCGGCGGTGGAGCCGTCGCGTTCGGTGCCGAGCGGTACCATCGCGCCGTCGAACAAGCCCATCACCCCTTCCGCGACGACGAGGTCGGTATCCCGCCCAAGTGTGCCGACGAGGCCGGAGAGGGTTTCGTCGCGCATCGCCCAGGTATCGAGGTTGAGGCAGGGGCGCGCCGTCGCGGCGGCGTGGAAGCAGGGGTCGATGTAGTCCGGCCCGACCTTGGCGGAGGCGACGCGCCGCCCGTGCCGCACGAAGGCGCGCAGGATGCCGAGGGTGGCGAGGGTCTTGCCTGAACCGGAAGCCGGGGCGGCGAGGATGAAACCGGGGGTCACTCGATGTCCTTTATCGTCGTCTTGAGGGCTTCGGCCAGCACGGCGGGATCGACGGTGTGCTCGAAGGCGCGGACGAAGCCGCCGTCCGGCCCCATCAGGTAGATCGCCGTGGTGTGGTCCATCAGATACTCCGCCGCGCCCTGCCCCTCAACCTTGGCGTAATAGACGTGATACGCCGCCGCCGCCGCCGCGATCTGATCCGCCGAGCCGGAAAGGCCGACGATCGTCTTGTGGAAGTGGGGGGTGTACTCGGCCAAGGCCTCCGGCGTGTCGCGCGCCGGGTCGACGGTGATGAAGATCGCCGCCACCTTGCCCTGGTCCGCTTCGGGGAGCAGGTCGATGGTGTCGGCGACGTTGATCAGGCTGGTGGGGCAGACGTCGGGGCAGAAAGTGTAGCCGAAGTAGACGATCAGCGCCTTGCCCTTGAAGTCGGCGTCGGTGACGATTTGATGCTGCGGCCCGACGAGGGCGAAATGCCCGCCGATCGACGTGTCGTAGGCGGGCCGCGCGAGGCTGTAGGCGAGGAACAGCAGGAAACCGGCGTTGGCGAGGTAGACCAGCGGCAGAACCTTGGCCGCAATGCCGCGCCAGCGCTCCGCCGCCCAGCCGCCGACGATGCCCAAGCCCATCAGCGCGGGCATGGTGCCGACGGCGAACGCGGCCATCGCGAAGATGCCCGCCAGCGCGTCGCCGCTCGCCGCCGAGGCTGCCAGCGCCGTGTAGACCAGCCCGCAGGGGATGAAGCCGAGCGCCACGCCGAGGAGATAACCGCGCCAGCCGATCGGCTTGGCGAACAAGGGCTTCGCCACCCGCTCCACCAGCCCGGCCCAGGCGGCGTTCGCGCCAAGCGAGAACGGCAGTTTCAGCCCGAGGCGCGGCAGCGCGTAGCCGACGAAGCCGATCGCGGCGAGAACCAGCAGCGCCGCGCCGAAGATCGCGGCGAAGCGACCGTCGGGCAGCAGCCCGAACAGCCCGCCCGCGATGCCGCCCAAGGTCACATAGGTGGTCATCCGGCCGAAGTGATAGGGCAGCAGCAGCCCGCCCTTGACCCGATGCCACTCGCGCATCTGCCCCGCGGGCACGCCCTCCAGCACCGCGCCGGTCTGGGCGATCACGAACGGCCCGCACATCCCGACGCAGTGGGTCACCGAGCCCAGCAGCCCGGTGAGGAACAGCGACAGCAGCAGGCCGCCGTGGTCCTCGACCACCGCGACGCAGTGCGCCGCGCCGAGGCTCAGGGCGTGGGTGAGAAAATTGGCGTCCATGGAGACCGAGACTACGGGAATCCCCGCACCGATCAATCGCTATCGACGGTTTCCGCGCCGATCTGCGCGAGCAGGCCGCGGCTGAACTTGCCCATCAGGCGGGCGAGGTCGCGGCGGTCGTCGTCGCGCCATTCGGCGACGAGGCGCGCGATTCGCTCCTCTCGGCCGATGCGCATTTCCTCGGTGCGGGCGCGGCCCTCGTCGGTGGGTGCGATCAGGTGGCTGCGGCTGTCGGTCGGGTGCGGCGTGCGGGCGATCAACCCGGCGGATTCCATCGCGGCGATCTGGCGGGTCACGGTGGACGAGTCGAGTCGCAGCCGCGCTGCGAGGGCGGCCACGGTCTGCGGCCCTTCCGCCATCAGGGTGCGCATGTGCAGGTATTGCGCAGGCTCGATGGGATAGCTGCGGTGGCGGCGGACCGCTTCGACGGTGCGGATCAGGAGCGTGAGTTCCTGTTCGATGGCGGCGACATCGCTGCGACGGGGCATTCCATCCTCCCGCTTCGTCCGGAGTGCAGATGAGGGTTGTGTATAAAGCATCTTGAATTCCCGGTCCAACGGATGGATATACGTGCATCATACACTTAAATCGGTTCCAACATTCAGGACGTTTTCCACGATGCAGTCCGAACCCGACGACGAGATCGCCGCTTCGTTTTTCCGCCAGCCCAAGGCGGTGTGGGCCACCGCGTTCGCCGCGATGGTCGGCTTCATGGGCATCGGGCTGGTCGACCCGATTCTCACCTCGATCGCGCGCGGGCTCAATGCCAGCCACGCCCAGGTCTCGCTGCTGTTCACCAGCTATTTCGCGGTGACGGCGGTGATGATGCTGATCACCGGCGCGGTTTCCTCGCGCTTCGGCGGACGCGCGACGTTGCTGATCGGCTCCGCCCTGATCGCGGGCTTCGCCGCCCTCTCCGGCACGTCCGAGACGGTCGCCGAGCTGGTTGCCTTCCGTGGCGGCTGGGGTCTGGGCAACGCCCTGTTCGTCGCCACCGCGCTCTCGGTGATCGTCGCCTCGACGCGCGGCGGCGCGATGACCGCGATCCTGCTCTATGAAGCCGCCCTCGGCCTCGGCATCTCGGTCGGGCCGTTGCTCGGCGCGGCGCTCGGCTCGTATTCCTGGCGCTACCCGTTCTTCGGCACCGCGACCCTGATGGCGATCGGCTTCGGCGCCATCGCCCTGTTCCTCGGCCCGACGCCCAAGCCCGCCCGCCCCACCGGCGTGATGGCGCCGATCCGCGCGCTCGGCCACAAGGGCCTCTCCACCACCGCGATCACCGCGTTCTTCTACAACTACGGCTTCTTCACCGTGCTCGCGTTCGTGCCCTTCGCCCTCGACATGTCGCCGCGCGCCATCGGCTTGATCTTCTTCGGCTGGGGGCTGGCGCTGGCGTTCTT
Source organism: Rhodospirillum sp. UBA1311 (assembly GCA_002307145.1). Classification (GTDB taxonomy): domain Bacteria; phylum Pseudomonadota; class Alphaproteobacteria; order Rhodospirillales; family Rhodospirillaceae; genus Oleispirillum. Next base: position 3,493 of record DBTR01000072.1, on the reverse strand, counting down.
CTCGGTGGTGGTCGCGCCGCGCTTCCAGGTTCGCTACTCGGCCAACACCTTGATCACCGGCGGCCTGCTCGCCCTCGCCGCATTGCTGGGTTCGATGGCGCTCGGCATCCCCGAACTCACCATCGCCGCCGTCGTCGTCTCGGGTGCGGTGATGGGGGTGAACAACACGGTGTTCACCGAAATGGCGATGGAAGTCTCGGGCGAACCCCGCGCCGTCGCCTCCGCCGCGTATAACTTCGTGCGCTGGTTCGCCGGCGTGATCGCGCCCTATTCCGCGCCCAAGATCGCCGAACACTTCGGCGCACCCGCCACCTTCCTCGTCGCGGCGGCGATGGTCTGCATCGGTATCGCGGTGATGCGCAGCCGCAGCCACCACCTCGGTCGCTTCGCCGCCGTGCCGGTCGCCGCCGAGTAAGCCAATCGCCCCGGCGTCGGCGGAAAGCCGTTGACGCCGGGCGCGCGCCCACCCAATCATGCGCGACCATGATTGACAGCCTCTCCCCCGCCTGGGTCCTGCTCGCCGCCCTGATCCTCGACGCCGTCGTCGGCGACCCGTACGCGCTCTATCGCGCCGTGCCGCACCCGGTCGCGCTGATCGGGCGGATGATCGACACCCTCGACACACGCTGGAACTTCCCCAGCCGCGGCCGTCGCGCCAAGCGCCTCTGGGGCGTGATCCTGCTCGCCACCATGGTGCTCACCATGGCCGCCATCGGCGCGGCGATCACCTACGTCACCGTGCGGATCCCCTACGGCTGGATCGTCGAGGCGGTCGCGGTCTACGTTCTGATCGCGCAAAAAAGCCTCTACCAGCACGTCCGCGCCGTTGCCCGCGCGCTGGAAACCGAAGGCCTCGCGGCAGGTCGGATCGCTGTCGGAATGATCGTCGGGCGCGACCCGGAAACCCTCGACGAAGCGGGCGTCTGCCGCGCGGCGGTCGAATCCTGCGCCGAAAGCTATTCCGACGGTATCGTCTCGCCGATCTTCTGGTACGTCGTCCTCGGCCTGCCCGGCATGCTCGCCTTCAAGGCGGTCAATACCCTCGATTCGATGGTCGGCCACAAGACCGAGAAATACATCGACTTCGGCTGGGCCTCCGCGCGCTTCGACGACCTGATGAACTGGATCCCCGCCCGCCTCGCCGGCTGGCTGATCGTCGCCGCCGCCGCCCTCTTCCCCTCCACCGACGGCCACCGCGCCGCCTGGGTGATGATGCGCGACGCCCGCGTCCACCACTCCCCCAACGCCGGATGGCCCGAATCCGCCATCGCCGGAGCCCTCGGCCTCAAACTCCTCGGCCCCCGCGTCTACCCCGGCGAAATCGTCGACGCCCCCTGGATCGGCGAAGGCACCGCCGACGCCACGCCCAAGCATATCCGCGAGTCGCTCAAACTCTACGCCACGGCGTGCGCTCTGAGCGGTGTTCTGGCGGTTGCGGTTCTCGGGGTGGTTTGGGGGTTTTAAGGCTTAAGAGGAAGGCCGGGCTCTGCCCGGACCCGCACAGGGACTCGGTCCCTGTGTACCCCTTAGTTTTTCGCGCGTAGCGCCGTAAAGCCATCACGCCGCGTGAGAGGGGATTGCCGCTTCGCGGCGAAAAATTAAGGGTGCGCAAACCAAGCGCGATATTCCTCCAAGACGGCTTCGATGATTTCGTCGATTGGATTTCCGTCAACGGTGAATCCAGATGGAGGGCCTATGTCAAACACCAGAACACTATCAACCTCGTCCCAGTCGTCAAAATTTAGACCGGGGGTTGATCCAGTAGTGTGCTTCAGTTCCGTGTGCTTCAGGCCGTTGCATAACTCTCTAATTACGCGGTGGTTTTCATTGAGATAAAGGTCTTTTGAAAACGCTTGTTCAGGAGATTCCGGTGTTTTGAAAATCGGATTTTGGTTGCGCCATATCGGGTTATATCCGGGGGCGATCCATTCCCGAAGATGGTTAAGGCCAAGAATGACGAAGAGAACGTCTTCCGTGTGCTTATGGCTTCTTGCGGCATAGTGTTGCCAACGGCGTTCGATGAGGTGGAAAAAGCTCTTGGATGAGTCCAGGTCAAACATCGCCATCGCTGCCCCCTAACGAACAAGTCATGAGGTCGAGGAGGCGAGCCTCCTCGCGGGTCTGGGCAGAGCCCAGCCTTTTCCTTACCGCGCGGCCTTCAACAAAGCGTCGATGTCGACGTTCGCTTCCATGTGGTCGGCGAGTTTGTCGAGGGTGTCTTCGACCATTTGGTCGTAGGCGATGGAGACGCGGTCGGCGTTGCCGATGTGGCGGAGGAAGGCGCTTCGGAAGCCGTCGGCGGCGAAGATGCCGTGGATGTAGCAGCCCATCACGCGGCCCGAGGCGTCGATGGCGCCGACGGGTTTGTTGCCGAGGGTGACCCAGGGGGTATCGAGGCCGGGGCCGGTGGTTTCGCCGACGTGCATTTCGTAGCCGTGGATCGGGCTGTCGGACCAGCGGTCGTGGCCGGCGACTTCTTCCAGGACCTTCTTGCCGCGCATCGAGGTGGTGAGGTCGAGGAAGCCGAGGCCGGGGGTGTCGCCGGGCGGGCCTTCGATCCCGTCCGGGTCCGAAACGGTTTTGCCGAGGCTCTGGAATCCGGCGCAGAGGCCGACGAGGTAGCCGCCGCGTCGGACGTGGGCGGCAATGTCGATATCCCAGCCTTCGGCGCGCAGCACGTCGAGGTCGGCGCGGGTGGCTTTCGAGCCCGGCAGGATCACAACGGTGGCGTCCACCGGGATCGGCTCGCCGGGCTGGACGAAGATCACGTCGACGTCGGGCTCGGCGGCGAGGGGGTCGAGGTCGTCGAAGTTGGCGATCCGCGAGATGCGCGGCACGGCGACGACAATGCGCCCGCCCTTGCGCGAGAAGTCCCGGTTTTCCAGCGTCATCGCGTCTTCCGCCGGGAGCTTGCCCGCGTCGCCGAACCACGGCACCACGCCGAGGCAGGAGAGGCCGGTGAGCTTTTCGATGCTTTCCGTAGCGGGGGTGAACAGGGTCACGTCGCCGCGGAACTTGTTGATCAGGTAGCCGACTAGGCGGTTTCGTTCGCTTTCCGAAATGAGCGCGTGGGTGCCGACGATCGAGGCGATCACGCCGCCCCGGTCGATGTCGCCGATCAAGACCACCGGCACGTCGGCGGCCTCGGCGAAGCCCATGTTGGCGATGTCGTTGGCGCGCAGGTTGATTTCCGCCGCGCTCCCCGCGCCCTCCACCAGCACGATGTCGCACTCCGCCTCAAGCTTGCGGAAACTCGCCAGAACCTCGGGCATCAGCGCCGCCTTGCGCGCGAAGAAATCCCGCGCGCTCGCCGAGCCCTGCATCTTGCCCCGCACCACCACCTGCGCACCCACGTCGGTCTGTGGCTTCAGCAGCACCGGGTTCATGTCCACGCTCGGCCGCACCTTGCACGCCAGAGCCTGCAATGCCTGCGCCCGCCCGATCTCGCCGCCGTCGGCGGTCACCGCCGCGTTGTTCGACATGTTCTGCGGCT
>DBTR01000064.1:70641-73622 GCA_002307145.1 Rhodospirillum sp. UBA1311 | reverse complement strand
GGCGCAGGACAAAACCCGAGCCGGGGACCGTCGGGGGATTATTCAGATCCTACATCATGGTCCTGGCGGCCGTCCCGGCCGTCGCCCAATTCCTCGGCCACATCCTGATCGGCAGCCGCCTGCCCATGGTCGGCCGCTACCGCTGGCCCCTCGGCACCGCCCTGGGGAGCGCCGTGCTGACGTACGTCCTGGCCCTGGCGGCCGTTTACCTCTTCGCCCTGATCATCAACGAGCTGGCTCCGAGCTTCGCCTCCGCCAAGAGCATGACCGCCGCCCTGAAGCTGGCCGCCTACAGCCTGACGCCGGGCTGGGTGGCCGGGATCCTCTATATCGTCCCCGGGCTTTCCCCCGTGGTCATCCTGGCGAACCTCTACGGCATCTACGTTCTCTATCTGGGGTTCGAGACACCCATGATGGAAACGCCCAAGAACAAGATCCCCGCCTACCTGGGGATCAGCTTCGTCGTCGGGGTCGTGCTCTTCGTCGTCCTGGGGTGGTTCCTCAGGATGATCTTCGCCGTCCGCTACGGCCGGATCTGATCCAGCTCCTCGACGATCTTAAGGAACGCCTCGTTGGGGTCCGGCGCGCCGGTGACGGGCCGGCCAATAACCAGGTAATCCGCGCCTTTGGCCACGGCCTCGGCCGGCGTCATGATCCGCTTCTGGTCCTGGGCCGCCGCCCAGACGGGACGGATGCCCGGCGTGACGATGGTGAGCTCCCGCCCGTATTCCTTGCGCAGGACCTCGATCTCCTGGGGCGAACAAACGACGCCGTCCATGCCTGCCGCCTTGGCCAGCCCCGCGAGCCGCAGGACCTGGGAGGCCACGTCCGAGGTCAGGCCCACCTCCTCGAGATCCGCGCCCTTGAGGCTGGTGAGCACGGTGACGCCGAGCAGGATGGGCTTGGGGCCCCGGCCGGCCTCGGCCGCGGCCCTTGCCGCTTCGGCGGCCTTGGCCATCATCTCCCGCCCGCCCGACGTGTGGATGGTCATCATCTGGACGCCGTGCTTGAAGGCCGAGCGGACGGCCCCGGCCACGGTGTTGGGGATGTCGTGGAGCTTGAGGTCGAGGAAGATGTCCTTGCCCCCGGCGCGCGCGATCTGGCGGATTCCCTCGGGGCCGTTGGCGCAGAAGAATTCGAGGCCGAGCTTCAATCCGCCGACGTGGTCGGCGATTTGCGCCGCGAGGCGGGAAGCGATGGCGAGGTCGGGCGTGTCGATGGCGCAGAAGATCGGATTGGCGGTCATGTTGCGTCTTTCCAGCAGGGATCGCCCCGATTGTAGGGTGTCGGAGGGCGCCGCGCTACGTCTCGAATGATGAATTTCAGGCCGCGTTGGGTGGCGGCAGGGCGCGGTTCGGATCGGCTTCGCCGTTTCGCACCCGGAGCGACGCGGCCTCGGCCTCGGCGACGCGGGCGCGGTTCTCGGCTTCGCGGGCGCGGCGCGCGGCGCGGCCCCCGGCGGCGATGCCGCCGATCAACAGGCCGAGGACCAGCCCGATGGCCAGCGAGCCCAGCACGGTGAGGTAGACCGAGATGCCGATGGTGTAGGGCAGGGGCCAGAGGTCGAGCACGATATCCTGACGGTTGGCGACGGCAAAACCGATCGCCACCACGGCAACGGGGAGTCCGATGATCCAGGTCAGGATACGCAGCACGGGTCTAGCCTTTGTCGGGCGGAGCGCCGGCGGTCCGGAGCTCCGCGCAGGTGGTTAGTCGGCGGTTTCTTCGCCGTTGATCAGGTCGCGCAGCTGCTTGCCGGTCTTGAAGTACGGCACGACCTTGGAGCCGACGCGCACGGCGTCGCCGGTGCGCGGATTGCGGCCGGTGCGGGCGTCGCGGGTTTTGGTGGAGAATGCGCCGAAGCCGCGCAGTTCGACCCTGTCGCCGCGGGCGAGCGCAAGAGTGACTTCCTCGAAGATCGTGGCGACGATCCGTTCCACATCCCGCTGATACAAATGCGGATTGCGTTCGGAGAGGCGGGCGATCAGTTCAGACTTTGTCATAGCGTGCAATCTCCGAGAGATTTCGATGAGGGGCTGTTGCAGCAGCCCGGTTGCATGCCGAAGCCCTTGACCTACAGGCGCAAAGCGACACCCGGTCAGGAACCGAAAATCGACCTATCGAATCTACCTGTTCTCGACACTGCCAGATTTCAACCCCCGCATCAAGGTTAAGTGGTTTAGGCCAAAGCCTTTTTGCAGGGGTGGACAAACGAAAAACGCCGCCCGTGGGGGCGGCGTTCTCGGGAAGCTCCGGAATCGGAGATCAGTTGGTCTTCTCGTCCTGGGCCTGACGCAGAGCGGCGCCGAGGATATCGCCGAGCGAAGCGCCGGAATCGGACGAACCGTATTCCGCCATCGCCTGCTTTTCCTCTTCCATCTCGCGGGCCTTGACCGAGAGGGTGAGCTTGCGGCTCTTCGCGTCGATCTGGATGATCTTCGCATCGAGCTTCTCGCCGACGGCGAAGCGCTCGACCCGCTGTTCCGAACGTTCACGCGCGAGGTCGCCCTTGCGGATGAAGCCGGTGGCGCCGCCTTCGGCCGCGCTGACTTCAAGACCGGCCTCGGTGACCTGGGTGATGACGCAGGTGACCACCGCGCCCTTCTTCAGGCCCTTGGTGGCGTTCTCGAACGGGTCGTTGGTGAGCTGCTTCAGGCCGAGGCTGATGCGCTCCTTGTCGACGTCGACGTCGAGGATCTTGGCGGTGACCATGTCGCCCTTCTTGAAGGACTTCACCGCTTCCTCGCCGGTCATCTCCCAGGAGATGTCGGAGAGGTGAACCATGCCGTCGATGTCGCCCGGCAGGCCGACGAACATCCCGAATTCGGTGATGTTCTTGACTTCGCCTTCCAGGGTCGAGCCGACCGGATGGTTGGCGACGAAGTCGGTCCACGGGTTGGACAGGCACTGCTTGAGGCCGAGGCTGATGCGACGCTTGTTCGGGTCGACGTCGAGCACCATGACTTCCACTTCCTGGCTGG
>DBTR01000064.1:70007-70272 GCA_002307145.1 Rhodospirillum sp. UBA1311 | reverse complement strand
TCGGTGATGTTGGTGACGCGGCCGGTGAACTTGGTGCCGACCGGGTACTTCGCCTCGACGCCCGACCACGGGTCGGCTTCGAGCTGCTTCATGCCCAGGCTGATGCGCTGGGTTTCGGAGTTGAAGCGGATCACCTGGACCTTGATGGTCTGGCCGATGGACAGCGCCTCGGCCGGGTGATTGATGCGCTTCCACGCGATGTCGGTGACGTGCAGCAGGCCGTCGACGCCGCCCAGGTCAACGAACGCACCGTAGTCGGTGATGT
>DBTR01000064.1:54382-69754 GCA_002307145.1 Rhodospirillum sp. UBA1311 | reverse complement strand
CGTAGTCGGTGATGTTCTTGACCACGCCGTCGAGGATCTGGCCTTCCTTCAGGTTCTCGATCAGTTCGGAACGCTGTTCGGCGCGCGTCTCTTCGAGAACCGCGCGACGGGAGACCACGATGTTGCCGCGCGAACGGTCCATCTTGAGGATCTGGAACGGCTGCGGCTGACCCATGAGCGGGCCGATGTCGCGCACCGGGCGGATGTCGACCTGGCTGCCCGGCAGGAACGCCACGGCGCCCGAGAGGTCGACGGTGAAGCCGCCCTTGACGCGGCCGAAGATCACGCCGTTGACGCGCTGGTTGCCTTCGAAGGCCTTCTCCAGCTCGTTCCACGACTCTTCGCGACGCGCCTTTTCGCGCGACAGGACGACGAGGCCTTCCTTGTCTTCGTAGCGATCGACGAAGACTTCGATGGTGTCGCCGATCTTGATCTCGGCCTTATGGCCGAATTCCTTCAGCGGCACCCGGCCTTCGGACTTGAGGCCGACGTCGACGAGAGCGAAGTCGTTGGTGATGCTGACGATGCGTCCGGTGAGGACAGAACCTTCGAGGCTTCCGCTCTGGGCGAAAGATTCTTCGAGGAGGGCGGCGAAATCTTCGTTCGCGCCGGGAATAAATCCGGTTTCGGTCATGCCGAAGGGGTTCCTTTTCACGTGTCGCTATCCGGGCCAACCGGTTTTTCCGGCGGTCTTGCCGCGCTTGCGACCTTGTTGCAACAAAAACCGCCACGGACGTAGAGCCTACGTTCGTGGTGGTTCGCTCTGGCAGTGTCAGCCCGCGTTGCGCTCCAGCACTTGGCGGAGATGGGCGACGGCACGGTCAAAGACCATATCGGCATCCAGTTCCGTGGTGTCCAGAACGATGGCGTCTTTTGCCGAGGCAAGCGGCGCCACTTTTCGGTCGCGGTCCCGTTCGTCGCGGGCGAGCATGTCCGCGAGAATGCGGTCCTGTATAGCGTCGATGCCCTTCGCCTGCAACTCCAAGGTCCGCCGCCGCGCGCGCTCATCGGCGGTGGCGGTGACGAAGAGCTTCAAATCGGCGTGGGGGCAGACCACGGTGCCGATGTCGCGGCCGTCCAAAACCGCGCCCTTGTAAGGGCTTGGCGGGTTTCCGGCGAAGTCGCGCTGGAATGCCAGGAGGGCGTCGCGGACATCCGGAATCGCCGCGACCTTGGAGGCGGCATCGGCCGCGATTTCGTCCCGCAGCCGCGGCGAATCGAGACTCGCGAGTTCGAGGTGCCTGGCGGCGTGGATCGCCGCGGCGGGGTCGGCGGGGTCGCTGCCCATTTCCACCACGTGCATGCCGACGGCGCGGTAGAGCAGGCCGGTGTCGAGGTAGGCGAGGTCGAAGGCCTTGGCGAGGCGGCGGGCGAGCGTGCCCTTGCCTGCGCCCGCGGGCCCGTCGATGGCGATGATCATTGCAGGTTCATCCCGAGAGAATTCATCAGTTCGGCGAAGCCGGGGAAGCTGGTGTCGACGGCGCGCACGTCGTCGATCGCGATCGGCCGGGCGCTCACCGCGCCCAGCACCAGGAAGGCCATGGCGATGCGGTGGTCGAGGTTGGCGGCGATCGTCGCGCCGCCCTGGGGCGGCATGCCGTTGCCGGTGACGACGATGTCGTCGCCTTCGGCCGCCACGGTCGCGCCGCAAGCCTTCAGCCCGTTCACCACCGCGTCGAAGCGGTTGCTTTCCTTCACCCGAAGCTCGGCGAGGCCCTGCATCCGGGTGACGCCGGTGGCGCAGGCGGCGGCGACGGCGAGCACCGGGTATTCGTCGATCATCGACGGCGCGCGTCCGGGCGGCACCGAAACTCCCTTGAGCTTCGAGGCGCGCACCCTGAGGTCGGCGACCGGCTCGCCCGCGACGTCGCGGGGGTTTTCGAAGGTGATGTCCGCGCCCATCTCGATCAAGGTCTCGAACACGCCGAAGCGCAGCGGATTGGTGCCGACGTTTTCGAGCACGATCTCCGAGCCCGGCACGAGCAGCGCCGCGATCGCCGGGAAGGCGGCGGACGACGGATCGGCGGGCACGGAAATCTCGCACGGGCGCAGGCGCGGCTGGCCTACCAGAGTGATGGTGCGGACGCCGTCGGCGGCGACCGAGACATTCAGCTCCGCGCCGAATCCGGTCAGCATGCGTTCGGTGTGGTCGCGGGTCGCCACCGGCTCGATCACCGTGGTGATGCCGGGGGTGTTGAGCCCGGCGAGAAGCACCGCCGACTTCACCTGCGCCGAGGCGACCGGCACGGTGTAGGTGATCGGCGTGGGCGACGCATTGCCGGTGATGCAGAGCGGCAGGCGGCCGCCGGAGCGCGCCATGAATTCCGCGCCGAACAGCGAGAGCGGCGCGATCACCCGCTTCATCGGGCGGCTGCGCAGGCTGGCGTCGCCGGTGAACACGGCGGTGATCGGGTGGGTGGCGATCAGGCCCATCAGCAGCCTTGCGCCGGTGCCCGCGTTGCCCATGTCGATCACGTCGGCGGGTTCGGCGAGGCCGCCGACGCCGACGCCGTCGACGCTCCAGGCGCCCTCCACCTCGCGGGTGACGGTCGCGCCCAGTTGCCGCATCGCCTCGGCGGTGCGCAGCACGTCCTCGCCTTCGAGCAGGCCGGTGACGCGGGTGCGGCCGACCGCCAACGCGCCGAACATCAGGGCGCGGTGCGAGATCGATTTGTCGCCGGGGACGCGGGCGGTGCCGTTCAGCGCACGGGCGGCGAGCGAGCGCGCCGGGCGGGGCGCGTCGGAAGCGGTGGCTGCAGGGGTCGGCTCGGACATGCGGGCTCTCGGATTCTCAGGAAACGGTTGGAGCGTGGTAGCACATCCGGCGCGGTTTCGGCCAGTCTCTTCCCGGTTTTCCGGTGCGGCGAAACCTTGGCCCGCCGCCGAATTGACGAGAAATCGCGCGTATGCCGATGATGTGCCGATAAAACGCTTTGACAGGCCCATCGCTTCATGGCAAATGCGCCCTTCCCCCTTCGCGATTCCGACCAATCCTCTCGCGAAGGGATCGAGCGCCTTTAAGGAGGGTGATCCGTGACCAAGCCGGAATGGGGTAGCAAACGAACCTGTCTGAACTGCGGGACGCGGTTCTACGACATGCAGCGCACGCCGATCGTCTGCCCGAAGTGCGGCAGCGAGAACGCGCCGGATGCGGTCACCAAGGCGCGCCGGGTGATGAAGAAGGCTCCCGCCCACGCCGCCGAGGCGAAGGCGAAGGTGGCCAAGCCGATCCTGGACGACGACGAGGAGGTTCTCGACGACGTCGAGGTCGAGGTCGAGGACGATGACGCCGACGACGGCCTGATCGAGGATACCGAAGACCTGGCCGAGGACGACGACATGGCCGAGGTGATCAACCTCGGGTCCGACGACGAAGACTAAAACGGAAGCGATTTCCGGAATTTTGGGGCAATTGTCCGAGCCCGCTTTTTTTTGTTGCTAAGGCGGAAATCTCGGACTAATTTGCCGCCTCCCATGACCCGCCGGGCGCGATAAAGTCCGGCAGGTCGAAGGTTCGGGGCCGTAGCTCAGTTGGGAGAGCGCTTGAATGGCATTCAAGAGGTCAGGGGTTCGATTCCCCTCGGCTCCACCATCGAAACCCACCGCCTAAAGCGGTGGGTTTCGTCGTTTTGGGGCGTTTCCCGACAGATCGCTCGGGAACCGGTTGGGGGAGCGGGCGGTTTCTCTATCTGCCCGCGCGAAGGAAGTTCCGGTCTCCGTCACGTCGCGCCGTTGGGCTCCAAGGGAGTTGGCGATGTATTCGTTCGGGATCGAAGAGGAATTCTTCCTGGTGGACGCCGAGACCCGCGCGGTCGCGCGGCAGTCGCCCGAGCGGTTGTTCGCAGAGGCCAAGGGGGCGAGCGGCGGGCGGATCGGGCGGGAGTTTCTTGAGGCGCAGATCGAGGTCGCGACGCTTCCCTGCAATACTCTCGCGGAAGGCCGCGAGCAGGTATTCGAACTGCGCGGCATGGTCAAGGCGGCCGCCGCCGCGCACGGCATGTCGTTCCTCGCCAGCGGCACCCACCCGACCGCGGCCTGGCGCGAATCGGTGCAGAGCAAGAAGCGGCGCTACGACGCGATCATGGACGACCTCCAGATCATCGGGAAGCGCAACATGTTCTGCGGCATGCACGTCCATGTCGAGCTGCCTGATCCGGCGCGGCGGTTCGAAATCATGTGCGCGATGGTGCCTTACGTCCCGCTGTTTCTCGCGCTCTCCACCTCGTCGCCGTTCTGGCAGTCCCAGGCGACCGGGCTCAAGAGCTACCGCCTCGCCGCCTACGACGAACTGCCGCGCACCGGCCTGCCCGAGCTGATCTTCAATCAGTCCGATTTCGACGCCTACGTCCGCGCGCTGACCAACGCCGGGGCGATCAAGGATGCCTCCCACGTGTGGTGGACGCTGCGGCCGTCGCTCACCTATCCGACCCTTGAACTCCGCGCCGCCGACTGCTGCACCCGCGCGGAAGACGCGGTGGCGATCGCCGGGCTTTATCGGGTGCTGGTGCGCTATCTGTTCGAGCGTGCGCCGTTCACCGGGGTCGACCCGGTGGCGCGCGCGATCGCCTCGGAGAACCTCTGGCAGGCGAAGCGTTACGGCGTCGCCGCCAAGTTCGTCACCGTGGCTGGGGCGGTTCCGGTGCCGGAATTCCTCGACCGCCTCGCCGACCTCGTCGCCGAGGATGCCGACGCCCTCGACTGCAACGATGCGATTGCGCGTTGCAAGGCGATCGCTCTTGAGGGAACCTCGGCGGATGAACAGATCGCGGTATTCGAAGCCGCTCTCGCCGACGGCGAGGATGCGGCGCTCGCGGCGGTGGTCGCCTGGATCGACCGCACCACGTCGCCGGTTTAAGGAGCCTTTGCGCAATGTGTCGTTGGATCGCCTATCGGGGCCAGCCGATTCCGCTTGAGTATTACGTCACCCGCCCCAGTCATTCCCTGATCGCGCAGAGCATGCACGCGCTCGAAGCGACGGCTTCGCTCAACGGCGACGGCTTCGGCCTCGGCTGGTACGGCGAACACGACGAACCGGGCCTCTATCGCGAACTTCGCCCGGCGTGGTCCGACGAAAACCTGCGCCACCTCTGCCGCCACCTGCGCTCGCGGATGTTCTTCGCCCATGTGCGCGCCGCCACCGGAACCGCCGTGACCCGCACCAACTGCCACCCGTTCGCGAGCGGCGTCTGGATGTTCATGCACAACGGCCTGATCGGCAATTGGGCGGTGCTGCGCCGCGACGTCGAGGCTTTGATTCCCGACGACCTCTATGCCAGCCGCGCCGGAACCACGGACTCGGAGGCGATCTTCCTCGCGATCCTCGGCGCGGGGCTGGCCGGAGCGGCCGAGGGCGAGGCCGACCCGGTCGCCGCCGCCGCGCGCACGATCGCCGCGATCGCCGAACTGGTGCGGACCAAGGGCGATGGCGCGCAGTTCCGGTTCACCGCCGCGCTCGCCAACGGTCGCGATCTCTATGCCTTCCGCTACTCCGCCCTCGACGCGGGCAACACCCTCTATTACCGGCAATCCGGCACCGATCTGGTCGTCGTCTCCGAGCCGCTCGACACCGACCGGGAAAACTGGGCGAGCGTGCCGCCCAACACCGTGCTGATCGCGAAAGCCGGACGCCCCGCCGAATTCGAGCCCTTCCTGCCCCGCGCATAGGCCTGAGGCGTCACTTCGCGGGCGCGGTCATCATCATCCCGCCGCCGGTCATGCCGCGCGGTGCGTCGCCGAGGAGGTCGCGGGCCTTGGCGCGCTGGGTGTCGTTGAGGACGGCGAAGAGGTTGGCGCGGGCGGCGGCGACCTGCTGGAGCGAGTCCTTCCGCTGTTCGTGCATCGCGGTCATCAGCGCCTGGCGGTCGGCCGGGTTCAGCTGCGAGATCGACTTCGGCGTCATGCTCTGGTGCAGCGACTCCGAATTTTCGAGCGCGCCCGCGACCGCGTCGGTGTAGGCGGTCCAGGCTTCCTTCTGGTCGGGGCGGATGCCGATCTCGGCTTCCGCCTTGGCGAGGCTTTCCGCGTTCATCATCGGCACGCCGCCGACCATCCCGGTTTCCGCAGGAGCGTCCGCCGGCGCGGCGGCGGCGGGCGGCGCGAGGCCGAGGCCCGCGAGAACCACGACATACCTAACGCACGTGCCGAAGCTGGCCATGGTCTGTCTCCAACGGTTGTTCCGCATCCATATGGGGCTGCGGAGCGTCGTCGGCCAACCTGGGGTTCTACTCGGCGCGGGGCAAGGCGATGGTGACGACGAGGCCGCCTCCGGCGCGGTTGGCGAGCGCGATGGTGCCGCCGTGCGCCGCGACGATGTCGCGCGCGATCGAGAGCCCGAGGCCCGAGCCGCCGGTGGAGCGGCTGCGCGAGGCCTCGCAGCGGTAGAACGGCTGGAACACCTTTTCCAGCTCGTCGGGAGGCAGGCCGGGGCCGTAGTCGGCGACGGTGAGGCGGAGGGTGTCTGCCGCCACCTTCAGGTCGATCTCGGCGCGGCCGCCGTAGTTGACCGCGTTGTCGACGATGTTGGCGATTGCGCGTTTCAGCGCCTGCGGGCGGCAGGCGAGGCGGACGTGCCCCTGCGGCCCGGCGTAGGCGACGTCGAGGCCGACATCCTGCATGTCGGCGGCCATCGCGTCGAGGAGCGCGGCGAGGTCGAGCACCGCGTGGGGCTCGTCGGCGGCGTCCTGCCGCGCGAAGCCGAGGGTCGAGGCGATCATCCGCTCCATGTCGGCGAGCGAGCCGAGCATCCGGTCGCGGTCGTCGCCGGGCGCGAACGCCTCGACCCGCAGGCGCAGCAGGGTGATCGGGGTGCGGAGATCGTGCGAGATCGCGGCAAGCATCAGGGTGCGGTTGTCGAGCAGGCGGCGGACTTCGTTGCGCATCGTGTTGAACGCCGCGATCGCCTCCCGCACTTCCGCCGGGCCGGTTTCCGGGAGGTCGGGGGCGTTGACGTCGCGCGCCATCCGCCGCGCCGCGTCGGCCAGGGTCTTCAGGGGTGCGGTCATTCGCCGCACCACCCACACCGCCGCGACCACGATCGCCGCCACCATCGCCGCCATCGAGGCGAGCGCCGAATGGTCCGCGCCCTCTTCGGGCGGCGGGGCGACGAGCTGGAGCCAGCCGCCGCCGGGCAGCGGCAGGGCCGCCCGCACGATCATCCGTTCCGGCTCGCCGTAGAGCGCGTCGCGCAGGTGGTGGACGACGGTCATCGTCGCGTGGTCCTGCTGCGCCTGGAGCATCACCTGCACGTCCGCCGCCGCTGCGGGCGGCAGCCGCGCGGCGATGTCGCCGCGCACCGCTTCGGTCTCGGCGTTCGGGGCCTCGGGTGCGGCGAACGGCGCGGCCTCGTGCAGAGTGGCGTTGAGCGAGAGCCCGGCGAAGCGCGCCACGAGGTCGGTGCGGTCGGCGGCGGGGGTGCGCAAGATCAGGTTGGCGGCGTCGGCGACGCGCATCGCGGTGGCGCGGTCGCCCTGGCGGGTGAGCGCGCTGATCCGGTCGCCCGAATACACCACCATGCTCAACAGGTGCGACGCGGTGAGGCCGACCATCAGGACGATGATCGTCTGCGCGATCAGGCTCCGGGGCCGCCAGCGGATCATGCCGGGCTCACGTCGGCGGCGAGCATGTAGCCGCCACCCCAGACCGTCTTGATCAGCTCGGGCGTTTTGGCGTCGACTTCGATCTTGCGGCGCAGGCGGCTGACCTGGGTGTCGATGCTGCGGTCGAAGGCGACCGCCGAGCGCCCGCGCGCGAGGTCGAGCAGCTGCTCGCGCGACAGGACGCGGCGCGGCCGCTCCACCAGCACCTGCAACAGGCTGAATTCGCCGCTCGACAGCGGCACCACCGTACCCTCGGTGGAGAGGAGTTCGCGGCGGTCGATGTCGAGGACCCACCCGGCGAAGCGCACCCGGCGCGGCGCTTCGGCGGCGGGGGACGCGCCCGAACCCTTGGCGCGGCGCAATACCGCCTCGATCCGGGCAAGAAGTTCGAGGGTGCTGAACGGCTTCGGGATGTAGTCGTCCGCGCCCATCTTGAGGCCGAGCACGCGGTCGAGCTCCTCGCCCTTGGCGGTGAGCATGATCACCGGCAGGGTGGAGGTTGCGCGCAGGTCGCGGCAGAGGGTCAGGCCGTCCTCGCCGGGGAGCATCAAATCCAGCAGCACGAGGTCGATGCGTTCATCGGCGATCGCGGCGCGCATCCCCTTGCCGTCGCCCGCCGCCGAGACGCGATAGCCCTCGCGCCGCAGCGTGCGCCCGAGCAGGTCGCGCATCTCGGCATTGTCGTCGACGATCAGGATGTGGGCGGCGTCCGCCATCGGGGTTCTCCAGGAAGTCTCCTCTGAAATACCGGCGAATCCGGCGTTCTCCAAGGGTTGTCACACTTTGTCACAGTTTCCCGGGTTGGCGGAAACACCTCCGACACCCGAATCGGCGAAACCTGGGGCGTTCCCGATCACCGGAGAGTCGCCCGATGCCCCGTTCGTCCGTTCCGATCCTCGCCGCCGTCCTTCTCGCCCTCACGTTGCCGCACCCGGCGCGGGCCGAGCCCGGCATCGACGCGCTGATCGCCGAGGCGCGGCGGATCAATCCCGAAATCATGGCCGCCAACCTCGCCGCCGACGCGGCGGCGGCCAAGGTCGAGGGCGCGGCCAGCCTGATGGACCCGAAGATCAAGCTCTCGATGGAAAACTGGGGCCGCGACAATCCCTCCTACCTGCCCAAGCCCTCGACCGAGGGCACGATGAAGAAGCTCCTGGTCAGCCAGGACCTGCCGTTCTGGGGTAAGCGCGATTTGAAGCGCGGCATCGCCGACGCCGACGCGCGGATGGCGGTGTTCGGTGCGGACCGGGTGGAAAACCAGCTGGTGGCGAAACTGAAAGTCGCGCTCGCCGAATACCGGGCGATGGAGGAGAGCCTGGTTCTCGCGCGGCGCCTCCATGACCGCCTCGGCACGATCGGCGAGACCGTGCGCCTGCGCTATCGCCAGGGCGATGGCCAGCAGCCCGACGTCACCCGCGTCGCGGTGGAGAAGGCGGCGGTGGCCGCCGAAATCGCGCGGATCTCGGCGAAGAAAACGGTGGCGCAGTCCCGCGTCAACCGCCTGCTGGCGCGGCCTTCCGCCACCGCGATGCCGCAGAACGCGGGTTGGCGCAGCGTGCCCGACCCGTCGCGCTACGACCTCGCCGCCCTGATCGACCGCGCCGCCCGCGACAACCCGGACCTGAAGGCCGACCGCGCCGCCATCGACGGCGCAAGCAAGAGCGCCGCGCTCGCCGACAAGAACTGGTATCCGGACGCCGAGGTCGGCGTCGGCGCGACGCGGGAAGACGGCCGGGTGCAGAGCTACGAGGTGATGGTGCAGTTCTCGGTGCCGCTGCAATGGTGGCTGCACCGCTCCGAGGTCGCAGCGGCGAAATCCGCCGCCGCCGCCGCCGCGAACCGCCGCGAGGCGCGCGAGCTTGAGATCGCCAACGACCTCGCCGACGCCTGGGCCGAACTCTCCGCTGCCCGCGAGGTCGAGGCGGTGATCGCCGATGCGCAACTGCCGCAGGCCGAACTCGGCTTCGGCGCGGCGGCGAAGGGTTACGAATTCGGCCGTGTCGGGATCACCGACGTGCTGATGGCCGAGCAGCAATTGTGGAAATCCGGCCTCGACCTCGTCGCCGCGCGGCTGCAGCAGCAGGCGCGGCTGGCGGAGATCGAAGCCCTGATCGGAGACGACCTGTAATGCGCACTTCATCCCTTCTGCTCGCCACCGTCGCGCTCGCCGCGGGCCTGGGCGGCGGCTACGGCATCGCCCATTACGCCGCGTCGACTTCCGACGTCGCGCCCGCAGCCGTGGCGGCGGCCCCGGCCGATCCGCGCGGCAAGATCCTCTACTACCGCAACCCGATGGGGCTGCCGGACACCTCGCCGGTGCCGAAGAAAGACAACATGGGCATGGACTACATCGCGGTTTACCAGAACGAAGCCGCGGAGCCCGAGAGCGGCCTCAGGATTTCCACCGCGAAGCTGCAGAAGCTCGGGGTGAAGAGCGAGCCCGCCGCCCTGCGCGGCATGTCGCGCGACGTTCGCGCGGTCGGCATCATCGACACCGACGAACGCCGGATTTCGGTGATCGTGCCGCGCTTCGAGGGCTATATCGAATCCCTGCCGGTGAACGAAACCGGCCGCGCGGTGAAAAAGGGCGAGGTGCTGGCGCGGGTCTATTCGCCCGCCGTGGCGCTGGCCGAGCAGGAATACGCGCTGGCGCGCAAATCCTCCCCCGACCTCGCCGAGGACGCCCTCGGGCGGCTGCGCAACTGGGGGGTTCCGGCGGGCGAACTCGCGTGGCTGAAGGCGGGCGGCAAGCCCTCGCAAAGCCTCGCGATCACTGCGCCGACCGATGCCGTGGTGCTGGAAAAGCGGGCGCTCGACGGCATGCGCTTCATGCCCGGCGACACCCTCTACCGCCTCGCCGACCTCTCCTCGGTGTGGCTCTTCGCCGAAGTCTTCGAGCAGGACTTGCGCCGCATCCGCGTCGACGACGCCGCCACCGCGACCTTCGCCGCGATGCCGGGCCGGAGCTTCGCCGGCAAGGTGTCGTTCGTTCCGCCGACGCTCGAATCCGCAACCCGCACCGCCAAGGTCCGCATCGAACTCGCCAACCCGGACGGCGTCCTGCGCCCCTCGCTCTACGGTTCGGTGGAAATCGCTTCGCCGGTGGGGCAGGCGGCGGTGCTGGCGGTGCCGGATTCGGCGGTGCTCGACACCGGCGCGCGCCAGACCGTGCTGATCGACCGCGGCGAGGGCCGCTTCGAACCGCGCGCGGTCAAGCTCGGCGCGCGCTCCGACGGCTACGTCGAGATCACCGAGGGCCTTGACGCAGGCGACGCGGTGGTGACCCGCGCCAACTTCCTGATCGACGCGGAAAGCAACCTCCGCGCCGCGCTCCAGTCCTTCGAAACCCCCGAAATCGGAGCGCAGCCGAAATGATTTCCGCCGTCATCCGCTGGTCGGCCCGCAACGTGTTTTTGGTCCTTCTCGCCACCGCCCTGGTGGTGGGGCTCGGCGTGGTCTCGACCCAACGCCTCGCGCTCGACGCGCTGCCCGATCTCTCCGACACCCAGGTGATCATCTACACCGACTTCCCCGGCCAGGCGCCGCAGGTGGTCGAGGACCAGGTCACCTATCCGCTCACCACCGCGATGCTGAGCGTGCCGAAGTCCCACGTCGTGCGCGGCCAGTCGTTCTTCGGCGCGAGCTTCGTCACGGTGATCTTCGACGACGGCACCGATATCTATTGGGCGCGCTCACGGGTGATGGAGTACCTCAACTCCGCCGCCAAGACCCTCCCCGCCGGAGTGACGCCGACGCTCGGCCCCGACGCCACGGGCGTGGGCTGGGTCTACCAATACGCGCTCGAATCCAAGGACAAGGGCCTCGACGAACTGCGCAGCCTCCAGGATTGGTATCTCCGCTACCAGTTGGTCAACGCCGAGGGCGTGTCCGAGGTCGCGAGCATCGGCGGCTTCCAGAAGCAGTACCAGGTGATCGTCGATCCGCGTCGCCTGCAGGCCTACGGCATTCCGCTCGCCACCGTGGCGCAGGCGATCCGGATGAGCAACGCCGACGTTGGCGGACGGGTGATCGAAGCCGCCGAGACCGAGTTCATGGTGCGCGGCCACGGCTATCTCAAGTCCGCCGCCGACCTCGAAACCGTGGTGCTCTCGGCCAAGGGCGGCACGCCGGTGCTGTTGAAAGACGTGGCGCGGGTCGAGATCGGCCCGAACGAGCGGCGCGGCATCGCCGAATTGAATGGCGACGGCGAGACCGTCGGCGGCATCGTGGTGCAGCGCTTCGGGGAGAATGCGCTCGCGACGATCCAGGCGGTCAAGGACCGGATCGCCGAAATCGCCCCCGGCCTGCCGGAAGGGGTGAGCTTCAAGACCGTCTACGACCGCTCGGATCTGATCCACCGCGCCATCGACACCTTGAAGCACACCCTCTTCGAGGAAAGCCTGATCGTCGCGGCGGTGTGCGTGATCTTCCTGCTGCACGTGCGTTCGGCGCTGGTGGCGATTTTGATGCTGCCGGTCGGCGTGCTGATCGCGGTCACGGTGATGCAGCGTCTTGGGCTGACCTCCAACATCATGAGCCTCGGCGGCATCGCGATCGCCGTCGGCGCGATGATCGACGCCGCGATCGTGATGATCGAGAACGCCCACAAACACCTCGAACGGATCAAGCCGGGCGAATCCCGCACCGACGCACTGATCGCGGCGGCGGTGGAGGTGGGGCCGAGCCTGTTCTTCGGCCTCCTGATCATCACCGTGTCGTTCCTGCCGGTATTCGCGCTCGAAGCCCAGGAAGGCCGCCTGTTCAAGCCGCTCGCGATGACCAAGACCCTGTCCATGGCGGGCGCGGCGCTCTTGTCGATCACCCTGGTGCCGGTGCTGATGATGCTGTTCGTGCGCGGCCGCATCCTCCCCGAGGCGAAAAACCCGATCAACCGCGCCCTGATCGCCGCCTACCGGCCGATGATCCGGGGCGTGCTCGGCCTGAAAGTGCCGGTGATCCTTGCCGCCGTGTTGATCCTCGGCGCGTCGATCGTGCCGCTCCGGCACCTCGGTTCCGAGTTCATGCCGACCCTCGACGAAGGCGCGATCCTCTATATGCCGACGACGCTTCCCGGCCTCTCGATCACCAAGGCGGGCGAGCTTTTGCAGGTGCAGGACCGGGTGCTGAAGTCGTTCCCCGAGGTCGAGACGGTGTTCGGCAAGGCGGGCCGGGCCGCCACCGCCACCGACCCCGCGCCGACGGAAATGTTCGAGACCGTGATCACGCTGAAGCCCCACGACCAGTGGCGGCCAGGGATGACCACCGAAAAGCTGATCAAGGAGATGGACAAGGCGCTGCAGATCCCCGGCGTATCCAACGCCTGGACGATGCCGCAGCGCGCCCGCGTCGACATGCTCGCCACCGGCATCCGCACCCCGGTCGGGATCAAGGTGTTCGGCAACGATCTTGGGCAACTCGAAACCATCGCGCGCAAGATCGAGGGCGTGGTGCGCACCGTGCCCGGCACCGCCTCGGCCTATGCCGAGCGCGTCGGCGGCGGCAAGTACCTCGACATCAAGCCCGACCGCGCCGCG
Organism: Rhodospirillum sp. UBA1311; assembly: GCA_002307145.1. GTDB lineage: Bacteria > Pseudomonadota > Alphaproteobacteria > Rhodospirillales > Rhodospirillaceae > Oleispirillum. The sequence goes on along the minus strand of DBTR01000064.1, from coordinate 56,625 downwards.
CTCGCCCGCTTCGGCATCTCGATTGCCGACGTCCAGGCGACGATCGCCACCGCGCTCGGCGGCGAGACCGTCACCACCACGGTGGAAGGCCGCGAGCGCTATTCGGTCAACCTCCGCTATCCGCGCGCCCTGCGCTCCGACCCGCAGGCGATCGCCGCCAACGTGCTGGTCAACGCCGCCGACGGCACGCCGATCCCCTTGGGGCAATTGGCCGAGATCGGCTTTGCCCCGGGCCCGGCGGCGATCCGCAGCGAGAACGGCCTGCTCTCCACCTACATCTTCGTCGACATTCGCGACCGCGACCTCGGCGGCTACGTCGCCGAGGCGCGCGAGAAGGTGGCGCAAGCGGTGGAGATGCCGCAGGGCTTCTTCGTCACCTGGTCGGGCCAGTTCGAAAGCCTGGAGCGCGCGGTAGCCAAGCTCAAGGTGGTGGTGCCGTTCACCCTGGCGCTGATCTTCCTGCTGCTGTTCCTCAACTTCAAGCGCGTCACCGAAACCCTGATCGTGATGGCCTCGTTGCCGTTCGCCCTGGTCGGCGGCCTCTGGCTGCAATGGGCGCTGGGCTACGACATGTCGGTGGCGGTGGCGGTGGGCTACATCGCGCTCGCCGGGGTCGCCGCCGAAACCGGCGTGGTGATGCTGGTCTACCTCGACCATGCGGAAGCCGCGTTGCGAGCCGAACGCCTCGGCCAAGGCCGCGCCTTCACCCGCGCCGATCTCATCCAGGCGATCATGGAGGGCGCGGTGGAGCGCGTCCGGCCGAAGATCATGACCGTCTGCGCGATCATCGCGGGCCTGTTGCCGATCCTCTGGAGCACCGGTTCGGGTTCCGAGGTGATGCGCCGCATCGCCATGCCGATGGTGGGCGGCATGGTGTCCTCCACCGTGCTCACCCTGATCGTGATCCCGGCGATCTATGCGCTGATCAAAGGCCGAGGCCTCCCGCAAGGCGTCTCGGACGTTCCATCCTCAACCCAGGAGACTCTTTCCCATGCTTCGTAAACTGATGTTGTCCGCCGGTCTTGCCCTGGCGCTCGCCACTCCGGCGTTCGCCGCCGATGCCTCCCACGCGGCGATGGCGGGGATGAACCACGCCACCGTGGGCGGCGACGGTTCGGGCGAAGTCAAGGCGGTGGACGCCGCCAAGCGCAGCGTCACCATCGCCCACGGCCCGATCGCGTCGCTGCAATGGCCGGGGATGACCATGCCGTTCGCGGTGGCGAAGGATGTGGACCTCGCGGCGGCCAAGCCCGGCGCGAAGGTCGACTTCACCGTCGAGAAGCAGGCCGACGGCAGCTTCCAGATCGTCAGGCTCGCGCCCGCGAAGTGAGAAATCGGGCGCGGCGGAGACCCCGCCGCGCCCGGATCGCCTCAGCCCCCCATCAGGACGCCGGAGTGGCCCTTCGACCGCGCGTACTCGACGAACGCGAGGTCGTGGCGGTAGGTGTGGGCCTTCAGCCAGTCGGCGAGGAACTTGAACAGTTCGGGACCGGCGTCGCGATCCCCCGCGACCATCCGCTTTTCCAGCCCGCCGAACTTCACCAGCAGGTCCTGGTGGATCTGGTGGTGCTCGGCGGTCTTCGGATAGCCGATCCGCTGCATCAGGCGTTCCTCGTCGGCGCAGTGCTGCGCGAGGATTTCGTGCAACTCGTTGGCCATCCGGATCGCGGCGTCGAGCCCTTCGCCCGACATCATCGCCGCATAGGCGGCGTTCAGCAGGTCGACGAGGCGGCGGTGGTCGCGGTCGATCGCGGGTACGCCGCTCTCGATCTTCGGATCCCAGGGCATCAGCACCATGTCGTCCTTGTCGGCGCGCACCTGGGCGAGGAACTTCGCGACCTCCCGGGTGAGCGCGCTCGCCTGCGCCGAAAGGTCGGAGGCGGCGTCGTGAATCTGGGTCGCCGACGCGCCGGTGGCGGTGGCCGCCTGCTCCACGCTCTGGATGTTGGCCGAGACCTCGCCGGTCCCCATCGACGCCATCTCGACGTTGCGGGCGATTTCGGCGGTGGCGGCGGTTTGTTGCTCCACCGAGGTGGCGATCGAGGTGGAAATCTCGCTCATCTCGGCGATCACCTGGGCGATCTCGCCGATCGCCTTGACCGCGTCGCCGGTGCCCGCCTGGACCTTGGCGATCTGGCCGCCGATGTCGCCGGTGGCGCGCGCGGTCTGGTTGGCGAGGTTCTTGACCTCGCCCGCGACCACCGCGAAGCCCTTGCCCGCGTCGCCCGCGCGCGCCGCCTCGA
>DBTR01000064.1:25800-54089 GCA_002307145.1 Rhodospirillum sp. UBA1311 | reverse complement strand
TGGTCTGGTCGGCGATATCGTTGATCAGGCTGACCACCTCGCCGATCCGGCCGACGATCCCGGCGAGTTCCTCGACGGTCTTGCTGGTGGCGTTGGCGGAGACGACGGCGCGCTCGGAGACCGCCGTCGACTTCTGCACCTGCTTGCCGATTTCGTGGATCGAGCCCGAAAGCTCCTCGGTCGCCGAGGCGACGGTCTGGACGTTCGACGACGCTTCCTCGGCGGCGGTGGCGACGGTCACCGATTGCGAGCTGGTCTCGCGCGCCATCGACGCCAACTGCTCGGCCGAGGCCTCCAGCTGGGTGGCGGCGGCGGTGACGTGCTCGATCACGTTGCCGACGCTCTGCTCGAAGGTGTCGGCGAGCTGGTTGAGGGCGGCGCGGCGCTCGGCCTCGGCGCGGCGCTTCTGCTCCGCCTGCTCCTGTTCGAGGTGGCGGACGCGGATCGCGTTGTCCTTGAACACTTGTACGGCGGCGGCCATCGCGCCGATCTCGTCCTTCTGGCCGCGCGCCGGGACCTCGGTTTCGAGCTGGCCGTCGGCGAGCCGCTCCATCGCGCCGGTCATGCCGGAAACCGGCCGGGTGATGCCGCGCGAGATCACCCAGGCAACGAGCATGCCGAACACCACGGCGGCGAGCGAGATCGACAGCGACGAGGCGTTGGAGGCGTCGAGCGAGGCGTCGGTCGCGGCCATCACCGACTTCATCCGGTCGGCCTGCGCGGCGAGGACCTTGTCGGTGATCTCGACGCTGGCGGTAGCGGCGGGAATCATCTCGTCGGCGACCAGGGCGCCGGTGGAGAACGCCGCCTGGGCGAGTTCGCCGAATGCCGTTTCGTAGAGGGCCGCGGTTTGCGTCACCTCGGCCGCGAGGCGCTTTTGTTCCGGCGTGCGGAGGCGTGTGTCGAGGGCGTTGGCGCGGGCGAGGAATTCGTTCATCCGGTCATGGCTGGTCTTGACCATCGCCTCGGTCGGCTGGCTGAGGAACAGGGCGACGGCGAGGCGGGTGGCCATCAGCGCGTCCTGGACCTGCCCGGCGCGCGCGGCGATCTCGAAGTCGCCGTCGTTCATCGCGGTGCCGACGATGGTGGCGAGGCTTTCGCGCAGCTTCGGTCCGAGGGCGAAGATCCGCTCGGCGGCGGCGGCGCGCTCGCCCTCAAGGACGACGACGCGGTCGAAGTTCGCGCCGTAGGAGGTCACCGCCTTGGTCATGTCGGCGTAGGCCGCCTTGCGCGCGGCGTTGGCAGTGGCGCCGGCGAGGTGGGCGATGTCGGCGAGGATCTGCGCTTTCAGCGTCGCGATCGTGGACGCGGCCTGTCGGTCGCCGCTCGCGGTGAAGACGTAGACGTTACGCCGCATTTCGAGGATCTCGCGGTCGATGCGCGACAGCGCGAGGGAATCGCCCGCGACCAGGGCGTATTCGTCGAGACTCGCCGAGAACAGCTTGCCGTTGCGGTAGCCGAGCGCGGAGACGCTGACGATCAGCACCAGGATCGCGGCGAAGCCGACGAAGATCCGCGTCCCCACCCGGTAGTTGTTGGCAAACGCAAACATGTCCGATTCCCCCTCGGTTCGCTGAAAAACGCTGTCTGGTTTGACCACGTGGGGCGACGGCGGCGCAAGCGAATTGGAGGCGCGGGAAACCTTGGGGAAGACGGCAAAGAGTCGCGCGGCAGGGTTGCCTGTGCAGACGATTTCAAGCCAGGGAAACTGGCGGCGAGGCGCGACCGGGCAAATCCGGCGGCAAGGCAACGCGAGGCGTTCGCGGATGAAGTATTCTTGGCGGATTGCCGGAGCATGGCGCCGGGATGCGGAGCGCAAATCGAAGACGGTTCTGGCACCGGCGCGCCCGGCGAACTCTTCGCCGAGACTTCGCCTGAGCGGCGGCCGCCGCCGCGCGCAATCCGCGGCGAGGGTATCGGCTTGCGCGACTCGCAGGCGTCAGGGGGTCTGGGGGTGGCGGTTGAGGTGGTGGGCGAGGAGCACGCCGAGGAAACTCACCGCGTAGCTCGGCGCTTCGAGCGGCACCGCCCGCATCGCCGCGAGCAGCGGCTTGAGCGCGGCGGCGGCGCGGTTGCTGTTGACGCAGAGCGAGGCGGCATAGCGCAGGGCGTGCGCCTTGCGCTTGGCGTAGAGGGTGCGGCGCAGCTTGTCGGGCACGGTGGCGCGGATGCGCGCGTCGTTGAACACCACGTCGAGCGCCTTCATCACGTTGTCGTGGCGAATGCTGCCGCTCATGCTGATCCCGGCGGGCACGATCCGGTATTCGAGGACGACGCGGTCGACGTGGACGAACGGCCCGGCGGTGGCGAGCAGGGTCCAGCAGGCCCAGTCCTCGGCGGCGCGCACGCCGGTTTCGAGGCTGCCGGTGTCGAGCAGCGCGTCGCGTCGCGCCAGCGCCTGGCCGCCGGTGGCGATGTAGTTGCGTTCGAGGAAATTCGGGACGATCCAGCCCTCGGGCGTCGGCTCCGGCGCCTTCAGCTTGCGGAGCCGCGCCTTCAGCCCGCCCGGCGGGGTGAGCGGCTGGCCGTTGCGGTCGACACGGATATGCTTGCCGTAGGCGCAGACCGCGTCGGGGTTGGCGTCGAGGGCGGCTTCGAGGACTTCGAGGGCGTCGGGGCGGAGGAGGTCGTCGGCGTCGAGCAGCATCACCCGGGAGTGGAGCGCAAGCTCGGTGCCGCGATAGCGCGCCTTCAGCACCCAGAGGTTTTCCGGCTGGCGGACATAGCGGATGCGGCGATCGTCGGTGAAGGATTGCGCGACCGCGCCGGTGTCGTCGGTGGAGCCGTCGTCGACGACGATGATCTCCCAGTCGCTGCGGGTTTGGGCGAGCACCGAGCGGATCGTGTCGGCGATGTAGGGGCCGGCGTTGTATGCGGGGATCACCACGCTGACCGCCATCGGGTCCTCCATGTGGGTTGATGCCAGGATGTGGGGCGCGCCCTTGCCCGTCCCATGGCATCTGGCGATCCCGGGGGTGGTGTTAAAGTGCGGGGTGGGTTTTTTTGCCCGCCCCGGCCGCCGCCGTCTGGCGGTAGCCGGGGAAGCGGGCCGCGTCAGTTCGCGGGATTGGTCGCGGCGATCGCGTCGATCGCGGCCTGATGCTGTTTGAGGGTCGGCAGAACCTGGCGCGCGAAGCCCTTGAGCTGGGGATTTCCACCTTCCGCGAGGTAGCGCTCGAACAGCGCGATGGCGGCGCGGTGGTCCTTCTGCTGTGCCGCGACGTAGCGGCCGGGGAAGGCGTCGCCCGCCGACTTCAGGGCTTCGAGGCTGTCCTGGCGCTCCGGGTCGAGGGTGACGGGGAGCTTGAGGTCGGCGGCCTCGGCGATCGCCTTCAGGTCGGCGTTGGCCTTGGTGTGGTCGGCGATCATCTGGCGGGCGAAGTCGCGCACCGCCGCGTTGCCGGAGAGATGCAGCGCCATGCGGCTGGTCTGGGTTTCGAACATGCCGCCGGTGTAGGCCTTGTCGACGAACTCCTGGGCGTCCATTGCGGCGAGCGCCGGGGAAAGCGACAATCCGAGGACTGCCGCCGTCACCATGGCCATTCTACGCATGAGGTTCCTCCTGTTGGGGTTGCTGGGCATCCGCGCGCCGCGCGGCTGCGCCGGTCATTCGGGAAGCGGGATGTATTCGGTTTCGCGCGGGACCGGGTCGAAGCGGCCGGTCTTCCAATCGTGTTTCGCCTGCTCGATGCGCTCCTTGCGTGAGGAGACGAAGTTCCACCACACATAGCGCGGTCCTTCCATCGCGTCACCGCCAAGAAACATGATTTTGCTCGGCCGCGTCGCGGTCACGGTGATCCGGTCGCCGGGGCGGAAGATCAACAGCCTCGGGCCCTCGAAGGTTTCGCCGCCGATCCGCACCGCGCCCTCGACGACGTAGATTGCGCGTTCCTCGTAGTCCGGGTCGAGCGGCGCGGAGATTCCGGCGTCGAGGTTGACCTCGGCGTAGAACCATGGCGAGGCGACGCTCACCGGCACTTCCTCGCCGAAGGCGCGTCCGGCGATCACCCGCGCGTGCAGGCCGCGCTCGGCCACCACCGGCAGTTCGCCCGCGCCGAAATGCTGGAACGAGGGGTCGATTTCTTCCTTGGCCTCGGGCAGCGCGATCCAGGTTTGCAGGCCGAACATCCGCTGGCCGTGGGCGCGCTCGAAGTCGGGGGAGCGCTCGGAATGGGCGATGCCCTTGCCCGCGGTCATCAGGTTCATCGCGCCCGGCGTGATTTCCTGGACGTTGCCCTCGCTGTCGCGGTGGAGAATGCTGCCGCTGAACAGGTAGGTGACGGTGGCGAGGCCGATGTGGGGGTGGGGGCGGACGTCCATGCCCTGGCCGCCGATGAACTGCACCGGGCCCATCTGGTCGAAAAAGATGAACGGTCCGACCATCTGTCGCTTCGCATGGGGCAGGGCGCGGCGCACCTCGAAGCCGCCCAGGTCGCGGGCGCGGGGCACGATCACGAGTTCGAGGGCGTCGCAGGAGCGTGCGTCGCCCAGCACCGGGTCGTCGGAAGGGAGCCAGCTCATCACGCAACTCCTGACACGTTTGAGGGAATGTCATAGATGTTGCGCGTTGCGGAAAAGTCCACAGCGGGCGGAGACAAGCGGGAGAGATTCCCAGCCTTCGCCCGGGCAGGGGCGAAGGCTGGGAAAGCGGTTAGCGCGAGGCCGCGAGGGCGTCGACGGCCTTCTGGTTGGCCTTCAGCGTCGACAACGAGGCCTGGGCGAAATCGCGCAGACGGACGTTGCTGCCTTCCTTCGCGTACTGTTCGTACATCGCCACGGTCCGGTCGTTGACCTGCTTCTGCTGGATCACGAACAGACGCTGGGCGTCGGCCGAAGAGGTCTCGAACTGGGTGGTCTGCAGCTTGCGCAGCATCGCGTCGTGGGTTTCGTCCATCATGTAGGGGACGGGCAGCTTCTCAAGACGCGCGACGACGTTGAGGCTGGCAGTGATGTCGGCATGATCCTTGGCGAGTTGCGTGGCCACGGCCTTGACGCGACCGTCGGGGATCGAGGTGCTCGCGAACAAACCGGACTCGAACTCGTACTGACCGCTCACCGAAGCGGCGGTCACGAATTCCTGGTCGCTCATCGCCGCGAGGGCCGGCGCCGTCGAGGCGACGAACAAGGCGGCCACGACAATGGGTATGCGTTTCATTGCGAATTCCTCCGTTGATGGATCGGCCGCGCCGAGCGCGGCGTATATATCCCCAACAACGGGCGAGACGCCCGCCTGTTCCCAAAGAACGGCGATTCGGTTCATTTAAAGCGAGAATTGATACTTCACCGTCAGCGACAGGGTGAACGGCGCGTCGCCCAGCTCGCGGGGACGGGGCACCGCGCCGCTCGCCGCGGCGACGGCGTCGAGGGCGTCGGCGTCGAGCGCGGCGTCGCCCGAGCTCAGCTCCGGCGCGATCGCGCTGAACCGGCCGTCCGCCGCGACCGTGATCCGCACCCGGGCGTTGCCGAGAAGGTGGCCGGAGCGCAGCGCGCGGCGGGCGTGGACCGCCTCGGTGAGGGCATCCAGGTATTCGGCGAGCGCGGCACGGCGGCGGTCGGCGGGATTGTCGGCGGCGGGAGCGGCAGGTTCCGCGGTTTCGAGCGAGATCGGCGCGGCGAGGCTCAGGCCCGCCTCCGCTCCAGTCAGCTCGACCACCATCGGCAGGTCCGCGCCGGTGGCGTGGCGGGGCGCGGGCCAACCCGCGAACAGGCCGTAGTGGCAGGCGAGCGAAACCGCGATCGCCGCGCCGAGGCGTTCGCCCGGAGTCATTGCAAGGTGGCCTTCGGCGTCGGCTGGGCGGCGATCACCAGGCGCTCGCCGCCGTTGTCGCGGATCGCGTTGACCGTAGCCATGAACGCGCCGACCGAGGCGTCGCGGTCCGGAATCAGCAGAATCGGGCGGGTCCTGATCTCGCCGGTGGAATTCCGCGCGACGAGGAAGGCGAGGTCGCGCAGGGTGATCGCCGCGCCGCCGTGGCTGAGCGAGCCATCCGCCGCCAGCACCACTTCGAGCGGCTTGCCCGCGTAGGCGCGCGCGGCGGAGGACTTCGGCAGCCGCATGTCGACGCCGTGGACCGCGAACGCGGCGGCGAGGATGAAGAAGATCAGAAGGATGAACACCACGTCGAGCAGCGGCGTGATGTCGGGGAGGGCGCTTTCGCGGGCGGCGCGGCGCAGCGGGATCATGCCGCCGCCTCGGCCGGAGCGGCCCCGAGCATGCGGTTGGCGAGGCGCGACAGGGCGAAGGCGATGCCCTCCTCGCGGCGCAGGAACGCCTGGTGCGCGGCAACGGCGGGGATCGCGATCACCAGCCCGGCGGCGGTGGTGAGCAGCGCCTGCCAGATCCCGCCCGCGAGCATGGTCATGTCGAGCGCTCCCTCGGAATCCGCGAGCCGGGAAAACGTCTGGATCATTCCGAGGACGGTGCCGAGCAGGCCGAGGAGCGGCGCCACCCGGCCCGAGATCGCGAGCAGGCCAAGGCGGGAGTCGAGGCGGCGCACCGCCTCCTCCACCGCGATCGCGGCGGCGCGTTCGCGTTCCGCCGGGGGCGCGTCGGCAAGCAGCGCCTCGGCGAGCGGCAGGAGTTCGGGGGCCTGCGCCGCGACCCGCGCGCGCGCCGCCGCGCCGTCGCCGTCGCGCGCGGCGAGGAGCGCATGCTCGGTCTCGGCGTCGGCGAGGCGGAAGGTGGTGAACGCCACGGCGCGGTCGAACAGCACCGCGAGGGTCGCCACCGAAAGCGCGAGCAGCGGCCACATCAGCACGCCGCCTTGGTCAAACCACGTCATCGAGAACCTCCTCCAGCAGGGCCGACCATTGGCGGCGCAGCGCGCCCGCGTCGAGGTCGCGCCCGATCACCAGCACGAACGGCGCGACCGACACCGGTTTGGCGGCGTCCTCGATCGCGGCGGACCCGGGCACGAACTGGACGATCCGAGAGGCGTGCTCGCCGGAGAGGCGGACCACCCCCTTGATCCGCATCACTCCCGGCGGCGCGGCGGCGAGGCAGGCCATCAGTCGGTCGCGGTCGACCTCGGCGGCGAGCGCGAGCCGCAGCGACGCGAACCCTTCCGCCGCGTGGGTTACGCCGTGGGGGTGCGCGTGATCGCAGCCGCAGGGTGACGCAGGTGCGTGGACGGCCGTCGGGATCAGTGCGGGCGGCATCCGGCCATGGATTGCCCGGATCACCTGTGCGGCGGGGTTGCGGCGACGGATCTCGGTGGCGACGGCGGCGCACTCGGCCTCGCTCACGCGGTCGCACTTGTTCAGGATCACGAGGTCGGCGGCGGCGATCTGCGCGCCCGCGATCCCGGTGGCGTCGAGGGTTTCCCAGAACCGCGCCGCGTCGACCACCGTCACCACCGCGCGCAGATCGGCGAGGTCGGCGATTTCGGCGAGTTCGGCGCGCAGGTTCATCGGGTTGGCGAGGCCGGTGGTTTCCAGCACCACCACCTGGGGCGAGAGGTCGGCCGCCAGCCGCCCGAGCGCCGCGCCGAGGCTGCCCGCGAGCGAGCAGCAGACGCATCCGGCGTCCAGCGTCAGCACCGAGTGGTCGCCTTCGAGCATGTGGATGTCGACGCCGGTCTCGCCGACTTCGTTCTGGATCACCCCGACGAGGCGGTCGTGAGCGGCGTGGAACTCGATGAACTGGTTGAGGAACGAGGTCTTGCCCGCGCCGAGGAAGCCCGAGAGCACGATCAGCTCGGGGCGGTCGGCGCGGTGCGCGCCGCCGCCCAGAACCTCGGCGCAAAGGGCATAGGGCAGGGGGTTGCCGGGGTGGTCGATCTCGGGCCAGAGGGCCTTGGCGTCCGCGCCCCAGCGCAGCGTCTCGGTCAGGAGGCTGCCGCCGCCCGGGGCGTCGTCGAGTCCGCCGTCGGCATGGCGGATGCGCAGTCCCGCCGGAGCCAGCAACCGCCGGGGAGCGTTGGGGGACTCTCCGAGGGCGGCGGCGGCTCCGGCGGCCAGCACGCGGAACACATCGCGCGCCAGGGAAAACGCGGGCAGGGATTCTTCGTCGCCGCCCGGCGGCACCAGCCAGCCGCCGTTGCCGTCGGCGACGCCTTCGGGCGCGACGATGCGGCGGCAGACCGGGGCGGCGAGGGCAAGGCCGAAGCTGCGGCCGGGGTGGGTGACCGCCAGCTCGATTTCGGCGATCGCGCAGGCGGCGGCGAGGTCGGGATGGCTGGGGAAATCGCGGAACGCCTCCGCCGCGCCGGGTGCGGAAACCGCGACCGCGGCGGGAATGCCGAGCTGGTCGAGCACCGGATCGTCGGCGGCGGGAAAATAGAACACCTGGAAGCGCGCGGTCTGCGGCTCGGCGTCGGCCTCCGTGCTTGCGGGCCAGAGGCCGTAAATCCCGGGCCGCTCGGCGATCCGGCAGGTCCAGGCGTGGGGTGCGCCGCCGCACCAGGCGAGGCCGAGCCAGCCGGTCGCGGTGCGGAAGCCGGGGCGCATGCAGGCGGCGGTCATGCAGGTGTTGGGCAGCGCGGCCAGGGCGGAGGGCGAGAGGCGGCTTGTCGCGTCGGGTCCGAAAATCGCGGTATTCATGTCGCCTCTCCTCAGGTGTTCGAAACCTCCGGGCCGCACCCCTGTGCGGCCCGGAGCGAAGGTTCAGAAGGTGATGGTGTCGCCGTTGCCGAGATAATCCGGCGACGAGGAGCGGAACCGCGCGGTGCCGCGCACCACCGGATAGCCGCGCTCGACGAACTTCTTGGCGGTGAGGTGGCCGGTGCAGTGGTTGCAGCCGACCTTCTCGAAGTCCCACTTGCCGAGCGAGATCACCAGGTCGTCGTACTTCGGGTCCCAGTCCTCGAACGGCGAGATATGCAGGCCGCCGTAGAGACCGTGGAACCGGTCGTTGTCGTATTTCAGCTTCTTGTACGCAGTGCTGGTCATTTGCAGGATGCCCTGGTGGTTGCATCCCGAAATCAACACCAGGCCCTTGTCCTTGACGTTGAACGCGAGCGAGGTTTCGCCGTAGACCCGGCAGATGATCGGCACGTCGAACTTGATCAGCATCATGCCGGGGCGGATCAGGGTCATTTCCTTATCGGCGATCTTGAGCTCGCCCTGGTAGCCCGAGTCCTTGATGTACTGCAGGCCCTCCTTGTAGAACCCGTTGTGGATGATCGTCGGGACCTTCGGATTGGCCTTCATCGCGACCGGCAAGCCGAAGAAGTGGTCGAAGTGCTCGTGGGTGAGGATCAGTTGCTCGATCTCGCCGGTTTTCAGCATCTCGTCGATGCCTTCCCGCTTGAACGCCTGGTCCATCCACGCGTACGACCAGCCCACGTCGAGCAGGTACTTGTGCTTGCTGCCGTCCAGGTCCTCGACTTCGAGCAGGCTCGAAAACCCGCCCGGGTTCTCGGGATGCAGCGCCTTCTTGGTCTGGATCTCCCACGCCGCCTCAAGGTCGTTGGGCAACATCGCCTTGATCGGCGCGATGCCCTCGGCGTAGCTCGACTTGCCCGGGCCCTTGCCGTTGCCGAACGGGCCCCAACCGATGGTGTATTGATCCACCAGCAGTCCGCCCGACTTCTGGATGTCTTCCATCAGATGGGCGTTGTTGAACCAGCTGGTTTCGGAGATCGCCGTAACCTTGACGCTCCGGACCGCGCCGAACTCCTGCTGTTCCCGCGCGACCTTGGGCAGGCGGTCGTAGGCGTTTTTGGTGTACGAGTACAAACCCATGCCGCCGAGGAGGCCGCCGACCGCGCCGGTGGCCGCACCCTTGACGAAGTCGCGCCGGGAAGCCGTGATTTTGTCGTCCATAGTGAACCTCCTTCCCGTTGCCTATTTGATCATCTGGATCTGGCCGACCCACGGCATCGCCGCGATCACGCCGAAGTACACCGCGATCCCCGCCGTCGCGCCGACCGCCAATCCCTTGGCGAGGCTCGGCGTCCACTTGACGTCGTGGGCGACGACCTCCTCGGCGGTGGCGTCGCGTTCGGAGGCGGTCTTGGGTACGGCTTTCCAGCCCGGCCAGCCGTCCATGAACCAGATGTTCACGAGGAACAGGTTGATCAGCCAGATCATCGGAATCATCGGGAACTGCTGCGGATGCGACAGGCCCTTCTGGGTGCCGAGGACAAGGTGGGCGTAGCGGTAGTAGAAGAAGTAGACCGCCATGCCGATCGCGGCGCTGATCACCGTGCGCAGGAACACGTTCACCGGGCGGCTGTATTTGGTCGGGTAGTTGCCGCAGAAGAAGTTGAGGAACAACACGCCGACGAGCCAGAAGATCGCGCTTTCGCCGACGTGCAGCCAACGCCAGTCGGGCGCCATCTCGCGCCGCGTGCCGCGAATGCTCTCGCCCCAGGCGAGATCCTGCGCGTAGTAGAGGAAGAAGCAGAGGCAGAGCGCGACGGCGATGATGCCGAAGAACGCGGAGGTCCGCCGCAGCCACGCGGTCTGGATCAGGTTGAACGGGTAGCGCTCCCAGATCCCCTCGTAGACCCACACGATCACGGTGCAGGACATGATCCAGGCGATGTGGAAGTTGCCCGAGACGGTGTTGGCGAACTCCTCCCAATAGGGCGGCGTGATCGCCGTATACTGCTGCCAGGGGTAGAACAGGATCGCCATGTGCGAGTGCATGGTGACGAAGTAGACGATCGTGCCGAGGAAGAAGGTCACCACCGCGATGGTGATGCCGCGCGCCGGCTGGGCGAGCTTCTGCCAGGGCGCGTTTTCGCACGCCACCACCCACGAGGGCGACAGCCACGAGGCGATCGCGGCGAACATCATGATCGCTTCGGTCGCATATTCCTCGGCGTAGAAGTGGGTCAGCCCCATCGCCTGGAGGCGTTCGGGGTTGAAGTAGGCGATGCCGTACTTGCCGAGGATTCCCATGAAGAATCCCTTGATCAGGATCTCCATCGCCGCGACGCAGACCGCCGAGAGGATCAATCCCTTGACCACCGGATGGGTGCGCTGGAGCCAGGCGTGGTTGAATGGCCAGAAGTCGAAGATGTAGGCCAGCCAGATCAGCATGATCAAAAGCCAGCGGCAGACCATGTAGCCGACGTAGGGCGTATACATGCGCATGATGCCCCGGGGGTCTTGAAACACCCACCAGGTGGCGTAGAACACTGCGAAAATCAGAAGAAGGTTCGCTATCGCCGGCCACGGTCCGTTCCAGCGTTTGACGAGCTTGCGGCTCTCAAGATAGCTTAACCCCCGATTGTCCGCTTCCATGAGACAACCTCCCTGTTGTGGACGGTCCGGTGCGGGGGCTCATCGACTTCCCGGTCAGGCCCCCGTGCCGCCTTGTTTTCAGTTCCGTCCGGTGATGCCGAAGTCTCCTGCCTTCAGGCCGAGCAGGGTTTCGAGCCGCTCGGGGTCCACGGTTGCGGGGTCGATGCCCTTGGCCATCGCGAGGCGGAACAGCGCATCGCGCGAGAGGGCTTCGGAGTGCGGCCGGTCTCCCGTTTCCTGCCGCAACGGATTCAATCGGCTGAAGAACTCGCGCCGGTTCATGATCCGGCGCTTCCGCCCATCAGCGTCGCGAACGCGTCGAGGCAATGGGTGGCGAGCGGCACGGCATGGCGCGGGTCGCGGTTCTGCACCGCCTGCAACAGGCTGACGTGCAGGGCGAAGAACGACTCCACCGCCGCCTTCTCCATCGCCACCGGGCGTGCCGGGAACGGGCGCGCCTGGGCGATCTCCTTGATCGGGCGGCTGAGGTAGGGGTTGCCCGCCACGGTGGCGAGGACGACGAAGAAGGTGATCACCTCGCGCGCGGTCTGCGGCGCATCGCGGTTGACGAGAAAACGGCCGAGCCTGGCGGTGACGGTTTCGAGGCGGCGCGCATGCTCCGCCGAGCAGCGCTGCGCTGCGCGCGCGGCGAGGTGCGGTCCGATCGCGGCGAGCGCGTCGAGCGCCGCCATCGCATCGGCGGCGGGAACCGGAGCGGGCGCGGTGCAGGTACTCACGTAGCAGCCGCTGCGGCCGCGAATTTCGAGGTGACCCTGGGCGCTCATCGCGATCAGGGACTCGCGGATCGTGGTGCGGGAAAAGCCGAGGTGCCTGGCGAGTTCGCGTTCGCCCGGCAGGCGGTCGCCCTCGCCCAGGTGCAGGCTCTCGATCAGCGCGACGAGGCCGTCGGTGCAGGCCTTGGCCATATGTCCCCCTTACTGGTCCAACCAGAAAGCCCTGAGTGGAAAGTCGCCTGGGTGAATTCGCTTGAGGATATTCCCGCCGACGCTTCGCCGCAAAGCCGATTGGGGCTCTGGTCCAGCCAGCCCATGGACGGGTCGAGACCTTGGAAATGGTCGAATTCCAGCCCCGTCGGCGGCTCCGGCGGGGCTGGTTCGTCGGGCGGTTCCGGTGCTGGGGTGGGATGATCCGATCTGGTCCGACCAGAAGGTCAGGCCTCGGTTGCGGCGGTGTCGGTCAGGCGCGGCAGTTCGGCCCATAGGCTCGCCGCGAGCGCGGCGTAGGGTGCGATGTCGGTATCGGAAAACGCGCGGGGCCGGGTCGCGCAGAAGATCGCGACGTCGTGGAGGATGCCGTCGACGAAGTGGGGGAGCGCGAGGTAGGAGCGGATTCCCTTCGGGATGAACAGCGCCCAGTCGATCGGCTTGATGCTCTTGCCGGTGTCGGCGACGAGGACGTGGTCGAGGTCGAAAAGGACGATGTTCTCGGCGATCGAGCCGGTATAGGGGTGGCTGTCGTTGTCGTTGACGCTCTCGAACGGCGTGCCGACACCGGTCACCGCCACCCGGCCCTCGCCGATGAAGATCCGCGACAGCATCACCGCGTCGACGCGAGCCTCGCCGAGCAGCACCCGCAACAGGCCGCGCACGTCGGTCGCGGCGGCAAGGCGCCGGGCGACGCCGGGGAGCGGCTGCGGCGTGGCTGCGGCGGCGGATTTGGGCGCGGGGCGGGGGTTGAGCGAGAACCACAGCTGGCTGCCGCCGTCGCGGTCGTAGGCGCGCACCCTGCTCATGCAAACGCATGCGCGGCCCTCGGTGTCGTGGATGGTGAGGAGGCCGTTCCAGGCGCGGGTGAACAGCAGGCGCTCGTAGATGTCGCGCAGGTAGACGTCGGAATTCGCCGCGAACAGTCGGGCGAGGTCGATCGCGCCGTTGTCGGGATCGAGGCCGAAGGCGGCGCGCGCAGCGGCGTTGGCGGCGGAAACCCGGCGGGTGCCGAGGTCGACGATGAACACCGGGTTGTCGAACAACTCGATATGAAGCGCGAGGCCGGTTTCGTTGCCGCGCTGGAGGATGCCGTTGGCGAGCCCGGTGCAGTCGGCGAGCAGGCCGAGGTAGCAGAAGGTCATCTCGGGGTCGGGCATGCCGAGGATGTAGAGCCAGCGCATCAGGCCGTCGCCGCCGTGGGCGCGGAACACCTCGGACACCGGCTGGCGCTGGCGGAGGCGGTCGTGGAAGCGGGCGAACGCGGCGCGGTCCTGCTTGGCGAGGATCGCGTCGCCGCCCGCCTGGTCCTGGAGCAGGCGGGGGATGCTGTCTTCGAGGCCGGGGATGGTGTGGTCGGTAAGGAAGCTGATCTCGTTCTTCACCAGGTCGGCGCGCCAGACCATCGCGGGCACCGCGCCGACTTCGGTCGACAGCACGCGCAGCAGGCGTTCGTAGGGCAATCCGCCGAAGTCCGAGCTTTCACCCATGGCTCGCTCCCAAGGCCTTGCGCGAGGCGCGAATGCGGCCAAGTCTCCGCCCCGGTCCGCGCGCTTGTCAAGCCTCGGGGGGCTCAGGTTGGGCCTCGCCGTCGATGATGTAGCCGACGTTGCGGACGGTGTGGATGAGCGGATGGAACGGTTCGAGCACGAACAGCTTGCGGCGCAGCGTCGCGATGTGCTGGTCGAGCGCCCGTTCTTCCGGGTTCCAAATGCGCCCGAGCGCGCGTTGGGAGAGTTCGTCGCGGGAGACCGGGGAGCCGCGGTTGTCGAGCAGGGTGGACAGGACCTTGGCTTCGGTCGAGGAGAGCACCACCGTCTCGCCGCTCGGCAAAGTC
Source organism: Rhodospirillum sp. UBA1311 (assembly GCA_002307145.1). GTDB lineage: Bacteria > Pseudomonadota > Alphaproteobacteria > Rhodospirillales > Rhodospirillaceae > Oleispirillum. The sequence continues at coordinate 40,115 of DBTR01000064.1, read as the reverse complement.
ACGTGACGCGATTGGAGGTTGACCGAGAAGCCTTGAACAGTCATCGGACCGTGCTCGGGCGGCACCGCGCCGAAAGCCCGTGACTTGGACATCCGCCGGACGAGGCCATGGATTCGCGCCAGGAGTTCGCGCGGCGAGACCGGCTTCGACAGGCAGTCGTCCGCGCCCATCTCGATCGCGATCGTGCGTTCGATCGGGTCGGGGCGGGAACAGATCTGGATCAGGCCGGGCTGGTTGGGGCGAGCGAGGGTCCAGCGTGCGAGACTGAGGCCCGGGGCGTCGGGAAAGTCGGTGCCGACCACCACCACGCCCGGCGCTTTCCTTGCGACGGCCGTTTGCGCCGCTCTCCCGGTGTTGGCGGTGACGGTCTGGAACAATTCTTTGGCGAAATAGTCCGCGAGTTCGCCGGTGAAGGCGGGGTCGGGATCGGCAACGACGATGACGCGGGGCATGGCGGGCTCTTGATCAGGTCGGAAGCCGGGGACTCGCAGGAGCCGACGACGCGGTGTGTCAGGATTGTGTAGGCAAAATGTGACCTCCATCACATAGGCTACACGCCCAGGGACGGGGAGCGCAACCCTTTCGCGAGCGCCGACTCCGCCGAAACCTTTGAAAGCAGCAAGGTTCCTACTCGGAGGATGCCCGACGCGCGGCCGCTCGTCCAGGGGTTTGACCCCGCGGGTCTTACAATTCGCATATTTTAAATTCCCTATGCAAAAGGTAGCGTCGGGTCTGGCGGAACTCTCGGTTGGGTGCGCACGAATCAATCAGCGTCGGCGAAATTAACTCCAAGGAAAAATTGGGTAATTTCGATGCGTTCGGTTGGGGTTGAAGCGATGGAGGGGCCTGTGTCCGCGAGAATCACGATAGCGGAAATCGCCACGCTGAAGCACTGCCCGGCTCTTGCGTCGGAGATCCGGGAAGCGCTGGTGCCGGGGGGCGACGTCGAGATTATTGCGGAAGGGGTCGCGACCGGCGACCTCACCACGGTCCAAATCCTTCTGTCCGCACGCAAAACGGCCGCATCTATAGGTTGCGGTCTTCGCGTGGTCCACCCGTCCGTCAATTTCCTGGCTTTGTTCCGGCGGGCCGGCGTCGAAGGCATTTGAAGGCAAGAGGTGATCCGATGACGAAAACGATCCTGTGCGTGGACGACTCCGCGAGCATGCGCCAGATGATCCGCATGACCCTGGTCGGCGGCGGCTATGCGGTGATCGAGGCGGTCGACGGCCGCGACGGCCTGGCGAAAGCGAAGGCCAACGCTCCGGACATGGTGATCACCGACCTCAACATGCCGAACATGGATGGATTGGCGTTCATCCGGGCCCTGCGCGAGTCGGATGCCTTCAAGGGCGTGCCGATCATCTTCCTCACCACCGAATCCGACGACGCGAAGAAGGCGGCGGCACGAAGCGCCGGGGCGACGGCCTGGATCACCAAACCGTTCCAGCCCGAGCGTCTGGTCGCCGTGGCCAAGAAGGTGCTGGGGTGATGACCTCCGTCGATCCGAGCGAAACCTTCCGGCAGGAAGCCCAGGACCTTCTGGTCCAGCTTGAAGACGTGCTGCTCGACATGGAGACGTCGGAAAATCCGCACGACCTGATCGCCACCGCATTCCGGGCCCTGCATACCCTCAAGGGGTCGGGGTCGATGTTCGGGTTCCAGGACCTGGCGGCGTTCGCCCACGTCGTGGAGAACACCTTCGACCGCTTGCGGAAGTCGGGCATCCCCCCGAGCGCGGAACTCGTCGCCACGTCGCTGTCCGCCAAGGATTACATGCGGCAATTGGTTCTCCATCCGGAGACGGCGGAGGATTCGATCGGAGAGGCCCTGCTCGCCGAGCTGCAGCGGCTCGACGCCGAGGTTCCGATGGACGCGCCGGCTCCCCCCGCCGCGCGCCGCGCCACCTACGAAATCGACTTCGCGTTGCCCGAGGATTGCCTCCTTTGCGGCACCAATCCGTTGCTCCTGCTCGACGAACTTCGCGAGTTGGGAGACTGCGAGATCGTCGCGGACGCGTCGGCGGTGCCCCTCCTCGACGACCTCGATCCGGAAATGTGCACGCTCCGCTGGCACGCGGTCCTCACCACCGACCGTCCGCAGTCGGCGATCGAGGAGGTGTTCATGTTCGTCCTCGACGAGATGACCCTTTCGGTGCGTCGCCTCGACCCGGACAAGCCCGCGAAACCCGCGCCCGCACCGGCTCCCGCTCCCGCTCCCGGCAACACGGCGAACTTCACCTCGGCGTCGGGTGCGCCGCCCACTGGAATTCGCGTCGCCGCCGAGCGGGTCGACAGCCTGATGGACCGCGTCGGAGAACTGGTGATCGCACAGTCGCGTCTCCGCCAGATCGCCCAGGCCAGCCACGATCCGACGCTTCGCACCATCGCCGAGGAAATCGAGCGGCTCGCCGGGGAACTGCGCGGCGCGACGATGGGCATCCGGATGATCCCGATCGGCCAGCTGTTCGGACGCTTCCGGCGGGTGGTGCACGATCTCGCGCGGGACCTCGGCAAGAGCGTCAACCTGGTCACCGTGGGCGAGGAAACCGAGCTCGACAAGACCGTGATCGAAAGCCTCAACGATCCGATGCTGCACCTGATCCGCAACGCCATCGACCACGGATTCGAAGAGGTCGGTGCGCGGGCCGCCGCGGGCAAGCCCACGGCCGGGACGCTCACCTTGAGCGCACGCCATGCCGGTGCCCAGGTGCTGATCACGATCGCGGACGATGGCCGCGGCATGGACCGGGAGCGCATTCGCGCCAAGGCGGTCGAGGCCGAGCTGCTGCCGGAAGCCGGCGAGATCCCGGATTCCGAACTCTTCGCGGTGATCTTCAGTCCGGGCTTCTCGACCGCCGCCGAGGTGACTTCAGTCTCCGGTCGCGGGGTCGGCATGGATGTGGTGAAGCGGACGATCGACGGCCTGCGCGGGTTCATCGAAGTCGCCAGCGAGCCGGGCGCGGGCTCGGCGGTCACGCTGCGCCTGCCCCTCACGCTGGCGATCATCGACGGCCTCCTGGTTCGGGTGGGGTCCGGCCGCTACGTGATTCCGCTGTCGAGCGTCGAGGAATGCGTCGAGCTGCCGGTTGGCAGCGGCGGCGGCTCGGATGCGCGCAATCTTCTCAACATTCGCGGCGACCTGGTGCCGTTCCTGCGTTTGCGCGAGATGTTCGCCGCGACGGTGCCGCCGGATCCCTACCAGAAGGTGGTGATCGTCGCGTCGGGCGACCAGCGCGTCGGCCTGGTGGTCGACCAGATCATCGGCGACCACCAAACCGTGATCAAATCGCTCTCCCGGATGCACGCCGACGTGCCGACGTTCTCGGGCGCGACGATTCTCGGCGACGGCACGGTCGCGTTGATCCTCGACATCGTCAATCTGATCGCCGCCGGGCGCGCGCTCGAACAGCGCCTCAAGGCTTCGTAGGAGACGCACGATGACAGAGCACGCCCGCGAAGTCCTGATCCTCGAACTCCAGAGCGAGATCTTCGCCATCGACGCTCACCGGGTTCGCGAAATCCTCGACGTCGTCCCGATCACCGAGGTTCCCGGCAGCCGCCCGTTCGTCAGCGGATTGATCAACGTGCGCGGCAAGATCGTGCCGCTCGCCGATTTGCGACTGAAGTTCGGCATGCCGACGCCACCGCCGACGATCGACACCCGGATCGTGGTGATCGAAACCGAGGTCGACGGCGAAACCACCGCCGTCGGCCTGATCGCGGACCGGGTCCGCGAAGTCACCGAACTCGTCGCCGATTCGATCGAGCCGACTCCACGCCTCGGAATGCGGCTGCGGTCGGAATACATCGAGGGCATCGGCAAGCGCGGTTCCGATCTCATCATCGTCGTCGATCTCCAACAGATTTTAGCCAGCACTCCCGAGGCGACGCCCCGGGGGAACGCGTCGCCGGGCAATGACCCGGCTCTGCGCCTAGGAGCGTGATCATGCGTATGACCATCAAGTTCAAACTCGGCTCCGCCTTCGCGGCGATCATCGTTTTGATGCTGGGCTCGGCCTATCTCGCGGTCTCTTCGATGGGGGGGCTCAACGACAACCTCGCGAAAATGGGTCGGGTGTCTTCCGAACGGGTGCGGATGGCGCTCGAAATGCAGTCCACTCTTGGCACCGCCGCGCGCCGCATGATCTATGCGGTGATCCTCGACGGCGACCAGGAGATCGAGGCCGAATCGTCGGGGGCGTTGGCGTCGCTCCAGGATTTGCGGCGGCAGGACGCCGAACTCCGGGCGATTTCCGGACCCGCGACCCGGGCGAAGCTCGACGAGTTCGCGCACCTGATGGAGCCCTACACCGCCGCGATGACCCGCGTGCGTGGATTCGTGCTGCAGAACTCGATGGTCGCGGCGCGTCGCCTCACCTCCGGCGAGGCGCGTGAAGCCTATGCCGCGCTGACCAACACCCTCGACGCGTTTGCCGCCGAAGGCTCCGAAGGACGCGGCTCAGTCCTGGCTTTCGACGCGATCCGGATGAGTGCCCTGATCTCGCAGGTGCGGACCCTCGAACGGGAAATCATCCTCGAAAATAACGATGCCCAGACCGCCGAGATCGAGAAGGCCGCAACCGCGCGGATCCAGGACATCATGGCGCTCAAGACCCGGATGGTACAGTCGGCGGCTACCGAGGCGGACCGCCGCCGGGTCGAGACCCTTGAACGGCAGGTCCAGCGTTTCAGCCAGGTCAGCGACCAGGTGCGGGCGCTCGGACGCGCGAACAGCAACGCGCGCGCCACCGCCGAACTTACGGCCGCGCGACAGATGCGGATGCAGGCGCAGGGCTTGATGGAGGACGTGGTCAAAATCGCCAAGGACGACATGGCCGCCGACATCGCCGAAGGGCAGAGGGTCTACGACAACGGACGCACCGTGCTGATCGGCGCGGTCGCGATCTCGCTGCTGCTCTCGCTGGGCGCCGCCGCGTGGATTTCGCTGACGATCAATACCGGCCTGCGGCGTGCGTCCTCCCTGGCGCAGGCGGTTGCGGGCGGCGACCTCACCCGGACCGCGGATTGCCGCGATCGCGACGAGATCGACAATCTCCTCGACCACATCAACCAGATGGTCCTGCGGCTGCGGGTCGTCGCGGGCGAGGTCTCGGCCGCGGCGTCGAACGTGTCGTCGGGCAGCGAGGAACTGTCGTCGAGCGCGGAGGAACTCAGCCAGGGCTCGACCGAGCAGGCGTCCGCCACCGAACAGGCATCCTCGGCGATGGAAGAAATGGCCGCGAACATCAAGCAGAACGCCGACAACGCGAACCAGACCGAAAAGATCGCGCGGCAGTCCGCCGCCGATGCGCAGGCGAGCGGCGGGGCGGTGCAGAAGGCGGTGTCCGCGATGCAGACGATCGCCGAGAAGATCGTCATCGTCCAGGAGATCGCGCGCCAGACCGACCTCCTCGCCCTCAACGCGGCGGTCGAGGCCGCGCGCGCGGGCGAGCACGGCAAGGGCTTCGCGGTGGTCGCCTCGGAGGTCCGGAAACTTGCCGAACGCAGCCAGGCGGCGGCGACCGAGATCAGCGCGCTGTCGTCCGACACCGTCAAGAGCGCGCAGGAGGCGGGCAACATGCTCACCCGCCTGGTGCCCGACATCAAGAAGACGGCGGACCTGATCGAGGAGATCTCGGCGGCGTGCCGCGAACAGGACATCGGCGCGGAACAGATCAACCTCGCGATCCAGCAACTCGACACCGTGACCCAGCAGAACGCCAGCGCATCCGAGCAGATGTCCGCGACGTCCGAGGAACTCGCGGCGCAGGCGGCCGAACTCCAGAAGAACATCGCGTTCTTCCGCGTCGACGGCAATTCGACGGTCGCGGCGGTCGAATCCCCCGTGGCGAAGCGTCCGAGAACCCCGATCGCCCACGTCGCACCGAAGTCGCAGGCGCGCGGCAACGGTGCGCGCAATCCCGGCGTCCGCCTCGACCTCGTCAACAGCAGCGGCACGCGCAGCGACGCTGAATTCGAACGGGCGTAGGAGTACCGGCCATGAGCCAGACCGCCGATGCCATCGACCTGAGCGACAAGTTCGTCACCTTGGGAGTCGAGCGGGAGATTTTCGCGATCGACGTGGACGCGGTCCACGAAATCCTCGATCCGCGTCCGATGGCGGTGCTGCCCCACGCCCCGGCGTTCCTGAGAGGGATCATCGAGGTGCGGGGGGCGGCGGTTCCGGTCATCGACTTGCGCCGGAAGCTCGGATTTCCGCCCGCAGAGATTACCGAGCACAGCCGGATCGTGGTGGTCGAGGTGCACTTGCCGGGGCGGGCTCTGATCCTTGGCTTGCTGGCCGACCGTGTGTTCGAAGTCACCGAACTCGACAGCCGGGCGACGGAGATGCCGCCCGACATCGGCGTGCGCTGGCGCTCGGAGTACATTCGCGGTATCGGCCGGCGCAATGGCGGCTTCGTCATCGTCTTCGACCTCGTCAATCTTTTCAGCCAGGAGGAAGCCGCGCTCCTGATCCGGGATGAGATTCGATGAACGCGATTTCCACTCCGGACCCGAACCCGAACATGGATCTGAGCGCCCGGGACTTCGATTCGCTGTCCCGTTTCATCGGCGAGGCTTCCGGGATCCGGATTTCGGCGACGAAGAAGACGATGGTCGAGGGACGGCTTCGCGGCCGCGTCCGTGCCCTCGGGTTCGCCACTCTCCGGGACTATTGCATATACCTGTTCCGCGAAGGCGGCCTGGCGGAGGAGGGGGATCGGATCATCGATGCGATCACCACCAACAAGACCGACTTTTTCCGCGAGGTGGAGCATTTCCACTTCCTCACCCATACCGCACTGCCGGAACTCACCCGTAACGGCGCGTTCCAGGGCGAACCGCTGAGAACCTGGAGTTGTGCCGCTTCCATCGGCGCGGAGGCGTATTCGCTCGCCATGGTTCTTGCCGACTATTCGTCCGAGGTGCGCAGCCTGCGGTTTTCGGTGCTTGCCACCGACATCTGCAACGACGTCCTCGGCGTCGGCGCGGAAGCGATCTATCCCGAGGCGATGACCTCGCCGATCCCGCAGCACATGCGGGCGCGCTACCTGATGCGGTCTCGGGACCGCAGCGCTTCCGAGGTCCGGATCGTGCCGGAATTGCGCGAGCGGGTGAGCTTCGCCCGGCTCAATCTGGTGGATCCGGGCTATCGCCTGCCGACCCAGATGCAGATCGCATTCTGCCGGAATGTCCTGATCTATTTCGACAAGGCGACACAACACACGGTTTTATCCCGGATCTGCGAGAGTATCGTTGCGGGAGGATACTTGTTCGTAGGACACTCCGAGACGATCACGGGTTTCTCCCTGCCCCTGCGTCAGGTTGCGCCGACGGTATTCGCGCGCGTTTAAGGTGATCCATGCCCGGTGCCATCAAGGTTCTGATCGTTGACGATTCGGCTTCGGTGCGCGAAGTGCTGACGGAAATCCTCATGGCGCGTCCCGGATTCCAGGTCATCGCCACCGCCGCCGATCCGTTCACCGCCGCGCGCCGGATCCAGGACGAGGCACCGGACGTGATTACCCTCGACGTCGAGATGCCCCGCATGGACGGCATCACCTTCCTGCGAAAGCTGATGAGCCAGCATCCGATTCCCGTGGTGATGTGCTCCTCGCTTACCGAGGAAGGTTCCGAGACGCTGATGCAGGCGCTCGAAGCCGGCGCCGTGGACGTGATCCAAAAGCCCCGGCTCGACACCCGGCAGTTGCTTCTCGAAGGCGGCGAGCGAATTCGGGACGTGGTGCGGGCCGCCGCTTCGGCGCGTCTCCGTCCATTGGCGCCCCGCCGGACCGTTCCGGTCGAGAGCAAGTTGAGCGCCGACGTGATGATCTCGCCGTCCCGGCCCACCGCGATGGCGCGCACCACCGAGATGGTGGTGTGCATGGGCGCGTCCACCGGCGGCACCGAATCCCTCCGCGAGGTCCTGGAGGCGCTTCCCTCCCAGGTGCCGGGCATCGTCATCGTCCAGCATATGCCCGAGAAGTTCACCACTGCATTCGCGCGCCGGCTCGACACCCTCTGCACCCTCACGGTCAAGGAGGCGGAGGACGGCGACGCGATTCTTCCGGGGCGAGTCCTGATCGCGCCCGGGAATCGGCACGCGCTGATCCGGCGCAGCGGCGCGCGCTACTTCGTCGCGATCAAGGACGGTCCTCTGGTCACCCGTCACCGTCCGTCGGTCGACGTTCTGTTTCGCTCGGCCGCCCAGACTCTCGGCTGCAACGGCCTCGGAATCCTGATGACCGGGATGGGTGACGACGGCGCGCGCGGACTGCTTGAAATGCGCGAGGCGGGGGCGCAGACGGTGGCGCAGGACGAGGCCACGTGCGTCGTCTTCGGCATGCCGAAGGAGGCGATCCAGCGGGGTGCGGCGCAGAAGGTCCTGCCCCTCGGTGCGATCGCCGGCGAAATTCTCAAGGTGTCGCGGGCTCATGCCCCGGCAGAGCGCCGATGAACGCGTTTCCCTCCGGCCTCGCCGCGCGGCTGCGCGGTATCGCGGCCGATCTCGACCGTCTGCATCGTCCCACCGAGGAGCGATTCCTTGCTTTCGCTGCGGTTCTGGCGCGCTCGAAGACCGGCCTTGAGCGGATCGGCGCCAGCCTCGCCAGCGTCGCGGAACGAATGTCGGGTGGCGAAGCCGCAGGCGTGATCGTCCGCCTCGACGAGGCCGTCGCCCAGGTGGTGGCGCTCACCCGCAGCGACGACGGCCACGGCGCGAGCCTCGGCATTCTCGGGGCCAAGGCCGGAGAAGTCACCTCCCACCTCGCGCGGCTGCGCAAGGCGATCGACGAAGTGCGGGTCCTCGCGATGAACGCCAAGATCCAGGCCGCCCTGCTGCCGCCCGGGCACGGCGAGATGGCGGTGTTCACCGTCGAGATCGCCCGCCTCGGCAATCTTGCGCTCGATAGCGTCGACCAGACCGAGGTTCGGCTTGCACGGTTGCGGCGGCTTTTGGCGGAGGCTTCGCGCGAGGTGGCGACGTTCGACGCCGTCAAGGCCGCCGAACTCAACGTCGTCCAGGCGCGGCTCCAGGATGGGCTCGGGACGATCTCGGCGCGGCGCGCCAAGGCGGCGGAGGCGGCGCACTGTATCGGCGAGCGCTCGACCGAGGTCGGTCGCCACATCGCGGCGTGCATCGGCGAAATCCAGATCAACGATATCGCGTCGCAGCGCATCTCCCATGTTTCGGAGGCGATCGGTCTGCTCGACCAGGTCCTCGACCCGGCGCGGATGCGGGACTGGCTGGCCGAAATCGCACCGGAGCGGCGGGCGGCGCTGGCGGGTGCGGTTCTGCGGCTCCAGGCGGTCCAGCTCCGGCGCACCCGCGACGAGTTCGAGTCCCGCGTCGCCGATCTGGTTTCCCACATGGGGAAGTTGGCCGAGAGCGCGCGGGGGGTGCGGAACCTTGCGACTTCGGCCCTCGGAGCGCACACCGGCGGAGCGTCGTTCGTCGGAGAACTCGGCCGGGAGGTTGTCGCCACTCGCGATCTCCTGAAGAAAATGGCTTCGGCGCGGCGAACCGTGCGGGGCCTGACCTCGACCACGTCGGCGGATTTCGCCGGGATGGCCGCCGACCTCGACGCCATCCGCTCGATCGATGCCGACATGCGGGTGATGGGGCTGAACGCGACGTTGCGTTGCGGACGCCTCGGCCGTACCGGGCTGGCGCTCGGGGTGGTGGCGCAGGAATTGCGGAACTGCTCGAAGCGCACCGAGGAACAGGCCCGCGAGCTTTCGGCTTCGCTCGCGGGGGCGATGGAACTCGCCCACAGCCTCGTCGACGACACCCAGGACGACGCCGAGCGGTTGAGCGTGGCGGCGGTCGCGGCCATGGAATCGTCGCTCGCCGCCCTCGACGAGCTTGGCTCCGCACTCGATGACGCGCTTCGCGACCTGCACGCCGAGGTGGCCGAGGTCGCGGCCTCCCTCGACGGCGCGGCGGCATCCTTCGACTTCGGGCGGAGCGTCGGCGAAACCCTCGGTGAAGCGGCGACGGCGCTCGAAGCCCTGGCGGACGAGATCGACCCCGGGCGAAGCGACCCACGCGTGGTGCGGGCCGAAGTCGAGCGCCTGCTGCGCGATCACTACACGATGGACAGCGAACGGATGGTTCACGGGCTGTTCGCCGACGACCCGGCGCCGCACGCGCCGCCGCCGTCCGCGCGCCCCGAGACGGACGATCTCGACGACGTCTTCTTCTAATCCATCGGATGGGCGAGCATGCGTTCGCCCCAAAGGGGTTCCGTCACGGCGCCGGCTCCCGATCCTCGCCCGCTCAGGTCATGTCGGCGGGCACCACGACGCGGTCGAACTCCTCGGCGCTGACGTAGCCGAGGTCGAGCGCCGCCTGCTTCAGCGTGGTGTCGTGTTCATAGGCGTGGTGCGCGATCTCGGACGCCTTGTCGTAGCCGATCACCGGCGAGAGCGCGGTGACCAGCATCAGCGACTGCGCCACCGAGGCGGCGATGCGCTTCTCGTTCGCCTTCATCCCCTGGACGCAATAGCGGCCGAATGCATCCATCGAGTCGCCCAGCATGCGCGCGCTCTCGACCACGTTGAAGCCGATCAGCGGCTTGTAGACGTTCATTTCGAGCATCCCGCTCGCGCCGCCGATGCCGGTGGCGACGTCGAGCCCGATCACCTGCGCCGCGACCATCGTCATCGCCTCGCACTGGGTCGGGTTGACCTTGCCCGGCATGATCGACGAGCCCGGCTCGTTGGCCGGGAGTTCCAATTCGAAGAATCCGGCGCGCGGCCCGCAGCCGAGCAGGCGGATGTCGTTGGCGATCTTGTAGAGGGACACCGCGAGAGTGCGGAGCGTGCCTGAGGCCATCACCATCGCGTCGTGCGCGCCCATCGCGGCGAACAGGTTGGGGGCGGGGGTGAAGGGCAGGCCGGTGATCTTCGCGATCTCGCCGATCGCCTTTTCCTTGAAGCCCTCGGGCGCGTTGAGGCCGGTGCCGATCGCGGTGCCGCCGAGGCAGAGGCGCATCAGCCCGGCAAGGACGAAGTCGAGGCGGCCGATGTTGTCGTCGAGCATGCCCGCGTAGCCCGACATCTCCTGGCCGAGGGTCATCGGCACCGCATCCTGCATGTGGGTGCGGCCGATCTTGACGATGTCCTTCCAGAGTTTCGCCTTCTCGGCGAAGTCGTCGCGCAGGCGGGCGAGGGCGGGGAGGGTGTGGCCGTGGATCATCAACGCGGCGGCGATGGTGATCGCGGTGGGGAAGGCGTCGTTGGACGACTGCGACATGTTGACGTCGTCGTTGGGATGGATCGGGGTTTTCGAGCCCATCGCGCCGCCCGCGATCTCGATCGCGCGGTTGGAGATCACCTCGTTGACGTTCATGTTGGATTGGGTGCCCGAGCCGGTCATCCAGACGTGGAGCGGAAAGTGCGCGTCGAGCTTGCCGGCGCGGATTTCCTCCGCAGCGCGTTCGATCAGCTCCGCCTTCTCGGCAGGCAGCTTGCCGAGCGCGAGGTTGGCGCGCGCGGATGCGAGCTTGATCAGCGCCTGGGCGCGGATGATTTCGAGCGGAATGCGGTCGTTGCCGATGTGGAAGTGGTGCAGCGAGCGCTCGGTCTGCGCGCCCCAGTATTTGTCCGCGGCAACCGCGATCGCGCCCATCGAATCGGTCTCGCGCCGGGTGTCGGTCATCGTGCTGTCCTCCGTTGGCTTTTCTTCCCGTATCAAGTGGGGGAGACCGGAGGCGGGCGGCAAGGGGGTCGGCTCAGCCCGCGCGGCCGATCCACCTGACGCGGCCGATGCAGCGGAGATTCGCGGCCTTCTCGGGGAGCAGGGTTTCGGAGGCGTAGGCGGGGTTGTCGGCCTTGATCAGGATCGTGCCGTTGAGCAGGTGCTGGACCCGCTTGACGACGAACGAGGTGCCGCTGGCGATCAAATAGATCGCGTCGTCGAGGAACGCCGTGACCGAAATGTCGACGAAGAGGATGTCGCCGTCGCGAATCGTGGGCTCCATGCCGTCGCCGCTCGCGACGGTCATTGCCAGGCGCGCCCCGCTCGCGCCGGGAAGGGCCTGGAGCGAGTTCGCCGGGAAAAGACCGGGGAGCGAAAGCGCCTCGGCGTCGCCGTCGCCGTGCGGCGCTTGCCCGGTGAGCAACCAATCGATCGAGACCGCGCAGGTATCGGCGATGCGAATCAGGTGCCGTGCCTTCGGCGTGCTCCCGGAGTTCCAAATTCGGTCGAATGTGCTGCTCGGGATGCCGATTTTCTTCGCCCACGTGAAGGGGTCGTCCTTCCCAACCAGAAGGGCGATCCTGTCTCGGAAACCGGGAATAGAGTCGCTTTCCGTGACCACCCTCAGACTCCTGGGTTCCACGCCCGGGACGGCTGCGACGGGCGGCCCGGGACAACGGCCAAAAGCGTTGCCGTTCGGGACTTTTTGCAGTTCCGTGAAGGCAGGGCAAAACCGGGTTTGACGAAATTCAGGATTGCGAATATCTCCTTGACCATATCCGTTTTCGGTGTCAATTATTCCCGTAATCAGATTGGAAGTTGAAAGATGCACTCAATTCACCCGAGGGGGCGGGAGGCGAAAGACACCATCAAACGACAATTCTGCACGTAAGGGCTGTGTCGCGCTAGCGCGCGAGGTGTGGCGGGAGGATTTTCCTCCAGTCGTGCGGTGCAGCCCCCTGATAAGCTGAATGTGGTCCAGTTTTCGCTGCGGCGCGCTAAACGACATAAGGTGCGCGCGGGTTCGATTCATGTGCCGATAGTTGCCTACTATAGCAGTACGTGAAGCGATTGGAATAGCCGGATTATATTTAGGTTCCGGCATGTTCTACCTGCCGCGTCTTTCGCAAGAATGCGCGATGCGAGGCATCCCGGGTGGTTCCCGGATTTGCTTTGCCCTCCCGCGTGGTTGCCTCCTCCCGGATTCGCGGTGACGGGGGCGTTCCCGAATTTTCATGGAGGCACGACCCCTCCAGTGGGCCTCCAGGCCTGTTCCCGATATTGGGAGCGCGGTGCGCCGCAATCGCGAAAATCCGGTCGCGGATTCCCTGAACCGTAATCACTGACCAAGTGGAGCGTGGCGATGCGTAATCTTTCGATACTCACGAAGATCGGGGTGCTGGCGGGCTTGCTGTGCCTGGTTGCGGCGGCGATCGGCGGAGTTGGATTGCAGGGCATGCGGACCTACGACGCGAAGGCGCACGAGGTCTCCAATCTCGGGCACCGCGCGATCTTCGCCGAGCGGGTCAACGGATTGATCTACGCCGTGGTCATGGATTCCCGCGGGCTATACCTTTCGGCCTCGCAGGAGGAGGTCGAGACGTTCGCGGCGCCGTTGCTGCGAAATCTCGACGCGCTGAAGGCGAATGTCGCCAAGTGGAAAGTCTACGTTCCACCGGAAAAGCTCGGCGACTTCGCCGACATCGAGAAAAATCTCGCGGCGTTCGTCCAGTATCGCACCGACACCGTCAAGGTGGCGCGGGAGCAGGGCGCCGCGGCGGCGAACGTGTATGGCAATACCCTCGACAACCGCGCCAATCGCAAGGCGTTGGGCGATGCGGTCGCGAAGAGCGTCGGGATCAACGTGGAGGCGATGGAGCGCCAGGTCGACAGCCTCGGCGAATTCTTCGTGCGGCAGGTGGCGCTGCTTGCCGGGGTCCTCGGCGTCGGCCTGCTGGCCGGCGCCGCGCTTTCCTACCTGATCGGCAGGCGGATGATCGCCGCGCCGATCGGCGAGATGACCGGCGTCATGCGCCGCCTCGCCGCAGGCGAGCGGGACGTCGCGATTCCGGCGCAGGATCGCGCGGACGAGATCGGCGAAATGGCCGGAGCGGTCGAAATCTTCAAGGAAAACGCGATCGCCGCCGAACGCCTCGCCGCGGAACAGGAGGCGGCGCGCGCCGAGCGGCAACGTCGCGCCGAGGTGATCGAAAACCTGACCCACGATTTCGATTTCCAGGTCTCGAACGTTCTCGGAATCGTCGCCGACGCGTGTGCCGAGATGGATGCGACGGCGCAGAGCCTTTCGGCGAGCGCGCAGCAGACCAGTCACCAGTCGGGCGCAGTCGCGGCCGCGAGCGAGCAGGCCTCGGCCTCGGTCCAGACCGTGGCGACGGCGGCCGAAGAGCTTTCCGCGTCGATCGCCGAAATCGCGCGCCGGGTGTCGCAGGCCAACGACGCTTCCCGCGAGGCGGCGTCCGAAGCCGAGCGCACCGACGGGCTGGTGAAGGGCTTGGCCGACGATTCCGCGCGGATCGGCATGGTGGTGAACCTGATCAACGACATCGCCAGCCAGACCAACCTGCTTGCCCTCAACGCGACGATCGAGGCGG
>DBTR01000064.1:0-25539 GCA_002307145.1 Rhodospirillum sp. UBA1311 | reverse complement strand
GAGGCGGCGCGCGCGGGCGAGGCGGGCAAGGGCTTCGCCGTGGTCGCGGGGGAAGTGAAGAACCTCGCCAACCAGACCGCGCGCGCCACCGATGAAATCAGCCAGCAGATCGAATCGGTGCAGACGGCGACCGAACGGGTGGTCGCCGCGATCGCGAGCATCGTCGCGCGGATCGCCGAGGTCAGCGAGGTTTCGTCGGCGATCGCCTCGGCGGTGGAGCAACAGGCCGCGGCGGCCACCGAGATCGCCCGCAACGTCCAGCAGGCGGCCGCCGGAACCCAGGACATTTCGTCCAACATCGTCGGCGTCAACCAGGCGGCGGGAGAAACCGGCGCGGCCTCGCAACAGGTTCTTTCGGCGTCGCAATCGCTCTCGAAGGAGGCGGTCGGCCTGCGGGTGGTGGTGGAGAACTTCCTTCACGGCGTGCGGGTGGCCTGACCGGTGGATGGGGGCGGGCGCGAACCTGCCCCCGGTTCAGCCGAGCGGCAGGCGCACGACGAAGCTCGCGCCGACCGCGACGGTCTCGTCGAGGAAGAGCTTGCCGCCGTGCTTCTTGACGATGATGTCCTGGCAGATCGAGAGCCCCTGGCCGGTGCCCTTGCCCACCGCCTTGGTGGTGAAGAACGGGTCGAAGATCCGGTCGCGCAACGCCTTCGGTACCCCCGGCCCGTCGTCGGCGATGCGGATCTCGGCCCAGGGGCCGTCGAGCCGCGTCGTCACCTTGATCTCGCCGATCCGTCCGTCGCCGGTTTCGCCCAGGGCATGGGCGGCGTTGACGATCAGGTTCAGCAGCACCTGGTGGATGTCGGAGGGATAGCAGAGGATCTTCGGCATCCCCGGGTCGAGGTCGGTGACGAGCTTCGCCACGTGCTTCCACTCGTTGCGGCAGACGGTGATCGTGGAATCGATCGCGGCGTTGATGTCGGTGCCGATCTTGGTCTTGCCGCCGGGGTGGGAGAAATCCTTCATCGAGCGGACGATGTGGGTGACGTGGCTGACGCCGTGCAGCGCCTGCTCGATCGCTTCCGGGTACTCGCCCAACACCTCGACGACGCCGTGGCGGTCGAGGATCGGCCCGACGTCGGGGAAATTCGCCTTGATCTCGGCGCAGCAGGCGGCGATGTCGGAGAAGGTGTCCTGGATGTAGCGGAGATTGTCGCCGACGTACTGGATCGGCGTGTTGATCTCGTGCGCGACGCCCGCCGCGAGTTGGCCGACCGAGGCGAGGCGCGAGATCTGCAGGGTTTCGCGCTGCGCCTCCTTCAGCGCTTCGATGCCGCGGAAGCTGATCACCGCGATTCGCTTGCGCCCGGTTTCGTCGAGGGGCGCGGCGGCGAAGGCGACCGCCAAGCGACGACCGTCGGCGGTGAGGAAGGTGGCGTCGTCGTTGGCGCAGGTGATTCCCTCGGCGATCACCTGCGAAAACGGGCTGTTGGCGAACGCCACCGCCGCGTCGTCGCTTTCCAGTTGGATCACGTCGTCGAGCAGGCGTTCGAGCAGGGTGTCGACGCCGATCCAGCGGTGCGCCGAGGGATTGGCGAACACGATCACGCCGAACCCGTCGACCAGCAGCACTCCTTCGAACAGGCTTGAGGTGATCCCCATCAGCCGGGTGCGGCTTTCTTCGAGCGCGCGTTCGACGCGGATGCGCGAGGCGATCTCGGCGGAGAGTTCGCGGGTGCGCTCGGCGACCTGGTGTTCGAGGAGCTTGTGCTGGTCGGCGATCGTGGTTTCGTAGCGTTTGCGCAAGGTGATGTCGCGGAACACCAGCACCGCCCCGGCGAAGCGTCCGTCGTCCTGCATCGGCGTGAGGATGAATTCGGCGGTGAACGCGCTGCCGTCGGCGCGCGTGCAGGCGGCCTCGCCGGTGCGGGCCTCGATGCCCTGGAGCGGGAACACCGGCAGGGCGGGCGCGCCCATCGCCTCGCGGATGCAGCGGAACTTGAGCGTCTCGGGAGCGACGCCGAGGGTCGTCGCCGCCGCCGGGTTGGCGAAGCGGATCCGTCCCTCTTCGTCGAGGCGGACGATGCCGTCGCCCGCCGCGCCGAGAATCAGCTCGTAGCGCAGCTTCAGCTTTTCCAGCTCGGCCTCGCGGCGCTTCAATTCGGTCACGTCGGTGCGAGTGCCGACGATGCCGCCGTCGCGGGTGCGGTTCTCGCGGTTGATCAGCCAGGTGCCGTCGGCCATGTGCTGCAGGGTGGCGGTGCCGTCGGCGGCCTGGTGCGCGGCGAGACGGTGCGCGACGAAGCGTTCGAGCTCCTCGCCCTGATAGCCGTAGAGGCCGCGCGACACCACCAGGCGCACGATCTCCTCGAAGGTACGGCCGACGACGAAGGCGTTGTCGATGCCGGGGAACATCGCATGGATGCGCGAGTTCGCCAGCACCAGCCGGTCGTCGGCATCGTAGAGCGCGAGGCCTTCCGAAATCGACTCCACCGCTTCGGCGAGTTGCTGTTCGGCATGGCGTGCGCGACGCTCCGCCTCGACCTCGCGGGCGATCGTCGCGCGGATGTTTTCGAGCGAGGCGGAGAGGCCGCCGCCATGGGTGAGCATCCCCTCGATTTCGCAGGCAAGCTCGGGGCTTGCGCCGAGGTGCTGGGTGAGGCGGCGGGTGGTCTCGGCGCGCAGTCGGTTGATGATCTCGAAGCGGCGCAGGCGCCCGACGGTGAAGGCATTCTGCCAGCGCGCGTAATGCACGGCGAAGCGGTCGATGATGTCGTCGCGGAAGCTGCCGCCGCGCCCGTCGAAGAACACCAGGGCGGTGAGGGTGTGGTTGAGGTTGATGCCGAGGAGTTCGCCGAACGACGAGAACCCCGCCACCGGACAGGGCCATGCGCCGTCGACGCCAGCAAGGGTGGCGGCGTTGTCGAGGCGGCGGAGAATGCAGTCGAACACCAGGGCGCCGAGCGCGGGCGGTTTGTCGGCGAGGAAGGCCTTGATGTCGCCGCAGGTCTGCGCGGCGAAGTCGGTCGCCTTCAACAGGATCAGCTCGTCGCCGGGGTGGACGTCGCAATAGAACTGGATCGTGCCCGCCGCCGGGTCGACGCGGCTCACCGACCGGACGAAGGTCTCGCCCGCGATATCGATGCCGAAGCTGTGCCCGGCGAGCGCGGAGGTGAGATGCTCCGGCACGACGCCGAGGCGTTCGGCGAGGACGGCGGTGGCGGGGCGCGCGGTCTCGGCGTCGGGATCGAGCAGGGTCGAGACCTCGCGCCGCGACGGGTCGGCGTCGACCGCGACGAAGGTGATTTCGGTGCGGTCGAAGTTCTGGCTCTTGAACACGCCGTAGCGGCGGCTCGGCTGGAGCTTGAGGAAGGCGAGCACCGCTTCGCCCGAGCGCACCGCCTGACCGTCGAACACCGGCGTCGGCCCGGCGATCGCGCTGCGCCCGGCGGAGCCGCCGATGAACACGCAAGGCAGGCGGCCGCTGGAATATGCCGCCTCCATCAGCACGTCTTCGCCGCCGGTCGAGCCGTCGCAGAGGGTGACCGCGACGGTGTCGCGGACGTCGATGGCGAATGGAAGGGAGAGGGCGGCGACCTCGGCGGTGACGCCTGCGATGCGGGCGGCGCGGGTGCGGTTGGCGTCGCCGAGCGGCACGGTGCGCACCGCCACGTCGGCGAGCAGGTCGGGCGGGAAAATCTGCAGAACCACGCCCGCGTCGGCTGGGGTGCTGGCGCGATAGAGCGGGTCGCCCGGGCCCGCGGCGGCGAGTTCGCCTGCCGTCGGCACCGCGACCAGGGGCGTCGGCGCGGCGATCCGCGCCAGTTCGGCGGCGGTGGCGGCGAAGTGGAGATAGGGCGAAACCAGCGCCACCGCGAACCGCGCGCGGCCCGACGGAAAGTCGAAAGCAGCGGATTCGATAACCCCGCCCGGGGCGACGATCACCCGGACGGATTGGGCAAGCGTGGCTGCGTCGGGCACCGGTGTTTCCCCTCTGAATACGAACTGGAGGGGCAAGTGTACGGCAACCCTGGCGGGGCAGGAAGTCCTATCAGTCGCGACGGCGGATGGAAGACACGTATTCGTTGCGGAAGGTCGAGAGCGAGCTTTCCACCACCGTCACCGCGCCGTCGATCAGCGCGCAACGGCCGCAACCCGGCAGGATGCTGCAGAGGTTTTCCAACGCGGCGAGGTCGCCGTCCGAGCCGTCGCCCGCGTCGATGCGGTTGAGGATGCGCGAGAGCTGGTAGGTGCCGCTCTTGCACGGCGGGCATTGGCCGCAGGAACCATTGGCGAAGAAGTCCATGTATTCGGAAATCTTGCGCACGATGCTGGTGCCCTCGGAGATCACGATCATCGCGCCGGTGCCGAGGCGGGAGTTGCGCGCCCGCACCGAGTCGAAGTCGAGCGCGACGTCGAGGTCCTTCTTGGTGAGCAGGGTATTGGACGGCCCGCCGGTGAACACCGCCTTGAATTCCTTGCCCGAGAGCATCCCCATGCCGTGCACGAAGACGAGATCGTGGAGCGAGGAGCCCATCGGCAGTTCGTAGAGCCCGGGGCGCAGCACGTCGCCCGAGAGCGAATAGAGCTTGGTGCCGACCGCGTCGCCGATGCCGTTGGCGCGGTGCCAGGCCGCGCCGTGGGCGAGGATGTGCGGCAGGTTGGCCAGGGTTTCGACGTTGTTGATCACCGTCGGCGCGCCGAACACGCCGGATTGCGCCGGGAACGGCGGCTTGCGGCGCGGGAACGGGAAGCCGCCCTCGATCGTCGAGATCACCGCGGTTTCCTCGCCGCCGATGTAGAGGCCCGAGCTTTCCACCACGGCGAGCTTGATCGACTTGCCGATCGCGGCCTGTGCCGCCTGCAGCAGGTCGTGCACCAGCCACTGCTCGACGGCGCGGCGCATCGCGGCCAAGCCCTTGGTGTGGTGCGGGTTGATGTAGAAGAACAGCTGGTTGGTGCCGGTGGCGACGGCGGCGATCAGGCCGCCCTCGATCACCTGGTGCGGCGTATGTTCGAGGAGGTGGCGGTCCTTGAAGGTGCCGGGCTCGTCCTCGTTGCCGTTGCAGACGATCGCCTTGTCGTGCGCTTCGCTCGCGATCAGCATTTCCCACTTGCGCGAGGTCGGAAAGCCCGCGCCGCCCATGCCGCGCAGGCCGGAGTCGCGCACCGTGTCGAGCGCGCCCGCAGGGCTGGCGATCGCCGCCTTGAGACCGTCGCCGCCACCGAGGCTGAGCCACGTGGTGAGGTCCGCGCCGATCTGGATCGCGGGGTCGAGCAGAACCTGTTTGATGCCGGTCATCCTCTGCCTCACTCTGCCGCGCGGGGACCGATCCCCGCGTCCGCGACCAAATCGAAATTGCCGTAATCGGGGAAGACGTGCGGTCCACGCGCGTCGAGGGGCAGGTCGGCCAGGGTGAGCTGGCGTTGCCAGTCGTGGATGTGGCCGATCCCGGCGCGGCTCGAATACGCCTCGGCGCGGGCTTCCGCCGCGTGCGCCCCGGCGCGGCGGCCGAAGCTGATGATGTCGAGCAGCGCGTTGCCCATCATCCGGTTGCGGCCGTGGATGCCGCCCGAGATCTCGCCGACGCAGAACAGGCCGGGCACCGATGACTGGCCGTGCGTGTCGATCGCGACGCCGCCGTTCTGGTAGTGCAGCGTCGGCGTCACCAGGAGCGGCTCGGCGGTCGGGTCGATGCGGCACTTCTTCGCGAGGTGGGCGAGGGAGATCAGGGTGGTTTCGAGAATGCCGGGCTTTGCCGCCACCAGACCCGGCACGTCGAGGAAGACGCCGGTCTGGCCGTCGCGGCTGACGCCCCGGCCTTCCTGGATTTCGCGCAGGATCGCGCTCGCCACCACGTCGCGCGGCTTCAATTCGTCGATGAAGCGCTCGCCGAGGCCATTGACCAGCTTCGCGCCTTCCGAACGCGCCGCTTCCGAAACCAGCCCGCCCGCGAGGTGGGCCGGATGGGCGATGCCGGTGGGGTGATACTGGAAGCTGTCCATTTCGCGCAGTTTCGCGCCCATGCGGTAGGCGAGCACCAGGCCGTCGGCGGTCGCGCCGTAGTGGTTCGAGGTGGGGAAGCCATTGAGGTGCAGGCGGCCGCTGCCGCCGGTGGCGAGGATGGTGCGCCGCGCCCGGACGAGGACGAAGCGGTGGTGCTCCAGCGAATAGACCACCGCACCGGCGCAGCCGCCGCGTTCGTCGGAGAGCAATTCCACCGCCGGGCTGCGGTCCATCACCTGGATGCCGCGGTGCAGGCCGACCGCCTCGCGCAACACCCGCATCATTTCGAGGCCGGTGAAGTCGCGGTAGGACAGGATGCGGGGCGCGGTCGCGCCGCCCGGGGTCTTGCGCTTCAAGGTGCCGCCGAAGGGGCGGTGGCCGACCACGTCGAACGACATGCCGAGCTTGATCAGCCAGCGGATCACGTCGGGCCCGTCGAGCGCCAATTGCGCCACCAGTTCCTTGTCCGCGGCGCGGTGACCGGCCTTGAAGGTGTCCTCGAAGTGGCGTTGCGGGCTGTCGTCGTCGCCGACCGCCGCCTGGATGCCGCCTTCCGCCATCACCGTGTTGGAATCGCCCAAGAGCAGCTTGGTCGCGAGGATCACCCGCGCGCCTTCGCCTGCTGCGGTCAGCGCCGCCGCCGCGCCCGCGCCGCCGCCGCCGATCACGAGAATGTCGGTGTTGAGGATTTCCGCCCCGGCGATGTCGACGTCCTCGATCAGCGCGTTGGTCTGCAGCAGCGCCGCGACCTGGGGCTGGCAGAGCATCCCGGCGTTGACGCCGATCTTCAGGGGGATCGCCTTGCCGCCGGTGCTGTCGGGGTGGTAGGCGGCGATCAGCTCGGCAATCGTCGCGTCGTCGGGCCGGAGCGGGAAGCCGCCCGCGTTGGCGCGGTAGCGGTCGAGCGCCTCGGCATAGGGAATCGCGGTCACGGGGCGTCTCCTAGCTGCGGGTGTCGTCGACGGTGGAGGTGTCGACGGTCAGCGTGCCGTTCTCGATCTGGCGCAGGCGGCGCATCAGCTCCTGCGGCCGCAGGGTGAGTGCCGCCAGCGCGCGGCGGATGAACAAGCCAAGGTGGTTGGGGCGGATGCGCTCGGGGCACGCGAGGGTGCAGAGGTTGCACATGATGCACTCGGTGAACACTTCGCGCGCCGCCTGGACGTCGCCTAGCACCGCGTATTCCACGCCCTTCTGCACGTCGAGGCCGCGCGGGCAGGCGCGGTCGCAGCCGCCGCAGTGGCGGCAGGATTTCGCCTGCGGAAAGGTCTCGTCCATCGCATCCAAAATCTGCCAGCTGTCGGTCAGCGCTTCGAGGTCGTAGACGTGCGGGCGCTTCGGCTGGAAGTAGGAGACGAAGGCGACCTGCATCCCGGCCTCGACCGGGGTCTCGCAGCCGAGTTCCATGGTTACGTCGCGGGAGCCATCGCGCCGCACCATGCAGCGGCAGGAGCCGCAGACTCCCTGGCCCATGCAGCCAACGTTGGACACCAGCGCGCCGCCGGAGAGGGAAAACGCCTGGATGATCGAGGCGGTCGGCGGCGCGGAAACCGCACGGCCGTCGATCACCAGGGATACGTTGTCGTCGCTCATCGTCACCTCGGACAACCGAAAATGTCGGGCTCAGGGTAGAGGCGTTCCAGCCTTGCCGTCAACGCCAACCAAAGACTTGGGAGCCACAGGACCTAAGTCAGGTCGACGTCGGCGCTTGGGCAGGGGCCCGCGGCGGTCCGCAAAACCGCACGCGGGACTCCGGATCGTCGGCGAGCGCCTCGCGGATCGCCCGCACCTCGGCGACGTTGTCGATCAGGACATCCACCAGAGCCGGGTCGAACATCGCGCCGCGCTCGCCCAGGATGAACGCGAGGGCCTCGGATTCCGGCCATGCGGGCTTGTAGCAGCGTTCGGAGAGAAGCGCGTCGTAGACGTCGGCGAGCATGGTGATCCGCGCCATCAGGTGGATTTCCTCGGCCTTGAGGCCGCGCGGGTAGCCCTTGCCGTCCCAGCGCTCGTGGTGCTCGTAGGCGATGGTGCAGGCGGCGTGCATCAAGGTTCGGGTGGAGTTCTTGAGGATGCGCTGGCCGATCGTGGTGTGGGTCTTGATCACCTCGAACTCCTCGGGCGTTAGCTTGCCGGGCTTGGCGAGGATCTCCTCGGGGATGCCGATCTTGCCGACGTCGTGCAGCGGCGACGCGCCTTCGAGAATGTCGAGGTCCTCGGCGGTCATTCCCGCCTTGCCGCCGAGGAAACGCGAGATCGCGGCGACGCGGTGGACGTGGTTTGCGGTTTCGAGCGAGCGTGCCTCGATCACCTCGCCGAGCGTCACCACCACTTCGCGCTGGGTTTCGATCACCTCGCGGTTCATCGCCAGCACCCGCGCGTTCGAGGTATTGATCAGCCGTTGGCCGCGCAGGGTCTGCACCGCAAGCCCCAGGAGCGCGCCGAGCACGACGATCACCCCGGCGGCGGGAATGAGGATGTTGCTGTGGCGCTCCCAGAGCGTCGGAGGCCGGTTGAGGATCGTCGCATCGGCGGGCAGCAGGCTTTCGTCGATGTGGTGGCGCTTCAGTGCGGCGTCGTCGTAGAGGTCGACGTAGGGCGGGTGGACCGGCAGCGGCACCGCGTAGGCCGCGCCGTCGAGCCAGCGGGTGAGCGCCTGCGCCGCCTCCTCGCCAAGCCGCATGCCCGTGATCGTGCGCCCGCCGACCACGCCGTTCTGGACCTCGGACGCCCAGGAGGCATAGACCGGCGCCTTGGTGGCGGCGGCGACGCGGCGCGCCACCTCGCCCTCGGCGTAGGCCTGGTTGGCGGCGTCGCGGAAGAACGGCACGAGGTAGACGATCGCGTCGGCGGGCAGCGCCGCGACCTCGGTCTCGATTTCCTCAAGAGTGAGGTTTTCGAGCATGTGGAGGGTGAGCGGCAGCTTGGCGAGCTTCATGTCGTCGCGGATTTCCGTCGCGATCGCGACGCCGGTGACGGTGGTGTCGACGATCGCGTAGACGTCGCGCGCCGTCGGGTTCTGGCTGTAGGCCTGCCGCAGGGTGCCGACATGGTCGGCGATCTCGGGCAGGGCCGCGACCACCGGCGGACGCGGCGGGGTGCGGTTGAAGGCGTTGAGGCCGCCCGAAACCGTCGGCGCCGCGCCGAAGATCCCCCGGCCGTAATTCTGCACGAAGTCGAAGGCGGAGTTGTCGGTGGTGATCACGCCGTCGATCTGCGCGCCCTGGTATTTCGAGGCGAGGATCTGGGCCAGCTCGGCGAAGTAGGCCTCGGTCTGCACGAATTTCGAATCAAGATACTCGATCCGCACCCGGGGGGCGCAGGCCTGCGCGGCGAAGGCGCGGGTGATGCCCTCGTTCTGCGCCTGGGTCCAGGAGTAATCCGGTGCGTAGGAGTGGATGACGAGAATCGTCCGCGCCGGTTCGCAGTCTTGCGCGACTGCGGCGTCGGCCCCCCACCCAACCAAACCCAGAACCAAACTGAAAACCCGGAAAAACGCCGTCATCTGCCGCGAAGGTCCCGCCCCAACCGGATGCCGTCCACCGGCATCCTAAACCAATGGTGGAACCTCCCATGTGGGGATCGCCTCAATGGTTTCGAGATCCTTGCATACGATTTTATGTGTTTTCCCCGGCGTACCGCACCGCTGCGGACCACAGCCGCTGCACCTCCTTGCGGTTGCGCTCGACTGCGCGATAAAGGCGGATGTCCATGCTCATCGTCAGCCGTGCGTCGCCGACCGCCACCAGCCGCCCCTCGGCCATCTCGCGGCGGATCGCGCTCTCGGGCAGCCATGCGATTCCCTGCTGCTCCAGGGCGGCGGCTTTCAGCGCTTCCGACATCGAGTTTTCGTAGCAGAAGTCGAGGCGGCCGCCGATCCCCTCGCGGTCGACGATCACCTGCACCACGCGGCCGAGGAAACTGTCGGGGGTGTAGCAGAGATAGGGCGCGGCGGCGCCTTGCCCGAGGCCGAAAATCGGTTTGCCGTCAGGGTCTGGGGCACACACCGGCAACACCCGGTCGCGCGCCAGCCGCAACGACGGAAAACGGCTCGAATCGACCGCCGTCGGCACGATCGGGTGGCTGTAGCAAAGCATCAGGTCGCAGCCGCCGGAGGCCAGCGCGTCGATGCAGTCGTGGACGTTGGTCGCCGCCATCCGGGTCTTGAGCGGCCCGAGGCTCTCCTCCATGCGGCGAATCCAGGCCGGGAAGAATGCGAGCGCCAGGGTGTGGAGCGCGGCGAAGTCGATCACCGCGCCTTTTCCGGCGCTCCGCCCCTGCGCCTCGTCGCGCGCCTGGTAAAGCTCGCGCACCATGTCGTCGGCGAACGCGCGAAAGCCGATCCCCGCCGGCGTCAAGGTCGCGGGATAGACGGACCGGTCGACCAGACGTGCGCCGACCCACAACTCCAGATTGCGAATGCGGCGGCTGAACGCGGACTGCGTGACATTCCGCGCCTCCGCCGCGCGCGAGAAGTTCAAGGTTACCGAAAGCGCGAGAAAATCTTCCAGCCACGCCAATTCCATAGGGCTGCCCTCCGAGCGATTGCCCATAAATCAAACACCGTTATTCCGGTTTTGCATAA
The DNA here is from genome assembly GCA_002307145.1 of Rhodospirillum sp. UBA1311. GTDB lineage: Bacteria > Pseudomonadota > Alphaproteobacteria > Rhodospirillales > Rhodospirillaceae > Oleispirillum. The sequence continues at coordinate 15,007 of DBTR01000064.1, read as the reverse complement.
CCAATTCCGAAACGGCGTTGGACCCGTCCCCACGGCGCGCGCCATCCTTGGCCATCGGATCACAACGGAGACGGATGCAATGTTGGGTATTCTCGGCGGCATGGGCCCGCTGGCGACGGTCGATTTCCTCGCCAAACTCGTGGCGGCGGACGAGGCCGAAACCGACCAGCAGCACATGCCCTTCATCGTCCGCGCGGTGCCGCAGATTCCCGACCGCTCGCGCTACATCACCGAAGGCGGCGAAAACCCGCTGCCCGCGCTCCGCCTCGGCATGCGCGAACTCGGCCGCGCCGGAGCCTCGGTCGTGGCGATCCCCTGCAATACCGCCCACTACTGGTATTCCTCCCTCGTCGGCCCCGACCTGCCCGAAATCCTCCATATCGTCGATGCCGTCGCCGACCGCCTCGCCGAGGTCCTTCCCGAAGGCGGCCCGATCGCCATCCTCTCCACCCAGGGCACCCATGCTGCCCGGGTCTACGAAAACCGTCTCGACCAGGTACGCTGGCCGATCGCCGAATCCACCGGCCCCGAAATCGCCGCCGTCGGCCAAGGCATCACCCTGGTCAAGGCCGGTCGCCTCGATGCCGCTCGCGCCATCTTCGCCCAGGCCGTCGATGCCCACCGCGAACGCGGCGCAAAGGCGGTGATTCTCGCCTGTACCGAAATCCCCGCCGCCCTCAACGAACCCGACCCATTCCTCATCGACGCGACGCAAGCTCTCGCGCTCCGCTGCGTCCGCTGGTTCCGCGAAACCCACCACGGCTTCCCCCCCGCCATGACGCGGCCGTTGCGCGCGGCGTCGTAAGAGCCGGGCGCTGCCCGGGCCCGCTGGGGTCCAGACCCCAGACCCCATGAGGTCTGGTCATGCGCGAAGCGCGATAAAGCCATCACGCGGCGCGAGGGTCGATTGCGCTGGTGCGCGAAAAACTAACGGGGTCTGGTGCCCAAGGCCCCAGCGGGCCCGGGCGGAGCCCGGCTCTTGACCGCCTCCCGCCGTATGCCCACGTCCTGGCGAACCTGAGGAGGGCGGCATGCTGACGATCGGGCTTTTGGGCGGGTTGGTCTTGCTGGTGGTGGGCGGCGACGTGTTGGTGCGCGGCGCGGTGGCGGTGGCGCGGATCGCCGGAATTTCGCCGTTGGTGATCGGCCTGACCCTGGTCGGGTTCGGCACCTCGACGCCGGAGTTGCTGGCGAGCGTGCAGGCGGCCTTGATCGGCGCGCCCGCGATCGCGGTGGGCAACGTGGTCGGGAGCAACATCGTCAACGTGTTGCTGATCATGGGCTTGGCGGCATTGCTTTCGCCCGTGGCGGCGGATGCGCCCGGGGTGCGGCGCGACATGCTGGTGATGGGGGTGGCGACCGTCGCGGCGGCGGGGTTGCTGCTGTGGGGGACGATTTCGCGGCCGGTGGGTGCGGCGTTGCTGGCGGCGCTGGTGGCCTACACCGTCGGCACCATCCTCGCCGACCGGCGCGACGGGGCAATGACCCGGATCCGCGAGGAGGAGGCGCACCTGAAGGAATCTCCTCAGGTTCACTTGAGCCTGTGGCCCGCCCTAGGGCTGACCGTGGGCGGATTGGTCGGGGTGATGCTGGGTGCGCGGTTCCTGGTCGACGCGGCGGTGGAACTGGCGACGCGGTGGGGCGTCTCGCAGAGCTTGATCGGCGTGACCGTGGTTGCGGTCGGCACCTCCCTGCCGGAGCTGGTGACTTCGGTCGTGGCTGCGGTCAAGAAGGAGAGCGACGTCGCGCTCGGCAACATCGTCGGCAGCAACATCTTCAATATTCTGGGGATTCTCGGCACGACGGCGCTGATGGGGCCGATTTCGGTGCCGCAGGAGATCGTCGCGCGCGACACCTGGGTGCTCCTGGCGAGCAGCCTCGCCCTGGTTGGCGTGGTGCTGGCGCTGCGCAACGTGCCGCGCGCGCTCGGCTTCGTCTTCGTTGTCGGCTACGGCGTCTACATTGCCGGGCTGGTGGGCGGGTTGCCGGAGCTGTCCGAACTCGCCGGGATTTCGTCGTAGCGGGCGTCGACGAAGTAGAGCCCGTCTGGCGGCGCGGTCGGTCCGGCGGCGGCGCGGTCGCGGGCTTCGAGCGCCTTTTGCACTTGGCGGATGTTCCACTTGCCCTCGCCGACGAGCTTGAGCGTGCCGACCATGTTGCGCACCTGATGGTGCAGGAACGAGCGCGCGGCGGTGCGGATTTCGACGATTTCGCCGTAGCGGCTGACGCTCAAGGAATCGAGCGTCTTGATCGGCGACTTCGACTGGCAGGCGACGGCGCGGAACGAGGTGAAGTCGTGCTTGCCGATCAGCACCTGGGCGGCGGCGTGCATCGCGTCGGCATCGAGCGGCCGCTGCACCCACCACACCCGCCCGGCTTCGAGCGACGGGTGGGCGGAGCGGTTCAAAATCCGGTAGAGGTAGGAGCGCCCGGTGCAGGAGAAGCGGGCGTGGAAGTCGTCGGGCACGATCTCGGCCTTGAGCACCGCGACGGTTTTCGGCTGGATGTGGAAGTTGAGCGCGGCGCGGATGGTTTCGGGCTTGTCGTCGCGCGGCAAGTCGACGTGCGCGACCTGGGCAAAGGCGTGCACCCCGGCGTCGGTGCGGCCCGAGGCGGCGACGGTGAGATCCTGCCCGCAATAGGCCAGGAGCGCGGCTTCGAGCGCGGCCTGCACCGAGGGGCCGTTGTCCTGGCGCTGCCAGCCGACGAAATCCCGGCCGTCGTATTCGAGGGTGAGTTTGACGCGCGGCATCAGGCGAACTTCGTGCCGCAGGGGACCGGGCGACCGTTCAAGAATCCGTCGGCGTCGGTCGGCTTGGCTCCGGCGCGTTGCAGCCGGGTGAGGCGCACCGCGCCCTGGCCGCAGGCGACGGTGAGCGCCGCGTCGAGCGCGGTGCCGGGCTCGCCCTCGCCATTGCCGATCGCGGCGTTGAGGATCTTTACCCGTTCGCCGCCGAGTTCGCACCAAGCGCCGGGGAAGGGCGAGAGGCCGCGGATTTTCGCCGAGACTTCCGCCGCCGGGCGCAGCCAGTCGATCCGCGCTTCCGCCTTGTCGATCTTCTGGGCGTAGGTGACGCCCTCTTCCGGCTGCGGCGTCGGGACGACGTCGCCGATCGCGAGGCGGGCGAGGGTCTCCACAACCAGTTTCGCGCCGATCCCGGCGAGGCCGTCGTGGATCGTCGCGGCGGTGTCGTCGTGGCCGATCGGCAGGCGTTCGGTGCTCAGCATCGCGCCGGTGTCGAGGCCCTTGTCCATCTGCATGATGGTGACGCCGGTGGCGGAATCCCCGGCCATGATCGCGCGCTGGATCGGCGCGGCGCCGCGCCAGCGCGGCAGGAGCGAGGCGTGGATGTTGATGCAGCCGAGGCGCGGCGCGTCGAGGATCGCCTGCGGCAGAATCAAGCCGTAGGCCGCGACCACCGCGATGTCGAGCGCAAGGTCGGCGAAGGCAGCCTGGTCCTCGGGCGACTTCAGGTTCACCGGGCAGCGCACCGGGATGCCGAGGGTCTCGGCCTTGGCCTGCACCGCCGAGGGCACGAGCTTGTAGCCGCGCCCGGCGGGGCGGGGCGGCTGGGAATAGACGCAGACGACGTCGTGGTGCGCGGCGACGGCTTTGAGGGCGGTCGCGGCAAAGTCGGGCGTGCCCATGAACGCCACGCGCAGGCGGATGTCCCCCATCGGTTCCCCCCAGGCGCGCGGGCGGTCAGGCCGAGCGCGCCTGTTCCTTTTCTTTCTTGAGCTTGCGCAGGATGATGTTGCGCTTGAGCGAGGAGATGTAGTCGACGAACAGGACGCCGTCGAGGTGGTCGATCTCGTGCTGGACGCAGGTGGCGAACAGGCCGTCGGCCTCGACCTCGTGGGCCTTGCCGTCGCGGTCGAGGTAGCGCACCTTGACCACCGCCGGGCGCTCGACCTCGGCGTAGTGGGTCGGCAGGGAGAGGCAGCCTTCCTCGTAGACGTTGGTCTCCTCGGATTCCCAGATCACCTCCGGGTTGACCAGTCCCATCGGCGCGGGCGGTTCGTCCTTGCCCGCGACGTCGAGCACGATCACCCGCTTCAGCACGCCCACCTGCGGCGCGGCGAGGCCGATGCCGGGCGCGTCGTACATGGTTTCGAGCATGTCGTCGATCAGCGTGCGGATGGTGTCGTCCACGACCTCGACCTTCTGGGCCTTGGCCTTCAAGCGGGGGTCGGGAGCGACCAGGATCGGCAGTATCGCCATGGAGCGCGGGTATCCTCAGTTGCAAATCTCTATCAATGGGGAAATAGGGCGAATTGCCCCTTCGCGTCAAGCAGCCGCTACCTTATCCTGCCGCGAAAGAGAGGGAGTCGAGTGAGCATGACCTTCGGATTGGCTGAAATCATCGCGCTTGCGGCCATCGTGTCGGCCCTGGCCGGGCTGATCGCGTGGCTGGTGGCGCGGCAGGGGCCGAAGGCTCCGGTCTCCGACCCGCTCCTGGGCGAACTCGTCGGGCGGCTCGGGCAGATGGCGCAAACCCAGGCGGCGCAGCAGGCGATGCTCGCCGAGCGGATGCAGGCGCAGGAGCGCGCGCTCAACAAGGCGATGGACGAACGCCTGGCCGACGTCACCAAGCGCATCGGCGAGGGGCTGGTGCTTTCGGCGGAGAAGACCTCGGCGACGCTGCACGACTTGCGCGAGCGCCTCGCGGTAATCGACGTGGCGCAAAAGAACCTCACCGAGCTGTCGACCCAGGTGGTGGGATTGCAGGACATTCTCTCCAACAAGCAGGCGCGCGGCGCGTTCGGCGAGGTGCAGATGCACGACATCGTCACCGCCGCGCTGCCGGCGGACGCCTACGGCTTCCAGGCGGTGCTCTCTAACGGCCGCCGCGCCGACTGCCTGCTGCTGCTGCCGAACCCGCCCGGTCCAATCGTGATCGATGCGAAGTTTCCGCTCGACGGCTACCAGGCGCTGCGCGATTGCACCGACGACGTCGCCCGCAAGCTCGCCACCCGCCGCTTCGCCGACGACGTGCTGAAGCACATCAAGGACATTGCTGCACGATACATCATTCCCGGCGAAACTGCCGAATCCGCCCTGATGTTCCTGCCCTCGGAGGCGGTCTATGCCGAGCTGCATGCGAACTTCCGGGGCGTGATCGAGGAGTCCTACCGCAATCGCGTCTGGATCGTCTCGCCCACCACCCTGATGGCGACCTTGAATACCGTCCGCGCGGTGTTGAAAGACGTGCAGATGCGCAAGCAGGCGGGCCGCATCCAGAAGGAGGTCGGCACGTTGCTGGAAGACGTGAAGCGTCTCGAATCCCGCCTCGGCGGCCTGTTTACCCACATCAACCAAGCACAGAAGGACGTCGCGCTCGTGGAAACCTCGATGACCAAGATCATCAGCCGCGCCGAAAAGATCGAGGCGGTGCAACTCGGCGCCGCCGACACCGACGAACTCGTCGCCCATGCGCCGCCCGAGGCGCTTCCCCGGGCGGAGGGCTGAGTCATGGAGCAGTTCTCGCCGTTCCAGGCCGAAACCGGCCTGCCGTTTTGGGGTTGGATCGTCGCCGGGGTGCTGATCTACGCTTTCGGCTCGTGGAAGGACTTCCCCGCCGTGCGCGCGCTCGGCATCGGCGCGGTGTTCGCCGGGCTTGCCGAATGGCCGCTCGGGCCGGTCAAGCCGCTTGAGCAGTTCGCGATCTGGATCGGCCTTTCGGTCCTTTCCTGGTTCGGCGGCAAGCGCATCGCCCGCCGCGAGGCCGCCGCTCCCAACGTCGCCCGCGCCGGGCTCGGTCTCGTCGGGCGCAGCGGCACGGTGGCGCGCGCCTTCAAGAACGGCCACGGCACCGTCAGCCTTCTCGGCGAAGTCTACGCGGCGGTGGCCGACGACGATCTCGCCGAGGGTGTTCCGGTTCGCGTCGTCGGCGTCGACGACGAGGCGGTCAAGGTCGAGCGAAAACCTTAGTGGTATCGGCGGGAGGAAAGGCCAATATAGCTAGGGGCGGCGCGATCGCCTCCACTCGTGACCAGGACCGATGTTTTTCCATCCCGACCTTCCCACGATTTTCGCGACGATCATCGTCTCCTGCCTCGCGCTCGCGCTCACCCTCGGCTGGGCGTCGCGCGGCAGCCCCGACGGGCTCGCGACCTGGGCGCTCGGGCTCTGCATGCAGGCTGTGGTGTTCGCCCTGCTGGCCCTGCGCGGTTCCCTCCCCGATCCCGTTCTCGCCGCGCTCGGCAACTTCCTGCTGGCGGTGGCGTTGTCGCTGTTCCTGGTCGCCATCCACCGCTTCCAGAAGCTTCCGCAGAATTACGCCGGGGTGTTGCTGCCGCCTGCGGTCCTGGTGCTCGGCCTGCTCGTCGCCGCGCGCGAGCTGCACGAGCGGATCGCCTTCGCCAACCTGATCTATCTCGTCCAGATCGCGCTGATTTGCCTCAGGCTGCTGCGCTTCCGCTACGATTTTCCGACGCACGGGCGCAACCTGATCCTTCTCGGGATGGCGCTCAACCTGACCGGCGCGGCTTCGCGAATCTGGATCGCCGCATTCCGTCCGGAAAATCTGCATGGCTTCCTCGAACCCTCGCCGTCGCAGGCGATGGGGTTTCTCTCGGTGTTCGCGGCGGTGATTCTCGCCTCCAACGGCTTCGTGATGATGGCGAAGGAGCGCTCCGACGCCCGCCTGCGCGACTTTGCCCGGCGCGACAGCCTCACCGGCTGCTGGAACCGCATCCGCGTCGAAGAGGTGGCGGAGCGCGAACTCGCGCGGCTGCGGCGCTATGGCCATCCGGTTTCCGCGATCCTCGTCGACCTCGACCACTTCAAGGAGGTCAACGACCGCCACGGCCACGCCCTCGGCGACGTGGTATTGAAGGACTTCGCCCAGATCGCGCGGGCCGCGACCCGCGAAACCGACGTCGTCGGGCGCTGGGGCGGCGAGGAGTTCGTCGTCGTCCTGCCGATGTGCGGCCTTGCCGAGGCCGTCGCCACCGCCGAACGCCTGCGCGCGCGGGTGCGGGAGCATGGGTTCGCGGCGGGGGTGCGGATGACCGTCAGCGTCGGCGTCGCCGCCGGCCTCTCCTCCGAGACTTGGGATGCGTGGATGAAGCGCGCCGACCTCGCGCTCTATCGCGCCAAGACCAACGGCCGCGACAACGTCCAGGTCGACGGCGTCGCGTTTACCCAGGGACCGGCCCCCGGCGGGCCGCCCACCGCCCGGATGATCTGGTGCAAGGACTTCGCGAGCGGCGACCTCGCCCTCGACGCCCAGCACCGGGCGCTGTTCGACGAAGTCAACGCGCTCCTCGCCCTCGGCGACGCGCCGCAGGAAAAGGCGAAGATCGTTGCGGCGGTGCGCGCCTTCCTCGCCGCCGAAATCGCCCACTTCGCCGAAGAGGAGCGGATCGTTGCCGCCGCCGCCTACGACGGCGCCGCCGAGCACGCCTGCCTCCACCGCGATCTCCTCGCCCGTGCCGAAACCCTCCTCGACCGCTATGTCAAAGACGAAATCGCCGCCTGCGGCGTCCTCGACTTCATCGTCCACGAACTCTTCGCCCATCACCTCCTCACCGAGGACACCCGCTTTCACCGCGCCCTCGGCGTGTGAATTCACATCGCGGAAGTGGGGGAGAGGAGGGTGATCGACTGGGCGTCGATCTGGCGGCGGTCGAAGAGGTTCGAGGTGTCGAGGCTGCCCGAGACCGAGACGCGGTCGCCGATCAGGAGGCGGCGGGCCGGGAAGGTGGGGGCGAGGTTGCGGCCGTCGACGGCGTAGGTGCCGCTGGTGGTGGCGAGGATGAAGGCGTCGGGCGCGCTGGCCTCGACCACCGTGCCGGTCAGGGTGAGCGGGGCGGCGGGTGCGGCGGCCGGGGCGAGAGGCGCACGGGGAGCGACGGAATAGGCGAAAGCGCCGCCGCCGTCGTCGGAGGGGTTGGCGTAGAAGCGCTGGTTGCGCTCCGGCACGTCGACCGAGGCGGCATTGAGGACATGCGGGCCGTCGAGGGGCATTTCCATGCGGCCGGTGACCGTCACCCGTTCGCCGGGGCGAATCGCAAGGCTGGCGTAGCCGTCCATGTCGACGGGGATTTGGCTCTTGCCGGTATCGAGGACGAAAGACTGGCTGCCGACCGACTGCACGATGCCGCTGACGACGACCCAGTCGCTGGTGACGGGGCTGGCGACGGGGGCGGGTGCGGCCGGTTCGACCAGGGGTTCGGTGGCGAAAGCCGGGGCGGCGGCGAGTGCGCAGCACAGCCCGACGATGGATGCTGGATGTTTCATCGGTGACCTCCGTTCGTTCGCGATGAACGGCTCCGCCGGAGGGATATCCGTGAGTCCGGCGCGGGCGGATTCCTGCAAGGAAAACGCGCCCGTTCCGGAGATGGTTCCGCGCCGCTCCGCTCAGGCGATTTCGAGATGGGCGATGCGGTCGCCGGAAAGCCGGAAGGCGTAGTCGAGTTCGATCGGGCTGCCGGGGAAGTTGCCCGCCACCGTCGCGGTGACCACGGTTCGGCCGTGCTCTTCCCGCACCGCCGTGGGCGTCGCGGTGCAGGCGTATTTCGCGGTGACGTCGGCGACCCAGGCGGCGATTTCGGCGGTGCCGGTGTGGATGTGGTCCTCGTCGGCGACGGTGGCGTCGAGGGCGAAGTGGAGCGAGGCCTGGGCTGCCTGGGCGGCGTTGGCGGCGTCGAAGTAGCCCGCGACCGGGACGGGAAGGGAAAGCGGCATCGGGTGTCTCCTGTTGGGATGCGATGCCTTCGGTCTAGCCGTTCGCCGCGTCAGGATGTGTCAGCAGCGTTGGCGTCGGCGGCAAGCCGCGCCTGCCATTCGCGCAACAGCGCGGCGCGGCGCTTTGGCGTCGGCTCGGCGAGGATTTCGACGCTCCGGATGCGATCGACGCGGAAGTGGCGGAAGTCGGCGCGGGCCTCGCACCAGGCGTTCAGGATGCGTGCGGCGTGGAGAAAGTCGATGGCGAACGGCCAGACCACCCGCTCGGAAGCCGAGCCCGAGGCGTCGGTATAGGCGATGCGGATCTTGCGCTCGGAGCGGATCGCACGGCGCAGCGCGTCGAGGTCGGGGCCGCCGTCCGCCATCGGCCACCACATCGGGCCGGGCAGGGCGACCGGAGTTTCGAGACCGGCGCGCGCCTCGGGCGGCAGCACCGCCGCGATCTTGGCAAGCGCCTGGGCGGCGGCGTCCTGGAGGGTGGCGTCGCCGCGCTGGCGCACCGTCGCGAGGCCGAGGAGCAGGGCCTCGGTCTCCTCGGTGTCGAGCATCAGCGGCGGCAGGAACAGTCCCGGCCCGAGGACGTAGCCGACCCCGGCTTCGCCCGCGATCGGCGCGCCCTGGGCGGAGAGAGTGGCGACGTCGCGATAGATGGTGCGCGGCGAAACCCCAAGCTCCGTCGCCAACTCCGCCGCCGTCGCGGGGCGGCGGCGGGCGCGCAGGGCTTGCAGCAGGTCGAGCAGACGGGCGGCGCGGGTCATCGGCGGATCATCGCACGATCCGCCGCCAAAATCCGTCAGGATGTGGCGATCCCATGCTGCCAGGGCTTGTGGACCGCTTCGACGTTGTAGCCGTCGGGATCGAGGACGTAGGCGGCGTAGTACTCGGGATCGTACTGGAGGCGCGGACCGGGCTTGCCGTTGTCGCGCTCGCCCGCTTCGAGTGCGGCGGCGTGAAACCGGTCGACGATCCCGCGGCTCGCGGCGTCGAAGCCGAAATGCACCGCCGCAGGGGCGGGCGGTCCTTGCCGCAGCCAAAAGAACATGCGTCCGTCGCGACCGAAGCCGTGGAGGTCGGCGTGGCCGTCCTGGCCCGCGTAGTCGATCGCGTGGCGAATGTCGAGCGGCGCGAGCGTGGCTTCGTAGAAGGCGATACCGCGCGCGAGGTCGCGGACGGAGAGGACGATGTGGTCGAGCAAGGCGGGGATCTCCGATATGGTTGCGTTGCGGCCACCATCCCCCGGGCGTGCGACGGTTTCCGTCAGCAGCGGATCACGGCGCGGCGATTTCGCAGCGGTCGCGTCCGAGTTGCTTCGCGAGATAGAGGGCGTCGTCGGCGCGCTTGAGCAGGCGCTTCAGCGTCGGTTCGGCGTGGGTCAATTCGGCGACGCCGATGCTCGCGGTGAAGGCGACGATTTCGGTTCCGGTGGGGATGCGGATCGCCGCGATCGCGATGCGCAGGCGCTCGGCCACCATTGCCCCGGCGACCAGATCGGTCTCGGGCAGAAGCAGGGCGAATTCCTCGCCGCCGAGGCGCGCGACGGTGTCGATCACCCGCACCGCCTCCTGGCAGGCCTCGGCCACCTTCTGGATCGCGACGTCGCCGACGGCGTGGCCCCAGGTGTCGTTGATCGACTTGAAACGGTCGATATCCATCATCAGCAGGGTCAGCGGCTTGGCGTGGCGAAGCGCGCGCTCGATCTCGCCGTTGGCGGACTCGATGAAGTGGCGGCGGTTGGCGAGCCCGGTGAGCGGGTCGGAAATCGCCAGATGCCGGAGTTGCGCATTGCTGCGTTCGAGGGCTTCCGAATATTCGCGCAGCGAGGCGGTGCTTTCGGCGACGCGACGCTCCAGTTCGTGGACCGCCTCCGCCTGCTCGTGCGCGCGCGCCCGCCAGACCCAGTGGGCGAGGAGCGCGAAGATCAGGGTCAGCGCGATGAAGCCAAGGTACAGGGCGACGAGTTGCAGCGAATTTTGCCGCCAGCCCTCAAGGTAATCCTCCTCCGCCAGCCCGACGTTGACGTAGAACGGGTAGGTGCCGAGCCGTGCGAACGAGACCGTGCGCGCGGTGCCGTCCCAGGTGGTGCCGGAAAAATAGGTGCCGCGCGGATCGCCCCGGTCGAGGAATTCCCGGAGTTCGCGCGAGATCGTACGATTGCCGCGGAACTTGTCGCCGGGGTCGGGATGGCGGGCGAGGAGCGCCATGTTGAGGTCGCGGAAGCTGATGCCGCCATGGTCGCCGATGTCGAGGCGGGAAAGGAACGCCGAAACCGAACCGAGCGGCAGGCGCGCGAAGACCACCCCGGCGAACGTGCCATCCGGGTTGGCGACCCGGCGCGACAGGTAGAGCGCATTTTCCGCCACGCCTGTGCGTGCCGACGAGGCGTAGAGCGCGTCGGAGGCGGTGGTGATCCGCGAGGTGAAGAATTCCCGCTCCGACACGTCGGTCAGGCTGGCGTCGGGGGTGTTGGCATAGATCACCCGGCCGGCCGCGTTGGTGATGCCGAAGCGGTCGATGTCGGACATCAGGTTGACGTAGCCCGCGAAGAAGGCGTCGAGCCGTTCGGAGTCGACGACGCCCGGCACGCCGTGGCCGACGAGTTCGTGGGAGAGGGTGCGCAGCGCGAAGTCGGTCTTGTCGAACATCTCGGTGAAATAGCGCTCGACCAGGATCGTGAGGTTGCGGCTTTCTTGCGCGGCGTCCTCGTGGGCGTGGCGCATCGCGCTCCAGATCGCCACGCCGACCAGCAGCCCGACCGCGAGATTGAGCGCCGCGACCACCAGGAGGAGACGTGCGAGCGGGGAATTCCCCTGGAAGCGCTTCGGCTTGGCATCCATGTGGTTCACAACCCCATTCCGCTGCCGCCGCCCCGGGCGGGCGGCGAAGGTCCTCGGTGGTGAACTCGATGGCTGGGTTTCGGTTCCCGTCCGGTCAAGGACGCAATTCAAAAGTGGCGACGAATTTTCGGCCTGCTACCCTCATAGCGGGAATCTAGCCCGCCAGCATCGGCGTTTCGTAGCCGAGGTCGCGGATCAGCGCAGTGGCCTCGTCGTAGGGGAGGGGGCGGGCGAAGAGGAAGCCCTGAAGCTCGTCGCAGCCGATGCGGGTGAGGAATTCCGCGGATTCGAGGGTTTCTACGCCCTCGGCGGTGGTGGCGATGCCCTTGGTGCGGGCAAGATCGACGATCGCGCGGACGATCGCCTTGTCGCCTTTCGCCTGGCCCGATCCCATCACGAAGCTCTGGTCGATCTTGATCCGGTCGACGGTCTCGGCCTCGTGCAGTCGCCCGAAAGTGGAGAAGCCGGTGCCGAAGTCGTCGAGTGCGATCCGGACCCCAAGTTCGCGGAGTTCGCGCAAGTTGATTGCGCACTGGCCGCCGTCCTCGACCCACGTGGATTCGGTGATTTCGAGTTCGAGGCGTTCGGGCGGCAGGCCTTCGTCGTCGAGCGCGGCGCGGACCGTGGCGACGAACGCGGGATCGCGGAGCTGGATCACCGAGACGTTGACGGCGATGCAGCCGATCTTCCATTCCGCCGCCGCGCGGCAGGAAACACGCAGGACATGCGCCCCCAGGCGCTTGATCAGGTTCGAGGATTCGGCAATCGGAATGAACTGCGCCGGCGAAATCCAGCCGCGCGTCGGGTGTTGCCAGCGCGCCAGCGCCTCGGCTGCGACGAGCGTGCGGTCGCTGGCGCGGAAGATCGGCTGGTAATGGACGCTGATGCCGGTGAAGTCGCGGAGCGCAATGCGCAGATCGTTTTCGATCTCCGCGCGCTCGATCAGCATCGTGTCGAGCTTGGCGTTGAACTCGGCGGCGTGGCCCCGGCCGTCGGACTTGGCCTGATGCAATGCGACGTCGGCCTTGCGGAACAGTTCGGAACTTTCGACGCCATGCTCGGGGAAGCGCGCGACGCCGATCGAGATCCCGATGAACACCGGGTCGTTGGCGATCGCGATCGGGACGCGGACGGCGGCGAGGATTTCCTCGCACAGCGCCTGGGTGCCCGCTTCGTCGACGCCGGTCGCGATCACGCCGAATTCGTCGCCGTCGAGGCGGCAGGCGAGCGCCCGTCCCGCCGCGACCTCGGCGATCCGCCGTCCGGTCTCGCGCACCACGGCGTCGCCCGCCGCGTGGCCGCGGCTGGCGTTGAATGCCTTCAGGTGGTCGATGTCGAGGTAGAGGACCGCGCCCTCGCGCCCGGTCGGGTCGGCGAGGACCTGGTCGAGGAGGTGGTGGAATTCGGCCCGGTTGGGCAGATCGGTGAGGGCGTCGTGATGGACGAGATGATGGATGCGCTCCTCCTGGATGCGGCTCGACAGATTGCGTCCGTGCCAAAGCCGCAGCCCTGCTCCCAGCGCCGCCAGAAGGGCCGCGAGGATCCCTCCGATCGCCGGTGCGATCGACTGGAAGACCTCGGTGCCGGGCCGGTAGGGGCGCCAGATCACGTAGCCGATCGTCGCGCCCGCGCGGGTGCGGATCGGCAGGGATTCGAAACCGGGGAGGACCGCGCGCCGAGGGGCGTAGGCCAGGTTGTCGACGCGGTAGAGCGCGGCAAGGCGGGGGAAGAAATCGCCGTCGAGGCGGCGTACCGCGATGTGGACGTATTCGGTGCCGGGAACCTGGAAGATCTTGCCGGTGTAGGAAATGATCGGCTTCAGGCTGATCAGCGCCGGATGGCCATGGTCGAAACCGAAGTCGGAAACGCCGGGGCCGAGCATGTGGTCGTCCGTTCCGCCATGGTCGTCCCTGTGGAGCCTTTCGCGCAGGCGCGCCAGCATCGGCTGGGCGGCGTCGCGGATCTGATCGTAGTGGGCGGGGGCGATCTTGCGGCCATCGACCGAGGCGTAGACGGGCTGGTCGCGGGCGTCGAGGATATAGGCGGCGTCGTGGCTGAAATAGTCGTGCAACCAGACGCCGAGGTTGAGGTCGACCCAGCCTTCCTGTGCAGGGTCGCGCACTGCGCTGACGGCGTCGTCCCAGGCGGTCACGGATTCCTGGTCGCGGGCGATTTCGGTGCGCAGCCGCCCCATCACCATCTCGACCCGTTCTTCCTGGCGAGCAATGGCGGCGGCGTCGACGGCGCGCACCGACCATTGGAGAAACAGGTACGCCCCGAGACAAAAAGCTACGGCGGCGCAGAAGATCGGGGCGGCGGTGAGGAGAAAGAATCGCCTGCCGGAATATATCCTCAATGGCTTCGTCATACCTTGCCCGCAGTCCCTCGGGGCGCACGAACCATGCTCTTGCGCCGTCGAGGTCGACCTTTCGGCCAGCATTTCCTACGCTCGGTGATAATCGAATTTTCTAATAGATATATGCGGTCGGCAAGGCGTTTCTCGCGTGGCGGGCAGCGAAATGGAGAATCAAAAGGGCCGGGTGCGAGGCCCGGCCCTTTGTCGGCCGGGCGAGAGGCCCGGCCATGAGGAACACGCGATAGGCGGAGGGCCGCCGCTCAGGCGTCGACTCCCTCGAACAGCACCGAGGAAAGATATCGCTCCGACGCATCGGGGAGGATCACCACGATGGTCTTGCCGTCGAATTCGCCCGACGCCGCGAGCCGCGCCGCCGCCGCAACCGCCGCGCCGCAGGAGATGCCGCCGAGGATGCCTTCCTCCTTGGCGAGGCGCTTGGTGAACTCCACCGCGTCTTCGTTGCTCACCTGCTCGACCCGGTCGATCACCGAAACGTCGAGCGTGTCGGGGATGAAGCCCGCGCCGATGCCCTGGATCTTGTGCGGGCCGGGCTTGAGCGCGTCGCCCGCGAGCTTCTGGCTGATCACCGGGCTGGCGGCGGGCTCGACCGCGACCGAGATGATCGCCTTGCCCTTGGTGCCCTTGATATAGCGCGAAACGCCGGTGATCGTGCCGCCGGTGCCGACACCCGAAACCAGCACGTCGACGCCGCCGTCGGTGTCTTCCCAGATCTCCGGGCCGGTGGTCTTTTCGTGGATCGCGGGGTTGGCGGGGTTCTTGAACTGCTGCGGCAGGAAGTACTTGCCCGGGTCGGAGGCGGCCAACTCCTCGGCGCGGCGAACCGCGCCCGCCATGCCTTCGGGGCCGGGGGTCAGCACCACGTTCGCGCCGAGGAACTTCAGCACGCGGCGGCGCTCCAGGCTCATCGTCTCGGGCATCAAGAGGGTGAGCTTGTAGCCGCGCGCGGCGGCGACGTAGGCGAGCGCGATGCCGGTGTTGCCCGAGGTCGGTTCGACGATCTCGACGCCCGGCTTCAACAGGCCCTTCTCCTCCGCATCCCAGATCAAGGCCGCGCCCAACCGGCACTTCACCGAGTAGGACGGATTGCGGCCCTCGATCTTGGCC
>DBTR01000023.1 GCA_002307145.1 Rhodospirillum sp. UBA1311 | reverse complement strand
GTCCACAAAACCGGCAGCAGCTCAGAAGCCTGGCTTCCTGCAGCAGTTTAACTATCTCGCATCGATAGGGGGTGCCTGCGACAGTGATGCACGAAAAGACGTTGCTGCGGTTTCGACCTTGCTAGCGCTGTCCGGATCGTGGTGTTGATCCGTTTTTACCAGGATGGGGTCGCGACGCACACAGGTCTCAAATGATTTCAACGAAATGGACGCGAGGATTGACGGTGAAAGGATTAATTTTCATCTCGTCCCGGTCAGCGCGCAATGTCTATCCACATTGGCCCGAATGAAGTCTCCGTTAGTCGACTCTCAATCCGCGCGAACCCGGCATCTGTGGCGGCAGCGGCAATGCGACCGCGATCGAACGAAACGTCCTGCCCGCGTAGTGCGGACATCAATCGCCCGATCACATGAGTTTCCGGCGCACTGCACGTGTTGGTCAGCCCTTCATGAAAACTGACGAACACGCCTCCGGGCGCGAGAGCTCTGCGGACACGGGCGAGACCGTACGCATGCCGACGAACATCCCGCATGCGGTGGTATGCACACCCCTTATTTTTATGCACTAAAGCGCAAAAATAGGCCCGTTGATCGGGCCATTCCGCCATTTTTCAGTCTTCGCGGAGCGCGGGATACCTCCCCTTCTTCGAAGTAATCTCTTTGCGCGGGCGCGGTGCCCGTTGCAACGAGAGGTTACAAAGAATGACGGATAAGCTCCTTCCCTTTCTCGACGTAATCGAAGCGAACCACGGGCCGAAGATCGAACTCGGGCGGTACTGGCTGTGGGTTGCCGAGTCAGCCCGCCAAGTCGGGATAACCTGGCACATGGGGCGCTCGTTCGACCGGTTGGTCGAGGTGAACGCGCAGAACCAAGATTCGTGGGCACCGCTCGCGCCGATCTACGACCCGGCCTTCTCCGATATCCCCGAGGAGGATTGCATCTACCTCGAAGGGCAACACGACGGCGAACCCGTGGTGACGATGGCGCTGCGCCGCTTCGATTGGACGAACACCAGCCTGCGGGACGAATGGGAATCAGGCCGCCTTGCCTATCGCGATCCCGCCAGCCAGATGCAGCCCGGCGAGCAATGGATCGCCGCCGCGCCGATGGCGGCGAAGATTTCCGGTCGGGTGGTCGATTCCGGCGGCCTCTGGTGCCACCCCGATTTCCGGAGCCGCCGTATTCCCGCGCTCACGATGGCGCTGATGCGCAGCGTCACCCTTGCCGAGTGGAACCCGGACTACTTGACCGGACAAATCGAGACGGGCGCGCGGGCGCGGGCGCTGCTCTCGCTCTACGGCCACCCCGCCGCACAACCCGGTATGCGGATCATCGGGAGCTGGCGCTCGTTCGATTGCATTCTGGTGTGGGAATCCCGCGACTACATCACCGGGCGCGTCGCCGAACGCGGCGCGTTAGCAGGGACTGACCAGCCTGATTCTCGGTACGGACGTTATGAAAATGTCCGAGCCGCGAGTGCGCCAGGGGAGTAGCAAGCGCTCGTAGCGCCCCCAGTACCTGGAACCGTTTTCGAGGGTAAGAACCGCCTCGACGAGTTCCAGGTACGGGGCTTGCTCATGTGCGGCGTTGAAGTACGAGCGGGTCGTCGGCATCAGGTATTTGGAATCCGGGAGATCCCGAATATCCGTTCCGTGAAACCGCTCGTATCCGCTCTTGTCGAACTGGCTGTAGGTCTTGGGCCACGCCTCGATCACGCAGCGATCCTTGTTGGGGAGCCAAGCCAGCGCGCCGCCACCGAAGACCGGGTCGTTGGCGACCTTCTGAATATCGTGCGTCGCAACGTAGCCTTGCGCCGCCCTCCAGGCCAGAAGCGCCGCCTGCATCCCTGACCGCTTCGCGCGCGAGAGCCGGGCGAGCGAGAGCTGCATGATGTTGGGGGCGTGGGTTTCCTCGGGCGTCGCAAGCTGAAAGTGCCGGAGCCGGGCGAATACGTCATCGAGGCTGATGATGACCTCGAGCGGCGTGTGCGCCCGCCCGACTTGTTCGAGTACGGTCCGGTGAGGCTCTTGGCGCAGCAGAAGCTCAAGCACCCGCTCGAAGCAGGGCATGGGGAACAGCGACGGCTTGACCAACACCCGCGTGTACCGGGGGAAGATCATCAAACCCGCGAAGCCCAAGTTCCGGATTGCATAAGCGGCAAGATTCACATCCCGACCCATGTAGCCGAGATAACGCACAAACTCATAGCCGTAGGGATTCCAGACTCTTCCGTCTGGTCCGACAAGCACATTCAATGCCCCGCCCCCAAGCGCAGTCGCGATTTCTGTTTTTGTTTCGCGTTTCCGATCTTGTGACAGGTTAGACAAATTCGAGTGAGCGCTCAAGTTGCGCATAAGGATTTACGCCACCCTTGCGCCCAATGCGACATCCGCCTCCGCCAAACGCATCACCTCGAACCGCGAGAAGCGCCCGAGTTGAGGAGCCGGTCGAGGTATTGGAGGCGATCATCCACGCCCAAAAGCTTACAGCGGACCAAGCAGTTCGCTCTCATCCAGCGGAGCTTGCATCGGCCTCACCGCCTTCCGGCAGCGAGACCGAGCACACATGATTTCACCGAAGACCGGGGCTATACAGCTTCACCGAGCAGCCGAACGCGCTGGGCAAGAATGCCGAAGCCATGCTTCTTCTCGCCGTTCTTCTCCCAGGAGTTCAGGCTACCGGTTCCGACGGCTTCGATCCTCTGACCGCGGCACATTTTGTCGGCAATGGCTTGTACCTGATCGCCGAACATGGTGACGCGGCAGATTGATGGTGTGCCGTCGTATTCGTCGTAGGTCACGGTCATCCGAGCGAATTTACGCTTGGCTGAAAGTCCCGCTGAGCAAGCGATGCATCCTCCTCGCCAACTCCAGCACGATCTGCCGCTTCGCCACCTCGGACCAACGCCGACGACGTTCAACCGCGCCCTCACTACGTGAGTTGACCATCAGTATCCCTGCCTGACCGATTGCATGAGCAACAGACCACTCGCCCAAGGCGCGGCGTTCCGGAATCTGCCGGAACGCCACCAGCGTTGCCGCATTCGAAACGTGTAAGCTCAGTCGAGGCCAAGCTTCCCACGCAAGGTCGAGAGATCTTCGGCCAGCGTGTTGACCGCGGTGGCGAGAACCTTGCGGTCGGCTTCGGTCAATTTGTCGTAGGTGACGTATCCGTCTCCTTTCTTGTACTTGCTCAAGATGCCATCGACCTGCGCGAAGTTCGCGTCAACCGTCTTTAGGAACTTGGCTTCCTTCTTGGCGATCAATGGGCGCACGAGATCAACGATCTTGCGGGCGCCGTCGAAGTTGCCGCGGAAATCCCAGAGATCCGTGTGGCTGTAGCGATCTTCTTCACCGGAGATCTTGGTGGCCGCCACTTCTTCCATCAGCACCGCTGCCCCCCCGACCACTTTCTCGGGCGGAAAGGTCAAGGCAGCTATGCGACTGTCGAGTTCCTTGACGTCGGCGAGGAGTTTATCGGCAACCGGGGCCAAGCCGTCGGTCGAGTTCTTCTCCCAAAGGCCGTATTCGATGCGGTGGAAGCCCGGAAACTCGGGGTTAGCTTCGCCGTTTTCGTAGTCGTCGGCGCGAGAATCGATAGCGGCGTCGAGGTCCGAGAACAGTTCGGCGATTGGTTCGATGGCCTCGTAGGAGAGCCGCGTCGGCGCGAACAGCGCTTTGGCTTTCGCGACATCGCCTGCCTTTACGGCGGCGGTGAAGGCGGTGGTGTCCATGACGAGCTTGCTGACCTGCTCGGAGACATAGAGTTTATATTCGGCAACCGGCTCGACGAGATCGAGGTTCGCCTGCTGCGCGAAAGCACCGCTCGATAGCGCGAGCGTGAGAGCGGCTGCTCCGCAAAGACCATGGAAACGCATTCTGTCAGTCTCCCTATCGTGAAAGATCGGATCGATCTGGGTTAAACAACAATCTCGCCGTCTGGAAACGGTCGCTGCTCGGACGGCCTGGGATGCGGCGATACAGATCGCCAAGGCTGGAGCCCGGCCCTTCGCGCTAACGTGAAGCGCCCCGAGCCGCGGTGACGAGCGCACTTCCGAGGTGATCTCCGGCATCTCGGATGCCGGGAAGGGTGTAGAAGTAGCCGCCACCGATCGGCTTGATGTATTCTTCCAGCGGTTCGTGATTGAGCTTGTTCTGGACGGCAATGAAGCCGCTCTCGAGGTTGGCCTGATAGGCGATGAACAGAAGCCCCTGGTCGAGTTGTCCGGACTTGGTCACGCCGTTCGAATAGTTGAACGGGCGCCGCAAGATGAGATTCCGCGCCGCCGCAGAATCGCGCGCATTGGCGAGGCGGATGTGCGCGTCGAGTGGGGTCTTTTTGCCCTCGGGATCGGCGGCGTAGTCAGGCACGTCGCTCTCGTGTCCATCCGGCATGTCGAGCGGCGCACCGCTGATCTTGGTTCGTCCGAAGATGCGTTCCTGTTCACCAAACGGCGTACGATCCCATCGCTCGACAAAATTGCGAATGATGCGTACCGCCTGATAGCTCCCGCCCAGAGCCCAGGCCGGTTCTCCATCCTCCTTGCCGACCCATACGATGCTCTCCATCGCCGTGGCGTCCGATGAATCGGGATTGGCGGACCCATCGCGGAAACCGAGAAAATTTCGCGCACTCTCGGGACGACCGTCTAGTCCCGGTGCGACCACGGGCACGTTGCCCTCCTGTTTCCATCGCAGCACCAACTGGCGCGATGCCGTTTTGATGATGTCGCGGAGCGCGTGGATCGTCGTGTCCTGGGTGTTGGCGCAGATCTGAATCGATAGATCGCCATGGCAAAGCGCAGCGTCGAGCGCATCGTTGGGAAAACCGGTCATCCGCAGGAGATGCTTGGGTTTCAACGGCGCAAGCCATGGACGCTCGTCAAACAACGAGGCCCCCACGGATACGGTGATCGTGAGGTTGTCCGGGCGGATGATCGGGCCGAGCAGCCCGGAATCAGCCGGAGGCAACTTGGGGTCGAGCTGCGGCTCCGGGCCGCCGACGGTGAGGAATGCGATACGCATGGTGAGGGTTTTAAACAGATCCTCAAGCGCATCAAGGGTTTCGGCCCGCACCGAAAAGCTCGCCAGCATCCCATTGGCTGGCCTCGGGTTCACCACCCCCGCCTGGTGGACGCCGAGATAAGGCACGCGGTCGTTGGGCGAGGCCGTGCCATCGATCGGCGCATCGGCGACTGATCGATGCGCAATTTCCGTGGCGGCGGCCGAGGTGCCGTCGACCACCAGCGCGCCGCCAAGCGCGGCAGCGCCGAGGCCCTTGAGGAGGTAACGGCGGCCAAGGGCGTTTGGGACCGAATCAATGGGGTCAGTCGGGTCGAGCATAGTCTCACTCCATACCAAGTGTCGCGTTGACCTTGCTAATTGCTTGGGCAAGCGTCGTGAACGATGCGGCAAGCGCCTTGCGTTCGTCTGCGGGGAGGTCGGCATATCGCTTCCGCGCGTCGGCGGCCGCGAAGCGGGCAATCTTGGCTCGGGTTGCGGCGAAGGCATCGGCGATCGACTTTGCGGTCGTGGGCGAGGCCTCGCCCACGAGCGGCATCATCAGGGAAACCGGCTTTTCGAGGCCATCAACGGCGGCGGCGAATTCGGCGAGGTCGTTCCCGGAATAGAGGCCCTCGCCGGAGATGATGGGGCCATCGGCGAGCCGCTGTGCTTCACGAACGGCGCTGCCGGCAAGATCGACCGGTTCAAGCTTCAGCGCCCGCAGGCGACTCTTGAGTGCGCTGGCGTCGGCGGCGAGTTTGTTGGCGACAGGCTTCAAGCCATCCGTCCCGCCGGTTCCCCAGAGGCCGTATTCGATGCGATGGAAGCCAACGAACCCGGGATCGTTTTCGCGTCCGGCAAGATAGGCGGCAACCGGATCGATGACATTTTCGAGATCGGCGATGCGTCCGCTCACGGTTTCGATGTGTCGGTAGGATAGACGGGCTTCGGCATAGGCCGCCCGAGCGGCTTCCAGGTCTCCGGCATCAATGGCGGCGGCGAGCGAGGCGGTCCTTCGGGCAAGCTCACCCGATTGCAGTGTGAGGTAGACCTTGTATTCGGAAAGTGGGCCAATGAACGCTTTGAGTGGCGGTCTTGCCCTCTCTGCCTCGGAATGCGCCGATGCGGTTACCGTTAGTTGGCCGCGCGGGTTTGACAAAAGACCGCAGGTGATGTCGTAAACGCCCGGCTTGAGGCGGGTGGCGAGTTGCGACTTAAAGCCCGGAGCGATATTTTCCCGCTCATCAAGCACCATGACGCCATCGAGGATTTCCCATTCGATCGGCCGGTTCGAAATGTTTCTGATCTCAAAAACCGAACGACCGGCGGGAACCGTGATAGCCATAGGATCGCACGCCTTGTCGCCAACGGTCACGGTGACGATACCGGCTTCCACTGGTCTGTTTGCAGTTTGTGAGGCGTAATAGAAGGCGACGCCACCAGCGACGGCAAGCAGTCCTGCACAGACAACGGCAGGAACGATCAGCCGCGACGGCCCGTCGGCACGTTGCGATTCGGGCGAAGACATCGTTACCCTTTCAGGATTCGGGAGAGAGCCGGCGGGATTACTGAGCGAGTTGGTTTCAGGTACAGAACCAGCGTGGACACGAGAAAGACGATATAGACAATCACTTCCCCAACCGATGGCGCATCGTGGTAATTGAATATCCCGGAAAGAACCGTGCCGAGCACGCTCGACACCGGGAGTGCATCGGAAAGATCGTAGGCCTGCGCCTGGAGGTGATTCCAGAGTCCGGCCTCGTGCAAGCTGCGGAGACTGGCTGAAGCTAGGCCTGCGGCGACGACGAGGATGAACGCGCCGGTCCAGCGGAAGAACCGACGCAGATTGATGCGGACGCTCCCGGTGTAAAGCACCACGCCGAAGATCAAGGCGGCCACGAGCCCCAAGAGGGCGCCTAGAGGTGCCATGACCCCATGGCTCTGCTGGAAAATCGCCTGCAAGAAGAACACCGATTCAAGGCCCTCGCGCGCCACGGCGAAGAAAGCCATGCCAACCAAGGCCCAAGCCGGACCCGAGGGGGCGGCCATCGCGGCATCGACCGCGCCTTGGATCTCGCCCGCGATCGACCGTGCAGCCTTGCGCATCCAGAACACCATCGAGATCAACACCACCACCGCGACGATGCCGACGATCGCCTCGAACAGTTCTTGAGCCTTCTGAGGGAATTCGGCACTCACGAGCTGCAACGCAGCGCCGACAAATAGCGACAAGGCGACGGCGAGCAGCACACCCAACCAGACGGCAGGAAGCCATGCACCCCGCCCAGTCTGTTTGAGATACGTCGCGATGATGCTGGTCACGAGAGCCGCTTCGATGCCTTCGCGTAGCATGATGAGAAAAGGCGCTATCACCCTCACCTTCCGGTGTTAGGGGGTTGATTGGTATGCGACTGATTATCAACAGCCAGGCACGCCGTCAACGACGCAATTGCGAATGGTTCGCAACAAGTTTAAGGTTCGATATAATCCACTGAAATGCGTCATTAATAATATTTCCGCGACACCCTGAGCGCCCAGGCTCGTGGGGAGCCTGTCGCGCATCGCGCGCGGCGAGTTCGCATGGGCTTTGACCCCTGCGGGTATCGACGGCGAAGCCCTCGCCGCCGACCTAACCTTCCGGCATGCAAACCTGGCTTAGAATTCCACGCCCTTCTGTCCCTTGATGCCGGCTCGGAACGGGTGCTTGAGTAGCGTCATCTCGGTGGCGAGATCGGCAATTTCGATGAGTTCCGGTTTGGCATTGCGTCCGGTCAACACCACGTGGGTCAGCGGTGGCTTCTCCTCCACGAGGAAGCGAACGACCTCGCCGATGTCGAGATAGTCGTAGCGCAGCGCGATATTGATTTCGTCGAGCACCACCATGCGGATTTCCGGATCGCGGATCAGCTCCTTGGCCTTTTCCCACGCTTTTTCGGCAGCGAGAACATCGCGCGCTCGGTCCTGGGTCTCCCAGGTGAAACCTTCACCCATCGCATAAAACTGGCACAGGTGCGAAAAATGCGCCTCGATCAGAATATGCTCGCCGGTTTGCCAGGCGCCCTTGATGAACTGCACCACAGCGCACGGCATTTCATGCGCGATGCAGCGCAGGATCATCCCGAAACTCGCCGAGGATTTGCCCTTGCCCGCGCCGGTGTTGACGATGATCAGGCCTTTTTCACCTTCCTTCGTCGCCATCATCTTGTCGCGGGCGGCCTTGATCTTCGCCATTTTGGCGGCGTGACGGGTTGCGTCGTCGAGAGCGGCGTTGGTCATGTTGGCTCCTGGTATTGAAAACAATTCGCAATTGCCCAGATCTGGGGGCACTGGTTCCTGTCCACAACAGGCTAAGAGGGAATGCGATTAGGTTCGCGTATGAACCGAGACGCAGCCGCCCCCGCGACCGTGACCGGAAAGGACCGCCCCCATGCCACTGGCAAATTGCCGGGAAGGCGGGCGTGCCGCAGGGATCTGGGTGTTTCATCGCCCAGTGCCGAGATCCGTAAGCCGGGAGACCTGCCAGCACGAAGTGACGTTACGGGCGAACGGGGTGTTTCGCGGCCGGCTTTTCGGACTGCGCCGTCGCGCCTCCGTTGGCCAGAGCCCTCCTCGCCAGATAAGGAGAGTTCGTTGGCCAAGCAGACTATGATCGTGAGTTCCCCCGACAGCCGTACTCCCGGCGGTGCTCTCACTCCCGAACTTTGGTTGCCGGGCGGCGTTCCCATACGCACGGTCGAGCACCTTTCCGCGTGCTCTCGCGGCTGCGTTCCCAAGCGAATCAACCGTGTGGATCGCCGATCCGATGCCTACGGCAATCTCACTCCGCAATGAACACCGGCGGTGCCCTCTCAGGCACGATTGCCCATTCCCAGTGTGAATGCGGCGTCATGCAATCCCGGTAACGCTCAACTCACGAACCGTTGCCTGCATTCCGCCACAGAAAGGAAGATCGGATGTCCCGTCTCACAAAGATTCCCGTCACCGTGATCACCGGCTTTCTCGGTTCGGGTAAGACGACGTTGATCCGCCATTTGATGCGTAATCCTCAGGGGAAGCGGCTCGCGATCCTGGTCAACGAGTTCGGGTCCACCGGAGTGGATGGAGACATCCTTAAGTCCTGCGCTAGCGCCAATTGTCCGGCAGATGCGATTCTTGAGCTCGCCAACGGCTGCATCTGCTGCACTGTGGCCGACGAATTCATCCCGACCATCGAAACCCTGATGGCCCTACCCGAGCCCCCCGACCACATCCTGGTCGAGACCTCGGGTCTCGCGCTGCCGAAGCCGCTGTTGAAGGCATTCGACTGGCCTGCGATCCGTTCGCGTATCACTGTCGACGGGGTGATTGCGCTCGCCGATGCCGAGGCGATGGCGAGGGGGCGGTTCGCGCCAAATTCCGGTGCGGCCCAGACCGGCGCCGCAGCTGATGGCAGTGATCACGAAACGCCGTTGTCCGAGATCTTCGAGGACCAGATTTCCTGCGCCGATATCGTGCTGCTGACCAAGGCCGACCTGGTCGGGGAGAAGGGTATCGCGAAGGCGCGTGAAGCGATTCTGGCGGAAGTGCCGCGCGGGCTGCCGATTCTGCCGGTAACCGATGGCGAGATCGACCCGCGCGTGGTGCTCGGCCTCAATGCTGCGGCGGAGGACGATCTCGACGCGCGAATTTCGCATCACGACAATCAAGACGAGCACGATCACGACGACTTCGACAGCGTGGTGGTCGAACTCGGCGAAGTCGACGATCCCGAGGCGCTACAAGCAGCGATCGCCGAGATGGCGCGTGCGCAGAATCTGTTGCGAGTGAAAGGATACATCGCAGTCGCAGGGAAGCCGATGCGCTTGCTTGTACAGGCGGTGGGGGGGCGCGTCCGTACGCAGTATGACCGACCCTGGGGCGATACCCCGCGGTGCTCGCAACTCGTCGCAATCGGCGCGCGCGCCGACGTCGATGTGGACGCGATCCGCGCCGCCCTCGGCGTCTGACGGGACGTCAGGCACATGCATATCATCTTTCGCGAGAGCCACGGCCTCGAGGAGACCGATATCCCTCAGGACGTCCGCCAGACGCCAGCCGACCTGGTGGCGTTGTCGTTTTCCGATGGCGACCTCGGTGCGTTTGCCGCGGGCTGGCACCGCGCAGAAGGCAAGTTGCCGTCGCTGCGCCTCGCGAATCTCGCGCGGCTGCGACATCCGCTCTCCGTCGACGTCTACGCGGAGCAGACCCTTGCGGACACCAAGGGCATTCTCGTGCGGTTGATCGGCGGCGAAAGCTACTGGTCCTACGGGCTCGCCGTTCTGCGGCGGTTGTCGGAGCAACGCCGGATCGCTTTTGCGGTGCTGCCTGCCGACGGTCGCGCCGATCCTCGTTTGGACGAAATCTCGACTCTACCGGTTTCGACGTTGCGGCGCATGCAGGCGCTGTGCGACGCGGGCGGCGCGGTCGCCGCCGAGGCGGCGCTGGCGCAACTCGCCCTCGCCGCAGGGCTCTACGCCGGGCCGGTTGCCGGGACCAAGATCGTGCCCGGTTTTGGCTTCTATCGGCCCGGAACCGGCGTCGTGGCCGAACCCGCGCCGGACGCAAAGCCGCTGGCGCTGATCCCGTTTTACCGCGCCCACCTCACTGCCGCCGACACTGGGCCGGTCGACGCCCTGATCGCCGCGTTCGAAGCACGCGGTTTCGCGGCTTTCGGGGTTTTCGTCAGCAGCCTGAAGGAACCCGTCGCCGCCGCGTGGTTGCGCGCGTGGGTGGAGCGGCGGGTGCCCGCGGTGATCGTTAACGCCACCGCATTTTCCGCACAGGGTGGCGACGGATCGGCTTCTCCGCTCGATGCTGCCGGATGCCCGGTGTTGCAGGTGGCGCTGTCCTCGGCGCGGCGGGAGGCTTGGGAATCCTCCGCGCGCGGCCTGTCTCCCGCCGATCTCGCGATGTACACCGTCCTGCCCGAAGTCGACGGCCGGATCTTTGCGGGCGTGACGAGTTTTAAGTCGCCCGGTGTGCAGGACCCCGACCTGGAATATGCGGCTGTTGCGCATCAGCCCGCCCTCGGGCGGGTGACGGCGATCGCCGGCCGGGCGGCGGCATGGCATCGGCTGTCGGTACGGGCGCCTGCGGATCGGCGGGTCGCCCTGGTCCTCTCCACCTACCCGGGCAAAGATTATCAGATCGCCCATGCGGTGGGGCTCGACGCCTTCGCTTCGTGCCGGGAAATCCTGGCGGCGTTGCTCGAAGATGGCTACGCCGTCGCCGTTCCGCAGGACCCGCTCGGGCAACGGTTGCTGGAAGCGACGATGCGCTGGCCGCTCGACGCCTACCGCGTGGCGCTCGCCAGACTGCCGCAGAGCCTGCGGGACGAGCTCGCCGCCGCTTGGGGCGCCCCCGAGGCCGATCCGAGCATGAGGGACGGCGCGTTCCACTTCGCGGCACTCGCGGCGGGGAAGGCGCTGATCGCGTTGCAGCCCGAACGTGGCGAGGTTGCCCTGCGCGCCGAGGAATACCACGACCTCGCGCGGGTTCCGCGCCATGCCTACGTTGCCTTTTACCTCTGGCTGCAGCAATGCGTCGACGCACTTGTCCATGTCGGCGCGCATGGGACCCTGGAATGGCTGCCTGGCAAGGCGGTGGCGCTGTCCGAAGGGTGTTGGCCCGAGGCGCTGGTCGGTGCGATGCCGGTGATCTATCCGTTCATCGTCAACGACCCGGGCGAAGCGGCGCAGGCCAAACGGCGGATCGGGGCGGTCACGGTGGGGCATATGCCGCCGCCGCTTGGCCGAAGCCGCGTGCCCGAGGCGCTCGGCCGCCTCGAACATCTGCTCGACGAATACTCCGTCGCCGACGGTCTCGATCCGGCGCGCCGCGACCGTCTCATCGGCGACATCCGTGCCGAGGCGCGGAGCCGCGGGGTCGAGGCCGACCTGAATCTGCCGCCGGAGGCGAATGCGGCGGAGGCAATCACCTGCATCGACCGCTTCGTCTGCGACATCAAAGAGAGTCAGTTTCTCGACGGTTTACACGTCTTCGGCTGTGGCGACTGCGGTCGGGAGGAACGTGCCGGACTGTTGAAAGCGCTCGCGGGCAGGTTCGTGCCGGCCGGGCCGTCGGGCTCGCCCCATCGCGGGCGATCGGACGTGCGCCCCACCGGGCGCAACCTGTTCACCACCGACCCCCGTGCCGTGCCGACCCGCGCGGCGTATGCGCAGGGCGTCAAACTCGCCGAGGAACTGCTGCGTCGGCACCTGCAGGACAACGGCGACTGGCCAAAGGGGCTGGTGGTCGACCTTTGGGGTTCGGCGACGATGCGGACCGCTGGCGAGGAGTTCGCTATGGCGCTGCATCTCGCGGGGGTGAAGCCGGTGTGGGATGCGGGATCGGAGCGCGTCTCGGGGTTCGAGATCGTTCCGCGCGTCCTCATCCAACGCCCGCGCATCGACGTGACTCTGCGTGTCTCGGGACTGTTCCGCGACGTTTTCCCCGGCCTTGCGCAGATGTTCGAGGCGGCAGCGGCTGCGCTCGCGGAGCGCGACGAGCCGGAGAACCCGTATCTCAGCCGCGGATCTCGGGTTTTCGGACCAAAGCCCGGCCTCTACGGCGTGGATCTTGGCGCGGCGCTCGATGACTACACGCCCGAGGCACGGCGGGCGGCGGGGGAGGCGTGGCTCGCTGCCTCGGCTTACGCAATCGACGTGCACGGCGAGGTCGCGCCCGCTCGCGCGGCGTTGGAAGAGCGGCTGCGCGGTGCCGACAGTTTTGTCCATTTGCAGGATCTGCCGGAGACCGACCTGTTGCTCGCCGCCGACTACGCGGTGCACGAAGCCGGGTTCGCCGCCGCGATGACGCGCCTCGGCCGACAAGCTCCGGCGCTTTACCATCTCGACGCGACCCGCCCCGACGCGCCGCGCGCGCGCAGTCTCACGGAGGAAATCGCACGCACCGTACATGCTCGCGCCAGCAATCCGGAGTGGGCTGACGGAATGATGCGTCACGGCTTCCGCGGGGCGGCCGAAATTGCCGCGACGCTCGACCATATGGCTGCGTTCGCGCACTTGGCGGGCGTCGTCGGTGATCATCTTTTCGACCTCTACTTCGAGGCGACGCTCGGTCGGGACGATCTTGTGAATTTCATGGAGGAGGCCAATCCGCAAGCGCTTGCCGCACTTCGCGACCGCTTTCGCGCACTGCGGGAGGCGGGGTTGTGGCCGACACGGCGCAACGCGATCGTCGCGCAGCTGGACGCGATGGGAGAGACTCGATGAGCGCCCCGGTCGTGCGGGGATGGTGCCCCGGCGCGCTGCGCCCGATGCAATCCGGCGATGGCCTCCTGGTCCGCGTGCGCCCGCACCTCGGGCGGCTGATGCCGGAACAGGCCGCGCGCATCGCCGAGTTGTCGCGGCTTTACGGCAACGGCCAAATCGACCTTTCGACCCGCGCCAATCTCCAACTGCGCGGTGTCACGCCGGAGAGTCATGACCCTTTGATCGAGGGCTTGCGCAAGCTCGGGCTGATCGATGAGAGCGTCGCGGTGGAATCGCGGCGCAACGTCGTGCTCGCACCGTTCTGGAGCGAGCACGACGATGGTTACGCAGTTGCGCGCGCGTTGGTCGCAGCGCTCGCCGGACCGGAGGCCCCGAAACTGCCGGGCAAGTTCGGCTTCGCTGTCGATTGCGGCGAGCGCCCGGTTCTGACCGAGGTTTCAGCCGACATCCGCATCGAGCGTGGCGGCGACGGCGGCTTGATCTGCCGGGCCGATACCCTCGCCCAGGGACGACCCGTGACTCGCGAGACTGCGGCGACTGTGGCGCTCGACCTTGCCCGCTGGTTCGTTGCGAGCGGCAGCGCGGCCAGCGTTAGCCGCCGCATGGCACACCACCTCGCCAAGGGGAACGCGCCGCCGGACATCTGGCGCCGCGTTCCGGTGGTCTCGCCGGACGCGACGCCTCCGATGCCGGGCATCTGCGCACAAGGGTTGCTCGTCGCGCTTGCGTTCGGCCGCGTCGCGGCGGAGACCCTCGCTGCGCTCGCCGCAGTCGGGCCGTTGCGCCTCACGCCCTGGCGGATGCTGTTGATCGAGGGCGCGCGTGAAGCCGCGATGGGCCCTGAAGTGATCGTCGACCGTGACGACCCACGCCTGCGCGTGACCGCCTGTACCGGCGGGCCAGATTGCCTCCAAGGGCTTTCCACGGTTCGGCCGCTCGCGGAAGCGCTCGCGCCCGCCGTGCCGCGCGGACGTACCCTCCACGTTTCCGGCTGTGCCAAGGGCTGCGCCCATCCCGGCGCCGCCGACGTTACCCTTGTCGCCACCGCGCCGGATCGCTTCGATCTGATCCGCAACGGATGCGCAAGCGATTCGCCCGTCCGTTCTGGTCTGTCCTCTGCAGACCTGACCCGGATTCCCGCAATCTTGACCGAGACCTTTCCCATGCCCCGCATCTACGAGACCGACGGCGCAAAAATCTACGCTGAAAGCTTTGCCACGATCCGCGCCGAGGCCGACCTCGACCGCTTCTCCCGCGACGAAGAGCCGGTGGTCGTGCGGATGATCCACGCCGCCGGAATGGTTGGCCTGGAGCGCTATGTCCGCTTTTCCCCCCGCATGGTCGAGGTCGCCCGTGCGGCGCTCGCAGCCGGTGCGCCGATTTTGTGCGATGCCAGGATGGTCTCGGAGGGCATCACCCGGCCGCGCCTCCCTGCGGACAACGTCGTGATCTGCACGCTTTCCGACCCGCGTGTGCCGGAAATGGCGGCGGCGATGGGGACGACACGCTCGGCGGCAGCCTTGGAACTCTGGCGGCCGCATCTCGCCGGGGCGGTGGTGGCGATCGGCAATGCGCCGACCGCGCTGTTCCATCTTTTGGAGATGCTGGAGGAACCGGGCTGTCCGCGTCCTGCGGCGATCATCGGCTGTCCGGTCGGCTTCGTCGGTGCGGCGGAATCGAAAGCCGCGCTGATCGCGGCGTTGCCCGCCCCCGCGATGGTGGTGGAGGGACGGCTCGGCGGCTCGGCGATCACGGTGGCTGCGGTCAACGCCCTCGCCAGCCGTAAAGAATGAACAACGACGTAACCAGCAAAGAGTAACGCAATGGGCAAGGTGATTTGCGTCGGGCTCGGGCCCGGCTCCCCGGAACTGATGAGCGTGCGATCCGACCGGCTGATCCGGAACGCGCGTCATATCGCATATTTCCGCAAGAAAGGCCGGAAGGGGCAGGCGCGGCAGATCGTCGAAGGAATGATCGGTGCGGACGCGACCGAGTATCCGATGGAGTATCCGGTGACCGTCGAAATTCCGGTGACCGACCCCGAATACAATCGTCTCCTCGCCGAGCTTTACGATCATTGGGCGGACCGCTTCGCGGCGCTGGCGCAGGACGACGACGTGGTGGTTCTGTGCGAGGGCGACCCGTTCTTCTACGGTTCGTCGATGCATCTCCATAACCGCCTACAGGGGCGCGTGGAGGTCGAAGTGGTTCCCGCCGTAACCGGCATGTCGGCTTGCTGGACCGCAACCGGTCAACCGATCACTTGGGGCGACGATGTGCTGACGGTGCTGACGGCAACCTTGCCGGAAGCGGAGATCGCGCGTCGCGCCGCGGATACGGACGCCTTGGTGGTGATGAAGATCGGTCGTCACCTTGGGAAGCTGAAGCGTGCGCTCGCCACCGCCGGGCGGCTCGACGACACCTGGCTGATCGAACGCGGCACTATGCCCGGTCAGCGAGTGCGTATGCTCAGCGAAGTCGAGGACGAGGTTCCGTATTTCTCGATCGCGCTGGTGCATGGGCAAGGACGGCGGCCATGAGCGGCTGGCTTCGGGTGGCAGGTCTTGGCCCCGGCGGCGACGCACAGGTGACGCCCGAAGTTCGCGCATCGCTCGATGTGGCGACCGACGTGGTCGGCTATTTCCCCTACGTTGCGCGCGTTGCGGAGCGGCCCGGTCTGACGCGGCACGGTTCGGACAACCGCGTCGAGCGCGATCGTGCCGCGTTTGCGTTGGAAATGGCGGCGGAGGGGCGTCGCGTCGTCGTCGTCTCGTCGGGCGATCCCGGCGTGTTCGCGATGGCATCGGCGGTGTTCGAGGCGCTCGAGGCGGGCCCCGCGGCTTGGCGCGATCTCGACATCCGCGTCTTGCCGGGGATCACCGCGATGCTCGCCGCAGCGGCACGGCTTGGCGCACCTCTCGGCCACGATTTCTGCGCGATCAACCTCAGCGACAATCTCAAGCCTTGGGACCTGGTCGAGCACCGTTTGCGCATGGCGGCGCGAGGAGGCTTTGCCATGGCGTTCTACAATCCGCGCTCCAAGGCGAGGCCGCACCAGTTCGCGCGGACCCTCGAAATTCTGCGTGAGGAATGCGGCGGCGAGAGGCTGATCTCGTTTGCCCGCGACGTGGCACGGGAGAACGAGCGGCTGACCACCGTGACCCTCGCCGAAGCCGAAGCCGAGATGGCCGATATGCGCACCGTGGTGATCGTCGGCAATTCGCAGACTCGCCGCGTCGGAGGCTATGTCTACACGCCGCGTTTCGCCGCGCAGGAGTCTGCCGGATGAGCGAGCCAGTCGAGAACCTCCGTCACGCTGCGGCACACCCGCCGGGGGGGAATCCCGGGCCGGTCGATGAGGATCACCGGCAGCCCGAGGGCACGCGCGGCGTCGAGCTTGGCCCGCGCGGACTCGCCGCCCGCATTCTTGGCAACAACGAGGTCGATACGGTACTCGCGCATCAACGCGAGATCGTCCGCCAGGGTGAACGGGCCGCGCGATACCAGTACCTCGGTGTCGGGCAAGGGCAGAGGGGCGGTCGGTTCGTCGACAAGCCGCAGCAGATAGAGGTGCTGCGGCTTGTCGGAAAAGGCGGCGAGATTCTGGCGGCCGATGGCGAGGAATACGCGCGCGGGGGACTCGGGCAGGGCGGCAACCGCCGCAGCAACATCGGGGACCAGGGTCCACGCGTCGCCGGGGGCGGAGATCCACGGCGCGCGTTCCAGGGCGCACAGCGCAACGCCCGTTTCGCCGCACGCAGCCACGGCGTTGGCGCTCATTTGCGCGGCAAACGGATGGGTTGCGTCGATCACGTGGGTGATGCTGGTTTCGCGCAGATAATCGACCAAGCCCGCAACGCCGCCGAAGCCGCCGACCCGTGTCGGCAGCGGTTGCGCGCCCGGCACCCGGGTCCGTCCAGCGTAGGAGAACGTCGCGTCGGCACCGGCGTCGGCAAGCGCGCGGGCGAGTTGGGTCGCCTCGGTGGTGCCGCCGAGAAGAAGGATGCGGGGCATGGCTGATCCCTGGCTGAGCATCATCGGTATTGGCGAAGATGGCCTGAACGGACTTGGTGAGGCAAGCCGCGCGGCGCTCGAAGAGGCGGAAATCGTATTCGGCGGCCCGCGCCATCTTGCGCTCGCCGCAGTGGAGCATCGTGGTCGCGCATGGCCGGTGCCGTTTTCGGTGACGCCGGTGCTGGAGTGCCGGGGGCTGAAGGTTGCGGTGCTGGTGTCCGGAGATCCGTTCTGGTACGGCGCGGGCGGCAGCCTCGCGGCGCATCTCGCGCCCGGAGAATGGCGCACGTTTTCCGCACCGTCGACCTTTGCACTCGCCGCCGCGCGGCTTGGGTGGCGGCTGGAGGAAACTCTCTGCCTCGGCTTGCATGCGGCACCGTTCGAGCGCCTGGTGCCGCTGCTGTCGCAGGGCGTGCGTGCGATTTGCCTGCTGCGCGATGGCGCGGCGACGGCGGCGCTGGCGCAATGGCTGACGGAACACGGTTTCGGCGCGTCGACGCTGCATTTGCTCGAAGCCCTGGGAGGGCCGCGCGAGCGGTTGCGGCGTGCGGTGGCCTCCGATTATGCAGCGTCCGAGGCCGTCGCGCCGGTGGTTGCCGCGATCGACTGCGTCGGCAAGGGATTGCCGCGGACGAGCGGCTTGCCCGACGCGCTGTTCGCCAGCGACGGCCAGTTCACCAAACGCCCGATGCGGGCATTGACGCTTTCGGCGCTGGCACCGCGTCCGGGGGAACTCCTGTGGGATATCGGTGCCGGTTCGGGATCGGTTTCGGTCGAATGGGCGCTCGCGGCTGCGGGCATGCGTGCGATTGCGCTCGAACCACGCGCCGACCGGGCGTCCTTCATTCGTACCAACGCCGCAGCATTCGGCGTCGCCCACCGGATCGAGGTGGTAGAGGGGCGGGGGCCCGAGACCTTGACGGGTCTGCCGTCTCCGGAGGCCGTGTTCGTCGGCGGAGGTGGGTCTGCGGCTCTGTTCGCGGCGCTGTGGGACCGCGTTGCGTCGGGTACGCGGATCGTCGCCAATGCGGTGACGCTGGAAACCGAAGACCTGCTGCTGCGCCAACACGGCGCAGCAGGCGGCGAGCTTCTGCGTGTCGAACTGGCGACAGCCGAGGCACTCGGCCGGATGCGCGGTTGGCGACGCGAACGCCCGATCTTGCAATGGCGTGTAACGCGATGACCGCGCACGCTCTCGCGAAAGGACGAGACCAATGACCGTACACTTCATCGGCGCCGGACCCGGCGCTGCCGACCTTATCACCCTGCGAGGACGAGACCTGATCGCCGCCTGTCCCGTCTGCCTCTATGCGGGGTCGTTGGTGCCCAAGGAATTGTTAGGCCACTGTCCGGAAGGTGCGCGCATCGTGAACACCGCGCCCCTCTCGCTTGACGATATCGTCGACGAGATCAGGTTTGCCCACGCGGCGGGGTGCGACGTGGCGCGCCTGCATTCGGGAGATCTTTCCGTGTGGTCGGCGATGGGCGAGCAGTTGCGTCGGCTGCGGGCGGAAGGCATTCCCTATGACGTGACCCCCGGCGTGCCCGCGTTCGCCGCCGCCGCCGCCTTGATCGAGGCCGAATTGACGCTGCCCGGTGTGGCGCAGTCGGTGGTGCTCACGCGCACCTCGGGACGCGCTTCGACGATGCCGACAGGGGAGACCCTCGAAGCCTTCGCCGCCACCGGTGCGACCCTCGCGATTCACCTTTCGGTCGCCGCGCTCGATGACGTCGCCGCACGCCTAACGCCGTATTACGGCCCGGACTGTCCGATTGCGGTGGTTTGGCGGGCGAGTTGGCCA
This sequence comes from Rhodospirillum sp. UBA1311, assembly GCA_002307145.1. Classification (GTDB taxonomy): domain Bacteria; phylum Pseudomonadota; class Alphaproteobacteria; order Rhodospirillales; family Rhodospirillaceae; genus Oleispirillum. Next base: position 3,845 of record DBTR01000023.1, on the reverse strand, counting down.
AACCAGCGGGTCGTTCGCGCCACGCTCGCGACGATCATCGCTGCGACCGATGGGATGCGCGGGCGCACGGCACTGATCCTCGTCGGTCCGGCACTCACCGCCGAGAGGTTCGCGGAGAGCCGTCTCTACGCCGTCGATTACGACCGGCGCTTCCGACCGATGGGTGATGCACCGCGTTTTCCGGCAGGAACGGAATGAATGTCCGATGATCGGGGAGGTGTTATGAGCGGCTTCGTGAGTTTCGTGTCTTCCGGCCCGGGCGATCCCGAATTGCTCACCCTGCGCGCGTTGAATCGTTTGCAGGATGCGGACACCGTGCTTTACGACGACCTCTCGGCCGGGCCGATCCTCGAGTATGTCCGCGCGAACGCCGATCTCATCGGCGTGGGAAAGCGGGCAGGGCTTCCGTCGCCGTGCCAGGATCACGTTTGTCGCCTGTTGGTCGAGTACGCCGCTTCCGGGGCTAAGGTCGTGCGCCTGAAGTCGGGCGATGCGGGAATTTTCGCGCGGTTGGAAGAGGAAATCGAGGCAGTGCACGCGGCGGGAGTCGCCTACGAGGTGATCCCCGGTGTGACCGCAGCCGCGGCGGCGGCTATCGGGATGCCGCTGACCCGCCGCCTGACGGCGCGGCGGCTGCAATTCGTTACCGGCCATGCCGCCACCGGCGAACTCCCCGAGGATCTGAATATTGCAGCGCTCGCCGACCCTCACGCCACCACGGCGGTCTATATGGGACGGCGAACGTTCGCCAAACTTGCCGAAAGGTTGATCCGCGCGGGGCTCGCGCCCGACACCCCGGCGGTGTTCGCCGAATCCATATCGATGCCCGATCAGCGACTCACCGTCGACACGCTCCAAGGGCTTGCCGACAAACTTGCAGCCGATGCCGTGTCGGCACCCGGCCTGATCCTCTATGGGCCATTGACGCTTCCCGATGCTTGACCGTCGGCCCATCCGGAGTTTTCCATGATTGCTCTTACCCTGGTCGGCATTGGCACCGGCAATCCTCAGCATCTGACGCTTCAGGCGATCGACGCGCTGAACGCCGCCGACGTCATCCTGATTCCGCGCAAGGGACCGGGAAAGGATGACCTTGCCGGTCTGCGCCGCGAAATTTGCAAGCGCGTCCTCCGATCTCCCGGCCCGCGGCTGCACGAGTTCGACCTCCCGGTGCGCGATGTCAAAAACCCGGATTACCAGGGTGGGGTCGACGATTGGCACGATGCGATCGCCTCGGTATGGGATGCGGAAATCCGTGCAGCGTTGCCGGACGGCGGAAACATCGCGTTTCTGGTGTGGGGCGATCCCTCGCTTTACGACAGCACGATGCGGATTGCTGAGCGTGTGCGCGCACGGATGACGCTGAGCGTAACGGTGATCCCGGGTATCACCGCGATCCAAGCATTGACCGCAGGTCACGCGATACCACTGAACGAGGTTGCTGCACCGTTCGTGGTTACCACCGGGCGTCGATTGCGGAAAAACGGCTGGCCCAAGGATGCCGATACGGTGGTGGTGATGCTCGATGGCAACTGCGCGTTCGAGAGCCTGGCCCCCGAAGGCATCTCGATCTGGTGGTCAGCTTACGCCGGGATGGGAAACGAAATCCGTATCGCGGGTCCTCTCGCCCAGGTCGCTGAAGATATCGTTTCGACCCGCAGTCAGGCACGCAGCATGCACGGTTGGATCATGGACACCTACCTGATGCGCCGGGCGCACGAGAGCAAAAGTGAGGCGTAACACGCTCCCCAGTCGCCGGAGATTGCGCCCCTGTTTGAACGGGGGAATGCTGCTGCCGCTGATCGGCGCGAAGTTGCCTCGTGCTAGATGTGCATGATTCCGAAGCCGAAGCGCTCGTGGTTGGTGGATGGGTGGAAGGCGGACTCACCATAGGCGGCGATGCCGAGCCAGGTTCCGTCCTGGACAATCGCGACTTTGAGTTTCAATTGGCTTTCGCTCGCGACCAAAGGCGTGATGCCTTGCATCGCCTCGATCCCGGCGTGGATCACCGCGTGGACGTGCGCGGTCTTATTCTCGATCACGTTGCCGTGCAGCGCCGAGCCCACCAGGGTCTTGACGAAGTTCTTTTGGACGTGGCTGAGCGCGCCCGAGACGTAGGTCACCGCGACTTTGATCGAACCGATGGAAAGGGCTTTGCGTACCGCTTTTTCGTCTTCGTCCGACGACATCGCGATCATCATCGCGACCTTGCCGATCCGGTTGCTGTGAGCCCGCATATTACCTCCGCCGCAATTCGTCCGTGCACTCCGGACTTTCGATTCATGACCGGCATAAAAAATCAGAGGAACGGCCCTTTTCAGCCGTTCCTCTTCGCGTTTCCAAGGGATTGCAGGATCTCTCAATCGAAGATCGACTTTGCCCGAGCGCTCACGCAACTCGAGAGAAAGCGTCCAACCGGCATTTTTTCTACCGGACAAACGTACCGCTTCGGCTCTTCCCTGTTGGGGGTGAGGTAAAGCGCCATAAAGAGTCGATTGCTGCTTACTGGCATGGACGTACTTCCTTTTGCCGTCTCGGATTCACCCGTTGGGTTAGCCCGCAAAATTTCCGCGCGCGCCCTCCGATGTCCGGGAGTTTGCATCGACCGCGCCACGTCCGTCCAATATCGGGACAAATCGATCTTGATACCTTTGCGGCATAGCTTTGTAACATTATAACATGTATTCGATCTTCGGGAGGATTTCGATGGAGCTACGTCATCTGCGCTATTTTCTGGCACTCGCAGAGGAGAAAAATTTCACGCGCGCCGCCGAGCGCCTCGGTATCGGCCAGCCGCCACTCAGCCACCAGATTCAGAATCTCGAGCGCGAGCTTGGGGTGCCGCTATTCCGCCGAATTCCACACGGCGCCGAATTGACCGAGGCAGGCCTTGCATTCCTGCCACGCGCACAAAACGCACTCACCCAAGCCGAGCTGGCGCGGGTGGCCGCGCAAAGAGCAAACCGTGGCGAAACTGGCCGCATCCGCATCGGCTTCACTGCTGCCAGCGCGTTCAACCCGTCGGTCCCTTCGGTGATTCGCGCATTCCGGCGCGCATACCCCGTGGTCGAGATCGACCTTGACGAGCGCAACACCGAGCTCCTGATCATGGGGCTGCTCGACAACGATCTGGACGGCGCATTTCTCCGCCCCGGTCCGGAGAATCTCGAAGACCTGCGGCTCATGTCGCTCGCAGACGAGGAAATGGTGATGGCGGTTCCCGAGGGGCACCCGCTCGCACATCGGCCGCGCCAACCTCTCGCCGCGCTGGCTGGGGAATCGCTCATTCTGTTTCCACGCGAACTCAGCGTCGGCCTCTACGACGACATCCTGGCGCGATGCCGACAAGTGGGGTTCGAGCCTTTGCTCGGCCAGCAGGCTCCGCAGTTCGCCTCGGCAGTCAATCTCGTCGCAGCAGAAATCGGCATATCCGTGGTCCCGCGCTCGTTCGCCCGGATCCGCGTGGAGGGCGTAACCTACGTTGAAATCGAGGGTGTTGCACCGGTCGCACATCTCGCGTTTGCCTCTCATCGCGGTTGCCACTCGGTAACGCTGAGAAACTTTTCGGCTCACGTGCTGGCGGAGATCCTGAACCCAAGACGTATCGCTGTCGCGGGTACGCGCGAGCCAACTGACCGAACTTCAGCATAGAGTTCGGAAGGTCTCCGCGCCTGCTTCGATATCGAACGCGCCCGCAAGCAAGACCTCCTCACCGGCGCCGAGCCTATCGCCCAAACCCTCACCCACGCCAAAGCCATCCGCCACTACGAAGCCGAAGCTCATGCGGCAGCGCCCTGGCGGCGGATCACGGTGGGGTGACTGACCTGCCCTGGGGATATTCCTCC
>DBTR01000042.1:84990-85125 GCA_002307145.1 Rhodospirillum sp. UBA1311 | reverse complement strand
ACAATCGCGGCGAAGGCGGCTCGCTCGCGCTCCTCGCGCTGCTTAACCGCGCCGCCGGGGCCTCGCCGAAGCTGCTCGCGCTGGTCGGCGCGCTCGGGGTGTTCGCGGCATCGCTGTTCTATGGCGATTCGATGA
>DBTR01000042.1:84368-84705 GCA_002307145.1 Rhodospirillum sp. UBA1311 | reverse complement strand
GTGCTCTCCGCGGTCGAGGGCCTGGAGGTGGTTGCGCCCGAACTCGAAGCCTTCATCGTGCCGATCACCATGGCGATCCTCGTCTGCCTGTTCGCGGTGCAGAAGAAGGGCACCGCCTCGGTCGGCGTGATCTTCGGTCCGGTGATGCTGCTCTGGTTCTGCTGCCTCCTGGTGATGGGGTTGCACAACATCCACCTCTATCCCGCAGTGCTGAGGGCGTTGAGCCCGCACTACGCCGTCGCGTTCATGATCGAGAACCAGCTTCTCGGCTTCCTCTCGCTCGGCTCGGTGGTGCTGGTGGTGACCGGCGCGGAAGCGCTCTACGCCGACATGGGCC
>DBTR01000042.1:52476-84124 GCA_002307145.1 Rhodospirillum sp. UBA1311 | reverse complement strand
CGCCGACATGGGCCACTTCGGTCGCTGGCCGATCCGTGCGGCGTGGTATCTCGTCGTGCTGCCCGCTCTGGTGATCAACTACTTCGGCCAGGGCGCGCTCTTGCTCAGCCACCCCGCCGCGATCGACAACCCGTTCTACCTGATGGCGCCGGTGTGGGCGCGGATGCCGCTCCTGGTGCTGGCGACGATGGCGACGGTGATCGCCTCCCAGGCGGTGATCTCGGGCGCGTTCTCGCTCACCCAGCAGGCGATCCAATTGGGCTTCCTGCCGCGCATGGAAATCATCCACACCTCGGAGCGCGAGCGCGGCCAGATCTACCTGCCGTTCGTCAACTGGGCGCTGCTGTTCATGGTGCTGTGCCTGGTGGCGGGCTTCCGCAGCTCGGGCAACCTCGCCTCGGCCTACGGCATCGCGGTGACCGGCAGCATGGCGATCGATTCGATCCTCGTCGGCCTGGTGATGGCGAAGATCTGGGGCTGGAGCGGCAAGCTGGTGAAGCCCTTGATCGGCGCGTTCCTGGTGATGGACCTGTCGTTCTTCTTCGCCAACGCGGGCAAGATCCCGACCGGCGGCTGGTTCCCGCTCGCCGTCGCGCTGGTCCTGTTCCTGCTGTTGACCACCTGGAAGCGCGGCCGCGAGCTGGTGCGCGCCCGCCGCACCCAGGACGCCCTGCCGATCGAGATCTTCCTCGAATCCGTCGCCGAGAAAGTGGTGCGGGTGCGCGGCACCGCGATGTTCCTCGGCGGCGAGAGGGATGGTGTGCCGACCGCGCTGCTGCATAACCTCAAGCACAACCAGGTGCTGCACGAGCGCGTCGTGCTGCTGGCGATCGCGGTGGACGAGCGTCCCTACGTGCCGCCCGAGGACCGGGTGGTCTCGACCGTGCTCGGGCCGAACTTCCACCGCGTGGTTCTCCGCTACGGCTTCATGGACGACCCCAACGTGCCGAAGGCGCTCGCCAATGCGCGGCTCGACGAGTTGGGCTTCTTCTACGAGCCGATGACCACCTCGTACTTCCTCTCCCGCGAAACCATCATTCCGAGCCGCGAGCCGGGGATGGCGCTGTGGCGCGAAGGCCTGTTCGCGTGGATGAACCACACCGCCACCACCACCATGGACTTCCTCCACCTGCCGATGGGCCGGGTGGTGGAGCTGGGCGGCCAGATCGAGATCTAGCCTTCGAGCGGCTTGCCGAGGAGCAGCGGCGCGTAGCACGCGGCGTAGCCGAGGAACGCCGCGATCCACAGGCTGCCCGCGATGTCGAGCGCGAGGTGGAAGTTGCCGTGGGCGAAGGGCGCGGCGATCCGCGCCGTCGCGCCGAGCAGCGCCAGGGCGTAGATGACCACGTCGCGGCGGTCGGCGACGAGGCGGCGGCCGGTATGGCCGCGTGCCGCCCGGGTCATCACGCCCAAGGTCATGGTGCCGAAGGTGCCGACCAGCCAGCAGTGCAGCGCCGCCACCGGATCGAGAACGGCGGGCATCAGCGCCGCGAATCCCACCAGGACGAAGCCGAGCGGCACCGTCGCGTAGCCGACGTGCAGCACCGCGAGCAACGGCTCGGCGGTGGTGCGCCAGCCTTGCCAGCGGCCGACGCGGACGAGGTTGACCCCGCCCGCCACGAGGAGCAGGGCGGCGGAGAACGTCGCTTCGGGGAGCGCGACCCAGGCGATCAGGGCGACCAGCGAGACCCCGGTGGCGATCGCGTCGAAACGATTGAACGCGGGCGGCAGGTTTTCCGCGCCGCGATTGCGCAGCCAGTTGCGGGTGAAGTTCGGCACCAGCCGCCCGCCGATCAGGATCACCAACATCAGGATGATCGCGATCGCCGCGTGGGTGGAATAGAACGCATAGCCGAGTTCGAGCGCCTCGAAATGGAACGCGGCGTCGGCGAGGCCGAGCAGCGCCACCGTCGCGACGATCATATAGTTGTGGCTGCTGCCGCCCCGGATCACCTCGCGGGCGAAAAACCAGACCAGGGCGGCGGGGAAGGCAAGGTCGACGAACGCCGCCGGGAGTCCCCCGATCACGCCCGACGTCGCCGTCGCCACCCGCCCGAGGCACCAGATCGCCACCAGGAACAGCAGTTCCCGCCCCTGCACCGGCGGACGGCCGGTCCAGTTGCTCACCGCCGTCAATGCGAAGCCGCCGATGATCGCCAGCATCGCGCCGAACAGCATGGTGTGGACGTGCCAGTCGCGCGGCGCGAAGGCGGTGGGAAGCTCCAGGTGCCCGGTCAGCATCGGCAGCCAGAGCAGTACGCCCGTCGCCATCGCGAGCGCGCCGAGGAAGAAGAACGGGCGAAAGCCGCAGGAGAGCCAGTGGGGGGACGAGGTGCGCATGGTGCGGCTTTATCCTTGTTCGCGAGGGTTTCAGAGTCCGCCGAGGAGGGCGGCGAACTTCTTGCCCGCCATCGGCGGCTGCTTCACCGCCTTGGCGGCGTCGAGGTTGACCGGATCGCCGACGATTACCGCAGCGACCATGCCCATGGCGTAGTGCGGGCGGCACTCGACGCCGTAGACGCCGGGCTTGGTGAAGGTGACGGTGAGATCCTTGTTGAGCTTGCCCTCGAAGGGCTCGGCACCTTCAGGGATCATTCCGGCGATGCTGCGCGCGTCGTGGCCGGGGTTGGTCGCGACGAAGGTGACGGTGTCGCCGGGCGCGATTTTGATCAGGTCGGGCTCGAACACCATCATCCCCTTGGCGCCGCGATTGAGCATCTTCACCTGGATGTCGGCGGCATCCGCCGCGCCCGCAGCAAAGGCGAGGCCGAGTCCGAAAGCGATGGCGAAGCGGGTCGAGAATTTCATGTCCGGTCTCCTGTGGTCTGGACGTGGAACAAAGCTATCCGGGCGTCAGCGCGGTGACGTTGCGCTGGCGCAACTTCGGACGCGTTCATTTCGCCGGGATCGGCGCGGGGGCGTGGAGCTGGGTCATCAGGCTGTCGTCCCACGTGCCCGAAACCTGGAACTGCGCCACGGCGCCCAACTCGGTCGCTTCGATCAGGTTGTGGTTGAGGTAGGCGTAGGTGCCGGGCTGGCGGAAGCGATAGACCGCCGCGCCCACCGAGCCGCCGCGCACGAACCAGGTTTCCTGGTCGCGGAGCGGCGGGTTGGCGAACTTGCCGGTTTCCCACACCCAGTCGCCGTGGCCGCCGATCAGGTGCGGGCGGGTGTCGCGGTTGGCGGAGGAATGGAGGATCAGCACGGTCTCGCCGACCTTGGCGGGCATTGCGCGCTCGCCGGTGAGCGCGCCCGCCTTGCCGTTGAAGACGATGTGGCTCGGGATCAGGCCGCGCATCGCCGCGACGGTGTCGGCATAAGCCTCGCCAGGGGAGCCGAAGCGCTTGTACGCGCCGGTTTCGTCCTTCGGCAGGTAGAGGTCGAACTCGCCGACGGTGTAGGCGGCGTCGTAATGGATCGGCTTGCCCTGCGCGTCCTTGAGGCCGTCGCGCGGCAGCACCATCAGCGCGCCGCTCATGCCGCTCACCACGTGCCAGGCGACCATGCCGGGCGGCGCGCAGTGGTAGAGGAAAACCCCGGCGCGGTCCGCGACGAAGCGCAGCGTCGCCTGCTCGCCGGGCGCGACCTGGGTGAAGTCGCCGCCGCCCATGCCGCCGGTGGCGGCATGGAAGTCGATGTTGTGGAGCATCGAGTTGGTGGCGGGATTGACGAGGGTCAGCTCGACGGTGTCTCCTTGGTGGACGACCATCGTCGGGCCGGGCATGCTGCCGTTGAAGGTCATTGCCTGCATCGTCGTGCCCGCTTCGTCCACCACCACCTCCTTTTCCTGGACGGTGAGGGTGAAGGCGACGGTCTTGGGCTTCTCGGCGGTGGCCTGTTGGTGCGCCATCACCGCGGGCGGCGGCAGCAGGACCGGCGCGATCCGGTCGGAGGCCCAGGCGGGCGCCGCGGCGAGGAACGCCGACAGGGCGGTGGCGGAAAGCATAAAGCGACGGGTGAACATGACCGGTGTCCTTCTGCATCGTTGCCGATAGAACAAGGGAACACCCAAATCGCCCGGAGAGTGTTGCGCAAACGCAAACACCGCGACGATCGCGGAAGGCAGGGGCGGGAATGACGGCACGACTGGACCGCGCGGTGATCCGCGATCTTCCGATGTTCCGCGACCTCGCCGAGACGGACCTCGACGCGGTGCTGGCGACGGCGACGGCGAAGCGGCTCGCGCCCGGCGATATCGTGTTCCGCCAGGGGGATGTGGCGGACGCGTTCTTCGTGCTGCTGCATGGCCGGTTGAAGGTCACCCAGACCACCCCCGAAGGTCAGCAGGTGGTGGTGCGCCACGTCAATCCCGGCGAGGTGTTCGGCATCGCCCGCGCGGTGCGGCGGCCCGACTTTCCCGGCACCGCCGAGGCGGTGGTGGACAGCATCGCGCTCGGCTGGCCCTCCGACCAATGGGACGTCCTGGCCGCGCGCTGCCCGGCGATCGCGGTCAACGCGCTCGCCACCGTCGGCCAACGCCTGCAGGATGCCCATACCCGCATCCGCGAACTCTCCACCGAGGCGGTCGAGCGCCGTGTCGCCCACGCCCTGCTGCGCCTGGTGCGCCAGGCCGGGCGCAAGATCGACGACGGCATCCTCATCGACTTCCCGGTCTCCCGCCAGGACCTCGCCGAAATGACCGGCGCAACGCTGCATACCGTCAGCCGCCTGATGGCCGCCTGGGAAACCAAAGGCCTCGTCGCCAGCGGCCGCAAGCGCGTCGTGGTGCGCGACGCCCACGCGCTGCTGATGATTGCGGAGGGGGAAGGGTAAAAACGTGCGAGGGGTCTCGGGCTACTCGCGCATCCCCTCAATTGGTTTTTCGCCGCGAAGCGGCAACATTCCTTGGTTTGATCGCGCTTCGCGCAAAAGCCAGGGGGAGGTTTGGAGGGTCTGCGACCCTCCAAGCGGGGCCTGGGGCGGCAGCCCCGGTTCTTACCTCGACACTGCCGCATTCAAATCGCGCAACAGGGTTTCGAGCGGCACGCCGTGTTCGCGGCAGGCGTCGGCGACGGTGTGGAGGCTGCCGACCGGGCAGCCGACGCAGTGGGCGTGGTGGCGCAGGAACACCGGGATCGTCGCCGGGTGTTCGGTCATCAGGGTGTCGACGATGGTTGCGGCGGTGATCGGGGCGGGGGGCATGGCTCGGCTCTCGCGGTTGCGGCTGGCCCCGAAGCTACGCCGCCCGATCCGCTTCGTCCTTGCGCTGGCGCAAGTTCATTCGCCCATGCCGTTGCGGCCGATCGAGGCATAGAGGCTTTGCCGTGCCGAGTGCAGGTGGTCGAGGGCGGCGGCGCGGATCTTCGCGGGGTCGCGGCTGCGCAGGGCTTCGATGTAGACTAGGTGTTCCTTGAGGGCGACGAGGTTACGTTCCTTCTCGTCGTCCTTCTGCCAGAGATAGTGGTAGTGGAAGATCAGGCTGCGGAGGGTTTGGAAGTTGTCGATGAAGCGATTGCGCGCCGCCGAGTTGACGAGTTCGTGCAGGTCGGCGTCGACGCGGGAGAACTCCTTGTAGCGGCTGTCGATCTCGGCGATCAGTTCGACGTGCTGGCGTTCGAGCGCGTCGAGCCGCTGCCAGATCGGGTCGCTCGCCGGGAGATTGGCGAACTTTTCCGCCGATTGCAGCTCGAACAGCTCGCGGATGTCGAACAGTTCGCGGGCGAAGTCGCGGTCGAATCCCTTGAAGATCCAGCGGCTCTCCGGGCGTCGTTCGAGGAGGCCGCACTGGCTGAACTCGATCAGGTATTCGCGCAGCGCCGAGGGGGAGACCTGGAGCTGGCGCGCGAGTTCGAGATTGCTGATCTGCTGGCCGGGGCGGAAGTCGCGCTGCAGCACCAGTTCCATGAACCGCTTCTCGATCACGTCGCGGATCGACTCGGTCTCGGTCTCGGGGAAGTAGTCCCCTTCCTTCGGGTGGCGGCGGACGATCTTCTGCCGCCCATTGAGCACAATTAGCCTTGCTGCCGCCATGGTTGCCAACATCGTCCGCACCGTGGTGCGGCTGATTCCGAGATTCTCCGCGAGTTGCGCCTCCGAGCCGAGATCGCCGCCGATCTCAACCGTCAAGAGGCGGGCCAGACCCTGGTTGTAGGCGCGTTTGTAAACCGCATTGGTGCGCATGCTCGGCTCGCTCGTCGTAAATGGCCGCCGGGGTAGGTCGGATTTGTCTATAATTGATAAAAACCCGTTGACAGGCAAGCTGCGAAATTGTCTAAAAATGATAATAGACCGAACTCAAACGGTCTGTGTCGCATGGCGAGGAACACGATGAAGGCTCTGATGATCGAAGGCATGGAGCGGTGTGCGTTCCATGAAGTCGCCGACCCGATTCCGGGCGCGGGTGAAGTGCTGATAGCGGTGAAGCACGTGGGTTTGTGCGGTAGCGATCTCGCCACCTTTACCGGCCTCAATCCGCTGGTCAGCCTTCCCCGGATTCCCGGCCACGAGATCGGCGCGGAAATCGTCGAGGTCGGCGCGGGCGTGCCCGCCGAATTCGCGCCGGGCCGCCGCGTCATCGTGGTGCCCTATACCGCGTGCGGCGAGTGCCCGTCGTGCCGTCGCGGCCGGGTCAACGCCTGCCGGTCGAACAAGACCCTGGGCGTGCAGCAGAACGGCGGCTTGGCCGAGCGCCTCGTGTTGCCCTATGGCAAGCTCATTCTCAACGACACCCTCGCGCCCCGCCATCTTGCGCTGGTCGAGCCGCTCTCCGTCGGCTTCCACGCGGTGGCGCGCGGCCGAGTCGAGGCCGCCGACCGGGTGGTGGTGATCGGCTGCGGCATGATCGGCATGGGCGCGGTGGCGGGCGCGGTGGCGCGCGGCGCGGAAGTGATCGCCGTCGACGTCGGCGCGTCGAAGATCGCGATGGCGGCGCGCTACGGCGCGGCCCACACCATCGACGCCGGAACCGAGGACGTGGCGGCCCGGATTGCGGAAATCACCAACGGCGACGGTGCCGACGTGGTGGTCGAGGCGGTCGGCCTGCCCCAGACCTTCACCCAGGCGATCGACATCGTCGGCTTCTCCGGCCGGGTGGTCTACATTGGCTACTCCAAGGCGCCGGTGACCTACGACACCAAGTTCTTCAACCTGAAGGAACTCGACATCATGGGCTCGCGCAATGCGCTGCCCGCCGATTTCGAGGCGGTGATCGCCTATCTCGAACATCTCGACCACGCGCCCGACGACCTGATCTCGAAGGTGTTCGCCTTCGACGAGGCCGAGGCCGCGCTGCCCTATTGGGCGAAGGAACGGGCGTCGACGCTGAAGATCCTGATCGAGCGCTAAGGCCCCTCGTTGTGTGGATGCGCGGGATGTGCCCCCGCGCCGGAAAAGGACGAATGTGATGACGTCTCTCGATACCGCGATTGGTGTTCTCGATGCTTCCGCCTTGAACGGCCGCCCGCGCCCGACGCCGCGCGTGCTGCAGTTCGGCGAGGGCAACTTCCTCCGCGCCTTCGTCGATTGGAAGATCGACCGGATGAACGAGGCCGGGAACGACTGGGGCGTGGTCGTGGTGCGTCCGATCGCGGGCGGCAATCCGCACTTCCTCAACGAGCAGGACGGCCTCTACACGGTGTTGAGCCGGGGCGTCGACGAGAACGGCGCGAAGGTGTCCGAGGCCCGCGTCGTCGGCTGCGTGCGGCGCGAAATCGCGGCCCACGGCGCGTGGGACGACGTCCTCGCCCAGGCCCGCGATCCGAACATCACCGTGGTGATCTCCAACACCACCGACGCCGGGATCGCCTACGTGCCGACGGTCGCTTACGCCGACGCGCCGCAGGTGTCCTTTCCCGGCAAGATGACCCGCCTGCTGCACGAGCGCTGGAAGGCGTTCGGCGGCAAGGCCGAGTTCGGCTGGCAGATGATCGCCTGCGAACTCATCGACCACAACGGCGACGAACTCCGCCGCATCGTCCTCCAGCACGCCGCCGAGTGGAAGCTGGAGCCCGCGTTCATCGCCTGGGTCGAGACCGCCAACACCTTCTACAACACCCTCGTCGACCGCATCGTGCCCGGCTATCCGCGCGCCGAGGCCGAGGATCTGCACAAGGAGCTCGGCTACGTCGACGGCTTCATGACCGCGACCGAACTGTTCAATCTCTTCGTCATCGAGCGGAAGCCGGGCATGGCCGATCTGCGTCTGCCGCTCGCGAAGTTCGACGAGAACACCATCGTCGTGCCCGACGTGACCCCCTACAAGACCCGCAAGGTCGCGATCCTGAACGGCGCGCACACCGGCCTCTGCCCGCTCGCGCTGCTCGCGGGGGTGCCGACGGTGGGCGAGGCGGTGACCTCGAAGGCCGGCGCGGCGTTCATCGCGCGGTTGCTGCAGCAGGAAGTGATTCCGTTCCTCACCCTGCCGAAGGCCGAGCTCGACGCCTTTGCCGATGCGGTGCTGCGCCGCTTCGCCAATCCCTACATCCGTCACCTCTGGTACGACATCAGCCTCAACGGCCTGGTGAAATACCAGACCCGCAATCTCGAACGCCTGGAAGCCCACATCGATCGCTTCCGCAAGCCCGCGCCGCTGATGACCCTGTCGCTCGCGGCGTGGCTGGCGTTCTATCTCGGCCGCTTCGAAGGGGCGAAAGACCTGCCGCCGCGCGATAGCGCCGACATCCTTGCCAAGGTGGCGGCGATCGGCGCCCTCGACGACGGCAGTGCCACAGGCCGCGATGCGATGATCGGCGCATATCTCGCCGAGGCCGCGTTCTGGGGCCGCTCGATCGACACCCCGATGCTGCGCGCCGCGGTGCGTGCGGCGTTTGCCCGCCTCACCGACGCGCCGTTCACGTTCGCCGAACTCGAACTCTGGCTTACGGAGGTTTGATGCGATGAACCGAGTCCTCAAGATCCATGCCGACGACACCGTCGCGGTCGCCCTCGAACCGATCTCCAAGGGCGCGGTGGCGAGCGGCTACGACGTCACCGTCGGCGACGACATTCCGCAGGGCCACAAGTTCGCGCTGAAAGACATCGCGGCGGGCGAGGCGGTGATCAAGTACGGCGCGGTGATCGGGCTTGCCCGCGAGCCGATCGCCAAGGGCCGCCACGTCCACGTCCACAACCTCAAGACCGCGCTCGGCGGCATCGTCGACTACGCCTACGCGGGCGGCCCGGCGGCGGTGCCGAAGGTGGAAGCCGGTCCCGCGCCGACGATCCAGGCGTTCGAGCGCATCGACGGCCAGATCGGCATCCGCAACGACCTCTGGATCATCCCCCTGGTCGGCTGCATCAACGGCCTGGCGCAGAACATCGCGAAGCAGGTCGACCGCCAGCGCCTGCTGCCCGACGGCTGCGAGGTCAAGGCCCTCGCCCATCCCTACGGCTGCTCGCAGCTCGGCGACGATCTCGCCAACACCCGCGGCATCCTCCAGAACTATGCGCTGCACCCGAACGCGGGCGGCGTGCTGATCCTCGGTTTGGGCTGCGAGAACAACACCCGCAAGTACTTCCAGGAAGGGCTCAATCCGCCCGATCCGCGCCGCGTGCGGTTCCTCACCAGCCAGGAAGTCGGCGACGAGATGGCCGCCGCGCTCGACGCCTGCCGCGATCTCGGCGCGGTGATGGCCGAGGACAAGCGCACCCCGGTCTCCGCCGCGCGGCTGCGCGTCGGCCTGAAGTGCGGCGGCTCGGACGGCTTCTCCGGGATCACCGCGAACCCGCTCCTGGGCGCGTTCTCCGACTGGCTGTGCGAGATCGGCGGCACCACCGTGCTCACCGAAGTGCCGGAGATGTTCGGCGCGGAACAGCTGCTGATGGCGCGCGCGGAGTCGACCGAGGTGTTCGACAAGACCGTCGCGCTGATCAACGACTTCAAGCAGTACTACATCGCCAACAACCAGCCGATCTACGAGAACCCCTCGCCCGGCAACAAGGACGGCGGAATCTCGACGCTTGAGGAAAAGTCGCTCGGCTGCACCCAGAAGGCCGGGACCTCGGTGGTCCACGACGTCCTGATGTACACCGAACGGCTGAAGAAGCCCGGTCTCAACCTCCTCTCCGCGCCCGGCAACGACGGCGTCGCGGTGACTGCGCTCGCGGCGGCGGGCTGCCATATGGTGCTGTTCACCACCGGGCGCGGCACGCCCTTGGGGGGCGTGGTGCCGACGGTGAAGGTCGCCACGAATTCGACCCTCGCCGAGCGCAAGCCGCACTGGATCGACTTCGACGCCGGTCCGATCGCGACCGGCGCGGCCACCGTCGCCGAGATGCGGGATTCGTTCGTCAAGACCATCCTCGACATCGCGGAAGGCAAGCCGACCCGCAACGAAGTCAACGGCATCGGGGAAATCGTTCTGTTCAAAACCGGCGTGACCCTCTGAGCTTCGAGGGTCGGCCGGAGTTGGGTACCCGCCCCGGATTTTGGGGACGGGCAAGTTCGCGTGAACGCTGCTCTGAAGCGGCGCAAGGGAACACACACAGGGAGACGACGATGAAGAAGATTCTGATGCTGGCCGCTGCCGCCGGATTGCTCGGCTGGGGCGCGCTGCCCGCCGAGGCCGCTCCGGTCACGATCAAGGTCGCCTACGAGAACAATCCGGGCGAGCCTATCGACAAGGCGATGCACTACTGGAAAGACCTCCTTGCCGAGCGCAGCAAGGGCGAGATCACCCTCGACCTCTATCCCTCCTCCCAGCTCGGCTCCAAGAAGGACGTCACCGAGCAGGCGATGATGGGGATGAATATCATCACCCTCTCCGACGTCGGCTTCCTCGTCGACTTCGACCAGGATCTCGGCATCCTGTTCGGCCCCTATCTCACCGACGACCCGCAGAAGCTGTTCAAGATCTACGAAAGCGATTGGTTCAAGAAGAAGGACGCCGAGCTGCGCAAGAAGGGCATCCATATCGTGATGTCCAACTACCTCTACGGCGTGCGCCAGATCCTCGCGAAAAAGCCGATCAACACCCCCGACGACATGAAGGGGATGAAGATTCGCGTGCCGAACAACGTGATGCAGATCAAGGCGATCGAGGCGATGGGCGCGACCCCGACGCCGATGCCGCTCGGCGAAGTCTATCCGGCGCTGACGCAAGGCCTGATCGACGGCGTCGAGAACCCGATCTCGGTGCTCTACGGCCAGAAGCTGCACGAACAGGCGAAGTACCTCTCGATGGTCGGCTACATCACCAACACCTCGCTGTGGCTCGGCGGTGAAGCCTTCTTCGAGACCCTGCCGCCGGCGCAGTTGAAGATGATCCATGAGACCGCCTACGAAACCGGCCTCTACAGCCAGAAGATCGTCACCGAACTCGACAACCAGATGATCGACAAGATGAAGGAAGCGGGCGTCACGGTGGTCTATCCCGACGTGAAGCCGTTCCAGGCCAAGGCCAAGGCGGTCTACACCCAGTTCCCGAAGTGGACGCCGGGCCTCTACGACCAGATCCAGGCCGAACTCGCGAAATAACCGGATCGGGGGCGGCGCCTCTGCCGCCCCCGGCTTCTCGCGTCGAGATGGGGGACCCATGCGCAATCTCGGAAAACTCTGGAACTGGGCGGCGGCGATCTCGCTGCTGGTTCTGGTCTTGATCACCATCGCGGCGGTGGTCATGCGGTACGTCTTCAACGCGCCGCTGCAGTGGACCGAGGAAATGTCGGGCCTGCTGATGATCTGGATCGTGATGTTCGGCGCGATCGCCGCCGAGCGCGAAAACCAGCACCTCACCATTCCGCTCCTGCCCGAGGCCATGCCCCGCCGCTGGGGCGCGGCGCTCAACATGGTCACCGCCGCCGCCTCGATCGCGGTGCTGGCCTACATGGCGTACCTCGCCTACGGCCTGTCGATGCGGGCGCAGTACAAGCTGACCCAGATTTTGCAGATCTCCTGGTTCTGGATCGACATCGCGGTGACGGTCGGCTGCGCGGTGATGGCGGTCTACACCTTGATGCGGGTCTACCGGCATTTCCGCGAATGCGCCGGCGAGGCGCCCCTTGAGAAAACCCTGACCGAGCAAGACGCGGCGAGCGGAGACGGCCGATGACCTGGATGCTTCTGATTCCGTTCATGCTCGGCCTGTTCGCGTTGAACGTCCGGCTGTTCATCGCGATGTTCGCGTCGGTGCTGTTCTACTTCCTCTTCTACGGCAAGGTGCCGATGCAGATCTCGATCCAGCAGTTCATCGGACCGAGCCAGAACGCATCGCTGCTCGCGATTCCGTTCTTCATCCTGCTCGGCACGCTGATGAGCTATACCGGCATCGCCCAGCGCCTGCTCAAAGTCGCCGACCTGCTGGTGGGCAGGCTCACCGGCGGCATGGGCCTCGCCAACGTGCTGCTTTCCACCATGCTCGGCGGCATCAGCGCGTCCAATCTCGCCGACGCCGCGATGCTGACCCGGATGATGGTCCCCGAGATGGAGCGCCAGGGCTACAATCGCGCCTTCGCCGCGGGCGTCACCGCCGCGGGCTCGCTGATCACCCCGATCATCCCGCCCGGCATCGCCCTGATCATCTATGGCCTCGTCGCCGACGTCTCGATCGGCAAGATGTTCATGGCGGGCATCCTGCCCGGCCTGCTCTGCTGCGTGCTGCTGATGCTTGCGGTCTACGTCATCGCCAGGCGCAAGGGCTACAAGCCCGCCCGCACCGAGTGGCCGAGCGCGAAGGAAACCAAGGATACCCTGATCGGCGCGTGGCCCGCGCTGTTCCTGATGGTGGCGATCATCGGCGGCATCCGCCTCAACATCTTCACTCCGACCGAGGCGGGCGCGGTGGCGGTGGCGATCGTGATCGGCATCGGCTTCTTCATCTTCCGCGAGATGACGGTCGCCGACGTCGTCCGCGCGCTGCACGAAACCGCGAAGTCGACGGCGGTGGTGCTGCTGGTGATCATGGCCAGTTCGGCGCTCGCCTGGATCTTCTCGCTCGAACACGCGGGCGACAAGCTCGCGGTGCTGATCACCCAGTTCACCACCAACAAATACCTGTTCCTGATCGTGGTGAACGTGGTGCTGCTGGTGCTCGGGATGCTGATCGAGGGCACCGCGATCATGATCGTGCTGGTGCCGCTGCTGATGCCGGTGGTGCTGCAACTCGGCATCGACCCGGTCCACTTCGGCATCGTCCTGATCCTCAACCTCGCGATCGGCTGCCTCACTCCGCCGGTCGGCACGGTGATGCTCCTGGTCTGCAACCTTGCCAAGGTGAGCGTCGCCGACTTCGTCAAGCAGTCGGGGATTCTCTTCCTCGCGCTGTTCGTCGCGTTGGCGCTGGTCACCTTCGTGCCGTTCTTCTCGACCGCCCTGATCTAGGCGCGGCCAACGAAAAGCCCCCCGCAGGGAAACCTGCGGGGGGCTTTTTCCTGCGCCGGGGTCTACTTGAATCCGGCGACGCGGTGCGGCACGTAGGGGGCTTCGAGCGCCGCGATCTCGGCCTCGGTGAGGTCGAGTTCGAGGGCGGCTACCGCATCTTCGAGGTGGCGCGGCTTCGACGCGCCGACGATCGGCGTGGTGATCGCGTCCTTCGACAGCAGCCAGGCGAGCGCGACCTGCGCACGCGGCACGCCGCGCGCCGCCGCGACCTTGCCGACCGCGTCGACCACCGCCCGGTCGCTCTCGACGTAGAGCGCCTTGCCGACCTCGTCGGTCTCGATACGGTGGGTGGTTTCGTTCCAGTCGCGGGTGAGGCGGCCGCGCGCGAGCGGGCTCCAGGGCATCACCGCGATCCCCTCGTCGGCGCAGAACGGCAGCATCTCGCGCTCTTCCTCGCGATAGAGGAGGTTGACGTGGTTCTGCATGCTGACGAACTCGACCCAGCCGTTCAGGCGCGAAGCGTAGAGCGCCTGGGCGAACTGCCATGCGTACATCGACGACGCGCCGATGTAGCGCGCCTTGCCCGCCTTGACCACGTCGTGCAGCGCTTCGAGGGTTTCCTCGATCGGCGTGCCGTAGTCCCAGCGGTGGATCTGGTAGAGATCGACGTAGTCGGTGCCGAGGCGCTTCAGGCTGGCGTCGATCTCGCGCATGATCGCCTTGCGCGACAGCCCCGCGCCGTTCGGGCCGGGGTGCATGCGGTTGAACACCTTGGTCGCGAGGACGATGTCGTCGCGGTTGCAGAAGTCCTTGAGCGCGCGGCCGACGATTTCTTCCGAGGTGCCGTCCGAATAGGCGTTGGCGGTGTCGAAGAAGGTGATGCCGAGGTCGAGCGCCTGCTTCAGCAGCGGCCGGCTGTTCTCCTCGGTCAGGGTCCAGGCGTGGTTGCCGCGCTCCGGGATGCCGTAGGTCATGCAGCCGAGGCAGATCCGCGAGACTTCGAGGCCGGTGGAACCGAATTTCACGTAGTCCATGACTCTCTCCTGTGGGGTGGTCTCAGGTGCGGTTCGCCCAGGCGGCGAGCCAGTGCATGGTCTCGGGGCGGAATTCGCACACCGCGAGCCAGCGATCGAGGGTCGAGAGCGGCTGCATGAACTCGAAGCGCGTCGGGTCGCGCGCGCCTTCGAGGATCAGGTCGACGGCATGATCCGGCTTCAGCCGCTCGGTGAGAATCGGGGTGATCGTGCGGTCGAGATAGTCGTGGCATTCGACGAGGATGTCGGCGTGCGCCAGATGCGGCATCGCCGCCTCGGCCAGCAGCGCGGTTTCCGCGCCCTCGCAGTCCATCACGATCAAGGGTCGCGCCGCGCCCGCCGCGAGCTCTGCGAGGATTGCGGCGGTGCATTCCCCCGCCGTGACGATGCGGCGGCGGACGCCGTTGACCTCGGCGGCCAGCGCGCAGACCGCCTGCGCCTGCGGGTCGATGTCGAAGGCGTGGACGGTCGCGCCGGGCAGGCGGCGCGCCAGGCCGACGGCGTAATAGCCCTCGGCGCAGCCGACGTTGATCACGAGATCGGGGTTGCGGGCGATCGCGGTCTCCACCGCGCCGTGGAGTTCGGCCTCGTAGCAGCCGAGCGACTTCGGCACCACGTCGCCGCCGCCCCAGGATTTCTGCTCCGGCAGCTTCATGTTCTCGAACGGGCCGGAGACGACGAAGCCGTCGGTGTGCGCGAGGACGTGGACCGCGATGTCCTGCATGCGCGCCTCGGCGGCGGTGACGAGGAGACGGCGGATGGCGAAGGCGTGGTCGATCATCGGAGGTTCCGGTCAGGAGAGCGGGCGCATCAGAGTACGCGCCCGCCCAGGCGTCGGGCCAGTCAAACTTTGGCGTCAGGCCTTCGGATAGTTGGAGGGATAGAGGGCGGGCCGCGCATCGGGGTCGGAGAGCGGCTTGAAGGCGAGGCCTTTGCCGACCTCGCGGGCGCGCGCTGCCGCCGGGCGGGCGTCGACGCTCTTGAACCAGCGGAACAGCTCGGGAAAGGCCTCGCGCGGATCGCTGTCGCCGGGCAGTACGCGCGGCGCGCGGTCGATCCAGCCCCAGAGCGACATGTCGGCGATGCCGTAGGCGTCGCCGACGAGGAACTCGCGGCCCTTGAGGTGGGTGTCCAGTACCTCGTAGTGGCGCTCGACCTCGCGGCGGTAGCGGTTGATCGCGTAGGCGAGCTTCTCCGGCGCGGCGTGCTGGAAGTGTACCGCCTGGCCCGAAAACGGCCCGATGCCGCTCGAAATGAAGAACAGCCAGGAAAGCAGCTCGGGCCGGTCGGCGGGAGTGCCGACGAAGCGCCCGACTTTGTCGCCGAGATAGAGCAGGATCGCGCTCGAATCGAACACCCGGACTTCCTTGCCGCCCGGCCCTTCGGTGTCGACGATCGCCGGAACCTTGCCGTTCGGGTTGATCGCGCGGAAGCCGGGGAGGTGCTGTTCGCCCTTCGCGGTGTCCACCGGCATGAGTTCGTAGGGCAGGCCGGTTTCCTCAAGGAACAGGGCGATCTTCGCCGGATTGGGAGTGGGGTGGAAATAGAAGCGGATCATCGTGGGTCCTTTCGTGATGGTGCGCGAAAGCCGTCGCTCTTGTGTTTTGGAGCAATCGTTCTACAATGCGCGCATCGGCGTCGCGATGCAACGCCTCAAATCCGGAGCGCCCATGGCCAGACCTCGCGAATTCGACGAAGCCGCGGTTCTCGACGCGGCGGTGGCGTGCTTCTGGGAGCGGGGCTACGCCGCCGCCTCGGTGCGCGACCTCGCGGGCGAGATGGGGATCGCGGGAGCGAGCCTCTACAACGCCTTCGGCGACAAGCGCGCGCTGTTCCGTCGCGCCCTCGAAACCTATGTCGAGCAAGGCTTCGCGGCGCGCATCGTCCGCCTCGCCGAGCTGCCGCCGCGCGCCGCGATCGAGACGTTCTTCGCCGAGGCGGTGGAGAAATCCTTGGCCGATCCCGCGCAGCGCGGCTGCATGCTGATCAACGCCGCCGCCGAGATTCCCGCCGACGACCCCGAACTCCAGGGTGCGGCCGCCGACGTGCTGCGCGAGATCGAGGGCTACTTCCGCGACCGTGCCGCCGCCGGTCAGGCCGAAGGCAGCATCTCGACCCGTTACGCCGCCGCCGATATCGCGCGGCTGCTGCTGACCTCGCTGATCGGCGTGCGGATTCTCGCGCGCAGCCGCCCCGAGCCCGAACTCTTGCGGGGCGCGGTGCGCGCCGCGTTCGGCGTGTTCGACGCGCCCTTGCAACCGGAGACGACGCCATGATCGAGCTCTATTATTGGCCGACGCCCAACGGCCACAAGATCACGATGTTCCTGGAAGAGGCGGGCCTCGCCTACGAAATCCACCCGGTGGACATCAGCGCGGGCGACCAGTTCAAGCCCGAGTTCCTCGCCTTCTCGCCCAACAACCGCATGCCCGCGATCATCGACCGCGACCCCGCCGACGGCGGCGAGCCGATCGCGGTGTTCGAATCCGGCGCGATCCTCGAATACCTCGCCGACAAGACCGGGATGTTCCTGCCGAAGGACGTGCGCGGCCGCAAGACGGTGCTGGAATGGCTGTTCTGGCAGGTCGGCGGCTTGGGTCCGATGGCGGGGCAGAACCACCACTTCGGCATCTATGCGCCGGAGAAGATCCCCTACGCGATCACCCGCTACGTCAACGAGACCAACCGCCTCTACGGCGTCCTCGACCGCCGCCTGAAGGGCCGCGCCTTCATCGCGGGCGACGCCTACAGCATCGCCGACATGGCCTGCTATCCGTGGATCGTGCCGTGGAAGAACCAGCAGCAGACCTTGAGCGACTTCCCCGACCTGTCGCGCTGGTTCGAAGCGGTGGCGGCGCGCCCGGGAACCGTGCGCGCCTACGCCAAGGGCCAGCCGTTCACCGCGCGGCCGACGGTGACCGAGGCGGGCAAGTCGATCCTGTTCGGCCAGACCGCCAAGACCGGCCACTGAACCGCTGCCCGGCTTGCCGGGGCGGGCGGGGAGGGATAGACTCAGGTTTCCTCCCTCCCCGAGATCAGGATATCGGCATATGGAAGACAGCTTCGATCGCGAAGCCCTCGGCCGTCTGGCTAAGGCGCTGACCTTCATCAGCGGCGCCGACCACAAGGTGACGCAGGCGTGCCGCACCGCCGCCGAAACTGGCGCCGAGGCCGACATCAAGAAGGCCCGCGCCGCGTTCATGAAGCTCAAGCACGGCGAGCGCCAAGCGGCGTTCGCGATGATCGCCGACGACGACTAACCGGCGAGGGCGCGCAAGCCCGCCGCCGCCGCCGCGCCGATCCCCACCACCAGCGGCAGGGGCAGCCGCCATGCGGCGAGGATGGTGAGGGCGCCCGCCGCCGCGTCGGTCCAGGCGGAGGCGAGGAGCGCGGGTGCGATCAGCGCGGTGAGCACCGCCACCGGCATCGCCGCGAACGCAGCGGCCAGCCGCCCGGTGCGGGCGAAATTGGCGGGCACGAACAGTCCGGCAAGGCGGGTGGCGAGCGTCACCAGCGCCATCGCCGCGATCGCCAGCAGTGCATCGGGGGAAACATTCATCGCGGGTCCTCCCGGTGGGCCGCCGCCGCGGCGAGGATTCCCGCGAGCGTTCCCGCGATGATCGAGGCCGGGCCGGGCCAGACGACGTGTATCACGGTTGCCGCCGCCGCGCTTGCCGCCAGGGTGGCGAGGAAGCCGCCCTGCTTGCGGAAACCCAGAATCAGGAACACGAAGATCGCGATGAAGGCGAAGTCGAAGCCGTAGGCGCGCGGGTCGCGCAGCAGCGCGCCGAGCAACGTGCCTGCCGCACAGCTTAAAATCCAGGTGAGGTAGAACGGCAGCGCGAGGCCGAAGAAGAACGCCGGGGTGAGCGGCTGGCGCGCCGCGCGGGCTTCCGAAAACGCCCAGATCTCGTCCGCCAGCAGCGGCAGGGCGAGGAGGCGCTGTCCGAGCGAGAACCGCTCCATCCGCCGCAGCACCGACGCGCTCATGAACACATGGCGCAGGTTCACCACCAGCACCAGGAGGCCGAGCGCCAGCCAGGGCGCGGGGTGGCTCCAGGTGTCCAGCGCGGCGAACTGGGCGCTGCCCGCGAACACCCAGGCCGACATCAGCGCGGTTTCGGCGGTGGAGACGCCCTTGTCGGTGGCGAGCGCGCCCAACAGCAGCGCGAACGGAATCACCCCGAGGGTGGGGGCGAGGGCGGTGAGCAAACCGGCGCGGAATTCGGCGCGGAGGTCGGAAGGCGGAGACATCGGGTTCGTCCGGAATTTCTGGGCGGTCACACTAGCCGATTTTTTCCGCTGCGGAAATCCGTGCGCGCCGATGGTATAGAGTCTGGGCACGCAATTTTCTCCGGAGGCTTCCGATGCTCACCCTGGTGATTGGCGACAAGAACATTTCGTCGTGGTCGTTGCGCCCTTGGCTCGCGCTCAAGATGACCGGCGCGCCGTTCGAGGAGCGGATGATCCGCCTGCGGGTGCCGGGTTCGCCCGCCACCAGCGCGGTCTATCGCCCCGGGCTCAAGGACGACCTCAAGGCGGTCAACGCGGCGGGCAAGGTGCCGGTGCTGATCGATGGCGCGGTGAAGGTTTGGGAATCCTTCGCGATCTGCGAATACCTCGCCGAACGCTTCCCCGAGGCCAACCTCTGGCCCGAGGCCTACGACAAGCGCGCCGTCGCCCGCGCGATCGCGTCGGAAATGCACGCGGGTTTCGGCGACATGCGCAACGAACTCACCATGGACGTGGTCGGGCGGCATCCGGGGATGGCGTTCTCCGGCGGCGCCAAGGCCGACATCGCGCGGGTGGTGGAAATCTGGACCGAATGCCGCGCCGCGAATGCCGGGGCCGGGCCGTTCCTGTTCGGGCACTTCACTATCGCCGACGCGTTCTTCGCGCCGGTGGCGACCCGCTTCCGGACCTATGGGGTGGAACTGCCTGCATCGGCGCAAGCCTACGCCGATGCGGTGCTGGATCTCGCGCCGATGCGCGAGTGGATTGCGGCGGCGGAGGCCGAAGTCGCCGCCGGCGCGCGCCCCTGAGTTCAGGTGGCGGCCTTGTCGGCGGCGTAGCGCGCCTTGGTCTCTTCGTTCATCGGATAGAGGCCGGGGAGCGGCACGCCCCTCGCCACCTCGTCCATGATCCAGGCTTCCATGCGCTCCTGCTCGGGCGCGAGTTCGAGGACTTCGTCGAGCAGCGCGGCGGGGATCACCACCGCGCCGTCGCGGTCGGCGACGATCACGTCGTTGGGGAACACCGCGACGCCGCCGCAGCCGACCGGCTCCTGCCAGCCGACGAAGGTGAGGCCCGCCACCGAGGGCGGCGCGGCGATGCCCTGGCACCACACCGGCAGGCGGCTCTTGTGCACGCCCTCGGCGTCGCGCAGCGCGCCGTCGGTGACCAGCGCGACGACACCGCGCTTCTTCATCCGGCTGCAAAGGATGTCGCCGAAGATCCCGGCGTCGGTGATCCCCATCGCGTCGACCACCGCGATCACGCCCTCCGGCATGTCCTCGATCGCGGCGCGGGTGGAGGTCGGCGACGACCACGACGCGGGCGTCGCGAGGTCTTCCCGTGCCGGGACGAAGCGCAGGGTGAAGGCGCGGCCGACGAGGCGCTCGGCGTCGCCGAGCGGGCGCGCGCCGCGCATCCAGACGTTGCGCAGGCCTTTCTTCAGCAAAATCGTGGTGATCGTGGCGGTGGTGACGGCTTTCAGGGTTTCGGCCGCGCCAACCGGCAACGGCGTGACGGACTGAGTCATCGGCGGGTTCTCCTGGTGCGACGATCCCAAGAGAGTGCCCCTCGGGGCTGCCCCGCGCAAGTGGGTCAGCGGTTCGAACCGCGCCGCGCGAACGGCGTTTCGAGAACCTTGGCGGCGAGGGTTTCGATCTCCGCCGCTTCCGCCTTCAGCCAGGAGACCACGCCGTCGAGGCGGCCGTCGCTCAGGCGCGAGGTGATCGCCGCGACGCTCAACGCCGCCACCGCCTGGCCGTCGGAGCGGCGGATCGGTACGCCCACTCCCGACATTCCCGGAATCAGCCAGCCGCTGTTGAGGGCATAGCCGACGTTGCGGCAGCGCACGATCGCGTCGAGGAGAAAATCGTCGCGGATGCCGTAGTCGGCACGGCGCGCGCGGTCGGTCTCGATGATCTCGGCGCGGAGTGCGTCGGGCTGGAACGCGAGCAGCGCGAGGCTCCCCGCGCCGACGCCGAGCGGGCGGCGATCGCCGACGCTCAAGGTCAGGGTCTTGATCGGATAGAGCCCCTCGCGCCGGTCGACGCACACCGAATCGTTGCCGGAGAGCAGGCTGAAATAGACGGTGTCGGCGGTTTCGGCGCAGAGGCGGTCGAGGCTCTTGTCGGTGAACGGCGCGAGGCCGTAACGCTCGGTCGCGGCGGCGGCCCAGGCGACCATCTGCAGGCCGATGAAATAGCGGTTGGACTGGCGGTCGTGGTCGACGAAGCCGTGGCGGGTGAGGCCGCCGAGAAGCCGATGCACCGTCGCGGCACCGAAGCCGGTGGTCTCGGCAACGTCGGTGAGGCGCATGCCGAGGTCGTGCGCACCGGCCAGGGCCTCGATCACCCGCGCCGCCCGCGCGACGTTCTGGTGTTCGCCTTTTTCGGCCATCAAGGCGTTCATGCCGCACCCTCCGCTGGAAATCCCCGAACCTGGGGTTGAAACGAGCCTACGCCCAGCCTACTTTCCATTAAACAAGAATATATTTCCGTTAATCGGAAAACAAGGGCAGGGACGGATGAATTTCGGTTCGGTCACCGATCTGACCCCGGCATGCGCGGGCGCGCATGTGGTGGTGGGCTCCCACGGCGGCGCGATCACCGCGCGCTACGCGCTGGTCCATGGCGTCGCCTCGGTGATCTTCCACGATGCCGGAATCGGCCGCGATGCCGCCGGGGTGCAGTCGCTCGCTCTGCTCGACGCGGCGGGGATTCCGGCTGCGGCGGTCGGCCATACGACCGCGCGCATCGGCGATCCCGCCGACATGTTGCTGCGCGGCCGGATCACCCGCTTCAACCATGCGGCCGCCGCCTTGGGCGCACAAGGCGAGATGGCCGCCGATAGTCTCGCCGCGCTGTTCTCCCGTTCCCTGGCCTCCCGGATTCCGCCCGGCCTCGTGCTTCCGCCCGCGCCCCGTCGCGTCGAGCTCGGCGGCGCGGTGGCCCTCGACACCGCCTCCGACCTCGACCGCGCCGACGACGGACGGGTGGTGGTCACCGGCTCGCACGGCGGCATTCCCGGCAATCTCGGCGTGCGCGCGGCGAAGGCGAGCCCGGCCTTCATCGCCTTCAACGACGCCGGGCGCGGCATCGAGGACGCGGGCGTGCGGCGGCTGCCGCTGCTCGCGGCGCAAGGGATCGCGGCGGTGGCGGTGGACGCGATGACCGCCTGCATCGGCGATGCGGTGTCGGGCTATGAAACCGGCGTGATCTCGGTCGCCAACGACGTGGCGGTGGGGCTCGGCGCGCTGCCCGGGTTGCGTCTCAAGGATCTGGTGGACCGGCTGGTGAACCTCTGACAACGGGAGCGGACATGACCACGGAGACAGGCGACAACGATCCGAAGCTGACCCTCGCCGGCGGTGCGGCGATCGTCGAGATTCTCGAACGCGCCGAGGTCGGGCCGATGTTCGGCATGGGCGGCTTCCAGCTCCTGCCGTTCTACAACGCGGTGCGGATGAAATCCCTCGTCCACACCCTGATCAACGACGAGCGTTCGGGCGCCTTCGCCGCCGACGCCTGGGCGCGGGTTTCGGGCCGTCCCGGGGTGTGCGACGCGACCCTCGGGCCGGGGGCGACCAACCTCGTCACCGGGCTGATGGAGAGCTTCAACGCGGGCGTGCCGCTGGTGGTGTTCACCGGCGACACCCACCGCGATCATTCCTGGAAGAACATGACCCAGGAGGCGCGCCAGATCGACATCCTCCGCCCGGCGGTGAAGGAGGTGATCCGGATCGAGAAGGTTCATCGCATCCCCGAGTTGGTGCGGCGTGCCTACGCCGTCGCGACCTCCGGCCGTCCCGGGCCGGTGGTGGTGGACGTGCCCGAGGACGTCGCCCACGAGGTTTACGACTTTCCGCTCTCGGATTTCTGGATCGATCCGGCGACGACCCGCTATCCGGCGTTTCGCTCCCGCCCGGCGGCGGACGACGTCGAGCGCGCGGCGGCGGCAATCGCGCGGGCGAAGCGGCCGCTGCTGCTCGTCGGCGGCGGCATCCATCTCTCCCATGCCTACGACGCGCTGCGCCTGCTGGCGGAAAGCCACGCCATCCCGGTGGCGCACAGCCTTTCGGGCAAGGGCGGCATCGCTTGCACCGATCCGCTCTCGGCCGGGCTGTTCGGGCGCTATTCGCGCATCGCCAACGACCTGATCGACGCTTCCGACTGCCTGATCGTGGTCGGCTGCAAGCTCGGCGAGATCGCCACTAGGCGCTTCCAGCTGTTCAAGGGCAACGTGCCGTTGATCCATCTCGAACTCGTGCCCGAGGAGATCGGCCGCACCACCCGCGCCGACCATGCCCTGGTCGGCGACGCGCGCCTCGGCCTCGAAGACCTCGCCCACGCTTTGGGTGCGGGGGAGAAGGCGCGGGCGGCACGGGCGGCCTACGTCGCCGAGGTGCCGGAGCGGATGGCCGCGTGGCGCAAGTCCGCCGCCGACCGCCTCGAATCCGAGGAAACCCCGATCAACCTCGGCCGGATGCTCAACGAGCTCAACCGCGAGATGCCCGAGGACGGCATTCTCGTCGCCGACGGCGGTTTCGCGGCGCACTGGGGCGGCCTGCTTTACGACACCAAGCGCGCCGGGCGGGGCTTCATCGCCGACCGGGGGTTCGCCTCGATCGGCTACGGCGTGCCGGGAGCCTTGGGGGCGCAACTTGCCGCACCGGACCGCGCGGTGGTGGCGATCACCGGCGACGGCGGCTTCAACATGACCATCGGCGAGATCGAGACCGCGCGCCGCGCCGGTGCCCCGGTGACGCTCCTGATCGTCAACAACGCCGCGTCGGGCTACGTCAAGGCGCTGCAACACGCGATGTTCGGCGCCTATCAGTCGTCGGACCTGATCGAGATGAATTACGCCGAGATCGCGAAGGATTTCGGCTGTCATGGGGTGCGCGTGACCGAGCCTTCCGAACTCGGCGCGGCGATCCGGGCGGGCATCGCGGAACGTGGGCGGCCCTCGGTGATCGACGTGGTCGTGACCCGCGACCCGGCGAAGATGCTGCCGGGCGTCGACAACCGCACGCTCAAGGTGGAAAAGGGCGACCGGCCGGTCTGACCCCGGGCGGCGCGCCAAACGGCGAAACAGGAGGAACTCATGAATCCGAAACGGAGCGCGTTGGGTACCCTGGTTGCGGCGGCGGTGGGCCTTTGGGCTGCCCAGGCCGACGCCCAGACCGTCCTCAGGACGCAGATGGGCCAGAACGCGGGCGATTTCGTGTTTCGCCACGTTACCGAGGTCTGGATGCCGAAGCTTGAAGCGATGACCGGCGGCAAGGTCAAGTTCGAGCCCTATCCGGCCAACGCCATCGTCCCCTCCAACGAGGTGCTGGACGCGGTGGCGGAGGGGATTCTCCAGGCCGACCTGGTCTCGCCGATCTTCTATTCCGGCAAGGACCCGGCCTACGCGCTGATCGGCGACCTCACCGCCGGCTACGCCGACCCCGACCAGATGGCGGCATGGTGCAGCATCGGCGGCGGCAAGGAGCTGTTGCAGAAGGCCGACGACACCTATTCGGAGGGTCGCGTCCACGTGATCGGGTGCGCGCCCTACACCCTCGAATCCCTCGTCGCCAAGGTGCCGATCAAGGGCTTGGCCGAGATGAAGGGGGTGAAGGTGCGCGCGCCAGCCGGATTGGCCTCCGAGGTCTTCCGCCGCGCCGGTGCGACGCCGGTGTCGATCCCGTTCTCCGAGGTCTATACCGGGCTTGAGAAGGGTATCGTCGACGCCGCCGATGCCGCCGCATATGCCAACAATGCCTCCCAGGGCTTCAACGACATCGCGCCGTATCCGCTCTATCCGGGCTTCCATTCGACTCCGGTGTTCGAGTTCGCGATCAACAAGAAGGTCTGGGACTCCCTCGACAAGGCGAGCCAGACCGCTCTCGAAGTGTGGTTCGAGGCGGCCTACAACGATCTCCGCCGCGTCGCCCACATCGAGGACGAAAACCTCGTCCGCCGCGATTCCAAGCCCGGCTCCAAGGTCCACGTGATCGACTGGCCGCAGAAGGATCGCGACGAATTCCGCAAGATCGCGGTGGGCGCGTGGAAGAGCTTTTCGGAGAAGTCGCCGCTCGCCGGCGAGGTCTACCAGTCCCACATGAAGTTCCTGACCGAGCTCGGGCTTTTGCGCGAGTGAGGACACAGCGGCGGGCGGCGCGGCAAGTTCCGCCCGCCCGTCAGGGAGGGCGGCGATGCGCAAGCTGATCACCGGAATCGACAGCCTCAACCGCTTCGTCGGCCATGCCGCGATGCACATCTACCTGATCGTCGCGCTGCTCTCGGTCTACGAGGTGGTGCAGCGCTACCTCTTCCACACCCCGACGATCTGGTCCTACGAACTGGTGCTGGCGCTGTGCGGCTGCGCCTGGGCGCTCTCGGGCGGCTACGTGCTGACCGAAAAGCGCCACATCGCGATCACCCTGCTCTTCGACCTGATGCCGCCCCGGCTGCAGCGCGGCTTCGACGCCCTGGCGCTGGTGGTCTCGACCTTCGCCGTCGGCTTCCTCGTCTTCATCGCCTATGGCCTCGCGCTCAAGTCCCTGCGCTGGGTCGACAAGACCGGCTCGGCGTTCAACTCGCCGCTGCCGACGCTCCTGAAGATCGTGCTGGTGATCGGCGCGGCGCTCTATCTGCTGCAGATTCTCGCGGCGCTCGCGCGCCTCGCCTGGCCCGACCGGACGGAGGGACGCTGATGCCGATCGAATACGCCACTCTCGCGATCGTCGCGGCGCTGTTCGTCCTGATGCTGGCGGGGATTCCGCTCGGCGTCGTCACCCTCACTGTGTCGATCGTCACTGCGCTCGCCTACTTCGGCCCGGCCGGGCTCGGGCTGGTGGGGCGGCAGATCGTCGGCGTGCTGGAGAACTATTCCTTCGTCGCGGTGCCGCTGTTCGTGCTGATGGCGAGCCTGATGGAGCGCGCCGGAGTCGGCCACGACCTGTTCGAGGCGATGTCGCTGTTCTCCGGGCGGCTGCGCGGCGGCGTCGCGGTCCAGACCATCGCGGTGGCGGTGTTGATGGCGGCGATGGCCGGAGTGATCGGCGGCGAGATCATGATGCTCGGCCTGATCGCGCTGCCGCAGATGCTGCGCCTCGGCTACGACCGCAAGCTCTCGATGGGGGCGATCTGCGCGGGCGGCTCGCTTGCCACCCTGATTCCGCCGTCGATCGTGATGGTGGTCTACGGCGTCACCGCCAACGTCTCGATCGGCGCTCTGTTCCTCGGCGGCATCCTCCCCGGCCTGATGCTGGCGGGGTTCTACGTCGCCTACATTCTCGTCCGCATCCGCCTCGACCCCGGCCTCGCGCCGCCGCCCGCCGCCGAGCGCCACGCCGTCAGCCGCGCCGACAAGATCGCGGCGCTGCGCGGCATCGCGGTGCCGATGATGGTGGTCGCCACCGTTCTCGGTAGCATCTACGCCGGGGTCGCGGCGGTCACCGAGGCGGCGGCGATCGGCGTCGCCGGGGCGCTGGTCGCGGCGGCGGCACGGAAGAAACTCAATCTCGCCACCGTCCTCGGCGCGTCGCGCCAGACCTTCACCACCGTCGGGTCGATCATCTGGCTGATCATCGGCGCGGTGAGCTTCGTCGGCATCTACAACCTGATCGGCGGCGCGGACTTCATGCGCCGCCTGATCGGGGGCCTCGACCTGCCGCCGCTCGGCATCGTCCTGGTGATGATGGGGGTGCTGATGCTGCTCGGCACCTTCATGGAGTGGATCGCGATCCTCCTGATCACCGTGCCGATCTTCTCGCCGGTGATCGCCGCCCTGCCGTTTCCGGCGGTCGGCGACGTCGAGGCGGTGAAGATCTGGTTCGGCGTGCTCGTCACCATCAACATCCAGATCTACTTCCTCTCGCCGCCGTTCGGCCCGGCGTGCTTCTTCCTCAACAGCGTCACGCCGAAGGAGATCACCCTCCAGGAGATCTTCGCCTCGGTTCTGCCGTTCATCGCGTTGCAGGTGGCTGGGCTGGCGCTGTGCGTGATCTTCCCCGAGATCATCCTGTTCCTGCCCCGCGTGCTGGGGAGTTAGGAGGCGAAGATGTCCGAGCCCGAACCCGATACCGTTCCGATCACCCGCCGCACCGTCGTCGAGATCGTGCTGGGCTACGCGCTGATCCTCGGGCTGATCGCCGGCATGTTCGGCTTCGCCGGAGGCATCGACCTCGACATGCCGTGGGGGGTGATGGCGGCGATCGGCGCGATCGGCGCGGGTATGGCGCTCGCCGCCTGGCGGCGGCGCGCCTAGCGCGCTCGCGCCCCCTGGAGGAACACCCGGATGCACTGGCGCATGTAGGCGCGGCGACGCTCGCCGCCGGGGAAGCTCAGGTCGCCCATTTCCTTCGCCAGAACCGCGCCGAAGATCATATTGAGGAGAATGTCGGCCTGGAGTTCGGGGTCGACGTCCTCCTCCGGGCCGAGCAGACCGCGTGCGGCGAGCCAGGCGCCCAGTTCGGCGCGCGCCTTGCCGCCGCCGTACTGCATCATCACCTCGCCCAGCTCGGGATGGTCGGAGCTTTCGGCGACGACGACGCGTACCAGCCGGATGCGGGCGATATCGGCTTCGGGCTCGATGTCGACGCGGAAGATCCGTTCGAGCGCGGTCGCGTCGTCCATTCCCCGGGTGTCGCCGAAGTCGAGCATTTCCTGGCGGTGGTGATCGACTACAGACGCGAATAGCGCGGTTTTGCTCGGAAATAGCCGATAAAGCGTCTGCTTGGAAATCCCGCACGTCGCCGCCACATCTTCGGTAGTGGTTCCGGCAAAACCTTGACTGGCGAACATCTCCGCAGCGCGGCGCGCGATCGCTTCGCGGCGGATGGTGTCGGGCTGGCTTTTCGGTCGGCCACGCCGGGGCTTGATTGGGGCGGTCACACGCACCTCTTGACAGAGAGTTGAACTGGTAAATATATGGTACCTGAAAGTACCATAAATGCCATCCGTTTTGATAAAAGGAATTCCGAGGTGACCTTGCAAGATGCGCTCCGCCCTCCGGCGGCTCCTTCGCGCGGTGCGCGTGGGCTGCTGATCGTTGCGATTGCCTCGGCGTTGCTGCTGGGCGGCTGCGACGACAAACAGGCCAAGCAATCGCAACAGATGCCGCCGGCCCGGGTGGGGGTGGTCACCGTCCACGCCCAGCCGGTGACGTTGACCGCCGAATTGCCCGGCCGCACGGTTTCGGCGATGACCGCCGAGGTCCGGCCGCAGGTGGACGGCATCATCGTCGAGCGCCTGTTCCGCGAAGGCGGTGAGGTCAAGGCCGGGCAGGTGCTCTACCGCATCGATTCGGCGCGCTACCAGGCCACTTACGATGCCGCTGTCGCCACCTTGAAGCAGGCCGAGGCGGCGGTGCCGAGCGCCGCCTCCAAGGTCGACCGCTACACCAAGCTCGCCGCGCAGAACGCGGTCAGCCACCAGGATCTCGAAGACGCGAAGGCGACCCTGGCGCAGAACCGCGCCGCGGTTGCCGCCGCCAAGGCCGACGTCCAGACCGCCTTGATCAACCTCGACTACACCGATATCACCGCGCCGATCGGTGGCGTGATCGATCGCTCGACCCTGACACAGGGCGCGCTCGTCACCGCCAGCCAGACCACCGCGCTCACCACTATCCGCACCATCGACCCGATCAACGTCGACGTCACCCAGTCGAGCCTCGAACTCCTGCGCCTCCGCCAGGAAGTCGCGAACGGCCAGATCCAGCGCGTCGGCGATAGCATCCCGGTGCGCCTGCGCCTCGAAAACGGCGCGATCTATGCGCAGTCGGGCACGCTCTCGTTCGCCGAGGCCAACGTCTCCGAGACCACCGGCACCTACACCCTGCGCGCCTCCTTCGCCAATCCCGACCGCCTGCTGCTGCCGGGCATGTATGTCCACGCGGTGCTCGCCGAGGGCGTCGCCGAGAACGGCATCCTGGTGCCGCAGCGCGGCGTCACGCGCAACACCAAGGGCGACCCGACCGCACTCGTCGTCGGGCCGGACGGCAAGGTCGCGACCCGCGTTCTCGAAATCCGCCAGAGCATCGGCAACGCCTGGCTGGTGGAAAAGGGCCTCGCCGACGGCGACCGGGTGGTGGTCGAAGGATCGCAGAAAGCCCGCGACGGCGCGACGGTTGCCCCCGAGGAGGTGGCGATCGACGAGGCCACCGGCGAGATCAAGAAGGTCGGAGAGCATCCCTCCGCCACTCCGGCGAAGGGGTAAGAGTCAATGTCGCGGTTCTTCATTGCACGGCCGATCTTCGCCTGGGTGATCGCCATCGTGATCATGCTGGGCGGCCTTCTCGCCCTCAACACCCTCGCGGTGTCCCAGTATCCGGAAATCGCTCCGCCCACGGTGCGGATTACCGGCACCTATTCGGGCGCCGATGCGGCGACGGTCGAGAACTCGGTAACCAAGGTGATCGAGCAAGGCATGACCGGGCTCGACAATCTCGACTACATGACCGCGACCTCGACCTCCACTGGCCAGGCGCAGATCACGCTGACCTTCACCAACAAGGCCAACCCCGACGTCGCGCAGATGCAGGTGCAGAACAAGCTGCAACTCGTCACGTCTCAACTGCCGCAGATCGTGCAAACCAATGGCTTGACGGTGACCAAGTCGTCGTCGGGCTTCCTGATGGTGGCGGCGTTCGTCTCCACCGACGGGTCGATGACGTCGGTCGACCTCGGCGACTATATCGACAGCACCTTGAACGACACCCTGAAACGGGTGCCGGGGGTCGGCGACACCCAGCTGTTCAGCGCGAACTACGCGATGCGGATCTGGCTCAATCCGGAGAAGCTCGCCAAGTACGCCCTGATGCCGAGCGATGTCGTCACCGCGATCGAGGCGCAGAACACCCAGGTTTCCGCCGGGCAATTGGGCGGTCTGCCACAGGTCAAGGGCCAGCAGCTTAACGCCACCGTGACCGCGCAGAGCCGCCTGCAAACGCCGCAGCAATTCCGCGACATCATCCTCAAGAGCGAAACCGGCGGCGCGACGGTGCGGATCGGCGACGTCGCTACCGCCGAACTCGGCGCCGAAAGCTACACCACCACGGGCTCATACAACCGCATGCCGGCGGCTGGCCTTGCGATCAACCTCGCGACCGGGGCCAACGCGATCTCGACCGCCGACGGTGTGCGGGCCACGATCGAACGCCTGCGTCCGAGCTTCCCCACCGGGGTCGACGTGGTCTATCCGTACGACACCACGCCGTTCGTCCGTCTCTCGATCCACGAAGTGGTGAAGACCCTGGTCGAGGCGGTGGTTCTGGTATTCGTCGTGATGCTGGTGTTCCTGCAGAACTTCCGCGCCACCTTGATCCCGACGATCGCGGTGCCGGTGGTGCTGCTCGGCACCTTCGGCGTCCTCGCATTCTTCGGCTATTCGATCAACACCCTGACGATGTTCGCGATGGTGCTCGCCATCGGCTTGTTGGTGGACGATGCGATCGTCGTCGTCGAGAATGTCGAGCGGGTGATGCGCGAAGAGCACCTGCCGCCGCGCGAGGCGACGATCAAGTCGATGGACGAGATCACCGGCGCGCTGGTCGGCATCGCCACGGTGCTGTCCGCGGTGTTCGTGCCGATGGCGTTCTTCGGCGGCTCGGTCGGCGTGATCTACCGCCAGTTCTCGGTCACCATCGTCACCGCGATGATCCTTTCGGTGATGGTCGCCCTGATCCTCACTCCGGCGCTCTGCGCCACGCTCCTGAAGCCCCACAAGCAGGGTGGCAACCGTGCCGCCGCGTGGTTCAACCGCAACTTCGACCGCACCAGCACCTCCTACGCCGATTGGGCGGGCGGGATGATCAAGCGGCCGCTGGTGTTCCTGTTCGGCTTCGTCGGCATCGTCGTGCTGGTCGCGGTGCTGTTCGTGCGTCTGCCGAGTTCGTTCCTGCCGGAGGAAGACCAGGGGATCATCATCACCCCGGTGCAACTGCCGGTCGGCGCGACCCGGGACCGAACCATCCGTGTGTTGGAACAGGTACGCGATTACTACCTCGACCAGGAAAAGGACGCGATCGAGGGTGCGTTCTACGTCGCAGGCTTCGGCTTCTCCGGCCAAGGCCAGAACGTCGGCCTTGTCTTCGTCCGGATGCGGGCGTTCGACGAACGCTCGGGCGCGAAGCTCTCCGCGCAGGCGGTCGCGGGTCGTGCGATGAAGGCATTTTCGCAGATCAAGGATGCCCAGGTGTATGCGCTGGCTCCGCCGGCGATTTCGGGAATGGGCAACAGCAACGGCTTTGACTTCTATCTCCAGGATGTCGCCAACCAGGGCCATGAAGCCCTGATGGCGGCGCGCAACCAGATCCTGGGCAAGGCGGGGCAAACCCCGCTTCTCGCAGCGACCCGCCCCAACGGCCTTGAGGACGAGCCCCAGTATCACGTCAACATCGATCAGGCGAAGGCGAGCGCCCTCGGGCTCTCCCTCGGCGACGTCAACAATACCCTGTCGATCGCGTGGGGTTCGGACTACGTCAACGACTTCATCGATCGCGGCCGGGTCAAGCCGGTCTACCTTCAGGGCGATGCGAACTTCCGGATGCAGCCGGAAGACGTGGACAAATGGTTCGTCCGCAATTCCGCGGGAGGCATGGTGCCGTTCGCGGCGTTTTCCAACGGTAACTGGACCTACGGCTCGCCGCGCCTCGAACGCTACAACGGGCGCCCGGCGGTGGAAATCCAGGGTCAGGCGGGCATGGGCATCAGCTCGGGCGACGCGATGGACGAAATCGATCGCCTTGTCGGCGAACTGCCGCAGGGCTTCGGCCACGAGTGGACCGGCCTCTCCCATCAGGAGCGGCTCTCCGGCAGCCAGTCCGGACCGCTTTACGCCCTCTCGGCCCTGGTGGTGTTCCTCTGCCTCGCGGCGCTCTACGAGAGCTGGTCGATTCCGTTCGCGGTGATGCTCTCGGTGCCGATCGGCATCTTCGGCGCGCTCGCCGCAGCCACCCTGTTCGGCCAGGCCAACGACGTCTACTTCAAGGTCGGCCTCTTGACCACCATCGGCCTCGCGGCGAAGAACGCGATCCTGATCGTCGAGTTCGCGATCGAGCGGCAGGCGCAGGGCATGGGGCTGATCGAGGCGACGCTGACCGCAGCCCGCCAGCGCCTGCGGCCGATCCTGATGACCTC
>DBTR01000042.1:51807-52225 GCA_002307145.1 Rhodospirillum sp. UBA1311 | reverse complement strand
CCGATCCTGATGACCTCGTTCGCGTTCATCCTCGGCGTCACGCCGCTCGCCATCGCCTCCGGCGCGGGCTCGGGTGCGCAGAACTCGATCGGCATCGGCGTGATGGGCGGCATGATCGCCGCCACCGTGCTCGGCGTGTTCTTCGTGCCGCTGCTGTTCGTCACCGTCCGCAAGATCTTCAAGGGCACGGCTGCCGCGCACGCTGCGCCGCCCGCCGCCGAAACGGAGCAGACCCGATGACCACGATCCGTTTCGCCAGCGTCGGGCTGGTCGCGTTGCTCGCCGGATGCTCGGTGGGCCCGGATTATCAGGCCCCGTCCGCCGTTGCGACGCCGCAGCAGTGGACCACCCCGGCGACAGCCCAGCCCAAGGCTCCCGATCTTTCGCGCTGGTGGGAGCGCCTCGGCGACCCGGTGCT
>DBTR01000042.1:43431-51484 GCA_002307145.1 Rhodospirillum sp. UBA1311 | reverse complement strand
GCCAACGTCCGCGCCGCGCGCGCCTCCTACAAGCAGGCGGGCGGTTCACTCTGGCCGTCGCTGCAAGGCTCGGGCGGCTTCACCCGTCAACGCACCGCCCCGGCGCAAGCTTCGGGCAACAGCGCCACCGGCAACCTCTATCAGGCCGGGTTCGACGCAGCGTGGGAGATCGACCTGTTCGGCGCGAACCGGCGCACGGCGGAAGCTGCGGGCTACGGCATCGATGCGGCGGAGGAGAACCTCAAGGCCACGCTCGTCACCCTGATCGGCGACGTCGCCACCAACTACGCCGACGCGCGCGGCTACCAGAAGCGCATCGAACTCGCGCAACGGATAGCTCAGTCGCAGAGCGAAACCGCGAAGCTCACCCGCGCCAAGTTCTCGGTCGGCACCGGCTCGGCCCTCGACGCGGCGAAGGCCGACGCCGAAGTGGCGAGCACCGAGGCTTCGATCCCGGTGCTCGAAGCCGCCCGCGCGGGCGCGGTGCATCGCCTCGGCATCCTGCTCGGCCGCGAGCCGGGCGCGGTCGCCGCGTTGATGGCGCAATCCGCCGCGTTGCCGACCCTGACCCAGGACCCGCCGCGCGACGCCCCCGCGCAGGTTCTCTCCAACCGCCCGGACGTTCGCGCCGCCGAGCGCAGCCTCGCCCAATACACCGCGCGCATCGGCGCGGCGGAGGCGGCGCGCTATCCGAGCATCAGCCTCACCGGCAGCATCGCCACCTACGGCACCCAGTTCGGCGACCTTGGCAAGCAGTCGAGCCTCGGCTGGTCGTTCGGTCCGAGCGTTACCGTGCCGATCTTCCAGGGCGGCGCGCTCGAAGCCGCGGTGGAGTTGGCGCAGGCGCAGCGGGACCAGTATTTCCTCGCATATCGCGCGGCGGTGCTGACCGCGCTCGAAGACGTCGAGAACGCTTCCGTCGGTCTCAACCAGGAACGCATCCGCCGCGAGCGCCTTGCCACCCAGGTCGCGCACTCGCGCGAGGCGGCCCGCCTGTCGCGCCTGCTCTACGACAACGGTTCCTCCGCCTTCCTCGACGTGCTGGATGCCGACCGCACGCTCTATTCCGCCGAGCAGTCGCTGCTGGAGAGCGAGGTCGCGGTGGTCACCGACTACGTGGCGCTGGCCAAGGCGCTGGGCGGCGGCTGGGACCAGCCGGTGGACAGCTCCAAGCCCCTCATCGCCGACGACATGGGCCCGCGCTTCGCCTCGCCATGACCCGTGAACGACCGAATTCCAGTGCGCCGGGGATGATCGTCATCCTCGGCGCGCTGACCGCTTTCGCCCCCTTCGCCACCGACATGTACCTCGCGAGCTTTCCCCGCATCGCGGCGGACCTCGGTGTCGCGGTGGGCGACGTCCAGCAGACCCTCTCGGTGTTTTTCTTCGGCCTCGCGGTCGGGCAGCTTGTCTATGGTCCGGTGATCGATCGCTTTGGCCGCCGGGTGCCGTTGCTCGTCGGCGTCGTCGTATTCGCCCTCGCGTCGGCCCTGATCCTTGTCGCGCCCTCCCTCGAAGTCTTCACCGGCCTGCGTCTGCTTCAGGCTGTGGGCGGGTGCGCCGGGATGATCGTCAGTCGTGCGATCATCGCCGACCTCTACGACGAGGCCGCATCGTTGAAGGTGCTGGCGGCGATGATGACGGTGCAGGGTCTCGGGCCGATCCTCGCGCCGGTGTTTGGCGGCTATCTGGTCGCCGGGTTCGGGTGGCGCGCGGTGTTCGTGTTTCTCGTCGGCTTCGCGTTGCTGTGCGCGGCGGCAGTGTACGCCCGGATCCCCGAAACTCTGCCGCCTTCTAGCCGACGCCCGATCACCCCCAGCCGCATCGTCGGCGTCTACGCGGGCCTGCTCCGCCGTCGCGCCTTCATCGCCCCCGCGCTGGTCGGCGGCATGGCGCTGTCGGCGATGTTCGCGTTCATCGGCGGCTCGCCGTTCGTGCTGATGACCCTGCACGGCGTCGGGCAGCAGGCCTACGGCTGGCTGTTCGGCCTCAATGCGGTGGGGATGATCGCAGCGGCCCAGGTCGGCCGCGTCCTCTCGCGGCGGTTTTCGCCCCGGGCGATGCTGCGCGGCGCGCTGGCGTTCGATTTGGTCGCCACCACCGTGTTGCTGGCGGCGGCGCAGACACCGTCGCTGCCGATGCTGCTCGCGCCGATGTTCCTCGCCCTTTCGACGATTCCTTTGATCGGTGCGGCGAGCGTGTCCATCGCGATGGGCGGCGCTGGTGACGTGCGCGGCAGTGCGTCGGCGTTGATCGGCGTGCTGCAGTTCGGCCTCGCAGCCCTGGTGAGCGGCGCGGTCGGCCTGCTCCACGACGGCACCGCCTATCCGATGACCGGCGCGAT
Organism: Rhodospirillum sp. UBA1311; assembly: GCA_002307145.1. GTDB lineage: Bacteria > Pseudomonadota > Alphaproteobacteria > Rhodospirillales > Rhodospirillaceae > Oleispirillum. Next base: position 49,140 of record DBTR01000042.1, on the reverse strand, counting down.
TTTCGCCTGCGCGGCGGCAGGGGCGCTCGGGCTGGTGTTCATCCCCGCACCGCGAGGCGGGGGCGGACCGGCCCGGTGAGCATCGGGTCGAGCGGGTTGATCTGCTTCTCGATGACCTGCGCCTCGGCGCGCATCGCGACGATCATCCGGTTGCGCTTTTCGGCGACGAACCGCCCCACTAGGATCGAGCACGAAATCGCGCCGACCACACGCTTGCGGTTGTCGAAGATCGCGATACCGATGCCGGTGTGGTCGGGGATGCGGTTGGAGCAGATGCCGAGGGTGTAGCCGCGCTCGCGGCAGTCCACCACCTCGCGCTGCAGCTTTTCCATGTCGATGCCATAGGGCCCGGCGAGAATCTCGTGGTTATGCGCAATGATCTCGTCGCGCTCGCCCTCCGGCAGGTTGGAGAGAACCGCGATCGCCGCTTGGCCGACGCCGAGCGGTACCCGCCCGCCGACGCCGCGCGCGTAGCTGGTGGTGGGGTAGTTGCCCTCGCGATAATCGAGGCAGACGTTCTCGTAACCGTCGTGGGCGAAGAGGAAGAAGGTGTCGCCGAATTCAGAGGCGAGCCGCAACAGCGAGGGCCGCGCGATGTCGCTCAAGGTCGAGGTCGCGCTCGCCTGCCCGCCGAGGGAGAGGAAACGGTAGCCGATCAGGAAACGGTGGCCGTCCGGCGAAACCCGCACCAGCCCGTGACTGCGCAGGCTGTCGACGAGACGGTAGGCGGTGGCGCGCTTCAGCCCGAGCGCCGCGATGATCTCCTTGAGCAGGCAGCCCTCCGCGCCCGCCGAGGCGATCACTTCGAGAATCGCCACCACCCGGTCGACCACCTGCGTCGATGAGGTCCGTTCCATTCCTGCCTCCCAAATTGCCATCGCCTGAGTAGATGCCTCTTGAGGCGGCATTGCAACTCGCACTGCGGGACAATTCGAAATTTCAGCTCGCAATGTGGGAATTCTTCGCCAAAGCGGTTGCCGGAAGGCCTCCGCCGGGTCAGGGTTCTGCATCGTTTCCCCGAGGAGTCCCGCCATGACGATTTCCCTTTCCTGCCTCGGTACCCTGCGGGACGAGACCGCAACTCTGCTCGCCAAGCTCGGCGTCCCCCAGGCCGCGTTCGGCGGCGGGGCACTCGGCGTGCGCTCGCCGATCACCGGCGAGTGGATCGCCGAGGTCCCCTGCGCCGACGCCGTCGCCGCCAAGGCGCAGATCGCCGCCGCGCACCGGGCCTTTCTCGCCTGGCGTGGCGTGCCCGCGCCGAAGCGCGGCGAACTGATCCGCCTGTTCGGCGAGGAGCTCCGCGCCCACAAGGCCGAACTCGGCCGCCTCGTCTCCCTCGAAGTCGGCAAGATCGCCTCGGAAGGGCTGGGCGAAGTCCAGGAGATGATCGACATCTGCGACTTCGCCGTCGGCCTGTCGCGCCAGCTCCATGGCTATACCATCGCCACCGAGCGCGCCGACCACCGGATGATGGAAACCTGGCATCCGCTCGGCGTCGTCGGCGTGATCTCGGCGTTCAATTTCCCGGTCGCGGTCTGGGCCTGGAACACCTGCCTCGCCCTGGTCTGCGGCGACGCGGTGGTCTGGAAGCCTTCGGAAAAAACCCCGCTCACCGCGATCGCCGCCCAGGCGATTTTCGACCGCGCCGCGAAGCGCTACGTCGCCCAGGGCGGCATCCTGCCCGAGGGCCTCGCGACGGTGCTGATCGGCGGCCGCGAGATCGGCGAAGTCCTCGTCGACCACCCGCAAGTCCCGGTGGTCTCCGCCACCGGCTCCACCGCCATGGGCCGGATCGTCGGCCAGCGTCTCGCCGCGCGCTTCGCCCGTCCGATCCTCGAACTCGGCGGCAACAACGCCGCGATCGTCTGCCCTACCGCCGATCTCGATCTCACCCTGCGCGGCGTCGCCTTCGCCGCGATGGGCACCGCGGGCCAGCGCTGCACCTCGCTCCGCCGCCTGTTCGTCCATGACAGCGTCTACGACGCCCTGGTGCCGCGCCTTAAATCCGCCTATGCCTCGGTGGCCGTCGGCAGCCCGCTCGGCCAGGATACCTTGATCGGCCCCCTGATCGACAAGGCCGCCTTCGATGCTATGCAGGCCGCCCTCACCGTCGCCAAAACCCTCGGCGGCAAGATCTCGGGCGGCGACCGCGTCGCCACCGACGCTCCGGACGCCTACTACGTCCGTCCGGCGCTGGTGGAAATGCCCGCCCAATCCGGCCCTGTCGAGGCCGAAACCTTCGCGCCGATCCTCTACGTGATGCGCTACGCCGACTTCGCCGAAGCCCTCGCGCTCCACAACGCGGTGCCCCAGGGCCTTTCCTCCTCGATCTTCACCAACGACCTGCGCGAGGCGGAAACCTTCCTCTCCGCCAAGGGCTCGGACTGCGGCATCGCCAACGTCAATATCGGCCCCTCCGGTGCGGAAATCGGTGGTGCCTTCGGTGGCGAAAAAGAAACCGGCGGCGGCCGCGAATCCGGCTCCGACGCATGGAAATCCTACATGCGCCGCGCCACCAACACGATCAACTACGGCTCGACCCTGCCGCTCGCGCAGGGCGTGAAGTTCGACGTCGAGTAAGGTTTAAGAGTGAAGAAAAGGACGTGGAGGGACTCGGTCCCTCCACGCCTCCCCTAAGTTTTGGTTTTTCGCGCGCCAGCGCAGTCAACCGTCATGCCGCGTGATGGCTTGATGGCGCTTCGCGCGAAAAACTTAAGGGAGGTGCGGAGGGTCTAGACCCTCCGCGAACTTGTTTTTTTCCCCTACTGCCCCAACACGAACGGCACCGATGCGCGGATGTCGCGCGACGATGTGCCGACGTCGAGGCGGAAGGTGCCGGGGGCGGCGACCCAGGCCGAGGCGGCGGGGTCGTAGTAGGAGAGCGCGGCGCGGTCGAGGGGGAATTCCAGGGTTCGGGTTTCGCCGGGGGCGAGGGCGGCGCGTTGGAAGCCCTTGAGTTCGCGGGGTGGGCGGGGGAGCGGCGCGTGTCCGTCGTGGACATAGAGCTGCGCCACGGTCACGCCGGGGCGGTTGCCGGTGTTGCGCACGGTGACGCGGACGCGCGCGGGCAGGCCGTCGGGGCCCGGGCCCGGTTCGACGGCGAGGTCGGAGTAGGCGAAGCTGGTGTAGGAGAGGCCGTCGCCGAACGGGAACTGCGGTGCGACGTCGTGCGCGTCGAAGTGCCGGTAGCCGACGAAGATGCCTTCCGCATAGTCCGCCACCTGCTCGCGACCGGGGAAGGTGGCGTAGACCGGGGAATCCGGCCAGGAGCGGGGGAAGGTGATCGGCAGGCGTCCGCTTGGGTCGGTGTCGCCGAACAGGGTTGCCGCGAGGGCCGTGCCGCCTTGCTCGCCGCCGTACCATAGGGTGAGGAGGGCGGGCACGCGGTCGATCCAGCGCCGCACCGCGACCGGCGCGCCGGTGTTGAGCACGACGACGGTGCGCGGGTTCGCCGCCGCGACCGCCGCGATCAGGTCGTCCTGGCCGGAGGGCAGGTCCATCGAGGCAAGGTCGAAGCCTTCGCTTTCGAGGCCGTCGTAGCGCCCCACCACCACGATTGCCGCGTCGGCTGCTGCGGCGGCCTGCACTGCTTCGGCAAGCTGGCGGTCGCGAGCGTCGGTGCCGTCCTGGGAGGGGTCTTCGCCCGCCATCGACGCGCCGAGGGCGTAGGTGACTTTGACGCCGGGGCCGAGGCGGCTGCGGATCGCGTCGAGGGGCGCGACCGCGTCGGGTGCGATCACCCGCGAACTGCCGCCGCCCGCGCGCGCCTTGGCGGCGTTGGGGCCGATCACCGCGACCGAGCGGAGTTTCGCCGCGTCGAGGGGCAGGGTGGCGGCGGAATTCTTGAGCAGGACGATGCCGGACGTGGCGGCGCGCAGGGCGAGGTTGCGGCGCGGCGCGGTGTCGGCTTCCTGCGCGGTGCGGGCGTCCGCCGCGCGGTCGAACAGCCCGGCGGCGAATATCGCGGTGAGGATGCGGCCGGTGGCGCGGTCGACGTCGGCGTTGGAAAGGCTGCCGTTGCGCAGGGCTTCGCGCACCGGCGCGGGGCGGAGCCAGCCGCCGTTGAAGCCGTCGGCGATTGCCTGGGGCACCGCGAGCACGGTGTCGAGCATCGGTCCTCCCGGCATTTCGAGGTCGAGGCCCGCCTTCAAGGGCGCGACGGTGGCATAGGTGCTGCCCCAGTCGGAGACGACGAAGCCGGTGAAGCCCCAGCGCTCGCGCAGGGCACGGGTGAGGACTTCGGGGTTTTCCGAGCTGTGCGGGCCGTTGAGGCGGTTGTAGGACGACATCGCCGCGTGCGCGCCGCCTTCCTGGATCGCGGCGCGGAACGGCGGCAGGTAGATTTCGTGCAGCGCGCGCGGGTCGACGCGGGCGTCGATGCGCCAGCGCGCGGTTTCCTGGTTGTTGGCGGCGAGGTGCTTGATCGTCGCGATCACGCCTTCCGCCTGCGCACCCCGCACGTAGGCGGCGGCGAGCTTTCCGGCGAGGAACGGGTCTTCGCCATAGCCCTCGAAGGTGCGGCCGCCGAGCGGCGCGCGGGCGATGTCTGCCGCCGGGCCGAGCAGCATGTTGCGCCCGAGCGAGCGCGCATCCCGCGCGATCGCTCCGCCGACTTCGCGCACCAGATCCGGGTCCCACGACGCCGCGAGCGCGATCCCCGCCGGAAACGCGGTGGTGCGGTCGGGCATCGGTGGCGGGGGCACGCCTTCATCGAGCTGCACCCGCACGCCGATCGAGCCGTCGGTCATGCGCAGGGCCGGAATGCCGAGGCGCGGGTTGGCGGTGGTGGTCATCCAGCCGTCGCCCGCCAGCATCGCGATCTTCTCGTCGGTGCTCATCCGCCCGAGCAGATCGGACACCCGGCGCTCCACCGGCTGGCTCGCGTCGCGGTAGGGCGCTTCGGTGGCGGCGGTGCCGGAACATCCGGCCAGCAACAGAACTCCGAAAATCGCGGCGGCTTTCATGCCCGGCATCTCCATGTCGTCGGGCACCGCCCGTGGGTCCTGGGGATTTAAGACGGTTGGGTGGAAAAAGCGAAGGGAAACAGTCGTGGAGGGACTCGTCCCTCCACACCTCCCTTAAGTTTTGGCTTTTCGCGCGAAGCGCAATCCACCGTCACGCGGCGAGATGGCCTTATGGCGCTACGCGCAAAAACCAAGTTATGAGGTCGAGGAGGCGAGCCTCCTCGCGGGTTCGGGCAGAGCCCGACCTTAAACCCGCTTCTTACCCATACAGATGGCACGCCACCTGACGGCCGCCGCCCATGTCGGTGACTTTGGGGCGGGTGAGGCTGCACTGCGGCATGGCGCGCGGGCAGCGGGGGTGGAAGTGGCAGCCGGGCGGCGGGTTGATCGGCGAGGGGACTTCGCCGGTGACCTGGACGGTCTGGCGGGCCTTGACCGGGTCGGGGACGGGCGAGGCGGCGCGGAGCATTTTGGTATAGGGGTGGAGGGGCTCGTCGAGGAGGCTTTTGACCGGGCCGGTTTCGACGATGCGGCCGAGGTACATCACCGCCGCGCGCTGGCAGAAGTAGCGGACGACGCCGAGGTCGTGGGTGATGAACAGGTAGCTCAAGTTCCGCTCGGCCTTGAGGCGGCCGAGGAGTTCGAGGATTTGCGCCTGGATCGAGACGTCCAGCGCCGAGACCGCTTCGTCGGCGACGATCAGGTCGGGGCCGACGGAGAGGGCGCGGGCGATGCCGATGCGCTG
>DBTR01000042.1:42136-43159 GCA_002307145.1 Rhodospirillum sp. UBA1311 | reverse complement strand
CTGGCCGCCCGAGAACTCGTGCGGGAAGCGCTCCGCCGCGCTCGCGGGGAGGCCGACTTCGTCGAGCAGGGTGGCGATGCGTTGCGGGAATTCGGCGCGCGGGCAGATGTTGTGGACGGAGAGCACCTCGGCCAGCATGTCGTAGACCTTCTGGCGCGGGTTGAGCGAGGAATAGGGGTCCTGGAAGATGATCTGGAGCCGCTTGCGCAGGGTACGCATCCTGCGCGGGATCGCGGTGGAGAGGTTTTCGCCGTCGAACCAGACCTCGCCCGCATCGGGTTCGATCAGGCGGAGGAAGGCGCGCCCGGCGGTGGACTTGCCGCAGCCGCTCTCGCCGACGAGACCGAGGGTTTCGCCGGTACCGATTTCGAGGGAGACGTCGTCGAGCGCGTGGACCTTGCCCGGCGGCGCGCCGATGCGGCGCGGCACGTCGAAGGTTTTCGAGACGTTGAACACCTGGAGCAGGGCCTGTCCCGCGTGGGTCTGGGATTCGGTCACGAGGCGATCTCCTCCAGGGCTTCGTCGTGGACGAGGTAGCAGGCGACGCCGTGGCGGCTGCCCTCGGGGGCGACGAGGCGGGGCGCGGCACTGGTGCATTTGTCCATCCGCATCGGGCAGCGTGGCGCGAAGCGGCAGCCGGTGCCGAAGGCGGTGATCGACGGCACCTGGCCGGGGATCGCCGCCAAATTCGCGGCGTTCTGGTCGACGCGCGGGATCGCCTGGAACAGGGCGCGGGTGTAGGGGTGCTGCGGGTTGGTGAAGAGGTCGTCGACCGGCGCCATCTCGACGATTTCGCCCGCGTACATCACCGCGACGGTGTCGGCGATCGCGGCGACCACGCCGAGGCTGTGGGTGATGAACACCATCGACATCTCGAAGTTGGCGCAGAGGTCGCGCAGCTCGGCGAGGATCTGCGCCTGGATCGTGACGTCGAGGGCGGTGGTGGGTTCGTCGGCGAGGAGGATCTTCGGCTTGCAGGCCATCGCCATCGCGATGACGATGCGCTGGCGCATGCCGCCCGAG
>DBTR01000042.1:17851-41879 GCA_002307145.1 Rhodospirillum sp. UBA1311 | reverse complement strand
CCGCCCGAGAACTGGTGCGGGTAGTCGCGGTAGCGTTGGCGCGCGGCGGGGATGCGCACCCGGTCCATGAACGCGATCGCCTGTTCCTTGGCCTCCGCCTTGGTGCAGTCGCGGTGGACGAGCAGGCTTTCGGCGATCTGGTCGCCGACCGGCATCACCGGGTTGAGCGCGGTCATCGGCTCCTGGAAGATCATCGCGATGTCCTTGCCGCGAATCTGCGCCAGCTCGTGGTCGCTCATGCCGACGAGTTCCCGCCCCTGGTAGCGGATCGAGCCTTCGATCCGCGCGGCGTGGGGCGGCAGCAGGCCGAGGATCGCCTGGCAGGTGATGCTCTTGCCGCAGCCCGATTCGCCGACCAGGGCGATGGTCTGGTTGGCGTGGAGGTCGAAGGCGATGTTGCGGGTCGCGGCGCGCCATTCGCCGCCGATGCGGAACTGGGTGGAGAGGCCGCGAACTTCGAGAACCGGGGCGGTGGCTTCGGTCATCGGCCTTCCTCCTTGAGGCGGGGGTCGAGGGCGTCGCGCAGGCCGTCGCCGATCATGTTGAGCGCCAGCACCACGACGAGGATGGCGAGGCTCGGGAACACCGCGAGCCAGAAGCTGGTGAGAATCTGCTCGAAGCCTTCGCGGATCATCCCGCCCCAGGTGGCGGTGGGCGGCTTGACGCCGAGGCCGATGAACGCGAGCGAGGCCTCGACGCGGATCGCGGTGGCGAGCCAGAGCGACCCCATCACCATGATCTCGGGCCAGATGTTGGGCAGGATGTGGCGCAGCATGATCCGCAGCGGCGAATAGCCGAGCGCGCGGCAGGCCTGGATGAAGTCGCGCTCGCGCAGCGCCATCGTCGGCGCGCGGGCGACGCGGATGAATTGCGGGATGGTGGCGAGCGAGATCGCGGCGATCAAATTCGGGATCGACGGGCCGAGGAAGGCGACCACCATCAGGCCCAAAATCAGCGACGGGAAGGCCAGCAGGATATTCGTGCCCTGGCTGATCGCCTGGTCGACCCAGCCGCCGAGATAGCCGCTGACGATGCCGAGCGAGGTACCGACGATCATCGCCAGCCCCACTGCGACGAGGCCGATCACCAGCGAGATCCGCGCGCCGTAGACGATCCGCGACCAGATGTCGCGGCCGAAGGCGTCGGTGCCGAGCCAGTGGGAATAGGTCGGCGGCACGAGGCGGGCGAGGAGGTCCTGGTCGAGCGGATCGTGGGTGGCGAACACCGGCGCGAAGATCGCGATCACCACCACGGCGAGGAACAGCACCACGCCGACGATCATCGAGGCGTTGGCGGTGGCGGTCTTCCACAGCGCGCGGGCGAGGCGCAGGCCAATGGTGCGCGGCGGCGGTGCGGCGGCGGTTTCAAGTGCGGCGGTCATGCGAACCTCACGCGCGGGTTGAACACGCCATAGGCGAGATCGGTGAGCAGGTTGGCGATGATGATGAGGATGGTATAGAGGACCATCAGGCCTTGCAGCACCGGGTAATCGCGCTGCGCCAGCGCGCCGACGATTAGCTTGCCGAGGCCGGGGCGGTTGAACACCATCTCGGTCAGCACCGAGTTGCCGATCAGCACGCCGAGATAGAGCCCGACCACGGTCACCACCGGGATGATCGCATTCCGGAGCGCATGGCGGCGGACCACCTGCCACCACGGCACGCCCTTCGCCCGCGCGGTGCGGATGAAGTCTTCGCCCAGCACCTGGAGCATCGAGGAGCGGGTGACGCGGGTGATGTAGGCGGCCATCAGGATGCCGAGGGTGATTGCGGGCAGCACCAGCGCCTGGAGCCGCGCGAACAGCGAGACGTTGCCGGACGGGCTGATTACCGGGAACCAGCCGAGCTGTACCGAGAACACGATCAACAGCATGATGCCGAAGACGAAAGCGGGCAGGGAAAGGCCGATCAGCGAGCCGATCCGCACCACGATGTCGGGGATGCCGTTCCGGTGCATCGCCGACCACGCGCCGAACGGCACGCCGAAGACGATGCCGACGACGAGCGACGCGATGGTGAGTTCGAGGGTGGAGGGCAGCACGTTGGCGGCGAGGGAAACCACCGACTGGCCGGAGACGATCGAGGTGCCGAAGTCGCCATGCAGCACGCCGACGAGGAAGTGGAGGAATTGCAGCCAGATCGGCTGGTTCAGGCCCAATTGGTCGCGCAGGTTGGCGATCGCCTCGGGCGTCGCCTGGTCGCCCAGGATCAACTGCGCCGGATCGCCCGGGATCACGCGGGTGAGCACGAACACCAGGATCAGCACCGACAGCAGCGTCGGGATCGCGTAGAGCAGCTTGAGCAGCGCGTAGCGGGCCATGCGACCTCCTCTGGCTTCTTCAGAAGACTCCGCCGCCCCGGCGCGTCGGGGCGGCGTACGATTGGATGGCCGATCAGTCGAGGACGGTCGCCTCGGTGATCGGGATGCCGCGCGTCGGTGCGCCCTTCAGCTCGTAGCCGAGCTTGAGCTTATCGCTGAGAGCCCAGGCATCGAAGAGTTCGTAGACCGGCACGGCGCAGACGGCGTCGATGATCTTCTTCTGCGCGAGGGCCCATTCCGCAAGCTGCTTGTCGGGATCGGTCTCGACCCGGGCGGCGCGGATTTCGTCGTCCGCGACGTTGCAGTGCGAGAAGTTGGCGACCGCCGTCGGCGTGCCGATGATCGAAGCCGAGTCATAGAACTGGCTGAGGTAGATGTCGGCGATCGGGAAGCGCGAGGCGGCATAGAGGACGAGGTCGCTCTTGTCCTTGCGGATGTCGGCGTGGAAGGTCGCGTGCTCGACGATCTGGAGGTCGAGGTCGATGCCCGCTTTCCGCATCTGGCCCTGCAGCACTTCCATGGTGTCGCGCATGATGCCGAGGGAGGTCTGCACCACGGTGAGCTTGATGCCGTCGGGGTAACCCGCTTCCTTCAAGAGCGCCTTCGCCTTCTTCGGGTCGTAGGCGGGCAGCGGCTCGGCGTCGGAATAGCCGAGGTAGCCCTGCGGTACCACCGACTTCGCCTCGCGGGCGATCTTCTCGCCGCGATACTTGACGATCGCGTCGCGCGGGATCGACATCGCGATCGCCTGGCGGACTTTCAGGTTGTCGAGCGGTGCGTGCGCCTGGTTGATGTGGACGGTGTAGAGCTCGGTCGGCTCGGTCGCCGCCACCACGGCGTGCGGCAGTTTCTTCATCCGGTCGTACCACGCCTGGTCCGACTGGCCGTAGCTCATGTCGAGTTCGCCCTTCTCGAAGGCGAGGTCGCGCGAGGCGATCGCCTGGATGAACTTGTAGTCGATCTCGTCGATATTCGGCTTGCCGCGGAAGTAGGTCGGGTTGGCGACCAGCACGACTTCCTGCTGCGGCTTGTAGTCCTTGAACATGAACGGCCCGGTGCCGATCGGATGCTTGGCGAAGTCCGCGCCCATCTCCTCGGCGGCCTTCTTGCAGACCATGTTGCCGCCCTGGATGTTGACGAGGAAGCCCAAGACGCTCGGGATGTGTTCCTTGTAGGCGATCTTCACCGTGTATTTATCGGGCGCGGTGACGCTTTCGATGCTCTTGAAGTCGGAGGAGAAGCTCGACCGCTTCGGATCGGCGGCGCGTTCGAGCGAATAGACCGCATCCTCGGCGGTGAACTCGCCGTAGCCGCCGTGGCACTGCACGCCCTTCCGCAGGTGGAAGGTCCAGGTGAGGTTGTCCGGCGAGTGCTCCCAGCTTTCCGCCAGATCGGGCTCGATGTACTTGGGGTTCGACTCGCCCGGCTTGATCCGTACCAGGCCGTTGAACAGCCAGGTGAACAGCACCTTTTCCGGCGTGCCCGCGGCGACGTGCGGGTCCATCTTGCCGATGTCGCCGGTGGCCATGCCGACGCGGAGCACCTTGTCGGCGGCGTAGGACGGCTGCGCGAGCGCCAGCGACACCAGCGCCGCCGCCCCGAGTTTCGCGAACCCGTAACTCCCTGATTTCAGTCCCATCAACGGTCTCCCCGAAAGGCTTGTGAAGATCATCACCCTGTACGCTTGTCGTTGCTTTGGACGGGCGGCACGAACCGCGTCGGGCTCAAGCCGCCGATATCGGTTTCGGTGCGGCCGGTCAGCACCAGCTCGCTCAACACCGCGCCCGCCGCCGGACCGAGCTGGAAGCCGTGGCCGGAAAAGCCGAAGGCGTGGATCAGCCCCGGCACCGTCGGGCTCGGGCCGAACACCGGCCGGTCGTCGGGCATCGCGCCCTCGATGCCGCTCCACGAGCGGATCACGCTGGCGTTTTCGAGGCCGGGCACCAGCGCCAGCATCTTCGCCGCCGCGCCGGCCGTCACCGGTCCGAGCGGGCGGCAGAGGTTGCGGTCGCGGTCGGCCATGCCGCGTCCGCCGCCGAACACGACGTTGCCGCGCGGCGTCTGGCGGAAGTAGATGTCGCCGCCGCAGACGCCGAAGTTGGCGGTGAGCATCGGCGCGAGCGGTTCGGTGACCACCATGTTGGGCGACATCACCCGTTCTTCGTAGGTTTCGCCGATCTGGGCGGCGATCGTCGCACCCCAGGCCCCGGCGGTGTTGAGCACGGCGTCGGCGACCACCGCGCGGCCGTCGGCGAGGGAAATCCGGAACGCCGCGCCCTCGCGTTCGAGCTTCGCTACCGGGCAATGCTCGCGCAGGTCGGCTCCGGCGCGTTCGGCGGCACGGGCGAACAGCGGCCCGACGAGGCGCGGGTTGGCGTGGCCGTCGCTGGCGCAGAACGAGCCGCCCTTCACCTCGGTGCCGAGGTAGGGGTGCTGGTCGCGCAAGGCGTTGGCGGTGATCAGCGAGACTTCGAGGCCGTGGCTCGCGGCCATCTTGCGCCAGTCTTCGAGGCTGGCGAATTCGGCCTCGGTGCGGGCGAGCTTGATGTGGCCGGAGGCGCGGAAGCCGCAGTCGTGGCCGACGATCTCGGGCAGGCGGTCCCACATTTCGCGGGCGCGGAAGGAGAGCGGCAGTTCCTCGGGGCAGCGGCCCTGCTGGCGCACGCCGCCGTAGTTCTGGCCGCTCGCGCCGCCGCCGCAGAGGCGCTGCTCGAACAGCACGACGCGTTGCCCGGCCTGGGCGAGGTGGAGCGCCGCCGAGCATCCGGCGGTGCCGCCGCCGATGATCGCGACGTCGACGTGGGTGGGGAGCGCAATGCGGGCGGCGTCGATCATTGCGCGGCCTCCTCGGCGATGGCTTCGGTTTGGCTGGCGACGCGGATGAAGTCGCCGATCGGCACCGGCTTGATCGGCGCCTGGGCGCGGTGAATGCCCGCCTGCTCCTGCGGAATGCCGGTGAGGGAACTCAGGATCGCCTGGGCGGTGTCGCCGCAGTAGCGGCCCTGGCAGCGGCCCATGCCGGTGCGACCGAAGGCCTTGAGGCGGTTGACGTCTTCCGGCTTGGCGAGGGTTGCGACGCGGCGGATGTCGGCCATGGTGATGCGCTCGCAGCGGCAGATCACCACGTCGTCCGCCAGAGATTTCAGCGCCTCCACCGGGATCGGGAACATCCCGTCCATCGCGGCGCGGAAGCGCGCCCAGCGGCAAATCTCGCCTTCGAGGACCTTGGCGCGGCCCGCGTCGACGGGCTTGCCGAGGTCTTCGAGCAGCGCCAGCGCGGCGCGCGTGCCGCGGAGTTCGGCGGCGTGCGCGCCCTGGATGCCCGCGCCGTCGCCCGCGACGTAGACTCCGGCGACCGGCGTGCGGCCGTCGAGGCCGGACTGCGGCGCCCAGTTCTGCTGCGCGGCATTGAAACTGCGCGGGATGCCCGCGAGGTCGGCGAGCTGGGTTTCGGAGCGCAGGCCGTAGCCGAGGGCCACCGCGTCGCAGGCGAAGGTCTTCTGCTTCGCGCCCTGGCGTACGGTGACGCGCTCGACGCCCTCCGTGCCGGAAATCTCGACCGGCAGCGCGCCCTTCAGCACCGGAATCCGCCGCGCGTGGAGTTCGGCGACGAAGCCGATGCCGCGCAGCGCCGTGCCCATCGCGTGACGCAGGCCGGGGGAATATTTGACCTGCGCGGCGAAGCTGCCGCTGTCGACCACCGCGACGACCTTGGCTCCGGCGCGGGCGTATTGTACCGCCGCGAGGTAGAGCAGCGGCCCGGTGCCGACGAAGCAAACCCGCTTGCCGACCAGGCAATCCTGCGCCTTCAGCGAAATCTGCGCCGCGCCCAAAGTGAACACGCCCGGCAGGGTCCAGCCCTTCACCGGCAACGGCCGGTCGGTCGCGCCGGTGGCGAGGATCAGGTGGCTGTAGGGCAGGCGGCCGACGGCGGCCTCGGTGCGGTCGTGGATCGAAACCCAGCCGCCCGCGATGTCCCACGCCAGGGTCTTGGGGCGGTAGTCGAGGCCGGGGCGGATGCGGTCGAAGCTCTGGTGCAGCGCGCGCGCGGCGGCGGCTTCCGATCCGTAGAGCTTTTCGTAGGGACGGCGGCGCGCTTCCGGCGGCTGGCGGTAGATCTGGCCGCCGCAGCGTTCGGCTTCGTCGATCAGGACCGGGCGGAGACCGGCGTCCACCAGTACCTCGGCGGCGCGCACGCCCGCCGGTCCGGCGCCGACGATGATCACCTGGGGCGCGCTCATGCGGATTCTCCGATCGGGGCTGCGGCGTCGGGCGCGATCGCGCCGGGGTGGCCGGTGAGCACGTTCATCCCGGCTTCCACCGGCGTGCCGCAGGCGCGCAGGCGGCGGCCGTCGGCGAGCTGGACGGTGCACTCCTGGCACGCGCCCATCAGGCAGAACCCGGCGTGGCTCTCGGGGCCGAAGTCGGAATGGCGCAGCGGCTTGCCCGCCGCGAGCAGCGCGGTGAGAAGGGTGTCGCCGGGCTGGGCCTCGGCGGGTACGCCGTCGATGGCGAAGGCGATGGGTTTGGGTGCGGCGGCGTGAAGCCGGACGAAACGCGGCATCAGACGGTATCCTCGGCGCGCCAGTTGATCGGCAACTGGGCGATGCTGGCGGTGTTGGGAAGGGAAAGGACGAAGGCGATGGCGGCGGCGACGTCGGCGGGCCGGGTCATTTCGTCGCGCGGCACGGCGGTGACGTGGCCGGTCATGTCGGTGTCGACGAAGCCGGGGCAGATCGCGGTGCAGCGGACGCCGTGGTCGAATTCCTGCTGGCGCACCGCGTGGGTGAGGGCGACGAGTGCGAACTTCGACATCGCGTAGCCGACGTTGGCGTTCTTCACCCGGAGGCCGGAGAGCGAGGCGACGTTGACGATCCTGCCCGCACCGGTCTTGCGCAGGTGCGGCAGGGCGAGCTGGATCAGGTGCAGTGGGGTTTTGCTGTTGATCGCCCAGAGTTCGTCCAGCGCTTCCTCGGTGGCGTCGGCGAGCAGCGCCGGGCCGTCGATTCCGGCGCAGTTGACCAGGGCGTCGATCCGGCCGAAGCGTTCGGCGGTGGCGGCGACCCAGGGCGCGTGGGTGGCGCGGTCGGCGGCGTCGAAGGGGTGGAGGAAGATCCGCTCGGGATCGGTGTCGAAAAGATGTGGCGGCAGCTCGCGCCCGGGGCGGATGCCGACGCTCAACGCCCAGCCGTCGTGGAGAAGCTGGAGGCAAGTTGCCGCGCCGATACCGCGCGTTCCCCCGCTGATCATCGCAACCCGACGCGTCATCTCGAACCCCATGCGGTTGTCTCTGGGGAACAGAGTAGGCAAGGTTCCGAGCGGGCTGGTGGGGAATTCGAGAAAAGTCTCTGATTATGAGACGGACGACTGGAAAATCTCATATAGGGAGATTGAGTGGCGATAAAACAGGCACGCAAATCTCAATGGAACAAATTTATGCAGTCTTGCCGGGGTCCTTCACCCGCGACTCGCCGTCGCGGGTGAAGGGTCCGGCGCTCATTCGGCCGCATGCGGCGCGACGTGCACGGAGGGAGCGTGCATCGCCCGAAGCGGCCGGTTGCCGGTGAGCGCCCGGATCAGCACGTAGAACACCGGCGTGAGGAAGATGCCGAACGCGGTGACGCCGATCATCCCCGAGAACACCGCGACGCCCATCGCGTGGCGCATTTCCGCGCCCGCGCCCGAGGCCATCACCAGCGGCACCACGCCCATGATGAACGCGAGCGAGGTCATCAGGATCGGCCGCAACCGGAGCTTGGCGGCGGCGATCGCCGCCTCGCGCGGGCTCTGGCCGCCGAGTTCGAGTTCGCGGGCGAACTCGACGATCAGGATCGCGTTCTTCGCCGACAGGCCGACGAGGACGATCAGGCCGATCTGAGTGAAGATGTTGTTGTCGCCCTTGGTCAGCCACACCCCGGTCATCGCGGCGAGCAATCCCATCGGCACGATCAGGATGATCGCGATCGGCAACGTCAGGCTTTCGTACTGCGCCGCCAGCACCAGGAACACCAGGAGGATGGCGAGGGCGAACACCAGGGTGGCGGTATTGCCCGCGATGATCTGCTGGTAGGTGAGGTCGGTCCATTCGTAGGTGAAGCCCTTTGGCAGGGTTTCCGCCGCGATCCGCTCCACCGCGGCCTGCGCCTGGCCGGAGGAATAGCCCGGCGCCGCGCCGCCCGAAATGTCGGCGGCAAGGAAGCCGTTGTAGCGCATCGCACGCTCCGGCCCGGCGACCGCGTGCACGGTCAGGAGCGCCGAGAGCGGCACCATCTCGCCCGAGGCGTTGCGCACCTTCAGCTTACCGATGTCGTCGGCGTGGGCGCGGAACGGCGCGTCCGCCTGCACCCGCACCGAGTAGGTCCGGCCCAGGGTGTTGAAGTCGTTGACGTAGAGGCTGCCGAGGTAGATCTGCAGGGTGTCGAAGATGTCGGGCACCGCGACGCCCAACTGTCGCGCCTTGGTGCGGTCGACGTCGGCGAACAGTTGCGGCACGTTGACCTGGTAGGAGGTGAACAGGTTGGCGAGCTCGGGCGCGGTGGCGGCCTTCGCCAGGAACGCCTTGACCGCCTGGTCGAGTTCGCCGTAGCCGCGCGAGGCGCGATCCTCGACCTCGAACTTGAAGCCGCCGGTGGTGCCGAGGCCCATCACCGGGGGCGGCGGGAACATCACCACGAAGGCGTCCTGCAGCCCGGCGTACTTCTGGTTCAGCCGCATCGCGATCGCCCCTGCCGAGAGGTCGGGCGTGGTACGCTGGTCGAAGGGCTTGAGACCGGCGAAGACGATGCCGGAGTTGGAGCTGTTGGTGAAGCCGTTGATCGACAGGCCGGGGAACGAGATCGCGTGTTCGACGCCCGGATCGTCCAGGGCGATCTGGCTCATCGTGCGGATCACGTCTTCCGAGCGGTCGAGGGTCGCGCCGTCGGGGAGCTGGGCGAAGCCGATCAGGTACTGCTTGTCCTGCATCGGCACGAAGCCGCCCGGCACCACCTGGAACAACCCCCAGGCCGCGCCGACGAGGGCGAGATACATCCCCATCATCAGCGACTTCCGTCCCAGCACCCGGCCGACGCCGTTGCCGTAGGCGTGTGCGCCCGCGCCGAACACCTTATTGAAGCCGCGGAACAGCCAGCCGAATCCGCCGTCCATGATCCGGGTCAGGCGGTCCTTCGGCGCATCGTGGCCCTTCAGCAGCAGCGAGGCCAAGGCGGGCGAGAGGGTGAGCGAGTTCACCGCCGAGATCACCGTCGAGATTGCGATGGTCAGCGCGAACTGCTTGTAGAACTGGCCGGTGAGGCCGGAGATGAAGGCGAGCGGCACGAACACCGCGACCAGCACCAGCGCGATCGCGACGATCGGGCCGGAAACCTCGCGCATCGCCTGGTAGGTGGCTTCCTTCGGCGAAAGCCCCGCCTCGATGTTGCGCTCGACGTTCTCCACCACCACGATCGCGTCGTCGACGACGATGCCGATGGCGAGGACCAGCCCGAACAGCGACAACGCGTTGATCGAGACGCCGAGCAGGTGCATCGCGGCGAAGGTGCCGACCACCGAGACCGGCACCGCGAGCAGCGGAATGATCGACGCGCGCCAGGTCTGGAGGAACAGGATCACCACCAGCACGACGAGCAGGATCGCTTCGAGCAGGGTGTGGATCACCGATTCGATCGAGGCGCGGACGAACTGGGTCGGGTCGTAGACGATCGAATAGTCGACGCCATCCGGCATGTAGGTCTTCAATTCGGCCATCGTGGCGCGCACCGCGTCGGAAATCGCGATGGCGTTGGAGCCGGGAGCCTGGGAAATCGGAATCGCCACCGCCGACTTGTTGTCGAGGAGCGACCGCAACGAATAGTCCGCCGCGCCCATCTCGATCCGGCCGAGGTCCTTGAGGCGCGTCACCGCGCCGTCGGCGTCGGTCTTGACGATCACCTCGCCGAATTCCTCGGGCGTCTGGAGGCGGCCCTGGGCGTTGACCGAAAGCTGGAGGTCGACGCCCTCCGCACCCGGCGACTGCCCGACCACGCCTGCCGCCGCCTGGATGTTCTGGGCGCGGATCGCCGCGACCACGTCGGCGGCGGAGAGGCCGCGCTCGGCGACCTTCTGCGGGTCGAGCCAGATCCGCATCGAGTAGTCGCCCGAGCCGAACAGCTGCACCTGGCCGACGCCCTCGATCCGCGCGAGGCGGTCCTTGACGTTCAGCACCGCGTAGTTGCGCAAGTAGGCCATGTCGTAGCGGCCGTCGGGCGAGAGCAGGTGCACCACCATGGTGAGGTCGGGCGAGCTCTTGATCGTGGTGATGCCCAGCCGCCGAACTTCCTCCGGCAGGCGCGGTTCGGCCTGGGAGACGCGGTTTTGCACCAGCTGCTGCGCCTTGTCCGGGTCGGTGCCGAGGCGGAAGGTGACGGTCAAGGTCATCGTGCCGTCGCTGGTCGCCTGGCTGCCCATGTAGAGCATGCCCTCGACGCCGTTGACGGTTTCCTCGATCGGGGTGGCGACGGTTTCGGCGATGACGCGGGGCGACGCGCCCGGATATTGCGCGCGCACCACCACCGTCGGCGGCACCACCTCGGGGTATTCGGAGATCGGCAACGCGCGAAGCGCCAGCAATCCCGAGACGAAGATCAGGATCGAGAGCACTCCGGCGAACACCGGGCGGTCGATGAAAAAGCGCGACAGGTTCATGGAAATTAGGCCTTTATCGCTGCGCGAGGGTCTGGGCGGAAGGCGCGGGGTTCATCGCGACCTCCTGCGGCGCGACGGTCGCGCCGGGGCGGACCCGCTGCAGGCCGTTGACGATGATCCGTTCGCCGACCGCGAGGCCGTCGTTGACGACGCGGAGGCCGTTCACCGACGCGCCGAGGCTGACCGGGCGGTAGTTGGCGTGGTTCTGGTCGTCGACGACGAGGACGAACTTCTTGTCCTGGTCGGTGCCGACGGCGCGCTCGCTGATCAGGAGCGTCGGCTTGGTTTCCGCCGCGCCGAGGCTGAGCTTGGCGAACTGGCCGGGCATCAGCAGGCCGTTGGGGTTATCGAACACCGCGCGCACCGCGATCGTGCCGGAGCGGGCGTCGACCGCGTTGTCGATCATCTGGACGTGGCCTTCGACGGGTTCGTCGGACCCTTGGGTGAACATCCGCACCGGAATACGCTCGACGTTGAGCGGGCCGTTGCCGGTGCGCACCTGGGCGCGGGCCTTCATCACCACCGCTTCGTTGGCGTCGAAGCTGGCGTAGATCGGGCTGACCGAGACCAGCGTCGCCAGCACCGGCGCGTCGGCCCCGGCGGCGACGAGGTTGCCGGTGGTGACTTCGGCGCGGCCGATGCGGCCCGAAACCGGGGCGCGCACCTGGGTGTAGCCGAGGTTGAGGCTGGCGGTGTCGAGCGCCGCCTGCGCCGCACGCACCGCCGCCGTGGCTTCGTGGTAGGCGTTGGTGCGGTTGTCGACCTCGCGCAGCGGGATGTTGCCCGACTGCGAGAGCTTCTGCGCGCGCTCAAGCTCGCGCTGGGTGAAGGTGACTCGCGCCCGGGCGGAGGCGAGCTGCGCCTCGGCGCGGGCGACCTCGGCGGCATAGGGAGCCGGGTCGATGGTGACGAGGACGTCGCCCTTGTTCACCAGCCCGCCCTCGCGGAAGTGGATACTGAGCACCTGGCCCGAGACCCGGGCGCGCAAGTCGACGTGGTCGACGGCTTCGAGGCGGCCGGAGAACTCGTCCCACGGCACGAGGTCGCGGCTCTCGACCCGGGCGACCGAAACCGGCACGTCGGGCGGTTGGGCGGGGGCGGCCTGGGCGGCCTTCGCCTGCGAGCCCGAGAACTCGATCACGGCGGCGGCGCCGGAGCCGACCATGGACAGGGTGGCGATGGTCAGAAGTGCGGTCTTGAAGCGGATCATCGCGGAAATCTCCCTTATATCGTCAGGCGGCGGGGGCGCTCGCCGACGGTGAACCTGGAACCGGCGGCGCGGGAGGCCCCCGGATTGGCGAAATGGGTGCGGACGTAAGAGTCCAGCGGTTCGGCCACGCCCGCGTCGTCGACGAGGACGTCGAGGCGGCCGAAGGTGTCGATCACCTGGTGGATCAGGCGTTTCGCCTGCGCGGGATTGGTTTGATCGGCGGGGAAGGCGATGGCGCGCGCCCCCAGGCCCTTGAGTTCGCGGACCAGGGCCTCGGCTTTCAGCACCGAGCTGGAGTAGCCGATCGCGATGTCCGCGCCGTCGGCCGCGAGCGCCCGGGCGACGGCAGCGCCGACGCCGTGCGCGCCGCTGGTGACGAGGGCGGTCTTGCCGATGAGGGACTGGGAGGTGGTGGTCATGATCGCTGTCCATCCATAATTCATACCGATCGGTACAAATATGGCTCTGGACACGCGTCTGTCAACCGCTTATTTATACCGTAAGATACAAAAAGCAAGGAGGGACGAACATGAAGATGGGCCGGCCGCGCGAATTCTGTGTCGACAAGGCACTGGACGCGGCGCTGGAAGTGTTTTGGCGCAAGGGTTTCGAGGCTGCGAGCCTCACCGACCTGACCGACGCGATGGGCATCAACCGCCCGAGCCTCTACGGTGCGTTCGGCAACAAGGAAGAGCTGTTCCGCAAGGCCCTCGACCGCTACGTCTCCGAGAAGGTCAAGTACCTGAGCGAGGCCCTGGCCGCGCCGGACGCCTACGGTTTCGCCGAGCGGATGCTGATGGGCGCGGCGGCGATGATGACCGACCCGAGCCACCCGGTCGGCTGCCTCGCGATCAAGGGCATGGCGACCTGCTCCGACCACACCGGCGTGGTGCGGGAAGAACTCGACAAGGTCAAGACCAACTACGAAGCCGCGATGCTCGGCCGCCTCACCGCACTCCGCGACGCCGGCGAGTTCCCTGCCGACACCGACCTCCAGGGGCTGATGCGCTACCTCACCACGGTGGTGCAGGGCATGGCGATCCAGGCCTCCAACGGCGCGAGCTGCGCCGATCTGCGCCAGGTCGGCCAGACCGCGCTCAAAGCCTGGCCTGCCAAAAAGGGCGTCCCCGCCTCGGCGTAAATGCGTCGACTCTAATGTTTCGCGTCAACGGCCTATCGGTGCGAATGCGACTTGTTCGCATCTTTGCGGCGCCGTATAACCCGGACATGCCGGGCGCGACCTCCGGCGGTGGGAAAACGGCCGGACCGATCATGCGATGACCTTCCATCCCCGGATGCAGAACCGGATCGACGGAATTTCCGACGTGCGCGACCTGCGCTGGCGCGCGTGGTCGGGTGCGATCGCCGACGTCTGGGATGTCACCTGCGCACCCGAGGCGCATGGCGAATACATTTCCCAGGCGCCCCGCCTGGTGATGGTCCTCGACCACGCGGGCGACGACGACGCGAGCATGGATCTCGCGCTTTCGCCCGAATGCCGGGGCTGCCCGCTCGCCCAGCTCCGCGGCACGATGTGCTATGTTCCGGCGGGGGTGCGCACCTGGGCGACGGTCGAGAATGCGCGCAGCCTCAAGCACCTCGACATCCACCTCGACATCCCGGCGCTGCAAAAGCGGTTTTCCTGTTGCCTCGCCCGCGATGCGGTGGCGACGCCGCGCCTCGCCTTTGCCGACGCGCGGGTCGCGGGGATCGCGCGCCTGATCGCGGCGGAGTGCGAGCAGCCGGATCCCTCGCCCGATCTCTACGGCGACGCGCTGGTCTCCGGCCTCGTGGCGGCGTTGTTCCAGACTTGCCCGAAGGCCGGGCGCAAGCGCGGCGAACTGCCGCCTTGCCTGGTGCGGCGGGTCACCGACTTCCTCGCCGACAACTGCACCCGCAACATCCGCCTCGCCGAACTCGCCGACATCACCGGCTTGTCGCAAACCTACGTCTGCTCCGCGTTCAAGGCCGCCACCGGCTTGCCGCCGCACAAGTGGCAGATGCGCGCGCGGGTGGAAAAGGCGAAGGCGCTGCTCGAAGCCCGCGAGACCTCGCTCGCCGAGGCGGCGGCGGACCTCGGCTTCGCCGATCAGGCGCACCTCACGCGGGTGTTCCGCCAGGTGGTCGGCACCACGCCCGCCGCGTGGTTGCGCGAACGCCGCGCCTGAAAATTCGCCCAATCGCCAAAGATCGTCCAATTCGTCCCAACCCGGTTCAATACCCACCTCGCCACACCATGCTACGCAATCCGCTCCAATGGACCTTTCGGCCGTGCGTTCCCAAGGGGGGCTTGGCGCGCGCGGCCGGATCAACGGACTGGATGACATGACGACACACGGGAGAATTCTGGCGGCGCAATGGACTCTCCGCGCCGGAGCGATGATGGCGCTGGCGGTGCCGTTCGCGGATGCGAAGGCGCAGAGCGCGACGACGGTGCCGCTTTCGCCCCTGGTGGTGAGCGCCCCGGCTGGGCAGGAGGAAACCGCGACCGATCCGGTGACCGGATACGTCGCGAAGACCACCGCGACGGGTTCCAAAACCGACACCCCGGTGACGGAAGTTCCCCAATCGGTCTCGGTGATCGGACGCGAGGAAATGGACGATCGCGGCGTCACCAAGATCGACGTGGCGCTGCGCTATACGCCCGGTGTGTTCGCCCAGCCGTTCGGCCCGGATTCCGACACCAACTGGATGTTCATCCGCGGTTTCCAGGCGACCGCCACCGGCACCTACCAGGACGGCTTGCAGAACTTCAGCTACGCCTTCGGCGGCTTCTTCACCGACAGCTTCAACGTCGAGCGGATCGAGGTGCTGCGCGGGGCGTCGTCGGTGCTTTACGGCGGCTCCAATCCCGGCGGCCTGGTCAATTACGTCAGCAAGCGCCCGACCGGCGAGCGCCTCCGCTACATGGAGGCGGGGATCAACGACGCGGGCACCGCGTTTACCGGCTTCGACATCGGCGACACGGCGGGCGACGACATGTCCTACCGCGTCACCGGCAAGATCCAGGGCGGCGACGGCTACACCGACCTCGCCGAGGGCTTCCGCGGCACGATCTCGCCCTCGGTCAACTGGAAACCCAACGACCGCAACGAGATCACCTTCCTCGCCAACTACACCTACATCGACGAAACCCACAACGGCGGCGCCTTCCTGCCCTATGTCGGCACGGTGGTGGACGCGCCGTTCGGCAAGATCGACCCGGACGCCAACTTCACCGAACCCGGCATCGACAAGTACGTCCGCCGCCAGGTTTCGGCAGGCTACGAATTCAGCCACTATGCCGACGACGACCTGACCTTCCGCCAGAACTTCCGCTACGGCCACAGCGAAGTCCACGAGATCTCGCTCTATGCCTTCGGCTACAACGGGTTTTCGGCGACGCCGGACGCCACCAACACCCTCTCGCGGGTCAATTTCGAACACGATACCTCGGTCAACACCGTGCTCCTCGACAACCAGGTCGAGAAAAAGTTCGCCACCGGCCCGGTGTCGCACACCCTCCTCGGTGGCGTCGACTACAAGTACTTCGGCATGGAGCAGGTGCAGGCGTCCGGCGCGGCGACCACGATCAGCGCCACCGATCCGCAATACGGGGCGACCCAGGGCGACCGCGCCGCCTACATCGACCAGCAGCTCACCATGCACCAGGTCGGCTTCTACGCGCAGGACCAGCTCCGCTTCGGCGATGGCTGGCTGGTGACCTTGAACGGCCGCTACGACCGGGTGCGCAACGTCGCCGACGGCAATCCGTCCTATGACGGCAACGACGGCCAGTGGAGCGGGCGCGCGGGCCTCGCCTACACCTTCGCAGGCGGCGTCACGCCCTACGCCAGCTATTCCACCTTCTTCAATCCGGTGCTCGGCACCTCCGCCGTCGACGGCGGCGTGTTCAAGCCGGAAACCGGCAAGCAGTACGAAGTCGGCGTGAAGTATGCGCCGACCTGGATCGACGGCCTGTTCACCGTCGCCCTGTTCGACCTCACCCGGCAGAACGTGGTCACCGGCAGCGGCGTCACCGAGACCCAGTTGGGCGAGGTGAATTCCCAGGGCTTCGAGGCGGAGGCGCGGATCAACGTCACCAAGAACCTCAAGGCGACCGGCGCGTTCACCCTTCTCGACCTCGACATCACCAAGGACGCGGATGCCTCGATCGTCGGCAACCAGCCCTATATCGTGCCGGAACGCATGGCCTCGTTGTCGGCCGACTACAGCTTCGACCGCGAGGACCTGGGCGGCGCGCTCAATGGTGTCAGCGTCGGCGGCGGCGTGCGCTACATCGGCTCGTCGTGGGCCGACAACGCCAACACCCTGAAGGTCCCCTCGGCCACCGTCTACGATGCCAAGGTCGGCTATGCGGAAGACAACTGGGGCGTCGACCTCAACGTCAACAACCTGTTCGACAAGACCTACGTCGCCGCCTGCCAGACCGAGTATTCCTGCGCCTACGCCGAAGGGCGGACGGCGATGTTGAAGTTCCACATGAACTGGTAACCGGTGCGGCCCGCCGTTCGCGCGGCGGGCCGACGTTGGGATGGGTTGGCAATGCAACACGAGAGTCTGTTCGTCCTCGACACCGTCGGCGTGGAAATTGGTGCGCGCGCCCTCCTCGCCGACGTTGCGTTGCGCCTGGAGCCGGGCAAGATCTATGGCCTCGTCGGCGCCAACGGCTCGGGCAAGAGCACCCTGGTCAAGCTGCTGGCGCGGCAGTCCCGGCCCACCTCCGGCGCGATCTGGTTCGAGGGCGCGGAGATCGACGCCCTGCCGCCGCGCGCCTTCGCCCGGGCGGTCGCCTACATGCCGCAGTTCACCCCGCCCGCCGAGGGGATGACGGTGAGGGAGCTGGTGGCGCTCGGGCGCTTCCCCTGGCACGGCGCGTTCGGGCGGTTCGGCATCGAAGACGGCGCGAAGGTGGCGGCGGCGCTCGCCGACACCGGCCTCGAACCATTGGCCGACCGGCTGGTGGACACCCTCTCGGGAGGCGAGCGACAGCGCGCCTGGCTCGCGATGATGCTCGCGCAGGATGCCCGCTGCCTGCTGCTCGACGAACCCACCTCGGCGCTCGACATCGCGCATCAGGTCGAGGTGCTGCAATTGGTGAAAAGCCTCAACCGCGCGCGCGGCCTCGGCGCGGTAGTGGTGCTGCACGACGTCAACATGGCGGCGCGCCTCTGCGACGAGATCGTCGCGCTCAAAGGCGGCCGCCTGATTGCCCAGGGCGCGCCCGCCGCCTTGATGACGCCGGTACGTCTCGCGGAGATCTACGACCTGCCCATGGGCATCTTCCCCCATCCGGAGAGCGGCGAGCCGATCGGCTACGTCCGGGACTTCTGATGCCGAGCCGTCGTGCCGTTCTCGCGGGCCTCGCCGCCTGCCTGCTGCCCACGCCCGCATTCGCGTCGGCGCGCCGCGTCGCCGCGATCGACTGGGGCGCGCTCGAAACCGCGCTGGCGCTCGGGATCGTGCCGCTCGCCGCGACCGAGCTGATGCAGTTCCGCAGCATCGCCGTGGAGCCCGAGGTGCCCGCGGGCGTCGCCGATCTCGGCCTGCGCGGCGCGCCCAATCTCGAATTCCTTGCCGCGCTGCGCCCCGACCTGATCCTGATCTCCAACTTCTACGAACGCCAGCGCGCCAACCTCGCGCGCATCGGCAGCGTCCTCTCCCTATCGATTCACGCCACCGGCCAGCCGCCCTATGCCCTGGCCGAACGGGCCGCGCGCACCCTGGGCGCCGCCACCGGCCGGGAATCGCAAGCCGAGGCCGCGATCGCCGCCGCGCGGGCCGAACTCGAAGGCTTGCGTGCGCGCGTGCGATTCTCCCGCCCGGTGTTCGTCGTCAGTCTCGGCGACGCGCGGCACTTCCGCGCCTTCGGCGGTGACAGCCTGTTCGGCGACGTGCTCGAACGCCTCGGCGGCGTCAACGCCTGGGAGGACCCAAGCGCCTATTCCTCCGCCGCGCCGGTGGGGATCGAGGCGCTGGCGCGGGTGCCGGAAGCCGACCTTGCGATCGTCGCGCCGACGCCGCCCGAAGCGGCGCGGGACTTGGCGGAAAGCCAAATCTGGGCGGCGCTGCCGATGGTGCGCGCGGGCCGAGTGGCATATCTGCCGCCGATCGACCACTTCGGCGCATTGCCCGCCGCGTTGCGCTTCGCCCGCGCCCTGGTGGCCGCCCATGGTTAAGGCGGCGTGGGCCGGTCTGGTATTGCTCGCCTGCGCGCTCACGACGTTGCGCGTATCCGGCTATTCGCCGGACGGCGTCGCGGTTCCGGCGCTGCGCGAGGTGATTCTGTGGAATGCGACCCTGCCGCGCATCGCGATGGCGCTGGTGGCGGGCGCTGCGCTCGGGCTCTCCGGGTTGATCCTGCAGCGGGTGCTGCGCAATCCGCTCGCCGAGCCCTCGACTCTCGGGATTTCCGCCGGGGCGCAACTCGCGCTGGCCGCCGCGACGATCCATGCGCCCGGCCTCGTCGCCGCGTCGCGCGAGGGTGTGGCGCTGGCGGGAGGCCTCGCGGCGGTGGCGCTGCTGCTGGGGCTGACCTGGCGGCGCGGGCTGGAGCCGGTGGCGGTGGCGCTCGCAGGGATGATGCTGGGCTTGACCGCCGCCGCGATGAGCGCGGCCTTGATCCTGGCGCACGGCGAATACGTGTTCTCGCTGTTTCTCTGGGGCGGCGGCTCGCTGGTGCAGCAAAGCTGGGGGCCGACGCTCACCGTTGCCCTGCGCCTCGCCCTCGGCGCGGCGGCAGCGGCGGTGCTGTTCCGCCCGCTGGGTTTGTTCGCCCTCGGCGACGCCGCGCGCAGCCTCGGTCTCGCCGTCGGCGCGATGCGATGCGCCGCGCTCGGCGTCGCGGTGTGGCTGGCGGCGAGCGTGACCGCCGAGGTCGGGGTGATCGGCTTCGTCGGATTGGCCGCGCCCGCGCTCGCGCACCTGAGCGGTGCGCGGACCTTGCGCGCCCGCATGCTCGCGGCTCCGGCGATCGGCGCGTTGCTGCTCTGGCTCACCGACGGGATGATCCAGGTGTTCGGCGGCGAGCGGATTCCGGCGGGGGCGGCGACCGCGCTCTTGGGCGGGCCGGTGCTGCTCTGGCTGCTGCCGCGCCTGCGCCTGTTCGAGTGGCCTTCTGTGGCGGCGCAGGCGACGGTGCCGCGCCGCACCCGGGCGTGGCCGATGCTGCTCGGCTTGGCGGCCTTGGCCGGACTGGCCGTGCTGCTGGCGCTGTGCCTCGGGCGCGGCGCGGACGGGTGGAGCTTCGCCACCGGCGAATTGTTCGACCGCCTCCTGCCCTGGCGCGGGCCGCGCGTCGCGGTCGCGGCGGCGGCGGGGGCGATGCTCGGGGTGGCCGGGGCGGTCCTCCAGCGCGTCACCGCCAATCCGCTCGCGGGGCCGGAAATTCTGGGCGTCGGCAGCGGCGCGGGCGTGGGGATGGCGGCGGCGGTGTACGGCCTCGCCGCGCCGGGCTTGGGCGTGCAACTCGCGGCCTCGACCATCGGTGCGGTCGGCGCGCTGGTGCTGGTGCTGGGTTTCGCGCGCAAGGGCGGGCTGGGGCCGGAACGGCTGCTGCTCGGCGGCATCGCGGTCGGCGCGTTCGGCTCGGCGATCCTCACCGCCGCCATCGCCACCGGCACCCGTCAGTCCTTCGACCTGCTGCGCTGGCTCTCCGGCGCGACCAACGACGCGACGCCGGGGCAGGCGGGGTTCGCCTGCGTCGCGGCGGCCTTGACGTTGCTGGCGTTGCCGCTGGCGGCGCGGGCGCTGCGGATATTGCCGCTCGGCGACGCCACCGGCCGGAGCGTCGGCTTCGCCACCGGACTCTGGCGCGCCGCGCTGGTCGCCTTCGCGGGCATCCTCACCGCGCTCGCGGCGCTGTTCGTCGGGCCGCTGTCGTTCGTCGGGCTGATCGCGCCGCATCTGGCGCGGATGCTCGGTCTCGCCGCGCCGCTGGAGCAGGCCTTCGGCGCGGCGCTGCTCGGTGGCGGGCTGATGGTCGCGTCCGACTGGCTGGCGCGCAGCGTCGCCTTCCCCTATCAATTGCCGCTCGGCTTGTTTGCCGCGCTGCTCGGCGGCACCTATCTGGTGTGGCGGTTGAGCCGGGGCGCGCGCTGATGCCCCGATCCCTGAACGGAGTTCCCATGCTGCGCCGGTTTTTCGCCTACTACCGCCCCCACCTCGGGCTGTTCACCCTCGACGTCGGCTGCGCGGTGGTCTCCGGCCTGATGGAACTGGGCTTCCCGCTCGCGATCAAGCTGTTCGTCGACGAACTCCTGCCGCTGCAGGACTGGGTGCTGATCGTCGCCGCCGCCGTCGGCCTGCTCCTCGTCTACTTGCTCAACACCGGGTTGACCGCCGTGGTGATCTACTGGGGCCATAAGCTCGGGGTGAACATCGAAACCGAGATGCGCCGCCGCAGCTTCGACCATCTGCAGAAGCTCTCCTTCCGCTTCTACGACGGCCAGAAGACCGGGCATCTGGTCGGGCGCGTCACCAAGGATCTGGAAGAGATCGGCGAGGTCGCCCACCACGGGCCGGAAGATTTGCTGATCGCGGTGATGACCTTCGTCGGCGCGTTCCTGCTGATGCTCTCGATCCACGTGCCGCTGGCGCTGATCACCGTCGCGATCGTGCCGGTGGTCGCCTGGGTGACGAGCCGCTACGGCGGCCGGATGACCCGCAACTGGCAGGCGCTCTACCGCCGCGTCGGCGACTTCAACGTGCGGATCGAGGAGAACGTCGGCGGCATGCGCGTCGTCCAGGCGTTCACCAACGAAGACCACGAGCGCCGCCTGTTCGCCGAGAGCAACGCCAACTACCGCCGCACCAAGCTCGACGCCTACCGGATCATGGCCGCCTCGACCTCGCTCTCCTACGTCGGCATGCGCGCGATCCTGGTGATCGTGATGATCGCGGGCGCGCACTACGTCCTCGCGGGCGAACTGACGCAAGGCGGGTTCTTGGGCTTCCTGCTGCTCGTCGGGGTGTTCTTCCGCCCGGTCGAGAAGATCAACGCGGTGATCGAAACCTATCCCAAGGGCATCGCCGGGTTCCGCCGCTATTGCGAACTCCTCGACACCGAGCCCGACATCGTCGACCGCCCCGGCGCGGCCGGCGCGCCGCCGCTCAAGGGCGACATCCGCTTCGAGGGCGTCGGCTTCGGCTATGAGCCCGGCCGCCCGATCCTCACCGGCTTCGATCTGAGCGTCCGCGCGGGCGAGACGGTGGCGCTGGTCGGCCCCTCGGGCGCGGGCAAGACCACGATCTGCTCGCTGCTGCCGCGCTTCTACGACGTCGACGCGGGCGCGATCACCATCGACGGCATCGACATCCGCGACATGACCCTGGCGTCGCTGCGCGGCCAGATCGGCATCGTCCAGCAAGAGGTGTTCCTGTTCGGCGGCACTTTGCGGGAAAACATCGCCTACGGCCGCCTCGACGCGACCGAGGCGGAGATCGTCGAAGCGGCGCGGCGGGCGCGGCTGGAGGAGTTGATCGCGGGGCTGCCGGAGGGTCTGGACACGGTGGTCGGCGAGCGCGGCGTCAAGCTTTCGGGCGGACAGAAGCAGCGGGTCTCGATCGCGCGGATGTTTCTGAAGAACCCGCCGATCTTGATTCTCGACGAGGCGACCTCGGCCCTCGACACCCGCACCGAGCGGGAAATCCAGCAATCCCTGGCCGAGCTTTCGGTGGGGCGCACCACCCTCGTGATCGCGCACCGCCTTGCGACGGTGCGGGACGCCGACCAGATCGTCGAGGTCGGCGCGGCGGGCGTCACCCGCCAATGGACCTACGACGACCTGATCGCGCGGGAGGCGGCGTTCCAGTAGGACGCCGCCGCCGGGTTTTTGCTCACGCGCCGACGAGTTCGGCGAGCGATTTTTCGAAGATCGCCATGCCTTCCTTGACCTGCTCCTCGGGCATGGTGAGCGGCGGCAGGAAACGCACCGCGTTGCCGTGTACGCCGCAGGTGAGCACCACCAGGCCGTTCTCCGCCGCCTTGGCGACCACCGCCTTGGTCAAGTCGGCGTCGGGTTCGCGGGTGGCGCGGTCCTTCACCAGTTCCACCGCCAGCATCGCGCCGAGGCCGCGAATGTCGCCGATGCAGGAGAACTGGTTCTTCGCCGCCATGCCCTTCAAATGGCCGGTGATGATGCCGCCGATGGTCTTCGCGCGCTCCACCAGCTTTTCCTCGGCGAGCACGTCGAGCACCGCGAGGGCCGCCGCGCAGGAGAGCGGGTTGCCGCCGTAGGTGCCGCCGATCGCGCCGACGTTGGGCAGGTCCATCACCGAGGCCTTGCCGATCACGCCGGAGATCGGGAAGCCGCCGCCCAGCGACTTCGCCACCGTGATCATGTCGGGCGCAACCCCGGAATGCTCGACCGCGAACATCTTGCCGGTGCGACCGAAGCCGGTCTGGATCTCGTCGACGATCAGCAGAATTCCGTGGTCGTCGCAGATCTTGCGGAGCGCCTGGAGGAACTCGGGCGGTACCGGGTTGAAGCCGCCCTCGCCCTGCACCGCCTCGACGATGAAGGCGCAGACCCGGTTCGGGTCGACATCGGAGCGGAACAGAGTGTCGATGGCTTTCAGCGACTGCTCGACCGAGACGCCGTGGTACGCATCCGGGAACGGCACGTGATAGATCTCGCCCGGCAGGGGCGCGACGCCGATCTTGTACGGGTTGACCTTGCCGGTGAGCGCGACGGTCAAAAGCGTGCGGCCGTGGAACGCGCCGGTGAAGGCGACCACCGCCGGGCGTCCGGTGGCGATGCGCGCGATCTTCACCGCGTTTTCCACCGCTTCCGCGCCGGTGGTGAGGAACAGGGTCTTCTTCGGCCCCGGGCCCGGCATCATCGCGTTGAGGCGCTCGGCGAGCTCGACATAGGGCTCATACGGCGTCACCTGGATGCAGACGTGGGCGTAGTCGTCGATCTGCTTTTTTACCGCCGCGATCACCTTGGGGTGGCGGTGGCCGGTGGCGAGCACCGCGATGCCGCTGGCGAAGTCGATGTAGCGCTTGCCCTCGACGTCCCACAGCTCGCTGTTGAGCGCCTTGGCCGCATAGACCGGCTGGTTGGTGAAGAGCCCGCGCGGCACGGCGGCTTCGCGGCGCGACTGGAGGCTGGCGTTGGTGGTCATGGTCCTACGATCTCCTGAAGGGTTCAGATCCCGCCGAGGCAGGCGTATTTGATTTCGAGGAAGTCCTCGATGCCGTACTTGGAGCCTTCGCGGCCCAAGCCCGATTCCTTGATCCCGCCGAAGGGCACGGCTTCGTTGGCGAGCAGGCCTTCGTTGACGCCGACCATGCCGTATTCGAGCGCTTCCATGACGCGGAAGATCCGCCCGACGTCGCGGCTGTAGAAGTAGGCGGCGAGGCCGTAGTTGGTGTCGTTGGCGAGCGCGATGGCTTCGTCCTCGGTCTTGAAGCGATAGAGCGGCGCGACCGGGCCGAAGATTTCCTCGTAGGTGAAGCGCATCGCGGTGGTCGCGCCGGTGAGCACGGTGGGCTCGTAGAAGCTCCCGCCGAGGCTGTGCGGCTTGCCGCCGATGGCGACGGTCGCGCCCTTCTTCACCGCGTCGGCGACGAGTTCGGCGACCTTTTCCGCCGCTGCGTCGTCGATCAGCGGCCCCTGGGTCACGCCCGCTTCCGCGCCGTTGCCGACCTTGAGGCCCGCGACCGCCTTGACGAACTTGGCAGCGAAGGCGTCGTAGACGCCGTCCTGCACCAAAATCCGGTTGGCGCAGACGCAGGTCTGGCCGGAGTTGCGGTATTTCGACGCCATCGCGCCGATCACCGCGGCGTCGAGGTCGGCGTCGTCGAAGACGATG
>DBTR01000042.1:816-17589 GCA_002307145.1 Rhodospirillum sp. UBA1311 | reverse complement strand
ACGATGAACGGCGCGTTGCCGCCCAGCTCCATGCTCACCTTCTTCACCGTCCCGGCGGTCTGCGCCAGGAGGATCTTGCCGACCTCGGTGGAGCCGGTGAACGAGAGCTTGCGCACCAGCGGATTGGTGCTGAGTTCCCCGCCGATCGGGCCGGATTTGGAGCCGACGATGACGTTCAGCACGCCCTTCGGGATCCCCGCGCGCTCGGCCAGCACGGCGAGGGCGGTGGCGGAGAGCGGCGTCGCCTTGGCGGGCTTGATCACCACGGTGCAGCCGGCGGCGAGGGCGGGCGAGACCTTGCGGGTGATCATCGAGGAGGGGAAGTTCCATGGCGTGATCGCCGCGACCACGCCGATCGGCTGCTTGATCGCGAGGTAGCGCTTGTCGGCGGTGGGGGCGGGGATGGTGTCGCCGTAGACCCGCTTGGCCTCCTCGGCGAACCATTCGACGAACGCCGCGCCGCCCAGCACTTCGCCCTTGGCCTCGGCGAGGGACTTGCCCTGCTCCGAGGTCATCAGCAGCGCGAGGTCGTCGGCATTCTCGACGATCAGGCGGAACCACTCGCGCAGGACGCCCGCGCGCTCCTTGGCGGATTTCGCGCGCCAGGCGGGCCATGCGGCGTTGGCGGCTTCGATCGCGCGCCGGGTTTCCGCCGCGCCGCAGTCGGCGACCTGCGCGAGGGTTTCGCCGGTCGCCGGGTTGGTGACGGCGAAGCGGCCGCCCGCATCGGCGTCGATCCACGCGCCGTCGACATAAGCCTGTCCGCGCAGGAGTTGCGGATCCTTGAGCTTGACCATTCTGGACTATCCGTTCGCTGGAGTGGGTGAGAGTGCGGCGGCTCCGAAGCCGTCGAGAAAACTTGCCAGGTTGGCCTGGAGGTCGCCGACCGCGTAGCCGCCTTCCTGCACCAGCAGGGTCGGCAGGCCGAGCGCGGCGATCAATCCGCCGATCCGGCCGAAGCCCGGCGTGGTGACTTTCAGGCCCTGGTAGGGATCGCCCTCGTAGGCGTCGAAGCCAAGCGAGACCACGAGGATTTCCGGTCCGTAGTGGACGATGGCTTCGAACGCGTCGGCGAGCGCCCCCAGGAACGTCGGTTCGGATGCGCCGATCGGCAAGGGCAGGTTGAGGGTGTAGCCGCGCCCGCGTCCTTCCCCGACTTCGCCGCGATAGCCCGCGAGGTAGGGATAGAACTCCGCCGGGTCGGCATGGAGCGAGACGAAGTAGACGTCGTCCCGCTCCCAGAAGATCTCCTGGGTGCCGTTGCCGTGGTGGGCGTCGATATCAAGGATCGCGACCCGCTGGCGGCGGCCTTCCGCGCCCAACAGCGTCAGCGCCTCCTGCGCCGCGATCGCGGCGTTGTTGAGGAAGCAGAAGCCGCCGATGCGGTCGCGGCTGGCGTGGTGCCCGGGCGGGCGGCAGGCGGCGTAGACCGCGTCCGCCGCGCCGTCCACCAGCAGGTGCGCGCCGTGCACCGCGGTGTTGGCGGCGGCGGCGATCGCCGCCCAGGTTCCGGCGACGATCGGCGCGGACAGGTCGGAGGCGTGGAAGCCCGCCTGGCCGAGGATGTGGGTCGGATAGCCCGACATCCCCGGCCCCTGGAAGACGTTGGGGATGATGATGTCGGAGAAGCCGGGATTGGCGATCCAGCGGGCGTGCGCGGTTTCGAGATAGCGCAGCAGCTCGGGCGTGTGCACCGCGCCGCGCGGCGCCGGGCCGTAGTCGGGCGCGACGTCGAGCGGCACGCCGCGCTGGCGCAGCAGCGAAACCACGGCTTCGGCGCGCGCCGGAACCTCGGGGATCGGCACCAGCTGGCCGCGCTTGAAAAAGGTTTCCGGATGATGCAGCGCCACATCCGGATGGTGCACCGCGCAGAACTTCATGGTTCGCAGTCCTCCGTTCAACGGGCCTGGGCGGTGGCGAGCGCCGCGTCCTTGAGCACCGCGCAGCCGAGGGCGGCGTGGCGTGGCTCGATGTTTTCCGCCGGGTTGTGGCTGATGCCGCCGACGCAGGGGATGAAGATCATCGCCGTCGGCACCACCGCCGAGACGTAGACCGCGTCGTGCCCCGCGCCCGAGACGATGTCGCGATGCGCGAGGCCGCGCGCCGTTGCCGCGTCGCGCACCCGGCCCACCAGGGTTTCGTCGAAGCGGATCACCGGGAAACTCCAGAAGTCGTTGAGCGCGATCGAGATGCCGTTGGTGGAAAGCGACGCCACCGCCGCCTTGAGGTCCGCGTCCATCGCCGCGAGTTGCGCGGTGTCGGGGTGGCGGAGGTCGATGGTGACGAGGGCGCGACCGGGGATGACGTTGCGCGAGTGGGGTTCGACGTCGAGGATGCCGACCGTGGCGCAGGCTTCCTCGCCGTAGGCCGCGCCGATCTCCTGCACTGCCAGAACCAGCTTGGCGGCGGCGACCAGGGCGTCTTTCCGCAAGTGCATCGGCGTCGGCCCGGCGTGGGCCTCGCGTCCGGTGATCACAGCCTCGTACCAGTTCTGGCCGCGCGCGCCGGTGACCACGCCCAAGTCCTTGGCCTCGTCTTCCAGCACCGGACCCTGCTCGATGTGGGCCTCGAAATAGGCGGCCATCGGGTGGGCGGAAAGCGACGCCTTGCGCTCGCCCTTCCAGCCGAGGCGGACGAGGTCGTCTTCCAGCCGCGCGCCGTCCTGGGCGACGGCGTTGAGCACCTCGGTTTCGGTGAAGCGCCCGGTGAACACCCCCGAGCCCATCATCGGCGGCGAATAGCGCGCGCCTTCCTCGTTCATCCACACCGCGATCTCGATCGGGCGCAGGGTCTCGACGCCGTCGTCGTTCAGGCTGCGCACCGCTTCGAGCGCGGCCAGCACGCCGTAGACGCCGTCGAAGCGCCCGCCGGTCGGCTGGGTGTCGAGGTGGGAACCCAGCACCACCGGCGGCAGGCTTGGGTCCATGCCTTCGCGGCGGGCGAAGAGGTTGCCGATCGCGTCGGTCGCGAGGCTCATCCCGGCGCCGCGGCACCACAGCGCGAACAGCTCGCGGCCCTGTTTGTCGAGGTCGGTGAGGGCGAGGCGGCCGCTGCCGTTGCCGGGGATCGGGCCGATTTTCGCCATCTCCATCAGGGTGTGCCAGAGACGGTCGCCGTCGATGCCGAGGGAAGTCAGGGAAAGGGTCATGTCAGATCGTCCGTTCACGCCGCATCGCGGCTTTTCGCACGCAGGTCGGTGAGGGCCTGGATCGTGGTCAAGGTGGGGACAGCCACGCCGACGCGTGCGGCGAGTTCGATCGCCGCGCCGACGATCGCTTCGATTTCGAGGCGGCGCCCGGCCTCGTAGTCCTGCAGCATCGAGGTCTTGAAGTTGCCGATCGCCGCCGAGGTCTCGATCCGCGCGTCGATGCTCATGCCGAAGCGGATGCCGAGGCGCTCGGCCACCGCCTGCGCTTCCGCCATCATTCGCACGCTCACCTCGCGGGTGCCGGGATTGGTGCAGATCGTGGTCAAGGGCGCGCCGGTCAGCACCGAGAGCGGGTTGAACGCGAGGTTGCCCCAGAGCTTGGTCCAGATCTGGCCGCGAATGTCGGGCGTCGCGACGGCGTCGAACCCGGCCTGGGCGAACAGGTCGGTGACGGCGGCGAGCATCGGCGTGTCGCGGCCCGCCGGATCGCCGAAGGCGAAGCGCTGGTCGTTGACGTGGCGGATCACGCCGTCGCCCTGGTTTTCCACCGCGACGTAGGTGACCGCGCCGATCAGCCGTGCCGGGTCGATGGCGGCGGAGAGCACGCCGTCCGGGTCCACCGAGGTCAGCCGCACGCCGTCGAGCGGCGCGGGCTGGAACGCCGGATACCACCAGGGAATGCCGTTGATCACCGGCATGATCACGGTCTCCGGCCCGGTGATCGCCGAGAGGCCGTGCAGCACGCCCTTCACCGCGTAGGCCTTGACGCAAATGATCACCAGATCCTGAAGCCCAAGGCTCAATGGGTCGTCGGTGACCGTCACCGGCGTGCGCGCGACCCGGCCCGAGGGCATGGTCATGCGGATGCCGTGGCGGCGGATTTCGGCGGCGGCTGCGGCGCGGCGCACCACCAGGGCGACCTCGGCGGGGGTGGAAGCGGAGAGGCGGGCGGCGATCAGGCATCCAACCGCGCCGCCGCCGATCACGGCGATACGCATCACGAAACTCCTTCCGCGCGGGCGGCGGGCGGCGTCCAGCCCTGGCCGGGAATCGCCGATAGCAGCGCCTTGGTGTAATCGTCCTGCGGGTTGCCGAAGACCTGCGCCGCCGGTCCGATTTCGACGATCCGCCCGAGCTTCATTACCCCCACGGTGTCGCAGATCTGCGCCGCGATGCGCAGGTCGTGGGTGATGAACAGCATGGCGAGGTTGAGCTTGGTCTTGATCTCGGCGAGGAGCGCCAGCACCTGCGCCTGGACCGAAGCGTCGAGGGCGGAGACCGGCTCGTCGGCGATCAGGAGCTTCGGCTCCATCGCGAGTGCGCGGGCGATCGAGACGCGCTGGCGCTGGCCGCCGGAGAACTCGTGCGGATAGCGGTCCGCCGCGCTGGCTTCGAGGCCGACGAGTCCGAGGAGGTCGCGGGCGCGGGCGAGGGCCTCGGCCTTGTCCATGCCGAACGCCACCGGCCCCTGGGCGATGATCTCGCCGACCTTGTGGCGCGGGTTCAACGACGCGTAGGGGTCCTGGAACACCATCTGGACATGGCGGCGGTAGGGGCGGAAGGCGTCGCGGTCGAGGCTGAGCAAGTCCGCGCCCTCGAAGTCGATGCGGCCGCCGTCGGGCTTGACCAGACCGACGATGGTGCGCGCCAGCGTCGACTTGCCCGAACCGGATTCCCCCACCAGCCCGACGGTCTCGCCGGGGTGGATGGTGAGGTGGACGTGGTCGGAGACCACCAGGGTGCGCGCGCCGCCGACGCGGGTTCCTGCGATCTTGTAGACCTTGTGGACGTCGGTGGCGGCGATCAGCGGTTCGCCTTCGGGCACGAACGCCGGGCCATCGCCCGCGCGGCCATGCGGCAGCGAGCCGATCAGCGCCTGGGTGTAGGGATGGGCGGGGCGGTTCAGCACCTGTTCCGCCGCGCCGATCTCCACCACCCGGCCGTGGCGCATCACCGCGACGCGGTCGGCGATTTCCGCCACCACGCCGAAGTCGTGGGTGATGAACAGCACCGCCATGCGCTGCTCGCGCTGGATCTCCTTGATCAAATCGAGGATCTGCTTCTGCGTCGTCACGTCGAGGGCGGTGGTGGGTTCGTCGGCGATCAGGATGTCGGGCTTGAGCGCCAGCGCCATCGCGATCATCACCCGCTGGCGCTGCCCGCCGGAGAGGCGGAAGGGGTAGCTCTTGCGGATTTCCTCGGGGTTCGGCAGGCCGACGGCGGCGAGCATCTCGACGACGCGGGCGGTGCGCGCCGCGCGGTCGAGGTCGGTGTGGATGGTCAGGGCTTCCTCGATCTGCGCGCCGATCCGCATCAGCGGGTTCAAGGCGGTCATCGGTTCCTGGAAGATCATCGCGATGCGGTGGCCGCGCAGCTTGCGCTGCTCGGCGTCGCTCATCGTCACGATGTTCCGGCCGCGATAGAGGATGCCACCCGCCGCGATGCGCAGGTCTGGCTTGGGCAGCAGGCCCATGATCGCGTGCGCGGTCACCGACTTGCCCGAGCCGCTTTCGCCGACGATGCAGAGGATTTCGTCGGGGTTCAGGGTGTAGTCGATCTTCTCCACCGCGAAGGCGCGGTCGCCGCCTTCGGGCAGGGCGACGGTGAGGCCCTTGATTTCGAGCAGAGGGGTTGCGGCTTCGGACATGGTTCAGGCCTTCCGCTTGCGGCGCAGGCGCGGGTTGAACGCGTCGTTCAAGCCCTCGCCGACGAGGTTGAGGCCGAGCACGGTGAGGAGGATCGCGACGCCGGGGAAGAAGCTCATCCACCACGCCTGGCGCAGCACGGTGCGCGCGCTGCCCACCATGAAGCCCCAGCTCATCGCGTTCGGGTCGCCGAGGCCGAGGAAGGAGAGCGAGCTTTCCAGGAGGATCGCGGTCGCCACCATCAGTGAGGCGGAGACGATGATCGGCGACAGGCAGTTGGGGAGGATCTGGCGGAAGATGATCGTGGCGTTTCCCTGGCCGCAGGTGATCGCGGCCTGGACGAACTCGCGGGAGCGCAGGGTGAGGAATTCGCCGCGCACCAGCCGCGCCAGCGGCGCCCAGCTCACCAGGGCGATGGCGACGACGATGCTGGTCAGCGACGGGGTGAAGATCGCGACGATCACCACCACCAGGACGAAGTTCGGGATGGTCTGGAACAGCTCGGTGAAGCGCATGATCGCGTCGTCGATCCGGCCGCCGTGGAAGCCCGCGAGCGCGCCGAGCAGCACCCCCACCAGCACCGCGACGACGGTCGAGGTGAGGCCGATCAAGAGCGAAACCCGCGCGCCGTGGGCGATGCCCGAGGCGATGTCGCGGCCGAGCATGTCGGAGCCGAACAGCAGGCCGTCCTCGAACGGATGGCCGAATGGTGCGCCCGCCATGTCCCACGGGTCGCCGGGGAAGAGGAGGTCGGCGAACAGCGCGAGGAGGATGATCGCGGCGACGATGACGAGGCCGCCGACCGCGCCCTTGTTGCGCAGGAACGCTTGGGTGAAATCGCGGTTGAACATCAGGCGATCTCCACGCGCGGGTCGATCAGGACGTAGAGCAGGTCGGTGATGATGTTGAACACGATCACCAGCACCGAGGTGACGAAGAACACGCCCAAGAGCACCTGATAGTCGCGCTGCAGCACCGCGTCGAAGGTAAGCCGCCCGAGGCCGGGCCAGGCGAACACCGTTTCCACCAAAATCGAGCCGCCGACGAGCTGCCCCGCCTGCACGCCCGCGACGGTGAGCACCGGCAGGATCGCGTTGCGCAGGACATGGCGGGTGACGATCTTCCACTCGCTTTGGCCCTTGGCGCGCGCGGTTTTGACGAAATCCATGCTGGAAACTTCGAGCGCCGAGGCGCGGGTGAGGCGGGTGTAGACCGCCATGTAGAACAGGCCGAGGGTGACCACCGGCAGGGCCATGTGTTCGAGGATGTCGGCGAAGCGTTCCAGGCCGGCCTTGCCCGCGCCGATGCTCTCGTAGCCGAAGGCGGGCAGCCAGCCGAGGTTGACCGAGAACACCAGCACCAGCATCAGGCCGACCCAGTAGATCGGCGTGGCGTAGGAGAGCAGCGCGAGCACGGTGATCACGGAATCGCTCCATTTGCCGACGTTGACCGCCGCCAGCAGGCCCATCGCGATGCCGCCCGCGAGCGCGAGGACGAACGCCGACATGGTGAGCGCGACGGTGGCGGGAAGGCGGTCGAGGAGGAGGTCGACGACCGGGCGCTGCTGGCGCACCGAGTAGCCGAGGTCGCCCTGGAGAATATGGCCGACATAGGTGCCGAGCTGAACGTAGAGCGGTTGATCGAGGCCGAACTGCTTGCGCAACTGGTCGACGAACATCTGGTCGGCGGCGCCGGCCTCGCCCGCCATCACCGTCGCCGGGTCGCCGGGCGCGGCGTGGATCAGGGTGAAGTTCAGCACCACCACCACGCCCAGCACGACGATGGCCTTGGTCAGGCGGCTGAAGAGGAAGCGGAGCATCTGGGGCACGGGCGGACCTCGTCGTCAGGAGGATCGGGGAGGCCGCGCGGGTTGCCCCGCGCGGCATCGGGCTCACTTCGGCGAAACCCAGGCGTCGGCGTAGGTCTCGTTGACGCCGATGGCGGTGGTGATCGCGTCATGGACGCGTGTGTTGAGGAGGGTCGGGAACTCCATTTCAAGGAGCCACGCGACCGGCACGTCCTCGACGATCAGCTTCTGCAGCTTGGAGTAATCTTCCTGGCGCAGTTTCGGATCGTTCTCCTTGGCGGCGGCTTCGAACAGCTTGTCCACCTCGGGGTTGGAATAGCCCATGGTGTTGCTGAACATCACGCCCTTGCGGATGTTGGACGAGATGTAGGTGCGCGAGACGCCGATCGACGGGTCGGCATACTGGTAGAGGAAGTTCGAGGTGATATCGAAATCCCAGTTGCCTTCGCGCTTGCCCCAGCCGGCGGCGTCGGTGCTTTCCAGCTCGACCTTGACGCCGACCTTGCCCATCGCCTGCTTGACGTATTCGCCGAGGCGCTGCCAGGTTTCGCCGTAGGGGAGCGGCATGAACTTCACCGTGGCGCGTACGCCGTCGGCGCCGGGCTTCAGGCCCATTTCGTCGAGGAGCTGGATCGCCTTCTTCGGGTCGTAGTCGTACGTCTTGACGTCGCCGTCGTAGTACTTGGTCACCGAGTTGATCGGGCCGGTCGCGATGCGGCCGAGGCCAAACCAGATCTTGTCGCGGACGAACTTGCGGTCGAGCGCGTACATCATCGCCTGGCGGAAGCGCTTGTCGTCGAGCGGCGCGACGCGGGTATTGAGTTCGAGCCAGGAGACCGGCGCGACGAACTCGTAGCCCTTCTTGGTCATGGTGAGGTTGGGCAGCTTCGCGAGGCGCGCGACGTCGAAGGGTTCGATGTCGTTGTATTGGGATTGCATCACGTCGCCGTTTTCAAGCGCGAGGGCGCGCGAGGCGGCATCGGGAATGATCTTGAAATAGATGTCCTTGAGGTAGGGCTTGCCCGCCTGCCAGTAGTGCGGATTGGCGACGAGGTGGATGAAGCTGCCCTTTTCCCAGGTGTCGAACATGAACGGGCCGGTGCCGATCGGCGTGGCGTTCTTCGGGTTGGCGCGGAAGTCGGTGCCCTCGTAGATGTGCTTCGGCATGATCGGCGTGGTCGAGACCTCGAACGCCTGGAGGAACGCCGGGAACGGTTCCTTCAGCTTGATCACCACGGTGTTGGCGTCGGGCGCTTCGATGCTCTCGGCGCGACCGAACAGGGCGCGGGCGCGCGGATGGGTCTCGGGGAGGAAGGTCTTGAAGCTGAACAGCACGTCTTCGGCCGAGAACGGCTGGCCATCGTGCCAGGTGACGCCGGTTTGGAGGTGGAAGGTGTAGGTCAGGCCGTCCGCCGAAATATCCCAGGCCTTGGCGAGGCTCGGGCGCGGCGAAAGGTCGAAGTTGTAGGTCAGCAGGCTCTCGTAGATCTTGCCCGCGACGGTCTGGGTCGGGGCCTGCTGGTTGAGGCCCATCACCAGGAGCGGCGGCTCGGGCTGGATGATCGCGGTGAGGGTGCCGCCCTTCACCGGGGTTTCCGCCGCGAACGCGGGCAGGGGTGCGGCGAGGATCGGGGCGGTGCAGGCGATCGCGGCGGCGACCGCCACTCTACGCAGGAAACGAACGGGTTCTCTCATGGCTTGGTCTTTCCTGTGGTCTGTCTGCGGGGCGGGTACGCGAACTCGAAACTTCAGCGGCGCTCCAGCCCGCACCATGCCGCGATGAACATCGCGAGGACGGTGGTGACGTCGCGCAAACTCTTGAGGGAGACGGACTCGTCGATGGTGTGGATGGCGGTGGCCTCGGGGCCGTAGCAGGTCGCCGGGGTGTCGCCGTAGAGCGCGAAGAAGCGCGCGTCTGTGGTGCAGGTGCAGGCGATCTCGGCGATCGGCTCGCCGCTCACCGCGTGATGCACAGCGCTCAGCAACTTCATCATCGGATGTTCGGTGGATTGCTCGAAGCCCGGGGCCTGGAAGCCGGTCCAGCGGATCGCGGCGGCGCAGCCCGCGAGGCGTTCGTCGGTGGCGATCGCGTGGGCGACGGTGCGTTCGATCGCGGCGCGGGCGTCCTCGGTGGCGATGCCGGGGTAGAAGCTCAGGCGCCATTGGGTGACGCAGCGTTCCGGCACCGAGGAGGTCCATTCGCCGCCGTCGATCTTGCCGAGGTTGAAGTTGATCGGGTGCGGCACCTCGGCGTAGGCGGGGTGGGGGTCGGCGTTCCAGGCGGCTTCGAGCGCCTTCATGTGCTCGGCGACGATCATCGCAGCGTCGATGGCGCTGGTGCCCTTGCCCCGGTCGATCATGTGCGCGGCAAGGCCGGTGACCGCGATTTCCACCCACATCACGCCGATCTGCGCGGTCATCAGGGTTTGGCCGAACGGCTCGGGGATGATCGCCGCGTCGGCGCGGTAGCCGCGCCCGAGGCAGGCGAGCGCGCCGTTGCCGGTGCATTCCTCCTCGACCACGGATTGCAGGTAGACCGGCGCGGCGGGGGCGTAGCCCAAGTCCTGGAGCGCCTTGAACGCCATGGTGTAGGCGACGATGCCCGCCTTCATGTCGCCCGCGCCGCGCCCGTAGAGGCGGCCGTCGCGCACGTCGGGGACGAACGGCGGGGTCGTCCAGCGGGCTTCCTCGCCGGAGGGCACGACGTCGATGTGGCCGTTGAGGATCAGGGATTTGCCGGTGCGGGTCTTCGGCGTGTGGACGCCGACGACGTTCTTGCGCCCGGCGTAGGGGATGATCGCGGGCGAGTAGCCGGGGAGCTTGGCGATCGCGTCGCCGTCGATTTCGAACGTGTCGACAGCGAGGCCGAGCTTGGCGAAGGCGTCGGCCATGATCGCCTGCGCGCCCTGCTCGAAGCCCATTTGGGAATTCTCGCGCACCAGCGCGGAGAGCAGGTCCACGGCGGCGGGCTGGAGGGCGTCGACCGCCTTGCCGATCTCGGCGCGGAGAGCTTCGGGGAGGCTGGCGAGGAGAGGGGCGTCTCCATGCGGGCAGCCGCAATCTTTCGCATCCATGGCTTCGCTCCAACGTGTGATCGTCTGCGGGCGGAGGTGCCGCCACGTTCAGGGAACGCCGCGATCGGGAGCCTGACAAATTGCAATTGCTCATTGGCAACATAACTAGAATTTATGGATTGCCCGCAGGTGGGCGGAATTTCAGGGGATTTCGGCGATAATTTCGCCAAAACTCTGAGCAATTAATCGCATTGCCGATTTCAGTGGCGGTAAATCGGGCATATGCTCGGTCGTAAATTAAACCAGATTTATGGGGTATGGCGTCATGGACTCCCCGAGTCAGATCGACCCCGAACGCTTCAGCCGTGAGCTGGACTGGAACCTCCTGCGCACCTTCCTGGTGGTGGTGCAGGAGGGCGGCATCACCAGCGCGGCGACGCGGATGTGCGTCACCCAGCCCGCCGTCAGCCTCGCGCTGAAGCGGCTCGAACAGCAGCTCGGGCGGCAACTGGTGCAGCGCGGCGGCGGCAAGTTCCGCGTCACCGAGGCGGGCGAGAGCATCTATCGCGAGGTGGTGGAGATCTACGGCAACATCTCCCGCTTCGGGATGATGGTGCGCGACGTCACCGAGGAAATCTCGGGCCATGTGCGGGTGCTGATGATCAGCCGGGTACAGACGCGGCTGCTCGACGACGCGGTGCGCGAATTCCACGACCGCCACCCGCTCGTCACCTTCCGCTTCGACGTGCAGTCGGCCGCCGAGGTTCACCAGGGCCTGCAGCAGAAGATCGGCTCGCTCGGCATCTGCCTGATGCGCGAGCCGGTGCCCGGCCTCGCTTCCGAGGTGCTGGTACGGCAGACCTACCGCCTCTATTGCGGCGCGCCGCACCGCCTGTTCCGCCAGCGCGGCCTCGGCACCCAGGACCTGCGGCAAGAGAACTTCGTCTCGTTCGTCTCCGACCAGATCGACGGCATGCTCTCGCCGCTCGCGGTGTTCCGCGCCAAGGAAGGGTTCGCCGGGCGGGTGATCGGCTCGTCGTCCAACCTCGACGAGGTGCGGCGGATGATCGTCTGCGGCCTCGGCGTCGGGCCGCTGCCCGAGCACATCGCCGCCCCCGACGTCGCCGAGGGGATGCTCTGGCCGCTGCCGCCCGCCGAGGGCGTCGCGCCGGTCGACATCCACATCGCGTGGAACCCGGGCGCGCGCCTCAATCCGGCGGAGAGCGCCTTCCTCGAACACCTGCTGGCGAAGGTGCGCGAGATTCCGATCCCGCAGCGCCTGCCCGGCTAAGTGGTGGCGTGACGCGCGAGCACCGCCGCTGCGATCGCGAGGTCTTGCAGCGCGATCCCCGAGCTGTCGAAGATCGTGATCTCGTCGTCCGAGGTTCGCCCCGCGACCGCGCCGCGCAGGACGTCGCCGATCGCGACGAGCGGCTGGCCGCCGTCCACCAGCGCCTTGGCGTGCTGCATCTCGCCGATCACCACCGCCTGTTGCGGCAGGTCGCAGAACAGCCGCGCCCTGGCGAACAGCGCGGGCGGCAACTCCTGCTTGCCGACCTGGTCGCTGCCCATCGAGGCGACGTGGGTGCCGGGGCGGACCCAGGCGGCGTCGAACAGCGGCGCGCGGGCGGGGGTGGCGGTGACGATGATGTCGGCGCCGCGCGCGGCGTGTTCGGCGTCGGCGGAGGCGATCTGGATTTCGGGCGGTAGTTCGCCGCGCAGGGCGGCGCTCATCGCGTCGGCGCTCGCGGCATTGCGCGAGGCGACGAAAACCCGCCGGATCGGGCGCGTGTCGCAAATCGCCCGAACTTCGTGCAGCGCCTGCTTGCCCGCGCCGAAGATCGCGAGAGTCGCGGCGTCGGCGCGGGCCAGCACGCTCGCGGCGACCGCATCGGCGGCGGCGGTGCGCAGGCCGTTGAGCGCGCCGCCTTCGACCACCGCCATCAACCGCCCGCTCGCCGGGGCGAGCAGCAGGATCGCCGACTGGTGGCGCGGCAGGCCCTTTGCGTCGTTGCCGGGCCAGTAGCCGCCGACCTTGAGGCCGACGGCGG
Organism: Rhodospirillum sp. UBA1311; assembly: GCA_002307145.1. Lineage (GTDB taxonomy): Bacteria > Pseudomonadota > Alphaproteobacteria > Rhodospirillales > Rhodospirillaceae > Oleispirillum. The sequence continues at coordinate 4,924 of DBTR01000042.1, read as the reverse complement.
GCAAGCCGCGCAGCAGGCCGGACTTCATCGAGAAGGTCTCGCCGTCGTTGAGGCCGCGGCCGATCACCACCGGGTTGACCGAACCGCTGCCGTCGGCGGCGGCGATCAATGCGGCTCGGATCGCTTCGAACGCGATCCGGCGGTCGATCAGCTTCATGCAGGTCTCGGAGGGGATCACGACGGGCGCAGGCATTCTCGAAACTCCCAGCTTGTTGAAGGGCTAACATAGGCGCTTGAGCGCGCTTGCGGAACTCGGCGGTTGTCGAAATCGCGCCGCGACGGCAAGATCGAGCCTTCGATCATCTGAAGGATTCTCCCATGACCGCCACCCTTGCCGACCTCGCCACCCCGGTCCTGCTGCTCGACGGCTTCAAGGTCGCGCGCAATCTCGCGCGGATGCGCGCCCATCTCGCGCCGCACGGCGTGGTGCTGCGCCCGCACATGAAGACTGCGAAGTCGGTGGCGGTGATGCGCGATCTGGTCGGCGGACCGGAGACCCCGATCACGGTTTCGACCCTGAAGGAGGCCGAGGTTTACGCGAGCGCCGGGGTCAAGGACATCACCTACGCCGTCGGCATCTCGCCCGACAAGCTCGACCGGGTCGCGGCGATCCGCAAGTCGGGCTGCGATCTCTCGGTGATTCTCGATTCGGTCGCGGCGGCGCAGGCGGTGGCGACGAAGTCGCGCGAGACCGGCGACGCGATTCCGGCGCTGATCGAACTCGACGCCGACGGCCACCGCGCCGGGCTGCAGTCGAGCCGGGGCGAGGAACTCGTCGCGATCGGCCGCGCCCTGGTGGACGGCGGCGCGGCGCTGAAAGGGGTGCTGGTCCACGCCGGGGAATCCTATGCCGAGCCGGGCGAGGCGGCGATCGTCCTGGCGGCGGAGGGCGAGCGCGCCACCGCGATCGGCGCGGCGGCGAAGCTCCGCGCCGCCGGTCTGCCGTGTCCGACGGTGTCGGTCGGCTCGACCCCGACTGCGACCTTCGGCAAGGATTTCAGCGGCATCACCGAGGTGCGCGCCGGGGTGTTCATGTTCTTCGATCTGGTGATGCAGGGCCTGGGCGTGTGCGGCCTCGACGACATCGCGGCGGGGGTGCTCGCCACCGTGATCGGCCATCAGCCGGAGAAAGGCTGGACCCTGGTCGACGCGGGCTGGATGGCGATGTCGCGCGACCGCGGCACCTCGGCGTTGCCCGTCGACCAGGGCTACGGCGTGGTCTGCGATCCGCTCGGGCATCCCTACCCCGACCAGATCGTGATCAAGGCGAGCCAGGAACACGGCATCATCGCCGCGCGGCCGGGCAGCAATGCCAAGCCGCTCGACCTGCCGCTCGGTGCGAAGGTGCTGATCCTGCCCAACCACGCCTGCGCCACCGCCGCGCAATACGATTCCTATGTGATGACCGACGCGCGCCGCCCGGGCGAAGTCCTCGGCACCGCCGCGCGCTTCAGGGGCTGGTGACCCCTAGGCTGCCCGCATCCCGGCCTTTTTTCGGAACGCCGCGCCGAGAATGCCCGCCAGGGCTTCGGCGCGGCGCGCGTAGGTGTGATCGGCGAGCAGCCGCGCCAGCGCCTGTTCGCCGATCTCGCGCGCCCGCTCCGGGGTGAGGGCGTCGAGCGCCTCGACCACGTCGTCGGCGTCGCGCGCCACCAGGATCTCCTTGCCCGGGGTGAGGAACATCTCGATGCCGCGCCAAGCGTCGGTGATCAGGCACGCGCCCGCGCCCGCCGCCTCGAACAGGCGCGGCGACGGGCAATAGCCGGTGGCCGCCGCGGCCGCGCGGTTGACGTTCAGCACCGCGCGGGCCGAGGCGTTGAACGCGTTGTGGAGATCGGTGCCGAGGTGGCCGAGCTTGGTTAGCGAGGGTGGGCAGGGTTTGTCTTCCCATCCCGCGCCGGCGACGAGGAATTTCCGCGCGCCGAGGCGGTCGGCGGGTTCGAGCAAATAGGTCTCGATCCGTTCCTCGCGGTCGGCCATGCGATTGCCGAGGAAACCGAGATCGCAGGAAAACCGCGGATCGGCGGCCACCGGGTGGTGGGTGGCGGGGTCGAGTGCGGCGTAGACGGTTTCGCAGGCCTTGGCGCCGAGGTGGCGGAACCCTTCCTCCACCGGATTGCCGCCGCCGGAGGACAGGACGAGGTCGAGGTCCGGCAGGGCGATGCGCAGCGGATGGGTTTCGTCGTCGCCGATTTCCGCGATCGTCGCCGGGGCATCGAGATCCCACCAGATCCGGAGCGCGTCGGGCCGGGCTGCGGCGAACGCGGCGGTCAGCAAGGCTTCGTCGGCATAGCCGACGCCGCTCGCCTTGATCACGATGTCGGCCTCCGCCGCTTCCGTCGCGGCCGCCTTCATCCCGTCGTCGGTGGCGGGATAGACCGCGACGCGGCACCACGCGGGCGGGCCGATGTCGCGATGCTCGCGGCGGTCGCGGATGTCGGGTTCGTGGAAGGTGATGGCGAAGCCCTGGCGGCCGAGCGCGGCGAGGATGCCGCGGTAATAGGTGGCCGCGCCGTTGCGATGGGCGGAGAGCAGGCTGGAACCGTAGAACGCGAGTTTCATCGAGGGGTGACCTCCTTCGGGGCTAGGGGTCTCAATCCCGGCTGAAACGATTTGTTCCGGGATTTTCGATTCGTCGGTTTCACTCTCGCCGCGCGTGCCTATGTGTTGGGGGCGACTTCGAGCTTCCGACCGAAATCTGAGTCCCCGAAGCTCATTCGACGAATCTCCCTCCCCGATTTGAGGGGCGGCCATCGGAACGCGTGGCCGCCTTGGGACGTTCGTCGAGCACGCCTAACCGAACGATGCCGGAAAATCGCGAGATGAAGAGAGGCTGGATGTCCTGGATTGCGCGCGGCTGTGTGCCGTGGCTTGCGGCGCTCGCGCTGGGCGGATGCGAAATGGCGGTTCTCGACCCCAAGGGCCAGGTGGGCCTCGACGAACGCGCGCTGATCCTGGGCACCACCGGTTGGATGCTGGTGGTGGTGATCCCGGTGATCCTGATGGCCGTCGCCTTCGCCTGGTGGTTCCGCGCCTCCAACGCCCGCGCCCGCTACGCTCCCGAATGGGAACAGTCGAAGAAGCTCGAAGCCGTGGTCTGGGGTATCCCGACGGTGATCGTGGTGGTGATGGCGATCACCGCTTGGCACTCCAGCCATGCCCTCGACCCCTACAAGCCGCTCGAACACCCCGCCAAGCCGATGGAGATCGAGGTCGTTGCGCTCGATTGGAAGTGGCTGTTCATCTATCCCGAGCAGGGGATCGCCACGGTCAACGAACTCGCTTTTCCGGTCGACGTGCCGGTGGCCTTCGACGTCACCTCGGATTCGGTGATGAACTCGTTCTTCATCCCGCGCCTCGGCAGCCAGATCTATGCGATGGCCGGGATGAAGACGGAAGTCCACCTGATCGCCAATCACGTCGGCGACTACGACGGCATGTCGGCCAACTATAGCGGCCGAGGCTTCTCGGGCATGACCTTCAAGGCGCGCGCGATGCCGCAGGCCGACTTCGACGCCTGGGTCGCCAAGGTCAAGGCCGCGCCCGGCCGCCTCGATGCCGAGACCTATCCCGGGCTCGCCGCGCCCAGCGAATACGAACCGGTGGCCTACTATGGCGGCGTCGCACCGGGGCTGTTCGCAGGCCTGATCGACAAATACCGCGGCGGCCACCAATCCCACGGTCAGGAGTGACGGTTTCGATGTTTGGCAAGCTCACCCTCGATGCGATCCCCTTCCACGAGCCGATCATCATGGCCGCCGGGGCGATGATCGTGGTCGGCGGGCTGGCGGTGGCGATCCTGCTCACCGTCACCCACCGCTGGAAATGGCTCTGGACCGAGTATCTCACCTCCGTCGACCACAAGAAGATCGGCATCATGTACATCGTGCTGGCGCTGGTGATGCTGCTGCGCGGCTTCTCCGACGCGATCATGATGCGCGCCCAGCAGGCGGTGGCGGTGGGGGCGGAACAGGGCTACCTGCCGCCGCACCACTACGACCAGGTGTTCACCGCGCACGGCGTGATCATGATCCTGTTCGTCGCGATGCCGTTCCTCGTCGGCCTGATGAACATCGTCGTGCCGCTCCAGATCGGCGCGCGCGACGTC
>DBTR01000042.1:440-570 GCA_002307145.1 Rhodospirillum sp. UBA1311 | reverse complement strand
CAGATCGGCGCGCGCGACGTCGCCTTCCCGTTCCTCAATTCGTTGAGCTTCTGGCTTACCGCCGCCGGAATGCTGCTCACCAACATGTCACTGGTGATCGGCGAGTTCGCCAAGACCGGCTGGGTCGCCT
>DBTR01000042.1:0-120 GCA_002307145.1 Rhodospirillum sp. UBA1311 | reverse complement strand
TCTGGGCGCTGCAGATCTCCGGCCTCGGCACGCTGCTCACCGGCATCAACTTCTTCGTCACGATCCTCAGGATGCGCGCCCCCGGCATGGGCTACATGGACATGCCGATCTTCACCTGGA
>DBTR01000018.1:50728-60878 GCA_002307145.1 Rhodospirillum sp. UBA1311 | reverse complement strand
GCAAGACCACGGTGTTCAACTGCCTCACCGGCTTTTACAAGCCGACGGTGGGCCGGTTGCGCCTCTCCCATCCGGTGAAGGGCGACTACCTTCTCGAACAGATGGAAGGCTTCCGCATCGCGCAGCTCGCCGACGTCGGCCGCACCTTCCAGAACATTCGCCTGTTCCCGAAGATGACCGTTCTCGAAAACCTGATCATCGCGCAGCACAACGTGCTGATGAAGGCTTCGGGATTCGCGATCGCCGGGCTGCTCGGCCTGCCGCGCTATCGCAAGGCGGAGAAGGCGGCGGTCGAGAAGGCCCGCTTCTGGCTCGACCGGGTCAACCTCACCGCGCGCGCGGATTGGGAGGCGGGCAACCTTCCTTACGGCGACCAGCGCCGCCTCGAAATCGCCCGCGCGATGTGCATCGACCCGATCCTGCTTTGCCTCGACGAACCCGCCGCCGGCCTCAACCCGCGCGAATCCCTCGAACTCAACACCCTGCTGAAGTCGATCCGCGACGAGCAGGGGATCGGCGTCCTCCTCATCGAACACGACATGAGCGTGGTCATGGGGATTTCCGACCATATCGTGGTTCTCGACCACGGCCGGAAAATCTCCGATGGCGATCCGAATTTCGTGCGCAACGATCCGACCGTGATCCGGGCTTATCTCGGCGAGGAAGAAGGGGAAGACGACCATGCTTAAGATCGAGGGCGTCCATACCTTCTACGGCCAGATCGAGGCCCTGAAGGGCGTGGATTTGCATATCAAGAAGGGTGAGATCGTCACCCTGATCGGCGCCAACGGCGCGGGCAAGTCGACGCTGTTGATGACGGTGTTCGGCAACCCGAAGCCGCGCCAGGGCCGGATCATCTACGAAGGCCAGGACATTACCGACGTTCCGGCGCACGAGATGGTGCGCCTCGGCATCGCCCAGTCGCCGGAAGGCCGCCGGATCTTCTCGCGGATGACCGTCTACGAGAACCTCCAGATGGGCGCGCTGCCCACCGACGGCAGCACCTTCGACGAGGACATCCGGGAGGTCTTCCGCCTGTTCCCGCGCCTTGAGGAGCGCCGCAACCAGCGCGGCGGCACGCTTTCGGGGGGCGAGCAGCAAATGCTCGCGATCGGCCGCGCGCTGATGAGCAAGCCGCGCCTGCTGCTGCTCGACGAACCCTCGCTCGGCCTCGCGCCGCTGGTGGTTCGGCAGATCTTCGACATCATCCGCGAGATCAACGAGAAAGGCGTGACCGTCTTCCTCGTCGAGCAGAACGCATTCCATGCCTTGAAGTTGGCGCATCGCGGGTATGTGATGGTCAACGGCGTGATCACCATGACCGGTGCGGGCCGCGAGCTTCTCGACAATCCGGAGATTCGCGCCGCTTACCTTGAAGGAGGCCATTGATGATCGAAGTCCTGGGGTCCAGCCTCGCCACCTTCCTGATCTTCACCTGCGTGATGATGGGGTGGATCGCCTTCATGACCGGCCGCGCCATCGCCAACACTTGGCGGCCGCGCTGGCAGGTCGTGCCCTACGGCATCCTTTTGGGCGTGGCCAACCGCTTCTTCGTCTTCGCCCTGTTCGGCGGTCCGCTGCTGTCGCTTTCGGGTTGGCTGATCGGCACCGCGATCATGATCGCGGTCGGCTTCGCGTCGTATCGCGAAAAGCAGGCCTACAAGATGGTGTCCCAATATCCCTGGCTTTACGAACGCAGCGGTCCCTTCGACTGGCGGGACCGCAAGCACGAGGCGGCCTGAAACAGGCAGCAGACTTCCAAGGGGAGAAACAAGCCCCGCCCGCCGCAAAACGCGGCGACTAAGAAACCCTCGGGTGGTTTGAACAACGTGGCGACAAACGATTTAGGGAGTCCGAAAGAATGTTGAAAACGACGTTGTGCGCGGGTGTGGCGGTCTTTGCTCTCGGTGTGGGCATGGCGAACGCCGAGATCGTGATCGCGGTCGCCGGTCCGATGACCGGCTCCTACGCCTCGTTCGGCGAGCAGGCCCTCAAGGGCGCCGAACAGGCGGTCAAGGACATCAACGCCAAGGGCGGCGTCCTCGGCGAGAAGTTGAAGTTGGAAGTCGGCGACGACGCCTGCGACCCGAAGCAGGCGGTCGCGGTCGCCAACCAGTTCGTCAACAAGGGCGTGAAGGCGGTCATCGGCCACTTCTGCTCGGGTTCCTCGATCCCGGCCTCGGCGGTGTACCAGGAAGAAGGCATCGTCCAGATCTCCTACGGCTCGACCAACCCGAAGCTGACCGAGCAGGGCTTCGCCAACGTCTACCGCGTCTGCGGCCGTGACGACCAGCAGGGTCCGACCGCCGCCGAAATGATCGCCAAGAAGTTCAAGGGCAAGAAGGTCGCGATCCTCCAGGACAAGACCGCCTACGGCAAGGGCCTCGCCGACGAGACCAAGAAGAAGCTCAACGAGCTGGGCGTCCAGGAAGTCATGTATGAAGCCTACACCGCGGGCGAAAAGGACTATTCCGCCCTGGTGACCAAGCTGAAGCAGGCCAACATCGACGTCATCTACCTCGGCGGCTACCACTCCGAAGGTGGGCTGATCATCCGCCAGGCGAAGGAGCAGGGCCTGAATGCCACCCTGATCGGCGGCGACGCCCTCGGCACCTCCGAGTTCGCGGCGATCGCGGGCAAGGCGGGCGACGGCACGCTGTTCTCGTTCAACCCGGATCCGCGCAAGGACCCGGCGAACAAGAAGGTGGTCGAGGCGATCCGTGCCGGCGGCTACGAGCCGGAAGGATACACCCTCTACACCTATGGCGCGATCCAGGCTTATACCCAGGCGATCGCCGCCGCCAAGAGCACCAAGGTCGCCGACGCCAACAAGGCGATGCACGGCATGACCTTCGACACCGTGCTGGGTAAGGTCGGCTTCGACGCCAAGGGCGACATGAAGGCTCCTGGCTTCGTCTTCTACGAATGGAAGAACGGCGCGTTCGACTACGTGAACTAAGCCGGTTCGTTCCTCTGCGACGACCCTCGTTCGCGCTCCGGTTCCCTCGCGGGACCGGAGCGTGGCGGGGGTCTTTGCTTATTCACCAGGAGCCCTGGCCGGGGATCGATTGGCGGTTCCTTGCGATATTTTCGTGGGATGTGTAGATTTGTTTCGGCAGAGGGCAGGGGTTCATTTAAGATATTGCCCGCCGGCTCAGGGCGCGGTATGACGCGCACGCCGAAATTTTCACCGAGACCGCCCGTCCGCCGACGGGATCGGAGATTACGTTTTTTCAAGGAGACGATTGAATGTTGAAAGCGGCTTTGTGTGCGGGCATTGCGCTCGCGACCCTGGGGAGTGGTGTGGCGAGCGCCGAGATTCTGGTTGGGGTCGCGGGTCCGCGCACCGGCGCTTACGCCAACTTCGGCGAGCAGGTGTTCCAGGGCGCCGATCAGGCGGTCAAGGACATCAATGCCAAGGGCGGCGTGCTCGGCCAGAAGCTGAAGCTCGAAGTCGGCGACGACGCTTGCGACCCGAAGCAGGCGGTCGCGGTGGCGAACCAGTTCGCCAACCGTGGCGTGGTGTTCGTGGCCGGGCACTTCTGCTCTGGCTCGTCGATCCCGGCCTCGGCGGTCTACCAGGACGAAGGCATCGTGATGATGTCGTTCAGTTCGACCAACCCGAAAATGACCGAACAGGGCTTCGCCAACGTCTACCGCGTCTGCGGCCGCGACGACCAGCAGGGTCCGCTCGCAGCGAAGCTGATCGCCGACAAGTTCAAGGGCAAGAAGGTCGCGATCCTCCACGACAAGACCGGCTACGGCAAGGGTCTGGCGGATTCCACCAAGAAGACGCTCAACGACATGGGCATCCAGGAAACCATGTACGAAGCCTACACCGCCGGCGAGAAGGACTACTCCGCCCTGGTGACGAAGATGAAGCAGGCTGGCATCGATGTGATCTACCTCGGCGGCTACCACGCCGAAGGCGGCCTGATCATGCGCCAGGCGCAGGAGCAGGGCTTGGCCGCGCGGATGGTCTCGGGCGACAGCTTGGCGACCTCGGAATTCGGCCAGATCGCGGGCAAGGCGGCGGACGGCACGCTGTTCACCTTCACCCCCGATCCGCGCAAGGACCCGGCCAATAAAATGGTGGTCGAGAACTTCCGCGCTTCCGGCTACGAGCCCGAGGGGTACACCCTCAACAGCTACGCGACGATCCAGATCTTCGCCCAGGCCGCCGAGAAGGCGAAGAGCACGAAGGCCGCCGATCTCAACAAGGTTCTGCACGCCGACACCTTCAGCACCGTTCTCGGTAAGGTCGCGTTCGACAAGCTGGGCGATCCGAAGGACCCCGGCTACGTCTTCTACGAATGGAAGAACGGCGCGTTCGACTACGCGAAATAAGCGGGCTCGCAGCCTGCGCGCGCGACCCCCGGGGGCAACTCCGGGGGTTTTTTCATCGCTTTTCATCCTTCGGCGGATGCTCTAGGCTACGCCGAAATTCGTCGCTCCCCGAGTACCAGAAAAGAGGTAGACCATGGCCGGATCGGTCAACAAAGTGATTCTCATCGGCAACCTGGGCCGCGACCCGGAAGTGCGCAGCATGAACAACGGCGGCAAGGTGGTAACCCTCAACCTTGCCACGTCGGAAAGCTGGAACGACCGCCAGTCCGGCCAGCGCCAGGAGCGCACCGAGTGGCACCGCGTCGTGATCTTCAACGAGAACCTCGCCCAGGTTGCGGAAAAGTACCTCCGCAAGGGCTCGAAGGTGTACGTCGAAGGCTCGCTCCAGACCCGCAAGTGGACCGACCAGAGCGGCGCCGAGAAGTACACCACCGAAATCGTGTTGCAGCGTTTCCGTGGCGAACTGACCATGCTCGACGGCGCGCGCCAGGGTGAAGGCGGCGGCGATTTCGGCGGCGGCTCGCCCGCACCGCGCCAGGGCGGCGGCAGCGCCGGCGGCAGCGGCAACCCGGGCTGGGACGCTCCCGCATCTTCCGCCCTCGACGACGACATTCCGTTCTGAAGCGCGCCTCCGGATGGACGCGGCGAAAACCCGATTGCTGGCGAAACCCGAAACGGGAGCCGCAGGCAATGGTGCGGCGCTGCTCCTTCCCGAGGGCAAACCGCGCGGGACGGTGCTTCTCAGCTATCTGAAGGGGCCGCTGCTTTCCGATCCGGGCGACCCGTTGTCCGGCCACACCAATCGGTGGGAATCCCGTGAAATCGCGCGGATTCTCGCCACTCTCGGCTTCGCCGTCGAGGCGATCGACTATATCGAGACCGAATTCGCGCTCGATAAGGACTACGCGGCGGTGATCGACATCGCCCTCAATCTCCAGCGCTTCGCCGCCATCCTTCCGCCCACGTGCGTCAAGATCCTCCACATGACCACCGGGTATCCGCGCTTTTCCATGGCGGCGGAACTCGCGCGGGTGGCGGCCTTTGAGGCGCGCACCGGTCGGCTGTATGCACCGAAGCGGCTCACCCCCTGGCCCGATCTTCTCGATCGCAGCCTCAGCGTGGCGAACCGGGTCTCGCTGCTCGGCAACGATGAGACCCTCTCGACCTATCCCACGATCCACCGCGGCAAGATCCGCTGCATCCCGGTCTCCGGGTCGTTCCTCTCGCACGTGCGGACGCCCGACGAACTGACCCCGGCGAAGCGGGAATTCATCTGGTTCGCCGGGCCGGGCGCGGTCCACAAGGGCCTCGATGTGGTGCTGGAGGTGCTCCGCCGCCGCTCCGATCTCACCCTCCACATCGCCAACAATCTCGCGGCCGAGCCGGATTTCGTCGCCGCCTATCGCGACGTCCTCGCCCAGGACAACGTCGTCTACCACGGCTACATGAACGCCGCGCATCCGTCGTTTCGAGAGCTGCTGAAGGATGTGTTCTGCTTCCTCTCGCCGTCGTGCTCGGAGGGAATTTCCACCGCGGCGGTGACCTGCCTGCAATTCGGGCTGTTCCCGATCGCGAGCGCGGAAACCGGCGTCGACCTGCCGTTCGGCTGCGGCCTGACGCTCGCGGATTGTGCGCCGGACACGATCGCGGCGGCGATGGACGCAGCGCTGGCGCTCCCCGAGAGCGACCTCAGGCGGCAGACCCGGATCTGTCAGGCGTACGCGCACAAGCTCTACTCGCGCGCCGCCTTCCACGATGCGATGACCGGCTTCCTGACCGAGACCCTCGGCCCGGACCCGCGCGGTTAGGCGCGGCCGCGCGCCTGCATCACGATCGCGACCGCGCCGACGACGCAGGCGAGCGTGACGTAATGCGCGGGGGCGAGCGGCGTCACCTGGGCCAATGCCGGGATCACCAGCGGCGTGAGGCCGCCGACCACGGCGTAGGCGAGGTTGTAGCAGAGCGACAGTCCGGTAAACCGCACCGATGCCGGGAACGACTGGATCATCACGATCGGCACGATGCCGATCACCCCGGCGAAGAATCCGGCGAGCGCATAGAGCGGCAGCACCAATGTCGGATCATGGGCGACGCCGATATACAAGCCGTAGACCGAGGCGACCAGGAGCGGCGTGCCGAGCCCCGCGACCCGGGCCGCGCCGAAGCGGTCGCACGCTATTCCGGCGATCACCACCGAGACGCACAACCCGATGGTTGCGGCGGTGTTGGCCTGGAGTGCGGCGACCAGCGGCACATGGTAGAGCTTGCCCAGGAGCGTCGGGGTCATCAGCAGGACCACCACCATGCAGGCGGTGAGCATCCACGCCGCGATCACCGAAACCACCACGTCGGCGCGGAAGTGGCGCACCACGTCGCGGATCGGCATCGCGCTGATTTGCTTCAACTGGCGGATTTCCTCGAATACCGGGGTCTCGCGCAGCCAGCGCCGCAGATAGACGATCACCAGCCCGAAGACGCCGCCGAGCAGGAACGGCAGACGCCACCCCCAGGCCTGGACGTCGTCCGGCGACAGGCTCCGGGTCACCAGGGTGGCGACCAGGGAGCCGAGCAGGATGCCTGCGGTCAGCCCGGTTTCCAGCAGGCTGCATGCGAGCCCGACGCGGCGATAGGGCACGTGTTCGGAGACGAACACCCACGCGCCCGGAATCTCGCCCCCGATCGCGATGCCCTGCATGATCCGCATCAGCAGCAGGAGGAGCGGCGCACCGTAGCCGAGGGTGCCGTAGGTCGGCAGCAGGCCGATCAGGAGCGTCGGCACCGCCATCAGGCCGACCGACAGGGTGAACATCCGCTTGCGCCCGAATTTGTCGCCGAAGTGCGCCATGACGATGCCGCCGAGGGGGCGGAACAGGTAACCGGCGGCGAAAATCCCGAAGGTCTGGAGTTGCCCCAGCCATTCCGGCATGTCCGGCGGGAAGAACAGGCGGCTCAATACCGCGGTGAAGAACACGAAGATCACGAAGTCGTAGAATTCGAGCGCACCGCCCAGGGCCGCGAGTGCGAGGGTCTTGCCGTCTTCGCGTGAAAGGGGGCGGGCAGGGACGAACAGATGGCTGGAATGCATGGCGATTTCCCAGTGCGCGGGTGCGGCGCTCCGTCATCTAGTCCCGGGAAAGGCGTGGCGTCAAGCCGCCGAAGATCCGGCGATGATGTCGAGAACCACCTGTTCGGTGGCGCGCATGCCGGGGTCGTTGAGGCGGCCGAGGTTGGCGAAGCTCCGGTCGACGCTGGCACCGACGATGCCATCGCCATCGGGCACGTATGCACCGGCGACGGCGAGCGCGGCGAGGTCGATCGCCGCGCCGACCACGGTGGCGACCTTGAAAGCGCAGGAGGGTTTCGCGCCGTCGCAGAGCATTCCGGCGAAGGTGCCGATCACCGATTGCATCGCATGCGCCTGGGTCGCCGCGTCGCCGCCCATCAGATAGGCCGCCGCCGCCGCGAGGCCGGTGGCGGGCGCGATGGCGCAGCCGCAGAAGGCGGTGAGCTTGCCGGTGTGGGCCTTGATCGCGATGGTGACGAGGGAGGAGATGGCGAGCGCGCGGGCGATGCGCTCGCGGTCCGCGCCGATCGCCAGGGCATAGCCCCAGACGCCGAGGAAGTTGGCGATGCCGTGGTTGCCGCTGCCGGTGATCGCCGCCACCGGGACCGGCAGGCCCGCCATTCGCGCCTCGCTCGCCGCGCCGGCCCAGGCCTGCGCCATGGCGCGAGGGGTTGCGGCGGCGGTCGCGGCGGCATCGAGCGCGCGGCCGAGGGTTCCCGAGGCGTCGAGATCTGCGCGGGCGGCTTCGGCATTGAGCTTTGCTGCGTCGATCAGGAATTCGAGGGATGCCGTGGGCACCCGTTGGACCTCGGCGAGCAGGGTGGTGATCGGCACGTCGCGCAGGTCGGGAAGGATGGCCTGGCCCGCGGCCTCGCTTTCCAGCACCGGCGCGGCGGCGAACAGGAGCGTGTCGTTGCGTCGCACCTCGACGATGCGGTCATGGCATCCGGCGATGATCGCGACCGAGACGTCGTTGCCCGCGAGTGCGGCGGCGCGCAGGTATAATGCTTCGTCGTAAGCCGAGAAATCGACGCGAACCGATTGAACCGACGTCATTTCGGCAGCTGATTCGATGCTGCGCGCATCGGCGGAGTCGAGAATTTCGAGGCCCCGCGAGCTGTCGCCGATCGCCGCGCCGAGAGCGGCGGCGGCGGCGAGGCCGCGAAACGGCGTGCCGGGCACCGCGACGTGGACGCCGTTCTTATAGACGCTGGGGCTGACCGAAAGGTGGATGTGCTCGGCGGGGCGGCCGAGAGCCTCGACCGCCCGTGCGGCGGCGAGGGCGGCGGACGCAACCTCGGTGCAGCCGGTGGCGCGGCGGATCTCGTCCTTCAGGATCGCGACGAGGCAATCCGCAGTGATCTCGTGAAAGGTATCGCCCCGCATCGCGCCAGGTCCGCCGCTGGTTGAAGATCGGGTCAGTTTAGGATGGAGCGACGGGAAACGGTTTTCCTTGTTTTGCGCATGCCATGGAAATTGTAGAAATTTATTCTCGCATGCTTGATGATGTCGGATAATGATTGTTCCGAACCATCGTACTCGGCACGGCCATTCTCCGGAGGACGCATCATCGACGCGATCGACAAGAAGATCCTCGCCTTGCTCCAGGACGACGCCACCCTCTCCGTCGCCGATATCGGCGCACGCGTCGGGCTGTCCTCGACGCCGTGCTGGCGGCGGATTCAGAAGCTTGAGGCGGATGGCGTGATCCGCAAGCGGGTTGCGCTGCTCGATCCGAAAAAGCTGAACCTCGGCGTCACCGTGTTCATCGCGGTGCGCACCAATCATCATTCGCAGGAATGGTTGAATCGCTTCCAGACCGCCGTCGACGGCATCCCGGAGATCGTTTCGTTCTATCGGATGAGCGGCGAGATCGACTACCTGCTGCGCGCCGTGGTGCCCGATATCGCCGCCTACGACACGGTATACAAGCGGCTGATCGAGCGGATCGAGCTGGCCGATGTCACCTCGATGTTCGCGATGGAGACGATCAAGTCGACCACCGTGCTGCCGGTGAGCTACGCCGACTGATCAGGTTTGCCAAAATAGCAATTTAAAACAAACTTCTAAATCAATATGTTGATGTTTCAATTCATCGTCCGGGAGCGTTGAGTCGCGGGCAGTGGGGTGGTAGACTGCTCCGCCGCCCGACCCAGGGGCGACGGATTTTTGAGAAAGTGTGTAAGCCTTGACCAATCCGCCGATCAAAGCGACCGGGACCGATATCCAACCCGTCAATATCGAAGAAGAAATGAAGCGTTCCTACCTCGATTACGCGATGAGCGTGATCGTGGCGCGAGCGATTCCCGACGTCCGCGACGGGCTGAAGCCGGTCCACCGGCGCATCATGTATTCGATGCGGGAAAGCGGCTACGACCATTCGAAGCCATTCCGCAAGTCCGCGCGCATCGTTGGCGACGTCATGGGTCGATACCATCCCCATGGCGATTCCGCGATCTACGACGCGATGGTGCGCATGGCGCAGGATTTCTCGATGCGCCTGCCGCTGGTCAGCGGGCAAGGCAACTTCGGCTCGATGGACGGCGATCCCGCCGCCGCGATGCGTTACACCGAGGCGCGGCTGGCGAAAAGCTCGCAGGCGCTGCTGGACGACATCGACAAGGACACGGTTTCCTTCCAGGCCAACTACGACGAAAGCACGTCGGAGCCGACGGTCCTGCCGGCGCGCTTCCCGAACCTGCTGGTCAATGGCGCGGGCGGCATCGCCGTCGGCATGGC
>DBTR01000018.1:35133-50460 GCA_002307145.1 Rhodospirillum sp. UBA1311 | reverse complement strand
ATGGCGACCAACATTCCGCCGCATAACCTCGGCGAGGTCGTCGACGCCTGCTGCGCCTACATCGAAGACCCGGAGATCTCGCTCGAAGACCTTATGGTCATCGTTCCGGGCCCGGACTTTCCGACCGGCGGCGTGATCGTCGGCCGCGCCGGGGCGCGCGCCGCGTATACCACCGGGCGCGGCTCGGTGATCCTGCGCGCCCGCTGCGAGATCGAGGAGATCCGCAAGGACCGCATGGCGATCATCGTCCATGAGGTGCCGTACCAGGTCAACAAGGCCTCGATGATCGAGAAGATCGCCGAACTGGTGCGCGACAAGCGCGTCGAGGGGATTGCGGCGCTGCGCGACGAGTCCGACCGTCGCGGCGTGCGCGTCGTGATCGAGCTGAAGCGCGATGCCCAGCCCGAGGTCGTGCTCAACCAGCTCTACCGCTTCACGCCGCTGCAAAGTTCGTTCGGCGTCAACATGCTGGCGCTCAACCAGGGCCGCCCGCAGCTCCTGACGCTCAAAGACGTGATCAAGGCGTTCATCCATTTCCGCGAGGAAGTGGTGCGGCGCCGCACCGAATTCGAACTCGGCAAGGCGCGCGACCGCGCCCACGTCTTGGTCGGCCTCGCGATCGCGGTGGCGAACCTCGACGCGGTGATCAAGATGATCCGCGCGGCGAGCGACCCGAACGCCGCACGCGAAGCCCTGACCAACTGCGATTGGGACGCCGCCGACGTCGAGCCGCTGATCGCCCTGATCGACGAGCCCGGCCGTGGCGTGGTCAACGGCACCTATCGCCTCTCCGACGCCCAGGCCCGCGCGATCCTCGATCTGCGCCTGCATCGCCTGACCGGTCTCGAACGGTCGAAGATCCACGAGGAACTCACCGAAATCGGCGTGCGGATCGAGGACTATCTCGAAACCCTGCGCTCGCGCGAGAAGCTCTACGGCATCATCCGAGACGAGATGGTCGAGGTAAAGGCCCTCTACGCCGACAAACGGCGCACCACGTTCGAGGAAAACGAGTTCGAGCACGACATCGAGGACCTGATCCCGCGCGAGGACATGGTTCTCACCTACAGCTCGAAGGGCTACGTCAAGCGCGTGCCGCTGTCCACCTATCGCGCGCAGAAGCGCGGCGGCAAGGGCCGCACCGGCATGGCGACGCGCGACGAGGACTTCGTGCAGCGGGTCTATTCCGCCAGCACCCACACGCCGCTGTTGTTCTTCTCCTCGCTCGGCATGGCCTACAAGCTGAAGGCCTACAAGCTGCCGCTCGGCAATCCGACGTCGCGCGGACGGCCGCTGGTCAACCTCTTGCCGCTTGAGGAAAACGAGACGATCTCGGCGATCCTCCGCCTGCCCGAGGACGAGACCGAGTGGGAGAACATGTATATCGCCTTCGCCACCGCGCGGGGCGACGTACGCCGTAACCGGCTTTCCGACTTCGGCAACGTGATGTCGAACGGCAAGATCGCGATGAAGCTCGAATCCGGCGACCGCCTGATCTCGGTGCGGGCGTGCGCGGCGGAGGACGACATCGTCCTCTCCACCCGCAAGGGCAAGTGCATCCGCTTCCCGATCGACGACGTGCGGGTCTTCGTCGGGCGCTCGTCCACCGGCGTGCGCGGCATCCGCCTCGCCGACGACGACGAAGTGATCGGCCTGACCGTGCTGCGTCACGCCGACTACGATTCCGAAACCCGCGAGGCGTATCTCAAGCGCCGCCGTCTCGAAGAGCACCTCGTCGACGGCGAGGAGGCGACGGTCGAACCGTCGTCGCTGATCGGCGACGACCTGTTCGCGGAAATGAAGGAGGCCGAGCAGTTCATGCTGGTGGTCACCGCCAACGGCTTCGGCAAGCGCTCCTCCGCCTACGAATACCGGGTTACCGGGCGTGGCGGGCAGGGGATCATGAATATCGACGCCACCGACCGCAACGGCGACGTGGTCGCCTCGTTCCCGGTGCGGGATTCCGACCAGTTGATGCTGGTCAGCGACGGTGGACAGTTGATCCGGATGCCGGTGCATGATATCCGCATTGCCGCCCGCAAGACTCAGGGCGTGACCCTGTTCCGCATGGGCGAGGACGAGCAGGTGGTTTCGGCCACCCGCCTGGACGATGCCGAGATGGACGAGGACGATGTCGCCTTCGATGGAGAGGGCGACGAGGCCGCGGTTCCGGGGGACACGGTGCAATCGGCCGACGACGTTCCGAACGGCGAAACCGACTGAACGGACTCGGTCAAGGATCTGTAGGGGAGAGTTGACCCATGTCCGTCGGCATTGGGGTGTACCCGGGGACGTTCGACCCGATCACCAATGGACATCTGGATATCGTCACCCGTTCGCTGCGCCTCGTCGATCACCTGATCGTCGGCGTCGCGGTGAGCGCGGGGAAGAGCCCGATGTTTTCGTTGGAGGAACGGGTGGCGATGGCGAAGCGCGAAGTCGCCGCCATGGACCTGCCGCCGGGCAAGGTCGCCGAGGTCCGCCCGTTCGGCAACCTGCTGATGAACTTCGCGCTCGAATGCAATGCGAAGTTCATCATCCGCGGCCTGCGCGCGGTCTCGGACTTCGAATACGAGTTCCAGATGTGCGGTATGAACGTGCGCCTCAATCCGGATATCGAAACCGTGTTCCTGATGGCGTCGGAACGCAACCAGTTCATTTCGTCGCGCTTCGTCAAGGAAGTCGGCCGCCTCGGCGGCGACGTCAGCGAGTTCGTTCCGCCGCAGGTGCGGGTCGATTTGCAAGAGCGGTTCCACGAGTGGGAAGGCGATGACAATGGCTGAACGTCGGCTGAGCATGGGCGGCGTCCTCCGGGGCGTGGCTCTCGGATTTATGTTGGTAATTGGAGCCCTGATGATGACCACCGAAAACCCGGCGCAGGCCGCGCAGGATCTCGAAAACACGCTTTACATCGAGCTGCCGACCGGCCGCGTGGTGATCGCGCTGCGCCCCGACCTCGCGCCGAACCATGTCGCGCGGATCAAGGAACTCGCGCGTGACGGCTTCTATGATGGCGTGGTCTTCCACCGCGTGATCGCGGGCTTCATGGCCCAGACCGGCGATCCGACCGGCACCGGCATGGGCGGCTCGGGCAAGAAGTTGAAGGCCGAATTCTCGAAGGAGAAGCACGTGCGCGGCACCGCCTCGATGGCCCGCGCGCAGGACCCGAACTCGGCCGACAGCCAGTTCTTCATCTGCTTCGCCCCCGCGCCGTTCCTTGACGGCAAGTATACCGTCTGGGGCCAGGTGGTCGAAGGCATGGAACATGTCGACGAGATCAAGAAGGGCTCGGGCGGCAACGGCGAGGTCAAGGACCCGACCGCGATGATCTCGGTCAAGGTCGCGGCCGATGTCGAGCGCGCCAAGGATTTGAAGTAAGCCCGACCCGGTTTTTTGCGGCTTGACCCGGCGGAAGCGGGCCATTATGGTCCGCCTTCCGCCGCGTCTGCGGCAAGGGTGAGAGCGCGTAGCTCAGTCGGTAGAGCAGCTGACTTTTAATCAGCGGGTCGTGGGTTCGAATCCCGCCGCGCTCACCATGATTTCAAGGGGTTGGCCTCTATGGCTCAACCCCTTTTTTCATGACCGGCGATCCGCTCGGGCGAAAAATTCCGCGAACGTCCTTTGCAGGAAGCGCAGACGGGCCTTCGTATCGGCCTTGCATCGCATGTTCGGGAATCTCGGCCCGATTCGCTCAAATACTGGGAGTTTAGGGGTGGGAAGCGGGGATGGCGCGGGAAGCCATGAATACGATAGTATGAGTTTATCATGCAGGCATATGTTATGGAAAAATATTCTTCACGACGGCGAAATTGCGCGAATGTATCGGTTTTTGCGCCAATTCCGAGTGGAAGACTCAGATAAATCGGACTCTTTCTGAAATACAATTCTCCAGGCGTTGATTTCCCCAACTTATGGATGGAAATCGACTCGGGGTTGAGTTGCCTGAGTTGTCAACACGGGGGGAGACAAGTCCGATCGGGCGACACACACTCATGCGACTGCCCAGAAAGGGAGATAGCAGAATGGCCCAGAGCATGTACCCCGGTCGTGTCCTTTCCAAGTTGAGCAACATGATGTTCGATCTGATGCGGATTGCAGAAGAAATCGAAGCGCACGAGCGTTCCCGTACATGTACGTGCGGGGCATCCGGGAAAGACCAAAGTCGCATTTCAGAGCCGCTTCCCGATAACGTCATTTTGCTGTCGCAAGTGATCGCCCGGTGCGACCAAACCAAGTAGTTGGTTTGGTCTTGATCTCTAGCGGAGGGGCAGTCAGGAAGGCTGCCCCTTTTTGCCGACGTTGGAGGCTAGTTCCCCGCCTTGGCGCGGCGATTGAGGATGAGATTGGTGGCAACTTCGAGGTCGTCGGGGTCGCGCTGCTTCGCGTATTCGGCCTGGACCTTGGCCGGGCGCCCCTTGCTCCACGCAGCGATGGATTTGGCGCGCTCCTCGGCGCAGGCGGCGATCAAGGCCTTGCCCGCTTCCCGGGCGTCGGCGCCGGTGGTGTCGAGTTCGTTGGCGGCGCGGCCGAGGCAGCCATAGAACGCGCGGATCGCGTCGGAGAAATCCTGCTCGCGTACGGCGGGTTTGGCGACCGGGATGGAAACGGGGGCGGGCGTGGCGGGGGGGGGAGCCAGCTCGGGCGCGGGGGCCGAGGTGATGTTTACCCTGGGCTGGTCATTCGCGGAGCAGGCGCACAACCCCAGTACAGCGGCCACGACGATGGCGCTGCGAATAAATTCGCTGCTGCGAATGGTGATCATCGAAACCCCAGCATGACATTCGACGTTCGCGTTGGTGCGCAGCTTACGCCACATGATCGTCGCGATCCACCCGCGCGTGGCGTCCGAAGGCTTGCGAAATTCGAGTGGCAATCAAAAATTAGAAGTTCCAGTCGCTTAACGGAGGAATACGCATGCGTTACCGATACGTTCCGATGATTTTGGCAGCCCTGGTGCTTGGGGCTTGCTCCTCGGCGCCCTCGGCAAGCAGCTATTCGCGGAATCAGGCGCTCCAGGCTTCCCAGGTCCAGAAGGGCAAGATCGTCTCGTCGCGCGAGGTCGAGGTGGAGGGCACCAAGAGCGGCGTGGGATCGACCGCCGGCGCGGTGGGTGGCGGTGTCGCGGGGTCGTTCATCGGCGGCGGCTGGCGTTCCAATCTCCTCGGCGCGGTCGGCGGCGCGGTGGTCGGCGGGCTCGGCGGCAGCGCGGCGGAGGAGGCTTTGACCAAGAGCACCGGCACCGAGTTCGTCGTCCAGCTCGACAACGGCCAGACGATTTCGGTGGTCGAGGCCAACGACGAAAATCTCGTGCCCGGCGACCGGGTGATGGTGCTTCAGGGCGGACGCACGCGGGTGGTGCGGGATACCGCTCCGCAATAGACTCAGCGGAAGGTCCAGATCGCGTTGAGGGCGTAGTGCCAGAACACCAGGAAGCCGGTGACCCCGATCTGCGCCAGCATGTATTGGACGCCCATGCTGTTGACCAGGACGGTCATGAGGAGGGCGTTGAGGATGAAGCCGCTGCCCGCGACCGCGAAAAACTTGATGAGCGCCTCGCGGTGGCGTTTGTCGCTGTGGAAGGTGATGCGGTAGTTGAGGATGTAGTTGACGATCGCGCCGACGATGAACCCCAGCACCGAGCCCTTGACCGGGTCGAGGCCGCCCAATTCGACGAGGCTGGTGAGGGTTGCGTAGTGCGCGCCGGTACCGACCAACCCCACCGCCGCGAAGGTGAGGAAGCGCTTGCCGTGTTCGATGCGGGTCATGGCGTCTGGACCGCGCCGCGGGTGAGATAACGGCGGTCCTTGACCACGCCGATGGTCGCGCCCATGCGTTCGATCTTGATGATCGGGTTGCCCACCAGCACGTTTTCGCAACCGTCCTGGATCGGCGAGATGAAGAAGTCCGCGTTCAGCCAGTTGGTGGTGACGCGGAACGTCGACGACAGGTACTCGTCGGCCTGGAGCAGTTCGGCGCAGACTGCAACGCGGTAGGGCGGTCCGAAACGGGGATCGCGGTGGCCGTTTTCCTCTTCTTCGGCGACCACCTGGCTCAGGCGGATCGCGGCCTCGCGGATCGAATTGCCGTGGTAGTCGAATTCGTACTTGTCCACCGCGCCCGAAACTCCGCCCGCGAAGGCGTTGTACGCCACGGTCTCGTAGGGGTGGAGGATCACCAGCACGATCGCGTGATAGAGCCATGCCGCGCCGCACACTCCGGCGAAGGCGTAACCCGCGCGCTTGCCCGCACGATCGGTGATCAGCAAGTACGCCGCGCGCAGGCCGACGGTGGCGAGCACGGTAATCGGCGGCAGCAGGAACATGTAGTGGCGGATGCCGTTGTACAGCACCGGCTTGGTCAGGATCGCGTGGCCGAGCGGCACCGCCACGGCGAGGATCACCGGCAGCAGGCGCAGCGCGTGCAGGCCTTCGACCGAGCGCCGCGCCGAGCGGATCGCGCCCGCGGCCGCGCCGATGACGATCCCCACCTGGGTGAGTTCGGGCAGGCGCACCAGCAGGTAGATCGGCAGGTACCAGCGTGGCACGTTCGCCGCCTTCATCACCACGCCGTCGAGACGGGTGAGCATGTTGATCGGGAAGCGCGAGAAGGTGTCGATCGCCACCAGCACGTTGAGCGGCGCGAATACCGACCACGGCCATGCCACAGCCATGATCGCGAGCGCGACGCCGCCTGCGGGCAGCAGGCGCAGCACGCTGAGGCCGAGGCGCTTCAGGATCGCGAGCGGGCCTTCGTTCGCGGCGATCGCGGCGACGATCACCAGCACCGCGAGTTCGAGGCCGGCGTAGACCGCGACGATGCGCAGGCCGAGCGCGCAGCCGAGCGCCGCGCCCAGGCCGATGACGTGGCGCAATCGCGGGTTCGGCAGTTGCGGCGCGATCCGGGCGGAATAGTAGGTCACCCAGATCATCGCGGCGGCAAACGAGATATCCTTGGTTTCGTTGAACAGCGGCCCCCACCAGGAGCCGGTGGCGGCAAGCAGGACGACGGCGAAGCAGCCCCAGGCGTCGGACGAGAGCAGGCGGGTGAGCCGCCATGTGCCCCACATCCCGATCAGGCCGACGATCGCCGAGAGCAGGTGCCGCCACTCGTAGGTGGGCATCGCGAGATGCTGTCCGATCCCCGCCGCGACGAGGTCGAACAGGCCGCCGTAAAGGTAGAGGTTGCGGTAATGGAACGCGTTGTCGTCGGTGAAGCCGCTGGCGTAGAAGCGCAGCAGCAACTCGCCGTAGGTCTGCTGGACCTCCTCGTCGTTCGAAATGCCATAGCTGCGATAGGTCACGAGCGCGACGATCGTGAGGATCGCGAAGACCGCGATGCTGGCGCTGCGACCCGGCTTGGTACGAACGAACGCGAGGATACGGGAAAATAACACCCTCAGTCGCTCCCGTCCGCGTCGGACTCGGGGGCGTCCAGGCCGACCCGGTCGGCGATCAGGTAGATCGGCCGCTTCTTGACCTCAAGGAATATCCGGCCGACGTATTCGCCGAGCACGCCGAGGGAAATCAACTGCACGCCGCCCAGGAACAAGGTCGACACCATCAGCGACGCGTAGCCGGGAACGTCGATGCCGAATACCGTGGTGCGCACCACCAGCCAGATGCCGTAGAACGCGGCGAACCCGGCGATGACGATGCCCAGCACCGACCAGATCCGGAGCGGCAGGGTCGAGAACGAGGTGAGGCCGTCCCATGCGTAGCGTACCAGCCCGAGCAGACCCCAGGCGGAGCGCCCGGTGGCGCGGACGCCGACGTCGAAGGGCAGGCATTCCTGGCGGAAGCCGACCCAACTGGTGATGCCCTTCATGAAACGGTTGCGTTCCGGCAGGGAGGCGATCGCATCCACCACCACCCGGTCGAACAGGCGGAAATCGCCCGCGCCGCGCGGAATCCGGACTTCCGACATCGCCTGGAAGACGCGGTAGTAGGCGAGGCTGATCATTCGGCGCGGCCACGAATCGGTGCCCCGGTCGCGGCGCACGGCAATCACCATGTCGATGCCGTCGCGCCAGCGGTCCAACATCTCCGGGATCACTTCGGGCGGGTGCTGCAAGTCGGCGTCCATCAGCAGGACGGCGTCGCCGCTCGCGTGGCGCAGGCCGGCGGCCATGCCCGCTTCCTTGCCGAAGTTGCGGGCGAAACGGACGGCCTTGACGCGGGAGTCGGCAGCGGCCAGCCTTCGCGCTACAGTGAAGGTGTCGTCGCGGCTGCCGTCGTCGACGAGAATGATTTCATGGTTCGGCGCGATGCTTTCGAGCACCGGCGTCAGCGCCGCATAAAGTCTCTCCAATCCGTCGGATTCGTTGTAACACGGAACCACGACGGACAGCAGGTCCAGGCGACGGTCGCTGGTGCGCCGGCGTTGGTCCTGAGAATTCGAAGCCAAGGGCTGCGCTGTGCGCATCTTGAGGAAACTCCGGCTGAAGGTGGCGCATGGTAATCGAAAATCCCCCGGCAGGGAAAGCGGAGACATCGGACGCGATGATCGTCTGTGCCGACGACTACGGGATTTCCCACGGCGTGTGCGATGCCATCGAAACCCTGATCGCGGATGGCCGCCTGCGCGCGACCACCGCGATGACCGGTTTTCCCGAATGGCGACAGCGCGCGCCCGAATTGCGGGCACTCGCCGAGCGCAGTGGCGCGGACATCGGCCTGCATCTGACCCTCACCGATCACGAGCCGCTCGCGCCGATGCCGCGCTTCGCCAGGGGTGGGCTGATGCCGGGGCTGGCGGCGGTTTTGCGCGGGTCGAAACTGCGCGCCCTGCCGCAGGGCGAGATCGCCTCCGAGATCAAGGCGCAGTTCGATGCCTTCGAGGACGCTTTCGGGGCACCGCCCGCATTCGTCGACGGCCACCAGCACGTCCACGCGTTCCCGGTGATCCGCGCGTTGCTGCTCCAGGAAGTCGTGGAACGCTACGCGTTCCGCTGCGGCATGCGCACCATCACCGAACCGTTGGGCGCGATCTTCAAGCGCGGCGTCGATCCGATCAAGGCGACGATCCTCGCCAATCTCGGCATTCGCCATGCGGCGCTGACCCGCCGCGCCGGACTGCCGCATAACGACAGCCTGCGCGGCGCATACAATTTCGGACTCGATGTGCCGTACGGCCGTCTGTTCCGCAAGTTTCTCGGCGATTTCGGCGCGCGTCCGGCGCGACCGCTGATCTTCTGCCATCCCGGCCACGTCGACGCCACGCTGAAGGCGCGCTCGACCCTGGTCGAGGCGCGGGCCAAGGAATTCGGATATCTTTCGTCCGCCGCCTATCTCGAAGACGTCGCCCGGGAGGGGCGGCGGATCGCGCGGTTCGTGGAGGCTTAGCTCTCGCCGTCGGGGGTATTGCGCTTCATCAGCCAGACTCCGCCGGCAGCCATGCCGCCGCATGCCGTCCACCACAGCATGGCGTTGGTCATGTGGGTGTTGTCGATCGGCAGGCCGGTGAGCCCAAGCCAGGATTCCGCGATTTGCAGCGCGAGACCGGCGAACCCGACCACGAACAGAACTCGTCCCAAAAGCAGCATTATAGATCCCATCTCCGTTGTGCGCGCCATACTAGCCAAAGCGGGTCGGGATGCAATGCCTTCCGCTGACGCGCGGGAGGCGCGCGCCGTCGGCGATCACCCGCAGGGTCTGGGCGCGTCGGACGAGCCCCCGAATCCGGCCGATCGGCACCCAGAGCATGGCGAGCGCGTCGTCGTCGGCCTTGGCGCGTCCCATCCAGCCGGTGACGCGGAAGCAGGTGAGGCGGAACACCCGGCGTCCGCTTCCGACGTCGACGCGGGTGAAGGCGCAGGCGCGCTTTGCGCGGAGGCCGGTTTCTTCGGCGAGTTCGCGCCGGAGTGCGGCGGCTGCGGTTTCTCCCGGTTCGATTCGTCCACCGGGGAGCGACCATTCGCGGAACAACGGCAGATGGCCGCGTCGCACCAGCAGCACGCGGCGACGGCAAATCACCAGCGCGCTCACCGCTGCGATCGGGTGGGCCGCGGTTTTGCGAAATTCCGGTACCGCGTGCTGTCGCATCTGGTCAGGTTTCCTTGCCGTGTCGTATGATCCCCCCGATATATGCCTTCGCGGCGCAGGGGAACACGCTGCCGAGGTCGGCGTCGCGAGGGGCGCGCCGGTCGATCCCATGAGGATGTTAACGCATGAGTGCTTCGCCGTCCGGCGCCAAGCGGCCGCCGCAGAAGAAACCCGTCCGCAAGAAGCTCAAGAAGCCGTCGCTGCTCGGCCGCCTGCGCGGGTATTTCCTCGCCGGCATCCTGGTGACCGCGCCGGCCGGCCTGACCTTCTATCTTGCGTGGCTGTTCATCACCTTCGTCGACGGTCAGGTCGGCTCGATCCTGCCGCCGCGCTACAGCCCGGACACCTACCTCAACTTCAACATCCCGGGCTTCGGCGTCCTCGTCCTGCTGGTGTTCCTCACCCTGGTCGGTGCGCTCGCGGCGGGCCTGGTCGGGCGGCTGATGCTGAGCTGGGGCGAGAGCATCCTCAACCGCATGCCGGTGATCCGGGGCATCTACAGCGCGCTCAAGCAACTGTTCGAGAGCGTGCTGTCGCAGCAGTCCTCGGCGTTCCGCCAATGCGTGCTGGTCGAGTATCCGCGTCGCGGGATGTGGGCGCTTGGGTTCATCAGCGGCGTGACCGAAGGCGAGGTGCAGAGCCTCACCGCCGACGAGGTGGTCAACGTCTTCCTGCCGACCACGCCGAACCCCACCTCGGGCTTCCTGCTGTTCGTGCCGCGCTCCGATGTGATCCCGCTCAGCATGACCGTGGAAGAGGGGATCAAGATGGTGATTTCCGGCGGTATCGTCGTGCCGCCCGACCGGCGGCCGAAGGACGTGCGCCGGGTCAAGCTCGCCGCCGCCTCGGTCACCGAGCCGAAGGAGCTCAACCCGACCGCAGGGTCGCCACCACCGCGTCCCGCGCAAACAGATACAGCAAAGTCCTGAGCGCCTGACCCCGAGGGGCGTTGAGCTCGGGGTCGGCGTCGAGGATTCGCCGCGCGTCGACCCGGGCGATCTCCAGCAGGTCGGCATGTTGCGCAAGGTCGGCGATGCGGAACTCGGGCATGCCGCTCTGGCGCGTGCCGAGGAGTTCGCCCGCGCCGCGCAGGCGCAAATCCGCCTCGGCGATCGCGAAGCCGTCGTCGGTGTCACGGAGCGTGGTGAGCCGCGCCTGCGCGGTCTCGCCCAGGGTTCCGTAGAGCAGCAGGCAGGTGGAAGCTTCCGAGCCGCGCCCGACCCGGCCGCGCAACTGGTGCAGTTGCGCGAGGCCGAAGCGTTCCGCGTGTTCGATGATGATGATGCTGGCGTTGGGCACGTCGACGCCGACCTCGATCACCGTCGTCGCCACCAGTACGCTGGTTTTGCGGTCGAGAAAGTCCTGCATCGCCGCGTCGCGTTCCGGGCCTTTCATCCGGCCGTGGATCACCCCGACCGCATCGGTGCCGAGCACGCTCGCGAGCGCAAGGCCGCGCTCCTCCACCGAGGTCAACGGAACCTCCTCGGCTTCCTCCACCAACGGGCAGACCCAATACGCCTGCCGCCCGGCGGCGACCGCGCGGCGCACCGCTTCGACCACCTCGGGCAGGCGGGAGAGGGCGACGAGGCGGGTGTCGATCGGCTGGCGACCCGGCGGGCGTTCGTCGAGCTTCGACACGTCCATGTCGCCGTAGGCGGCGAGCATCAACGTGCGCGGGATCGGCGTCGCGGTCATCACCAGGAGGTCGGTCTGGTGGCCCTTGTCGGAGAGCATCAGCCGTTGCCGTACGCCGAAGCGGTGCTGTTCGTCGATCACCGCGAGACCGAGGCGGGAGAAGTCGACGTCTTCCTGGAACAGCGCGTGGGTGCCGACCGCGATGTCGGCCGAGCCGTCGGCGATCGCGGCGACGGCGGCGGCGCGCTCCGCGCCCTTGTCGCGGCCAGTGAGCAGGACCGCCTTCAATCCTGCGGTGGCGGCCATCGGGCCGATGGTGGCGAAGTGCTGACGCGCCAGGAGGTCGGTGGGGGCCATGAACGCCGCCTGTGCGCCGGAATCGACGGCGCGCGCCATTGCCAACAGGGCGACGGCGGTCTTGCCGCTGCCGACGTCGCCTTGCAGCAGGCGCAGCATCCGCGTCGGCTCGGCCATGTCGGCATGAATCTCGGCAATCGCGCGCTCCTGTGCGCCGGTGAGGGCGAAGGGCAGGGTGTTCCGCAGGCGCGCTTCCGCGCCGTCGCCGTCCTTTCCGGCGAGGGCAATGCCGGGTCGGGCGCGAGCCTTCGCGCGCACCACCGAGAGCGCCAGTTGCGCCGCCAGGAGTTCGTCGAAGGCGATCCGTCGCCGCGCCGGATGTTTCGGGTCCGCACCGTTGGCCGCGCTCGGCTGGTGGAGCTGGCGCAGCGCATCGCCCCAGAGCGGCCAACCCTCGCGCTTGACCAACAGCGGGTCGTTCCATTCCGGCAGTTCGGGGAGAAGGTCGAGCGCCTTGCCCACCGCCTTGCCGATGGTTTTCTGCGTCAGGCCGCCGGTGAGGCCGTAGACCGGCTCGAACGCCGGGATCTCTCCGGCCTTGTCAAGGTGCGCGATGTAGTCGGGGTGGCTGATCTGCGGCAGGTCGCGGAAGCGCTCGATCTTGCCGCTCACCAGCCGCGTCGAACCCTCCGGCAATTGGGCGCGCAGGTAGTCCTCGCGCGCATGGAAGAACACCAAGGTGATCTCACCGCTGTCGTCGGCGCAATGGACGCGATAAGGCGCGCGGCCGCGCGACGGCGCGGGTTCGTGGCGTAGCACTTGCAGCGTCAGGGTCGCGATCATGCCGTCGAGGGCGTTCGCCACCATCACCCGCGCGCTGCGGTCGATGCAGCCTACCGGCAGGTGCCAGAGGAGGTCGACCACTGCCTCGCCGCCCGCCGCGCGAGCGAGCAGGGGCGCGATGCGCGGACCAATTCCGGAAAGACTGGTCAGCGGCGCGAACAGGGGATAGAGGATCTTCGGACGCATGCGGACAACCTGGGATGACAAGAAAACGCAATCCCTGTATACCCTATCCCGGTGCCTGAAGACAGGCCGCGACCCGTCCGTTTCAGCAGAGCAGAGCCAATGACCCCAACCGATCCTCTTGAAATTCGGCGCAAGCGCCTGATGTTTCGCTCCAGCTATCGCGGCATGAAGGAACTCGACTTGGTGATCGGCGCGTTCGCGTCGGCCCACTTGAAGGGCTTCGACGGGCCCGCGCTCCGCGAGTACGAGGCGATCCTCGACGTGCCGGACAGCGATCTTCTGGACTGGCTTTGCCTCAAGGCTCCGGTTCCGGCGGCGATGGATTCGCCGGTGATGCGGCAGCTGATGGATTTCGAATACGTCAAGACGTTGCGTTGACAGCATCCGTTGAAGAGTTTGACGCCGGCTCGCGGCTGACCCTGACCGGGGTCGCGGCGGGATACGATGCGTCGGTTCTGGGCGATCTTGCGCGCGCCGCGCCCGGCGGCGTGCTGCATGTCGCGGCGGATGACGTGCAACTCGCGCGTCTCGCCGAAGCGGTCGGCTTCTTCGCGCCCGACATCGAAATCCTCGAATTCCCCGCCTGGGATACGGTACCCTACGACCGCGCCTCGCCTCATGCCGAAATCGTCGGGCGGCGGCTGGAAACCCTGTCGCGCCTCGCCGACGAACCGGTGCGCAAGGGCCGCCTGATCCTCACCACGGCGCGCGCGGCGGTGCAGCGGGTGCCGCTGCGCGAGACCATGGCGGGCGCGCATCTCGACCTCGTCGGCGGTGCGACGATCGACCCGGCGAACCTGATTTCGTTCCTCGAACGCAACGGCTACGGCCGTGCCGAGCAGGTGCTGGAGCCTGGCGAATACGCGGTGCGCGGCGGCATCGTCGACATCTTCCCCTCCGGTGCAACCGATCCGGCGCGCCTCGACTTCTTCGGCGACACCCTCGACACGCTGCGCGCCTTCGACCCGGTGACGCAGCGCACCAGTGGCGCGCTCGAACGCTTGGTGCTGCGCCCGATCAGCGAGATCCGCCTCAACGAGGCGAGCATTTCCCAGTTCCGCACCGGCTACCGCGAGCTTTTCGGCGCGGTCACCGACGATCCGCTCTACGAGGCGGTTTCCGCCGGTCGGCGCTTCGTGGGGATGGAGCATTGGCTGCCGCTGTTTTCCGACGGCATGGACACGCTGTTCGCCTACGCGCCGGAAGCCGCCATCGTGTTCGACGCGGGCCTGAACGAAAGCCTGAAAGCCGCGTGGGACCAGATCGACGAATACTACGTCGCGCGCAAGGCGGCGGAGGCCTCGGGCCTGAGGGACGGCGGCGCTCCCTACCATCCGGTGCCGCCCGCGCGCCTTTATCTCGACGACGCGGAATGGCGTCGCTACGTCGCGATCCACCCGACGGTTCTGCTCACCGGCCTCGACGCCGCGCCCGAAGACTATGCCGATGCGCCCGTCCGCACGATGCACAGCCTGCCTGGGCGCCCGTTCGCCGAGGTGCGCACGCGCGGCTTCGACGCTGTGTTCCCGGAAGTCGTGGCCTATATCGCCGAACAGCGGGCCGAGGGGAGGCGGGTGATGATCTCGGCGCTGACCCTGGGCTCGCGCGACCGACTTGCGGCGATGCTGCGCGACCACGGCTCGGCAAGCGTCAAGACCGCCGAAACCTGGGCCGAGGTGGAAGCCCTGCCGATGGTCACGCTGCCGGTGGTGATGGTGCCGCTCGAACGCGGCTTCCGCGCCCCCGGCCTGTGCGTGATCTCCGAACAGGACATCCTCGGCGACCGCCTCGCCCAACCGCGCCGCAAGAAGGCGCGCAAGGCGGAGAACTTCATCGCCGACGCCTCGGCGCTGGCGGAAGGCGACCTCGTCGTCCACGCCGACCACGGCATCGGCCGCTACGAAGGTCTCGAAACCGTCAATGCGGGCGGCGCGCCGCACGACTGCCTACGGCTGGTCTACGCCGACGGCGATAAGCTCTTCGTGCCGGTGGAAAACATCGACGTGCTCACCCGCTACGGCTCGGAGGACGCGGGCGCGAACCTCGACCGCCTCGGCAGCCCGGCGTGGCAGGCGCGCAAGGCGCGGCTCAAGGAACGCATCCGCGAGATCGCCGAGCAACTGATCAAGACCGCCGCCGCGCGCCAGGTGCGCACCGCCGAAACCTACGTGCCGCCGGAAGGTCTCTACGACGAATTCGCCGCGCGCTTCCCCTACACCGAAACCGACGACCAGTTGAAGGCGATCGAGGACGTGCTGGCGGACCTCTCCACCGGCCGCGCGATGGACCGCTTGGTGTGCGGCGACGTCGGCTTCGGCAAGACCGA
>DBTR01000018.1:23128-34885 GCA_002307145.1 Rhodospirillum sp. UBA1311 | reverse complement strand
CGGCTTCGGCAAGACCGAAGTCGCGATGCGCGCCGCCTTCGTCGCGGCGATGTCGGGGGTGCAGGTCGCGGTGGTGGTGCCGACGACACTGCTCGCCCGCCAGCATTATCGCGGCTTCCGCGACCGCTTCGCCGGGCTGCCGCTGAAAGTCGAGTGGCTGTCCCGCCTCGTCACCTCCAAGGCCGCGTCGCAGGTGCGCGCCGGGCTTGCCGACGGCACCGTCGACATTGTCATCGGCACCCACGCGGTGCTGGCGAAGTCGATCAACTTCTCCCGCCTCGGGCTCCTGATCGTCGACGAGGAGCAGCACTTCGGCGTCGCCCACAAGGAGCGGCTGAAGCAGTTGAAGGCCGACGTCCACGTTTTGACCCTCTCCGCCACGCCGATCCCGCGCACCCTGCAGATGGCGCTTTCCGGCGTGAAGGAGCTTTCGATCATTGCGACGCCGCCGGTCGACCGCCTCGCGGTGCGCACCTTCGTGCTGCCGTTCGACCCGGTGATCGTGCGCGAGGCGATCCTGCGCGAGCGCTTCCGCGGCGGCCAGACCTTCTACGTCTGTCCGCGGATCAAGGACATCGATACGGTCCTGGAACGCCTGCACCGCATGGTGCCGGACATCCGCGTCGCGGTGGCGCACGGCCAGATGGCGGCGCGCGATCTTGAGGACGTGATGACCGCGTTCAGCGACGGTGCCTACGACGTGCTGGTTTCCACCAACATCATCGAATCCGGCATCGACCTGCCCAACGTCAACACCATCGTCATCCACCGCGCCGACCTGTTCGGCCTGTCGCAGCTCTACCAGCTGCGCGGCCGCGTCGGGCGCGGCAAGGCGCGCAGCTATGCCTACCTGACGCTGCCGCACAACCGCACGGTCAGCAAGACCGCGATGAAGCGCCTCGACGTGATGCACTCGCTCGACAGCCTCGGCGCGGGCTTCACCCTCGCCAGCCACGACCTCGACATTCGCGGCGCGGGCAACCTTCTCGGCGACGAGCAGTCCGGCCATATCAAGGAAGTCGGCATCGAGCTTTACCAGCACCTGCTGGAGGAAGCGGTGGCCGCGGCGAAGGATGGCGGCGTGGACGAGGCGGCGGACGAAAGCTGGTCGCCGCAGATTTCCCTCGGCATGCCGGTGCTGATCCCCGAAACCTACGTCGCCGACCTCGGCGTGCGCCTCAACCTCTACCGCCGCATCGCCTCGGTCGCGACGCACGAAGAGGGCGAGCAACTCGCGGCGGAAATGATCGATCGTTTCGGTCCGTTGCCGCGCGAGGTCGAGAACCTGATGGATATCGTGGCGCTGAAAGGCCTCTGCCTGCGCGCCAACGTCGAACGTTTCGACGCCGGGCCGAAGGGCGGCGTGGTGGCGTTCCGGAACTCCGAGTTCCCCAACCCGGCGGGTCTGGTCGGCTACATCGGCCAAAACGTCGCGACGATCAAGATCCGCCCGGATCAAAAGCTCGTGATCATGCGACAGTGGGAGGACGCGGACGTGCGCCTGGCGGGTGCGCGCCGCGCCATGGAAGCCCTGGTCAAGATCGCGGAAGCGGCGGGCTGAAATTTTCCGGCACGGCGGTTTCCATCTCGCCCGCCTGGGCGACGTCGAGCATTCGCACCAGAACTTCCGGCTCGTGCGCGCCGGTGATTACGAAGCTGTCGTTCAGGACGAACAACGGCACCCCGAGAGTTCCGGAACGCTGCGCCGCCGTGGCTTCGTCGCGCAGGGTTTCGGCGAGGTCGAAATCGTGCAGCGCATGGACGATCTCGGCGCGCGAGAGGCCTGCGTCGGTGCCGGCCGCAATCAGCACGTCCGGATCGCCGATATCCTTGCCCTGGCAGAAATGCGCCGTGAACAACGCCTCGGCCACCTCGGTCTGCGCCCCGATATCGTGGGCGAGGCGGATCAGGCGATGCGCATCCAAGGTCGGCGGTACCCGTTGGATCGCATCGAAGGCGAAGGGGATGCCGAGCGGCCGGCCGATCTCCTGTAGCGACGATAACAGCCGTTTGCCGCGCAGCGCGCCGCCGAACTTGCGTTCGATGTAGACCGCGAAGTCGATGCCGGCGTCGGGGAGGTCGGGATTGAGGAAGTAGGGCCGCCAGACCACCGTCGGCCGCACGCCCGGACGGCGCGCGATCGCGAGTCCGAGGCGCTTCAGTCCGATGAAACACCAGGGGCAGATGACGTCGAAGTGAATCGCGATCTGCATGGTGCTCCGTTTCAACTGAGGTTGGCGCGCGCCCGGCTGAGGATGCCTGCGGCATGGTCGTCGGCTTCGATCCCCGCGACGCCGACGAGTGGCCAGATCTTCACCGGACGATAAACTTCGGGCACCGCGAAGTCGGTGAAGGTCAGCACACCTGCGATGCGGTTCATCACGAACTGCGCCTCGCTCGGCAAGGTATCGGGCAGTACCACGATAAAATCGGAATCGCTGAGCCGCGCGGCAAGGTCCTCGACACGGATCAGGCGCGACAGCCAACGCGCGAGCTGCTCGCTCAACACCTCGCAGGCGGCGGCACCGGCCTCCTCGCGCAGGGACGCGGCCTCGGGCAGGTGCAGGTGGACGACGCTCAAGGCGCGGTCGTGAGCGTGCGCGAGGTCGAGGCGGCGTTCGAGATAGGCGGTGAGGAAGCCTTCGGTATAGACCGCCTGCCGCGGATGTCCGGTTGCCTCGGTGAGGGTGCGTCGCAACGCCTCGCGCACATCGCTCCGCCGGTTCTGCAAGGCGATCAGGGAGCGGGCTTCGGTTTCGATGAGGGCTTCGTCGTCGGCGTGGGCGATCACCCGGTTGACGCCGACGCGGTAGAGCGCGCGGGCCATGCCCTGGTCTGCGCCCGGCACCCGGACGAGGAACGGCAGGTTGAACAGGCGCGGATTGTCGCGCATGTCGCGGCAGAAGCCGATGATCTCGTCGAGGCGGGCGAGCGGTACATCGATGACGATGATGTCGAATAGTCCCGGCCCGGTGACCAGGGCTTCGGCCTCGGCGATCGAATTGGCGCTTTCCCAAACCGCGTCGTCGCCGAGGAAGTCGGCGGGCAAGGTGACTTCGGCATCGAGAGAGAAGTAGAGCGCTTTGGCGCCGTTGCGCGGCACGGTGCGCGCGAGCGGCATGGCGGCGGTACCCTCGGCGCGCAGACGGGTTTCGCGTTCCATGGTGGCCAGGCGGAACAGCGGCTGGAGGCGGAACACCATGGCGTCGGCGTCCATCCCTGTGGGCAGGACGTCGTCCACCCGGTTCGGCTTTTGCCCGGCAAGATCGGTGTCGGACACGGTCACCGCGATACCGACGCGAGCGGTCTCGGGTGCATTCCGCAGGCTGTCGACCACCGCTTCGACCCAGCCGGGGGAACCTTCTGGAGGCAGGATCAGCACCACGTCCGGCGGATCCGAGCGCATCGTGGCGACCGTGCCGGGACTTCCATCCAGCAGCGCAACGCGATAGCGCGCATGCTCGAAGTAGGCCGCAACCTCTTGTGACCGTTTGCGGTCCGAGGAGACGATGGAAAGACTGCCGATGTTGGTCATGTCGAAGGATCTTTACCGTAATACGCGAGGATTAACAAAAACGGATATTACGCGAAGTCGCGCGGACGCGCCACAATCTCCTGTTGCAGTTGCGTGCGCAGCGCAATGATGATCGAGATCACATTTCTATCACAAATTTTTCTTCCAGGCGAAAACGACACGACGAACGATTGTTTCTAGCTTGCCCGCGTCGGTTCACGAGACGGGGCGGGATGAATGACTGCGATTCACGTCGGTAATTTGTCGAAGACCTTCGCCAGGCCGCCCGGCGGGCATCCTGGCAAGGCGCGGGCGCTCGACGACGTTTCGCTCGATATCGGGAAGGGCGAGATGGTTGCGCTGATCGGCGCCTCGGGTTCGGGTAAGTCGACCCTGATCCGCCATCTGAGCGGCCTGGTGATCGCCGACCGGGGCATCATCGGCCGGACCGGCGAAGTGACGATCGCGGGCGAACAGATGCAGTGCAACGGCCGCCTGAGTCCCCACGTGCGCCGCCTCCGTGCCGACGTCGCGGTGATCTTCCAGCAATTCAATCTCGTCGGGCGGCTCTCATTGCTCGAAAACGTACTGCTCGGCGGCCTCGGCCGGATCGGCTTCTGGCGCGGCAGCCTGGGTCGCTTCAACCGCATGGAAAAGCTCGCGGCGATGGAGGCGCTCGCCCGCGTCGGCATGGCGGATTATGCGATGCAGCGTGCCTCGACCCTCTCCGGCGGGCAGCAGCAGCGCGGCGCGATCGCCCGTGCGTTGGTGCAGAAGGCCGCGATCATCCTTGCCGACGAACCGATCGCGTCGCTCGACCCCGAGAGCGCGCGACGCGTAATGGACTCCCTTTCGACGATCAATGCCGAGGACGGCACCACCGTGGTCGTCTCGCTGCATCAGGTCGCCTACGCCAAGAAATATTGTCCGCGCGCCATTGCCCTCGCCCAGGGACGCGTGGTCTTCGACGGCCCGAGCCGTGCCCTCGACGTCCCGACGCTTTGCACGCTCTACGGCGCGCAGTGCGAGGAACTGCTGATGGACGAAACCCTCGGCGCCGAACCGTTTCCACCCGTCGACGACGTCGGCGGAGTTCCGCCCCTGCGTGCCGTCGGCATCCGGGGCGTTTGACGAGCGCCCGCGCTCGCCCTTCCACACCCATCGCGTCGCCCTTTAGGAGATATCAGAGATGTTGCGCAAGACCTTGTCCGCCACGGTTGCGGTCGCCGCCCTGATGACGGTGTCCGACGCCGCCTTGGCCAAGATGCCGGAAACCCTCAACTTCGGCATCATCTCCACCGAGTCCTCCCAGGCCCTCAAGGAGAGCTTCGAGCCCTTCCTGAAAGACATGGAAAAGGCTCTCGGCGTGAAGGTGCGGCCGTTCTTCGCGCCGGACTATGCTGGCATCATCGAGGGCATGCGTTTCGATAAAGTCGACGTCGCGTGGCTCGGCAACAAGGCGGCGATGGAAGCGGTGGACCGCGCCGGCGGCGAGATCTTTGCCCAGACCGTCGACGTCACCGGCAACCCGGGCTACTGGTCGCTGCTCCTGGTCAACAAGGACAGCCCGATCAACAGCCTCGCCGATGCGTTGAAGTGCGACAAATCGCTCACCTTCGGCAACGGCGATCCGAACTCGACTTCCGGCTATCTGGTGCCGAGCTTCTACGTCTTCGCCCAGCACAACGTCGATCCCAAGGACTGCTTCAAGGTGGTGCGCAACGCCAGCCATGAAGTCAACGCCATGGCTGTCGCCAACCGCCAGGTCGACATCGCCACCAACAACACCGAATCCGTCGATCGCCTGACCCAGGTTCATCCCGCCGAAGCCCAGAAGATCAAGGAAATCTGGCGCTCGCCGCTGATCCCCTCCGACCCGATGGTGTGGCGCAAAAACCTCGACCAGGACGCCAAGGAGAAGATCTACAGCTTCTTCCTTCGCTTCGGTCGCCAGGGCGACCTGAAGCAGGTCGAACATGAGCGCGACGTCCTCGCCAAGATGTCGTCGGGCTGGGCGCCGTTCATCGCGTCCTCCGACCTGCAGCTGATTCCGATCCGGCAGATGCAGTATTTCCGCGACAAACTGAAGCTCGAAGCCAGCACCGACATCGACGCCAAGGACAAGGCCGAGAAGATCGCCAAGCTCGAAGCCCAGTTGAAGGATCTCGACCAGTTGGCCAAGGCCACCGAGTTCCGCAAGTAGGTCGCCCGCATTGCGGCCGCCCGGGCCTCGCCCGGACGGCCGTTTCCCAGTCAAACCCAAGGAGCCGCGCATGGAAATCTCCCCCCGAACCCAAGCCGCGGCGACGTTGCCAGCCGTGGATGGTCGCGCGCGGACGCTGAAACTCATCGGCTGGGGCATTCTCGGCGCGTTGCTGCTGGGGTCGTGGCGGGGAGCGGAGATGCGCCCGTTCGATTTGTTTACCTACGGCGGCAATATGCGGGTCTTCGCCGAAGGCTTCTTTCCGCCCGACTTTCATAACTGGAAGATGTTCATCGAGGAGATGCTGGTGACGCTCCAGATCGCGGTCTGGGGCACGGCGCTCGCGGTGGTCGCGGCGATCCCATTCGGAATTCTCTCGGCGGAGAACGTCGCGCCCTGGTGGGTGGTGCAACCGGTGCGCCGGGTGATGGACGCATTCCGCGCGATCAACGAGATGGTCTTCGCCATGCTGTTCGTCGTCGCGGTCGGCCTTGGGCCGTTCGCGGGCGTGCTGGCGCTGTTCGTCCATACCACCGGCATCCTCGCCAAGCTGTTCTCGGAGGCGGTGGAGGCGGTCGACCCGCGCCCGGTCGAGGGTATCCGCGCGATCGGCGCGCACCCGGTGCAGGAGGTGATCTTCGGCGTGATCCCGCAGGTGTTGCCGCTTTGGATTTCCTTCGCGCTCTATCGCTTCGAATCCAATGTCCGCTCCGCCACGGTGGTCGGGCTGGTGGGAGCGGGCGGCATCGGCGTGGTGCTGTGGGAGGATATCCGCGGCTTCAACTATGCCGAAACCGCGGCGGTGATGCTGATCATCGTGGTGACTGTGACGCTGCTCGACCTGTTCTCGCAGCGCCTGCGCAAGCTCTTCACCTGACCGCCGCGAGAAAACTCGCCACGGCTTCCGCGAGCGTGGCGTCGTTGACGATGGTGACGAGGTCGGGATGATCGGCGGAGAAGTCTTCGAGATGCCGCAGCCGCGCGTCCATCGCGCAGGCGCTCTCCCGGCCCCGGAGCGCGAGCCGCGCGCTGCGGGTCTGCTCGGAGGCGGTGATCATCACCGGCAGGAGGTCGGGGAAGCGCGCCAAGGCGTTCTGCAACGCTCCGCGCGAGCCGTTGACTACCACCGATGCGCCGCCCGCGAGCCAATCCGCGATCTCGACGCCGAGGCCGTAGCGCCAGCCATGGCTGTCCCAATCGAGGACGAAGCCCCCCGCCAACTGCCGCGCCGCAAACTCGGCGGGGGAGAGCGCGACGTGGTTCTCCGAGGCGTCGCCCGCTGGGCGGGTGATGTAGCGGTGCGCGAACCACAGCCGGTCCGGGGCCTGCGCCCGCGCCGCTCTGAGCACGCTGTCCTTACCCGCGCCCGAGGGGCCCATCACGTAGATCAAACGTCCGGTCATGTTTCACCGCCTGTTGGAAAGCCTAAAACCATGAGCAAGAGCCTCGGCCCCGCGCCGTTCATCGACCCGTCCGCCTGCGTCACCGCCTGCGAGCTCGGCCCTTATACCGAAATCGGTCCGCGGTCGATGTTGAGCGAAACCGAGTTCGGCGCGTATTCCTACGTCGCCCAGGACGCCG
The DNA here is from genome assembly GCA_002307145.1 of Rhodospirillum sp. UBA1311. Lineage (GTDB taxonomy): Bacteria > Pseudomonadota > Alphaproteobacteria > Rhodospirillales > Rhodospirillaceae > Oleispirillum. Next base: position 27,587 of record DBTR01000018.1, on the reverse strand, counting down.
AGATCATCTACGCGCGGATCGGCAAGTTCTCCTCGATCGCTTCGCACACCCGGATCAACCCCGGCAACCACCCGATGCCGCGCGCCTCGCAGCACCACTTCAGCTACCGCGCCTCGGCCTACGGCTTCGGCGAAGACGACGCGGCATTCTTCGACTGGCGGCGCGCGCATGGCGTGAGCATCGGCCACGACGCCTGGATCGGCCACGGCGCGGTGATCATGCCGGGGCGGAGCGTCGGCATCGGCGCGGTGGTGGGGGCGGGCACGATCGTCACCCGCGACGTGCCCGACTATGCGATCTGCGTCGGCAACCCGGGGCGGATCCTGCGCTATCGCTTCCCTGAAACGGTGCGTGAAGCGCTGAAGCGTATCGCCTGGTGGGATTGGTCTCACGACAGGCTCAAAATCGCTATCGACGATTTCCGTAACCTCTCCATCGAAGCGTTCTGCAACAAGCATGATACATAAATATCATTCAGTTAGGCTGAAAAACCGAAGCGGTGCGTGAGGATGAAAGGTTGGTCGGCGGCGGCCTGGGCGAAGACGCAGGCCTCCGCCATCGGCCGGTTTTCAAGCTCCGCGGCTTCCAGCCACGCCGCCGCGGCGTCGTGCAGGCGTGCCCGCAGCGTGTCGTCGGCGATGCTGTCGCTCAAGGTGATGTGAAAGCGGTAACACTCGAAAACATAAGGATAACCCCAGGCAAGCAGATGCGCTCGCTCGGCCGCGGGGAGGGACTCGATGCGGCGTCGCGCGAGTTCGGCGTCGCTCGGCGGCTTACGGAAGCGATCGAGGCTGCGGACGCAACGCCCCGCCATGGCGATCAGCTCCGGGCAGGGTTTGGAGAGACGTAGCGCGAGGAAATCGCCGAGGCTGCCGACGTCGAGACGCGGCAACTGAAACGGGGTTTCGGATGCCGCCCAGGTCGCCACCGCGTCGAGGAACTCGGCCTCGGTGGTGCCGTCGGCAAGCCGGATCGGCGCCTTCAGCGTCGCGTGCAGGCCGTAGCGGCGCGGCGAGGTGGTGAGCGCGACGATCTCGGGGATGTCGGGCTGGCGGAGCGTCGCGCCGGTTTCGGCGTCGCGCCCGAGCCACTCCGAACCGAGACGCCACAGCGCGCTTTCCGCCTCGGGCGCGTAGTAGACGGCATAGCGGGCGGCCATGCTCAGGCCACCTGCTTGCCGCAGCGCCAGACTTGGCGCACCACCGGCAGGTGGGGCAATGCCTTGACCCGCAACAGGTCGGCGCGCAGGCCGGGGGCGAGGCGGCCGCGATCGGCAAGACCGACCATCCGGGCGGTGTTGGAGCTGACGATCGCCACCGCCTCGGGCAGTGCGATGCCGACGTCTTCCCAGAGCAGGAACGCAGCGTGCAGCAGGCTCACCGGCACGTAATCGGAAGAGAGACCGTCGAGAAGGCCCGCCTGGGCGAGTTCGCGCGCCGAGACGTTGCCGGAGTGCGAGCCGTTCCGCACCACGTTGGGCGAGCCCATGATCGTCGCGAGGCCGAGTTCGTGGGCGCGCTGCGCGGCCGCGAGCGTGGTCGGGAATTCGGAGATCGTCGCGCCCTCGGCGGCGGCTTCGTCGACGTGTTCGGGCTCGGTGTCGTCGTGGGTGGCGAGGATCAGGCTGCGCTCCCGCGCCAGGGCGACGATCTCGCGGCGATGCGCCTCGCCGTATTTGGCGCGGGCGGCGCGCAGCTTGTCGAGGCGCGCCTCGATCTCGGCGGCGGGCAGATGCTCGGTCTTGTTGTATTGGAGCCAGTGGCCGATCTCGCTCCACTGCCGCTGCCCCGGAGTGTGGTCCATCAACGACACCACCTTGACCAGAGGGTTGTCGAAGTGGGGGCGGGAAAGCTCGATCACCGTCGCGCCGACGACCTCGCAGCGTAGGTGCAGCATATGGTCGGCGCGAAGAACGTCTTCCTTCAGCCCGCGCTCGACGCCCGCGATGCTGTCGGCGATCAGAGTGTCTCGACCCGCTTTATGGGCTTCGCCGATGCTGATCGCATCGAGCACGGTGGTGATCCCCGCCGCCGCGATCTGGGCGTCGTGGGCGAGCACGGCGGCCATCGGAGACGGCCATTTCACCCCGGGGCGCGGCTCCAGGTTCTTTTCCATGTTGTCGGTGTGCATCTCGATCAGCCCGGGGAGGAGGTAATCTCCTTCGAGGTCGATTGCCGCAGGATTGGCGCTGACGCCTTCGTCGACGGCACGGATCATGCCGTCTTCGATATGGACGCTGCCGTGGATCACCGCGTCCGGGGTGACGACGTGGGCGTTGGTGAGGATCATCGGATCACGCTGCCTTTGCGGGAGTGAGGTGATAGAGCCGGTCCGCCACCGCGTCGCGGGTGGCGGCATCGTGGAAAATCCCGACGATCGCCGCGCCGCGCTGTTTCGCTTCGGCGATCAGTTCGACGACGACGTCGCGGTTGGCGGCGTCGAGCGAGGCGGTCGGCTCGTCGAGGAGCAGTACCGGCATTTCGGCGATCAGGCCGCGCGCGATGTTGACGCGCTGCTGTTCTCCCCCGGAGAAGGTCGCGGGCGCGAGCCTCCACAGGCGTTCGGGGACGTTGAGGCGCGCCAGCATCGCTGCTGCGCGTTCGTGCGCGGTGTCGGTGTCGATACCGTCGCGGACCAGCGGTTCGGCGACGACGTTGAGGGTCGGCACGCGCGGGATCACGCTGAGGAACTGGCTGACGTAGCCGAGGGTGTGGCGGCGCACCTGCAGGACCGTGCGGCTGGAGGCGCTTGCCAGATCGACCATCCGGCCGCCGTGGCGCACCCGGATTTCCCCGGCGTCGGGGAGGACGTTGGCGTACATCGCGCGCAGCAGGGTGGATTTGCCCGCGCCCGAGGGGCCGTGCAGCACGACGCATTCGCCCGCCGAAACGTCGAGATCGAGGTCGCGGAACACCGGAATCTTCACGCCGCCCTGGGTGTGGAGAGTGAAGGTTTTGGCGACGCCTTGAATCGAGAGCATCAGAGTCATCGTCACACCTGCAAAACCGAGGAAACCAGAAGCTGGGTGTAGGGATGGTGCGGATCGTCCAGCACCTGGTCGGTGAGGCCCGCCTCCACCACTTCGCCGCCCTTCATCACCATCAGGCGGTGGGCGAGCAGGCGCGCCACCGCGAGGTCGTGGGTGACGATCACGCAGGCCGCGCCGAGTTCGTCGACGAGGTTTCGGATTAGGTCGAGCAGCCGCGCCTGGACCGAAACGTCGAGGCCGCCGGTGGGCTCGTCCATGAACACCAGGCGCGGCCCGGTGACCAGGGTGCGGGCGATCTGGAGACGCTGCTGCATGCCGCCGGAGAAGCGGATCGGCAGGTCGTCGGTGCGGTCGGTAGCGATCTCGACGCGGGAGAGCCAGTTCATCGCCGCGCCACGGATGTCGCCATAATGCCGCGCTCCCTCGGCCATCAGGCGTTCGCCGATGTTGGCTCCGGCGGACACCCGGAGACGCAGGCCGTCGCGCGGGTTCTGGTGCACCAGCCCCCATTCGCCGCGCAGCAGGGCGCGGCGCTCGGGTTCGGGCAGGGTACGGAAGTCGGCGATCTCGCCGTTGCGATGGCGATAGAGAATTTCGCCGCCGTCGGCGTCGATCTGGCCGGAGAGGCCGTTGAGCAGAGTGGTCTTGCCCGAGCCGGACTCGCCGACGATGCCGAGCACTTCGCCGGGCCAGAGATCGAAGTTCACCGCGCGGCAGCCGAGCGCATTGCCGTAGTGCTTGGCGAGGTTGCGCACCGAGAGCAGTGGCGGATCGTCGTCGAGGTCGTGGACGGCGGCGGCGGATACGAGGTTCATTGCGGCGTCTCCTCGTAGGGTGCGGCCATGGGTCCGGAATGTCCTGCGGCGCGGCGCTTGTCGCAGTGGTCGGTGTCGGAGCAGACCATCATCCGGCCGCCCTTGTCGTCGATCACCACCTCGTCGAGGTAGCTGTCGGTCGCGCCGCAGAGCGCGCAGCCGTCGTCCCAGGTTTGGATCTCGAACGGGTGATCCTCGAAGTCGAGGCTTTCCACCCGGGTGTAGGGCGGCACCGCGTAAATGCGTTTCTCGCGGCCCGCGCCGAACAGCTGCAGCGCGGCCATGCGGTCCATCTTCGGGTTGTCGAACTTCGGGATCGGCGAGGGGGCCATGATGTAGCGGTCGTTGACCCGCACCGGATAGTCGTAGGACTTCACGATCCGGCCCATGTGGGCGATGTCTTCGTAAAGCCGCACGTGCATCACGCCGTATTCGGCGAGGGCGTGCATCTTGCGGGTTTCCGACTCCCGCGCCTCCATCCAGCGCAGCGGCTCGGGGATCGGCACCTGGTAGACGAGGATCTGGTCCTCGGTCAGCGGTGCCTCGGGGATGCGGTGGCGGGTTTGGATCACGCTCGCTTCGGTGGTGGCGGTGGTGGTGGCGACGCCCGCGGTGCGCTGGAAGAAGCGCCGGATCGACACCGCGTTGGTGGTGT
>DBTR01000018.1:22684-22849 GCA_002307145.1 Rhodospirillum sp. UBA1311 | reverse complement strand
CGGCGCCCTGGTCGATCACCTTCAGGATGTCGTCCGCGCCGATCACCGCCGCGGTCACCTGGATCCCACCGGTGCCCCAGCCGTAGGGCAGCGGCATCTCGCGGCCCGCGAACGGCACCTGGTAGCCGGGGATCGCCACGGCCTTCAGGATCGCGCGGCGGATCA
>DBTR01000018.1:13960-22402 GCA_002307145.1 Rhodospirillum sp. UBA1311 | reverse complement strand
GTCGAGATAGGCGAAGTTGTAGCCGCTCGCCCCGGCTTCGATCGCGACGCTCATTCGGCGATCTCCTTCAGCCGCGCGGGCGTGGCGGCGCGGCGCAACGCGCGGACGTTGACGAGTTCGCCCTGGAAATCGACGTAGTGCGGCAGTTTCAGGTGCTGGAGGAAGCCCGAGGCTTCGACGTTGTCGGTGTGGCTCAACACGAATTCCTCATCTTGCGCCGGGTGGGCGCGCTCCTCGCCGAATTCGTCGGCGCGCAGCGTGCGGTCGACGATCGACATCGCCATCGCCTTGCGCTCGTTGTGGCCGAAGGTGAGGCCGTATCCCCGGGTGAACTGGGCGGGCTTCTCCTTCGCGCCCTTGAACTGCGAAACCATCTGGCACTCGGTGAGTTCGATCCGGCCTATGGTGAGCGGGAAGCCCAACTCCTCCGGCGCGATCTCCACCTCCACCGCGCCGACGCGGATTTCGCCCGCGAACGGATGGGTGTTGCCGAAGCCGCGCTGCGACGAGTAGGCGAGGCCGAGGACGAAGCCTTCGTCGCCGCGCGCGAGGTTTTGCAGGCGGATGTCGCGCCCGGCGGGGAACTCCAGCGGTTCGCGGGTGAGGTCGCCGGCCACGGCGCCGGGTTCGGCGGGAATATCCGCCTCGATCAGGCCTTCGCCGCCGAGGATGTCGACGACGCGCGGCATGCCTTCGTCTTCCGGTGGTTCGGCCTCCGGCGCGGCCGGGGCTTCGAGGTTCTCCGCCGCGAGGGTGAAGTCCAGCAGGCGGTGGGTGTAGTCGAAGGTCGGGCCGAGGATCTGGCCGCCGGGGAGATCCTTGAACGTTGCCGAGATCCGCCGCCGCACCCGCATCGTCGCGGTGTCGACCGGGAGCGAGACGGCGAGGCGGGGCAGGGTGGTGCGGTAGGCGCGGAGCAGGAAGATCGCTTCCACCGCGTCGCCGCGCGCCTGCTTCAGCGCCAGGGCGGCGAGGTCGGGGTCGTAGAGCGAGCCTTCCGCCATCACCCGGTCGACGGCGAGGCGCATCTGCTCGCGGATCTGCGCGATGCTGAGTTCGGGCACGGCGGTATCGCCGCGCCGTGCTTCGGCGAGCAACGCATGGGCGTTGTCGATCGCCTTTTCGCCGCCTTTTACCGCAACGTACATGGCGGCGCTCCTTCCACGCAAATCGCGCGCGGCAGACCGACGATCTGGCGCGGGTCGACGAAGACGATGTCGAGACCGGTGGGGAACGCGGCGTTGACCGTCGCGCGGCGTGTCCAGAATTCCGGTTCCAGCCCGGCGATCTCGAATTCCTGGGCTTCGGCGATACCCGGTCCGCGTGCCGTGACCTTCACGCCCCCCGTGGTGCTGGGCACCTGGATCAGTGCGGTCGCGGCGCGGTCTGGGTATTCGGGCGTACCAGGATGAAGGGTTTGCAGGCGCGGTGCGGCGGTCTCGCCGTCGAGCAGGGCGAAGGCGGCCTCGCCCGGATGCGCCGCGATCTTGCAGCCGCAATGGAACGAGAGGAACTGCCGTACGTCCGGTGTGTCGAGCGGACCGTCGAGCCATACCACCGTCTCGACGTCGAGCAGCGCGAGGCATAACGCGGCGGTGGTAGGATAGAGCGGTTCCGGCGCGATCGAGAGCAGGCCGCGCAGGTCTTGCGCCCGGCCCGGGTAGCTGATTGCCGCGAGCAGCTTGCGGAAGCAGCGCTGCGCGTCGCGCACCGGGTCGGCGAAGCCGGGCGAGGGGATGTGCGGCCGTGCCGCATTGCCGGAGGTCGGGAAGGGGATCATGTCAATCTCCGCGGACCATGGTGAAGAAGTCGACCCGCGTCGCCGCGGTCTTGCGATCTTCCTGGGCATCCTCCGCCGCCAAGGCCTTAGCCAGCGGCGTCAGCAGCGTGCGTTCGAGTTCGGGAGCAGAGTCCGGACGCTGCATCAGCGCATCGACGAGAGCCGCCGCGCGTGCCTTGCGGCGGTCGCGACCCGCGACATAGGCATGGCCGACGGTGCCGTCGGCGAGCGCGACGGCGCAGCGGGTCACCGGCATTTCGCCGAGGTTGAACGGCGCGCCGCCGCCGCCGATGCGGCCTTGGACCATCACCAGGCCGGTCTCGGGCGGGCGCAGCCAATCGACCTCGCCTTCCATCGCGCCGGAAGGCAGGGCGGCTTCGAGCGATGCGGCGTCCGCCAGGACGCAGAGGCGCATCCAGCGTTGCCGCGCCGCGTGGGGATTGGATGTAGACATCTTCGGGGACATGTCCAACCTTTGTCTAGACAACATGGCGTCATGCTAGTACAGTCCGGGCAAGTTGGGAAACCCCGATTTCGTGAAGCTTTTATGGGGGAACCATGAAGCCCGAAGACAACAGCCCTTCGTCCGCGATTCAGGCGGGCCCGGTGAGCCGCGACGGCGGCGAGCCGCTCTGGCGTCAGGTCGAGGCGGCGCTGACCGAGGCGATCCGTTCCGGGGCGATCAAGCCCGGCATGCAGCTCCCCACCGAATTCACCCTGGCGGCGCAGTTCGCGGTCAACCGCCACACCATCCGTCGCGCGCTTGCCAACCTCGAAGCCGAGAGCCTGATTCGGGTGGAGCGAGGGCGGGGCACTTTCGTCCACGAGAACGTGATCGACTATCAGGTCTCGAAGCGCACCCGGTTCTCGGAGAACCTGCGTCGCCAGAACCGCGAACCCTCGGGCGCGATCCTCGATTGCGGCGAGCGTCCGGCCCCCCATGCCGTCGCGCGTGCGCTGGGGTTGGAAGACGGCGAGGCGACGATCTGGATGCGCCATCTCTCCCACGCCGACGGGCGGCCGATCAGCGTCGCGGATCATTATTTCCCGCAACGGCGATTCGAGGGTTTCCTCGACATCTACCGCCAGCGCAAGTCGATCACCGCCACCCACGCCTATTTCGGCGTGTTCGACTACATCCGCAAAAGCACGCGGATCACCGCGCGGATGCCGACGGTGGAAGAGGCGGAATTGCTGAAGCAGCCGAAAAATCGACCGGTTCTTGTCACCGAGGCGCTCAATATCGACACCGAAGGTACTCCCATAGAGTACGGCGCGACCGCGTTTAATGGTGAAATCGTGCAGCTTTTGGTCAGCAGCGACGAGTCTTAGAGCAATTCCATAGAATGAACATTTGTCGCGCCTCAGGCTTTAACTCCGCTGTCCGTGCGCCAATATCGGGAGTGGCCCGGCCCTCCTGAAAAGCCGGGCAAGGGGTCGATCCTCCAACGGGTGAGCGCGGGAATGCCGAATGACGTTCTCTCGATAGTGTTGGAAAATTCCTTCGACGGCATTTATCGCGTCGACCGGAACCGCAGGATCGTTTCCTGGAATCGGGCAGCCGAGACGCTCACCGGCTACTCGGCGGACGACGTGATCGGCCATTGCTGCGCCGACAACATCCTCCAGCACGTCGACCAGGACGGACAGAGCATTTGCTCCGGCGGGTGCCCACTCGCGAGCGCGATTGCCACCGGCTGCATGGGCGAGCGTCGCTTTTTCCTTCACCACAAGCTTGGCCACCGCCTGCCGGTGATGGTGCGTTGCGCGCCGTTGCACGACGAGTCCGGTGCGATCGTCGGCGCAATCGAGATCTTCCGCTCGCTTGCGGCGGAGGATACCCGCCTGCGCGAGATCGAACGGTTGAAGGAGGTCACGATGACAGACCACCTCACCGGCATCGGCAATCGGCGCTATGGCGATATCGTGCTTTCCAACCTGTTCGAGAACGATTGGACCCGGCCGACCGCGATCGGCGTCGCGCTCGTCGATATCGACAACTTCAAATCGGTCAACGACACCTACGGCCATGCCGTCGGCGACCGGCTGCTGCAACTGGTGGCGAAAACGCTGCGCACCACGCTCCGTCCGCGCGACGTGCTCTCGCGCTGGGGCGGCGAGGAGTTTCTCGCGGCGCTTCCGGCGATCTCGGCGGAGGCGCTCGATGCGGTTCTCGAACGGATGCGGGTATTGGTGGAATCCACTTGGCTCGACGTCGAGGGGATGCGGCTGCGGGTGACGATTTCGGTGGGTGCGGTCCTAGTATTCGCCAACGAGCCGCTCGAAACCGTGCTAGGACGGGCGGACGCGCTGCTCTATCGGGCGAAGGAGGAAGGCCGCAACCGCGTGCTGGTGGATAGCGCGTCGGTTTCGCCCAAGATCAGCGGGCCTATTCCTCTGTCGGCGCAGCGATCCGTGCCCAGCCGTTGACGCCGTAGCCTTCGAGCGGCTGGAAACGCTGCTTGTAGGCCATCTTGCGGCTCTCCGCGATCCAATAGCCGAGATAGAGATAGGGGAGGCCAAGGGCGCGGCAGGCGTCCACCAGGCTCAACACCACGAAGCTGCCCAGGCTGCGCTGCGGTTGGTCGGGGCGGTAGAACGAGTACACCGCCGAAAGTCCGTCATCCATGACATCGGTCAGCACTGCGGCGGCGAGTTTGTCGTCGGGCGAGCGGAACTCGTAGAGCAGGGTCTGGATCGGGCTATCCTCGATCATTGCACGATATTCATGGAACTCCATCGACGCCATGTCGCCGCCCGCGTGCCGGGTTTCCTGGTAGCCGACGAACAGCCGGTGCTGCTCGCCGGTCGCGCGCGGCGGACAGGGAATCGCGGTCAGATCGGCGTTGGCGCGGCGGATCCGGCGAAAGCTCCTGGTTTCGGCAAATCCCTCGACCGCGATCCGCACCGGCACGCAGGCGGAGCAGCCGGGGCAGGCCGGGGCATACGCGATGGCGTGGCTGCGGCGGAACCCGGAACGGGAGAGGATCTCGTGAAACCGCACCGGATCGCCCTGCGAAAGCTCGGTCACCACCTTGCGCTCCAACCGGTTGGGCAAGTATGGGCACGGTGCGGGCGCTGTGGTGTGGAACACGTAGGAATCGGTTCGGAAACTTTTCATGGCGCCTCAAATCGGGTTGGGCGCGCGGTGCGGTCTATCGGATCGACCCGATGAGCGTTATCGGGTCAGTCCGAGGGACTTGGGCGTCGCCCGCTCTTTCTCGGCGTTGGCGATGCTGTCGCGCAGCAGCACGATGCTGATCCGTCGATTCTGGGGATTGTTGAGGTCTTCTGCAACCAGTGGATCCATATCGGCGCGCCCGCCGACCCGCTGGACCCGTTTCTCGGGGAAGCCCATTTCCACCAGCGCGCGGCGCGAGGCGAGGGCGCGATCGGCGGAAAGCTCCCAGTTGCCGTAGCCGTTGGGGTCGGCGTACTTGGTCGAATCGGTGTGCCCGGCGATCGCGACCTGCTTCGGCAGGTCCTTGATCGCGGTGGCGACGAGGCCGAGCAGTTTGCGCATGTTGGGGTTCATCCGGCTCGAACCGGAGGGGAACATCGCGGTGCCGTCCTGGTCGACGATCTGGATTCGCAGGCCTTCGGGGGTGTTGTCGATCAGGAGGTTCTTGGCAAGGCTGCGCAGCTCGGGAATGCCCCCGACGGCTTGGCGGATCTCCTGGGCGGTTTCCTCGAACTGCTGCTGTTCCTTGGCTTCCTGCGCCTTCTGAAGATCTTCCTCGTCAACGGGTTGGGTTTGGTCGTTCTGACCGTTGTTGAAGGTCGGTGGCGGCAATGTCGGGGTGAACGACGAACTGGAATTGCTGGTCAGCACGCCTTCGCCAATTACCTTCCCTCCCAACATTCCGCCTGCGCCGCTCTTGCTGGTCGAGGCGGTGGTCGGCGCGAAATAGTCGGCGAGGCCCTGGAGCTGCTTCTCGGTCACCGCGTTCAGGAGCCACATCAGAAGGAAGAATGCCATCATCGCAGTCATGAAGTCGGCATAGGCGATCTTCCACGCGCCGCCATGGTGGCCGTGCCCGCCCTTCTTGATGATCTTCTTGATAATCGGTTTTTTGCCGTCTTCCGCCATGCGGTCCTCGATTTGCGCCGCGCGCTAAAGGGCGCCCAGGATCAGGAGGCCGAGGGCTCGGACCCGGCGTTGCTGATCGCTTCTTCGACTTCCTGGAAACTCGGCCGGACATGGGGCGGCAGCACCTTGCGGGCGAATTCCACCGACACCTGAGGCGCATAACCCTGCATGTGCGCGAGAATGGCCGTGCGAATCGACTTATAATAATCGGTTTCCGCCGCGTAGGTGATGTCGAGCGAGCGGCCGATCGGGCCGACGAAACCATAGGCGATCAACACGCCGGCGAAGGTACCGACGAGTGCGCCGCCGATCAGGTGCCCGAGAACTTCCGGTGGCTCGGAGATCGAGCCCATGGTGTGGATCACGCCCAGAACCGCCGCGACGATGCCGAGCGCCGGGGTTCCGTCGGCGATATTGGTGATCGCGCCGGAAACGTGGGTGAGCTCGTGATGATGCGCTTCGATTTCCGCGTCGATAATGGTCTCGACTTCGTTTGCGTTATTCGTGCCGAGAGTGAGCAGGCGCAGATAGTCGCAGAGGAAGGCGAGCGCGTGGTGATCCTTCGAGAACGAAGGATAGGCGGTGAAGATCGGGCTTTCATCCGGCTTTTCGACGTGGCTTTCCAGCGCCAGGTCGCCCTTGGTCTTGGCGAGCCGGAAGATCTGGTAAAGCATTGTCATCAAATCGAGGTAAGTCTTCTTCGTGTGCGGGGAACCCTTGAACAGCGTTCCGAAGCACTTTGCCGTACTCGCGATCACGCTCTTGGGGTTGCCGACGAAAAACGAACCGATCGCGGCGCCGAAGATGATGATGAACTCGGCCGGCTGGTAGAGAACGGACATGTGTCCGCCGACCATCAGATAGCCGCCAAGGACGCAGCCGATAACCGTCACGAACCCGATAATAACAAACATATTCCCCCCGCGACGCCAGGGATCGGCGCCAATCGGCCGTGTCGACACCCCTTGTTTATCGCTAACGGAGCCGGTTCAAGTCAAGGTAATGGACAAAAAATCGGCGAGAAGGTCGACGTGCGTGCAATCCTAAGACGTGGTCGGTGGGAAAAACTGGCGCAAAATTCCGGTTAGCGGCCGTCTTGCGTGCTCGAAGACAGGATGCGGGCAGGGAATCCTGCGGAACTAAGCACTTGGACGAGATTTGCGACGTGATCGAAGCCCATCGTTTCAACGAGCACGTCGAGCTCGGTCATTTTCACCGAAACGTCGAGGAAGAGGCGTTGATGGTGAACTTCGACGATGTTCGCGCCTGCTTCGCCGATTACGCGTGTGACTCGCGCGAGCGAGCCGGGTTGGTCGGAGATCCCGATCCGGAGGCGGGTGAGGCGGCCTTCGCGCGCTAGGCCGCGCATCAGGATCGTCGCCAGTAGCGCCGGGTCGATGTTGCCGCCCGAAATTACGAGCACGACGGTCTTGCCTGCGAAACGCGCGTGATTCTGGAGCAACGCCGCGACCGGCGAAGCGCCCGCGCCTTCGGCGATCATCTTGTGGTTCGAGAACAACACCTCGACGCCCTGCTCGATCGCGGTCTCGTTGACTGTGTGGATATCGCGCAGCAGCGCTTCGCAGATCGTGCGGGTGAGCTTGCCGGGCTTTTTTACGGCGATGCCCTCGGCCAAGGTCTGGCCGCCGATCGCGCCGCCGAAGCCCGAAATCGCGCCGCTCATCGCGGCGTAGGTATAAGCCTGCACGCCGTCGATCACCACTTGGGGCTTGAGCGCGCGGATCGCCGTGGCGATGCCCGAGATCAACCCGCCGCCACCGATCGGTGCGATCACCGCGTCGACCTCCGGGCAATCCTCAAGGATTTCGAGGCCGATGGTGCCCTGGCCCGAAATCACCAGCGGATCGTCGAAGGGGTGGACGACGGTGAGCTTTTTCTGTTCGGCGAAGTCGAGGGCGAATTCCTCCGCCTCGGAGTAGCTTTCGCCGAAGCGCACGACCGTCGCGCCGAGGGCCTCGGTGCGCTGGATCTTGGTCATCGGAGTGCCGACCGGCATCACGATGGTGGCGGGGATGCCGAGCTTGCCCGCGTGCCACGCCACGCCCTGGGCGTGATTGCCCGCCGAAACCGCGATCACGCCCGCGCGCCGCGCTTCCGGCGGCAGACTGACGAGCTTGGTCAGCGCGCCGCGCGCCTTGAACGCACCGGTGATCTGGAGATTTTCGAGCTTGAGCCGGACGTCGACCCCGGTCATGTCGGAGAGCGCGGGCGCGGCGATCAGGGGCGTGCGGACGATATGACCCTTGAGCTGCGCCTGCGCCTCGCGGATGGTTTCGAGAGTGACGGGGCTTTTGATCGGCATGGGTCAGTCGGCCTCGTTGAGCCATGCGGCGGCTTCGCACGCGAAATAGGTGATGATGCCGTCGGCCCCGGCACGACGGAACGCCATCAGGCTTTCGAGAACGATCTTCCTGTAGTCGAAGCAGCCCGCGTCGGCGGCGACTCGGAGCATCGCGTATTCGCCGCTGACCTGGTAGACCACTGTCGGCAGGCCGAAGCCGTCCTTCACCTTCGCCACCACGTCGAGATAGGGCATGCCGGGCTTGACCAT
>DBTR01000018.1:9066-13705 GCA_002307145.1 Rhodospirillum sp. UBA1311 | reverse complement strand
GGCATGCCGGGCTTGACCATCACCATGTCGGCACCCTCGGCGATGTCCATCGCGACTTCGCGCAGGGCTTCGTCGACGTTGGCGGGGTCCATCTGGTAGGTCTTCTTGTCGCCCTTGAGCAGCCCGCCGGTGCCGAGTGCGTCGCGGAACGGGCCGTAGAACGCCGAGGCATACTTCGCCGCGTAGGAGAGGATGCCGACGTCGAGGAATCCCTCGGCGTCGAGCGCCGCGCGGATCGCGCGCACCCGGCCGTCCATCATGTCGGACGGCGCGACCACGTCGCAGCCCGCGCGCGCTTGCACCAGAGCCTGCTGGACCAGGACCTCGACGCTCGCATCGTTGACGACGTAGCCGTCCCGCACCAGGCCGTCGTGGCCCTCGCTGTTGAAGGGATCGAGGGCGACGTCGCAGATCACGCCGATCTCGGGGTGCGCCGCCTTGATCGCGCGCACCGCGCGGCAAACCAGGTTGTCCGGGTTCACCGCCTCGCGGGCATCCGGGGTCTTGAGCGCCGGGTCGATCGAGGGGAACAGGCACACCGCCGGAATGCCGAGCGCCTTGGCCCGGCCCACGGCCTCCACCGCGCCCGCAACGTCGTAACGCACCACGCCCGGCATCGTCGCGATCTCGGTCTTGTCCGACTCGCGGTCGGTGACGAACAGCGGCCAGATCAGGTCGTTGGCGGAAAGGGTATGTTCGGCGACGATCCGACGCAACCAGCCGTGTCGCCGGTTGCGCCGCATCCGGGTGAACGGAAATTCACCCGTGACGGATGCTGCGGTCACGCTTTCTCCAATGCTTGCTCCAGATCGGCAAGGATATCATCGATGTGCTCGATGCCGATCGACAAGCGTACATACCCCTCGGAAACCCCCGAGGCAAGCTGCTCCTCGGCGGAAAGCTGCGCGTGGGTGGTCGTGGCGGGGTGGATCGCGAGGCTCCGCGCGTCGCCGATATTGGCAACGTGATAGAACATCCGAAGCGCGTCGATGAACGCGCGCCCGGCGTCGAGGCCGCCCTTCAGCTCGAAGCCGAGCAGGGCGCCGAAACCGCCCTTGAGGTAGGCGTCGGCGCGCTGGCGGGCGTATCCGGTCTGCACCGACGGGTGGATCACCGCAGCGACCTTGGGGTGAGTCGAGAGATAGGCGGCGACGGCGGTGGCGTTCTCGCAGTGGGCGCGCATTCGCAACGGCAGGGTTTCGAGGCCCTGGATGTGGAGGAAGGCGTTGAACGGCGTGGTCGCCGCACCGATGTCGCGCAGCAGGGTGACGCGCATCTTGAGAATGTAGGCGATCGGGCCCAAGGGCTTCACCGCCTCGGTCCAGACCGCGCCGTGGTAGCTCGGGTCGGGCTGGTTGAGGAGCGGGAAGCGGGCGGCGTTGGCCTCCCAGTCGAAGTTGCCGCCGTCGACGACGAGGCCGCCGATCGAGGTGCCATGCCCGCCGATGTACTTAGTCGAAGAATAAATGACGATTGCCGCGCCATGGTCGAGCGGACGGCAGAGGATCGGCGCGGCGGTGTTGTCGACGATCAAGGGCACGCCGAGCTTGCGGCCGATTGCCGCGACCTCGGCGATCGGGAACACCTTGAGCTTCGGGTTTGGCAGGGTTTCGGCGTAATACGCCCGGGTGCGGTCGTCGGTGGCGCGGGCGAAGGCTTCCGGGTCCTTGGGATCGACGAAGCGCGCCTCGATGCCCATCTGCTTGAAGGTGTGCGCGAAGAGATTCCAGGTGCCGCCGTAGAGGTCGGTGGAGGTGACGAAGTTGTCGCCTGCCTGGGCGACGTTGAGGATCGAGTAGGTGCTCGCCGCCTGGCCCGAAGCCAGCGCCAGGGCCGCGACGCCGCCTTCGAGCGCGGCGATCCGTTGTTCGAGGACGTCGTGAGTCGGGTTCATCAGGCGCGTATAGATATTGCCGAGTTCGCGCAATCCGAAGAGATTGGCGGCGTGTTCGGCATCATCGAACTGGTACGAGGTGGTCTGGTAGATCGGCACCGCGACCGCGTTGGTGGCCGGGTCCTTGCGGAAGCCCCCGTGGAGGGCGATCGTTTCGGGGTGGCGGGAGGACGTGGTCATGGCGGCGGTCCTGAATGGTTGCATTGGATCCACGATAAGGGCATGAAGACGCAGCAATCGTCAAGATAAACCAAGGCATTCAAGTATAAACTTATATACAACGTTTTGTTTGTGTGAATATGCCCCTGCGGCGCGTGAAAACTTGAATGACGCCCCCGAGATCGGGGCGGAGAGGGAGTTCGGATGGCGGAAGTCTTCTTTGAATTCGTGCGAGTCGGCAATTCGGTCAAGGTGACCGCGATCGACGCGAAGACCGGCAAGGAAGCGGTAATCGTCGGCGTGCCGACGCTGTCGCGCTATTCCCTGGAGCAGGCGGCGCTGCGCAAGCTCCAGCGTCTCCTTGCCAAACCCGAGAGCTGACATCAAAACGGCGCCGCAGGAGCGGCGCCGTAGCGGCATCGTCCTCCCCCGGTTGGGGAGGGGGATTCAAAACCGAGCGGTGCGTTCGCGCCTAGATTTTGCTCTTTCGGCCCAGGCCGATTTTCTTGGCAAATTCGGAACGCTGCGACGCGTAGTTGGGTGCGACGATCGGATAGTCGGCCGGAAGTCCCCATTTCGCTTTGTATTCGTCGGGGGTCATGCCGTAGTTGGTGCGGAGATGACGCTTCAACATCTTCAGCTTCTTGCCGTCCTCAAGGCAGATCAAGTAATCCGGAGTCACGGATTTCTTGACGGGGACGGCCGGCTTCGGGGCTTCTTCCCGGACCTCGGCCGTGGTGCCGCTGAGTGATTCGAGGGTGCCGTAAACCGTACGTATGACCTCGGTAATCTGGGCCGACGGAAGCGGATTGTTGCTCACGTACGCTGACACAATGTCGACCGCCAACTTCATCACGTTGTCTTTTGGGGCGTTATCATTGGGCGTGCCGGACATGGTTCTTGAACTCCACAACGTTTGAATGGGCGAGGCGAAAAAATGTCATCGTTCCGAATAGGTGTCAATTCCATCTTGTGTCGCAATCAATATTCATATGGTTGATCGGTCCGGATATGAAAATATTACATCCCACGATAGCGAACTCGACCCCGCTATGTGTGCGCTGTATCGCATTGCGACTTGGTGAGCTAGCGGGATGGTTGTTCTTCATATGCAGTTTTTGCGCGAATAAAGACATGAGACAGGAGACGAAGCTCTTATAAGTTGAATACGAATTGGATTGATACGCGATAGTAGCACACCTTCCATAGACATGCCATGCGCGCAGCGTCGATTCCGGGCTTGCGTCGGCGTCTGCTGGCATTCGCCCACAACATATGGTATGCCACTTGCGGCACGATGATCTTGCCCCGGGGCTTTTGTATGCACGAGACACGCCGCGGGATGGCAGAGCTTGAGAAGAGGATGAGTGTTGGAGAAGTCTGAGCCAGTCGACATGAAAGCAAGTGTCGCAATTGCGTGCGATCACGGTGGACTCGCACTGAAGACCGCGTTGAAGGCGGAACTGGAATCTGCCGGTCGTACCGTGCTCGATCTCGGCGTCAACGACGCCGCGTCGGTCGATTATCCCGACTACGCGGATCGGGTAGCCGATGCGTTGAAGTCGGGGGCGGCGGGTCTTGGCGTCCTGGTTTGCGGCAGCGGCATCGGCATCAGCATCGCCGCCAACCGCCATGCGCACGTGCGCGCGGCCCTGGTCCACGATGCCTACACCGCGCGGATGAGCCGTCAGCACAACGATGCCAACGTGATCGTTTTCGGCGGCCGGGTGATTGGCGAAGACGTTGCGAAGGATTGCCTCAAGGTGTTCCTCGCCACGGAATTCGAGGGCGGACGGCACCAGCGGCGCGTCGCCAAGCTCGGCCCCAGGGCCTGAATGGTTTCGCCGGTCGTTCCGGCAGTGATGTTTAGCGAAAGGTTTTAGTCGATGGTTCATTCCGGCGGTTTCTTCACCACCTCCCTTGCGGCGAGCGATCCCGAACTTGCGGCGGCGCTCGGCCACGAACTCACGCGTCAGCAGGGGCAGATCGAGCTGATCGCCTCGGAGAACATCGTTTCGAAGGCGGTGCTCGAAGCGCAAGGTTCGGTTCTTACCAACAAGTATGCCGAGGGCTACGTCGGCAAGCGCTACTACGGCGGTTGCGAGTGCGTCGACATCGCCGAGCAGCTTGCGATGGATCGCGCCAAGGCGCTGTTCGGCGCCCGGTTCGTCAACGTGCAGCCGCATTCCGGCGCGCAGGCGAATTTCGCGGTGCTGATGGCGGCGGTGAAGCCGGGCGAGACGATCATGGGTCTTTCCCTCGATGCGGGTGGGCACCTGACCCATGGCGCGGCGCCGGCGGTGTCGGGCAAGTGGTTCAATGCGATTCAATATGGCGTCGACCGCGAAACCCATCGCATCGACATGGACGCGGTCGCGAAGATGGCGCGCGAACACAAGCCGAAGCTGATCATCGCGGGCGGCTCGGCCTATCCGCGGGTGATCGACTTTGCCGCCTTCCGCGCGATCGCCGATGAAGTCGGCGCGATGTTCATGGTCGACATGGCCCACTTCGCCGGTCTGGTGGCTGCGGGCGTGCATCCGAACCCGATGGAGCACGCGCACGTCGTCACCACCACCACCCACA
>DBTR01000018.1:1533-8786 GCA_002307145.1 Rhodospirillum sp. UBA1311 | reverse complement strand
CGCGCGGCGGCATGATCCTCACCAACGACGAGGCGCTCGCGAAGAAGTTCAACTCCGCGATCTTCCCGGGTTCGCAGGGCGGCCCCCTGATGCATGTGATCGCCGCCAAAGCGGTCGCGTTCGGCGAGGCGCTGACCCCGGCGTTCCGCGATTACGGCCGCCAGGTGGTGGACAACGCCCAGGCGCTCGCCAAGGTCCTGAAGGCGCGCGGGCTCGACATCGTTTCGGGCGGCACCGACACGCACCTGATGCTTGTCGATCTGCGGCCGATGCAACTCACCGGCAACGTCGCCGAGAAGGCGCTGGAGCGCGCCGGCATCACCTGCAACAAGAACGGCATTCCGTTCGACCCGGAAAAGCCGACGGTGACCTCGGGCGTCCGCCTCGGTACCCCGGCGGCGACTTCGCGCGGCTTTGGCGTCGCGGAATTCGAGAAGGTCGGACACATGATTTGCGACGTCCTCGAAGTTCTGCACCAGAACCCCGATGGCGACGCGATGGTCGAGGCGCGGGTGCGCGGCGAGGTCGAGGCGCTTCTGGCGAAATTCCCGATCTACCCGGGCTTGTCCTATACCAGCTGACGACGGGCGCGCCGCAGCAAGCGGCGGACGATAAAAATTAAGGGGGAACGGCGCATGCGCTGTCCGTTTTGTGGAAACGAGGATACCCAGGTCAAGGATTCTCGTCCGACCGAAGACAATGCGGCGATCCGTCGTCGCCGTTCCTGCCCGAAGTGCGGCTCGCGCTTCACCACCTTCGAGCGGGTGCAGATCCGCGAACTCGCGGTGGTGAAGAAGGATGGACGGCGCACGCCGTTCGACCGCGACAAGCTCGCCCGGTCGATTCAGGTCGCGGTGCGCAAGCGCGCCGTCGATCCTGACCGGATCGAGCGCCTCGTCACCGGCATCCAGCGTCGCCTGGAATCCTCCGGCGAGACCGAGGTTTCCTCCGACATGATCGGCGAAATGGTGATGGAAGCCCTGCTGACGCTCGATCCCGTCGCCTACATCCGGTTTGCGTCGGTCTACAAGAACTTCCGCGAAGTCAGCGACTTCGAGGAGCTTGTTGGGAAAATCGGTGAGCAAGAACATCCCTTCGGCGCCTGATCTCGACCGCCGCTTCATGGCCCACGCGCTTACTCTGGCGCGGCGCGGCCTCGGGCGGGTCTGGCCCAATCCGGCAGTCGGCTGCGTTCTCGTGACGGAGGGACGGGTGGTGGGCGAGGGGTGGACCCAGCCCGGCGGCCGTCCGCACGCCGAACGCGTCGCTCTCGACCGCGCGGGAGACGCCGCGAGGGGGGCGACCGCCTACGTTTCCCTCGAACCCTGCAGTCATCACGGCAAGACCCCGCCCTGCGCCGACGCGTTGATTGCGGCAGGCGTCGCGCGCGTCGTCGTCGCCTGCGGCGATCCCGACCCACGGGTTTCGGGACGCGGGCTGGCACGGCTGCGGGACGCCGGGATTTCCGTCACCGAAGGCGTGATGGAAGCCGAGGCCTTGGCGCTCAACGCTGGATTCTTCAGCCGGATTCTTCGGGATCGTCCGTGGGTGCGGCTGAAAATCGCCTCGACATTGGATGGACGCATCGCCACTGCACGTGGCGAAAGCCAGTGGATCACCGGGCCGCGCGCCCGCGCCGAGGGCCACCGCCTGCGAAGCGAAGCGGACGCGGTGCTGACCGGCGCGGGGACGCTGATCGCCGACGATCCGCTGCTCACCGTGCGTCTGCCGGGCTATGCCGACCGCCAACCTTTGCGTATCGTCGTCGAGGGCCGTACGGGGGTTCCCGAAACCGCGCGGATCTGGAAAACCGTCGCCGAATCCCCGGTATGGCTGGCATCTGCTCGCACCGACGCCGCGCGCGATGCGCGCCTCGCCGCCCGCGGCGTGCGGGTGATCCGCTGCGCGGCCGATGCGGAGGGGCATCCGGCGATCCCCGATCTCCTCCGCAACCTCGCGGCGGAGGGCCTGACCCGGGTGCTGCTGGAAGCCGGCTCACGACTGAACGCCGCCTTTCTCAAGGCGGACTGCGTCGATGCGATTTCGTGGTTTCGCGCGAGTTTCCTCTTGGGCGACGATGCGTTGCCAGGAATTGCCGCGCTCGATCTCGCGGCGCTCGCCGATGCGGGCCGGTTCCGCGCGGTGCGGCGCTTGACCCTGGACAGCGATGTGCTTGAAGACTACCAACGAGACTCCTGATAATCTTTAGGTAAAGACGGAGAAGGCGGATGTTTACCGGAATTGTCACCGATGTCGGCCGGGTTCGGTCGGTCGCCAACAGCGGCGATACGCGCTTCGAGATCACCACCGCCTACGACATGGGCGGCGTCGAGATCGGCGCGTCGATCGCCAACTCCGGCGTCTGCCTCACGGTGATCGAGACCGGGCCGGACTGGTTCGCGGTGCAGGCTTCGGGCGAAACCCTCTCCAAGACCACCCTTGGCGACTGGCGCGAGGGCACGCGGATGAACCTCGAACGCGCGCTGAAGGTCGGCGACGAGCTCGGCGGCCACATCGTTTCGGGCCACGTCGACGGCGTCGGCGAGGTTGTAGCGATCCGCGACGAAGGCGAGTCCAAGCGCTTCGTCTTCAAGGTTCCGGCGTCGCTTAAGAACTTCATGGCGCCCAAGGGCTCGGTCGCGGTCGACGGCGTGTCGCTCACCGTCAACGAGGTCGAGGGCGACACCTTCGGCGTCAACATCATCCCGCATACCCAACAGGTGACGCTGTTCGGCGAGTACCGCGTCGGCACCAGGGTCAACCTCGAAATCGACATGCTCGCCCGCTATGTGGCGCGGCTGCTGGAACGGGAGTGACCGCGATGTCGCCCGAGCGTCCGCTTGCGTCGATCGAGGAGATCATCGCCGAGGCGCGCGCGGGCCGTATGTTCATTCTCGTCGACGATGAAAACCGCGAGAACGAGGGCGACCTGATCATCCCGGCCGTCGATTGCGACGCCGCAGCGGTCAACTTCATGGCCCGGCACGGACGCGGGCTGATCTGCCTCGCCCTTGATGGCCCGCGCGTCGAAGCGCTTCGCCTGCCGCTGATGGCGGCGCGCAACCTCTCGCGCCACTCGACCGCGTTCACCGTCAGCATCGAGGCGGCGCAGGGCATCACCACCGGGATTTCCGCAGCCGACCGTGCGCGCACCATCGCCGCCGCGATCGACCCCAACGGCACGGCGGACGATATCGTCACGCCGGGCCATGTCTTTCCGCTCCGCGCACGCGAGGGTGGGGTGCTGATGCGCGCCGGGCACACCGAGGCGAGCGTCGACATCGCGCGTCTGGCCGGCAAGCTGCCCTCGGCGGTGATCTGCGAGATCATGAACGACGATGGCAGCATGGCTCGGCTGCCTGATCTCTTACCGTTCGCCGCGCGCCATGGTCTCAAGATCGGCCAGATCCGCGACTTGATCGCCTATCGCCGCCGCACCGAGCGCCAGATCGCCGCTCGCGCTGAAACCACGCTCGACTCCGAGTTCGGCGGCGAATGGAAGGTCAAGGTCTATGTCGACTCCTTCTCCGAGGGCGAGCACGTTGCGCTGGTCAAGGGTGAGATCCCGGGCACCGTGCCGCCCCTGGTGCGGATGCATGCACTCGACGTGTTCGAGGACATCCTCGGCGACACCCGGCGCGGCCATAACGGCGTCCTCGCCCGATCGATGCATGCGATCGCCGAATTCGGACGCGGCGTGGTGGTGCTGATCCGCAATCCGTCGCCGACGTCGTGGAGCAGCGCCGCTGCGGCGCGATCCCGCGGTGTCGACGAAACCGAGCTTCGCGACTACGGCATCGGCGCGCAAATCCTCCTCGACCTCGGGGTGCGCGGCATGATTCTGTTGTCCAATACGCACAAGACGATTATTGGTTTGGACGGATACGGCCTCGAAATCGTCGAGGAACGCCCGGTTCCTGCCGCGCGCAACACATAAAGTGAACGATTTCCGGAGGATGGCATGGCTGACGGACCGCGCTTGCTGATTGTCGAGGCCCGCTTCTACGACAACATCACCGACGAACTGGTGCGCGGTGCGGTCGAGGCGCTCAATCGCCACGGCGCGGGCTATAAACGCATCATCGTCCCCGGAATTCTTGAAATCCCTGCGGTGATCCGTTATGCGGTGCGCGCCATGGAAGTCCGCGCCACCGACCAGCGGTTCGCGGGCTACATCGCGCTCGGCTGCGCGATCAAGGGCGAAACCGAACACTACGAACACGTCTGCACCCAGGCGATGACCGGCGTGCAGCAGCTCGCGCTGCAATACTCGCTCGCCGTCGGCAACGGCATTCTCACCTGCCCGACGGAAGAACTGGCGCTCGCCCGCGCCAAGGTTTCCGAGGGCAACCACGGCGGCCGCGCGGCCGAGGCGGCGCTGCGGATGATCGCGGTGAAACACGAACTCGGCCTCTGATCCGGCTCCGGCCCGACGACATTACGAAGGAATCCAAGTCTCCATGAGCGACCCGAAGAAAGACGTCTTTAGCCGTCGTTCGCGCCTGAGCGCGGCGCGGCTATGCGCGGTGCAGGCGTTGTACCTCACCGAATTTACGGATCGCCCCCTGACCGACGTGTTGTCGGACTTCCTCAACGACCGTCTGGGCGGTAGCGCCCTTATGGAAGATGGCGACAAGGAAAGTTCCCAGCCCCTGGTTCCGCCCGATCCCACGGTGTTCACTGCATTGGTGCGCGGCACGATGGAAGCCAAGGCTGCCATCGACGAAACCATCAATGCGTCGCTCGACGGCGAACGTACCACCGCGCGCCTTGAGGCGATCCTGACCTCGATCCTGCGCGTCGGGGTGTTCGAGATGACCCGCCGCCTCGACGTGCCGCCGAAGGTGGTGATTTCCGAGTACGTGGATATCGCGCATGCTTTCTTCGGCGGTCCGGAACCGAAGCTGGTGAACGCCGTCCTCGACCGCGTCGCCAAGGCTGTGCGCAGCGACGAATTGGGCGAAGGCGGGGCCTGAGGTCCGATGAAGGGGAGTGACGATGACCGCGCCGTGGGATGAATTCGGGCTGATTTCCGCCTGCTTCCGTCCGCTGTCGGTCGCCGAGCCGGGAGCGTTTGCGCTCACCGACGACGCCGCGATCCTCACTCCGTCGCCGGGCTGCGATTGGGTGGTGACGGCCGACGCGCTGGTCGCCGGGATCCACTTCTTCCCCGACGATCCACCCGCTTCGATCGCCAGGAAGGCGCTCCGCGTCAACCTATCCGACCTTGCGGCGATGGGTGCGAAACCGCGCTGCGTGTTTCTCACCTGCGCCTTTCCCGATTCTCTCGACAAGCACTGGATCAACCAGTTCGCCGAGGGCCTCGGCGACGACATCCAGGACTTCGGCATTGCGCTTGCGGGCGGCGACGTCGTCGCGACGCCGGGTCCGCTCACCCTTTCGATCACCGCGATGGGCGAGGTTCCCTCGGGCCGAGGCCTGCGCCGCAGCGGCGTCAAGGACGGCGACGTGATCGTCGTCACCGGCACCATCGGCGACGCCGCGCTCGGGCTCGACATGCAGCGTCTCGCCGCGCCCGATGCCCTCGACGGGCCGGACCGTGCGTATCTCCTCGATCGCTACCGCCATCCGTCGCCGCGCCTTCAGGCGGGTGCGATCCTGCGCGACGCGGCCCACGCAGCGATGGATATTTCCGACGGCCTGCTCGCCGACGTGCGTCATTTGGCGGAAGCCTCCAAGGTCGACATTCTCCTCGACGCGCGCCGCGTGCCCCACTCCGGCGCGGTGCAGCGCTGGCTTGACCTCGCGCCGGCGGCGCAGGAGCGGGTGCTCACCGGCGGCGACGACTACGAACTGGTGTTTTCCTGCGCGGTCGACGACTTTGCGAAGCTCTCCGCCGAGATCGGCGCGACCGGGGTCCAAGTGACCGCAATCGGCCGCGCCGAAGCGGGCGAAGGACGGGTCTATCGCTATGAAACCGGCCGCCGCCAGCTCGTCGCCGTGCCCGGCGGGCACCGGCACGGCGCGGAAGCCAACGGAAGCCTCGCGGAATGAAGAAAATCGTCATCCTCGCCGTCGCGGTGTTGTTGCTCACCCTTGGGATCGGCGCGGGGCTCTATCTGTTCATGCCCGAGGTTCTCGGCTTCCCGCCCAAGGTCGCGGCGGAAGCGCCGCCACCGCCGCCGCCCGTGCAGGTCAAACCCGCCACCCTGCGGATCGCCTCGATCGACGTGCCGGTGATGCTGGACGGCAAGGCGCAGCGCCAGATCCACTTCGGCGTCACCCTGATCACCACGCCCGAATCCCAGGCCAAGATCGCCGAAGACCTGCCGCGCTTCCGCAATGCGGTGATCCAATTCGCCTACGCCAACTTTCCCGAGCAGTTCGCATCGGCGGGCGGGATGGACCTGCCGCGCCTGAAAGCGACGCTCCTGATCCTGGCGAAACGCTCGCTCGGCGCGGATGTCGAAGACGTCCTGATCCAATCCTACTTCGAAATGTGATTCGCCGCGCCGAAAGCACGCTACAATCGCGTGCTTTCGTTGATTTCCCCGCGCTTTCGGGTTTCGGTGCCCGCGAAAATCAGGCACTATCTTGCGGCTTTTCTAAAGGCGGCGCCGCAATGGCGACCGCATGGCGACGGGGCATTCCGCCGTGGCGACATAGAGACCGTCTCCCGGAATCGCCCTTTTGTGTCCGTTTCGGGAGAACGTTTTCATGGCCGCTCTCTATATTTTTGTCATCCTCTGCGGGATCGGCGCGCTGGCCTATGGCGCGTGGGCGATCCGCTCCATCCTCGACGCCGAGGCTGGCAACGAGAAGATGCAAGACATTGCTGCGGCGATTCAGGAAGGCGCGTCCGCCTATCTCAATCGCCAGTACACCACGATCGCCATCGTCGGCGCCGTCGTCGGCGTCCTCCTGGGGATCATCCTCGGCTTCCACGTCGCGGTCGGCTTCTTCATCGGCGCGATTCTCTCGGGCATCGCGGGCTACATCGGGATGAACGTCTCGGTGCGCGCCAACGTCCGTACCGCCGATGCGGCGCGGACCGGCGGCCTCGCGCCCGCGCTCGACGTCGCGTTCAAGTCGGGAGCGGTCACCGGCATGCTGGTGGTCGGCCTCGGTCTTCTCGGCGTGACCGTATACTATCTGATCCTGCGCGGCGTGTTCGACGCCAGCGACAGCGAACAGCTGCGCCACATCATGGAGGCGCTCGTCGCGCTGTCCTTCGGTGCGTCGTTGATCTCGATCTTCGCGCGTCTCGGCGGCGGCATCTTCACCAAGGGTGC
>DBTR01000018.1:436-1143 GCA_002307145.1 Rhodospirillum sp. UBA1311 | reverse complement strand
CCGACCTGTTCGAGACCTACGCGGTCACCGTGGTCGCCACCATGCTCCTGGCGTCGATCTTCTTCGCGCCGGAATTCCAGACCAAGATGATGGCCCTGCCGCTCCTGATCTGCGGCGTGTGCGTCGCGGCCTCGATCGCGGGCACCTTCTTCGTCAAGCTCGGCGCGTCCAACAACATCATGAACGCGCTCTACAAGGGCTTCCTCGCCTCCGCCGGCATCTCCGCCGTGCTGGTGATCCTGGCGATGGTCGCCCTGTTCGGTGGGTTCGGCACCCATCTGGTGCTGAAGTCCGGCATGGTCCTGAGCTCGGGTTCGTTGATTCTCTGCTCGGTCATCGGCCTCGTCGTCACCGGCCTGATCGTCTGGATCTCGGAATACTACACCGGTACCGGCCACCGCCCGGTGACCTCGGTCGCCAAGGCCTCCGAAACCGGCCACGGCACCAACGTCATCCAGGGCCTCGCGGTTTCCATGGAAGCCCCGGCGCTTCCGGTGATCGTGATCTCGGCGGGCATCATCTCGACCTACATGATCGCGGGCATCTACGGCATCGCCATCGCCGCCACGACGATGCTGGCGCTGACCGGCATGGTGGTCGCGCTCGACGCCTACGGTCCGGTCACCGACAACGCGGGCGGCATCGCCGAAATGGCGGGCCTGCCGGACGATGTCCGTGTCGTCACCGACGCGCTCGACGCGGTCGGC
>DBTR01000018.1:0-127 GCA_002307145.1 Rhodospirillum sp. UBA1311 | reverse complement strand
CGGTCTTGCCGCGCTGGTGCTGTTCTCCGCTTACGGCGCGGACCTCAAGCACTACTTCCCGTCGCTCGACGTGAAGTTCGAACTGCAGGATCCCTTCGTCGTCGTCGGCCTGTTCCTCGGCGGCCTG
>DBTR01000066.1 GCA_002307145.1 Rhodospirillum sp. UBA1311 | reverse complement strand
CAAACACTTTCTTCAAAGTTTTTGATGATTCGAATTTACCGGATCTCCGGGGTGAAGGCATTGCGATCATACCACGTTCCCGGGATCGCCCAGAGGTTTCGAGGACCCCCTACAGGGAGGGTGCTCAAAACCTTGGAACCGCTACGATTAGGGGGTCGAGGAGGAAGCCGCGCGTGACGGCGCGGATCGGCGTTCAGAGGCCGCCGAATCCGGGAATCGCCAGACGCTTTTCGACATGGCGCAGGGCCACGGTCGCGAGGGAAACCAGGGCGAGGTAGTACATCCCCACCACGAGGAACACCTCGGTGAAGCGGAAGGTCTGGCTCGCGACGATCTTGCCCTGGCCGGTCAGCTCGACGCAGGTGACGACGTAGGCGAGCGAGGAATACTTGATCAGGTAGATGATCTCGTTGCCGATGCCGGGCAGCGCGCGGCGGATCGCCTGCGGGATCACCACCCAGACCAACGCCCCGAATGTGGAGAACCCGAGCGCCTGCGCCGCGAGGAACTGGCCCTTGCGCGTCGCCTTCAAGCCGCCACGCACGTATTCGGACTGATAGGCCGCGGTGCAGAGGGTAAAGCCCAGCACCGCCGCCGCATAGGGTTCGAGATAGATGCCGACGTTGGGCAGGCCGAAGTAGAGGACGAACAGCTGGCAGACCAGGGGCGTGCCCCGGAACACCGCGACGAAGCCATCCCCCAGGCGCTGCACCCAGCGGGGCCCATAGGCCCGCGCGCCGCCGAGCGCGATGCCGAGGACCAGTCCGAACGCCACCGAGGGAACGATCAGCCGGACGCTCATCCACAGGCCTTCGTTCAGGCGCGGCAACAGGTCGGCGGAAGCGAAGGAGAACCAGTCGGTCATGCGCCACCCTCGAATTCGGCGAGGTGGGTGCAGAAGTCGAGCGTACGGCTGCCGAGGTCGACGTCCAGCAGCATGTCGGGCGTACCCTGCTCGATCACCACGCCCTCCTGCATGAACAGAATTTCGTCGGCCATGGTGCGAACGAAGCCCATCTGGTGGGTCGCCATGATCATCGTCATGCCGTCCTTCGCCAGCCCCCGGATCACCGTCAGAACCTCGCCGATCAATTCCGGATCGAGGGCCGCGGTCGGCTCGTCGAGGAGCATCACCTTCGGGTCCATGGCGAGCGCGCGGGCGATCGAGACGCGCTGCTTCTGTCCGCCGGAGAGTTCCGCCGGATAGAGCCTTTCCTTGTCCGACAGGCCGACGCGGGCGAGTTCGGCGCGGGCGCGGACCTCCGCCTCGGCACGGCCCAGGCCCTTCACCTTCCTGAGCGCAAGCGCGACGTTGTCGAGCGCGTTCAGGTGGTCGAACAGGTTGTAGTCCTGGAAGATCATCCCGACCTGCTGGCGATAGGCATAAAGCCCCTTGCGCGAGCGGGCGTCCACCGTCTGGCCGTCGAGGCGGATCGTGCCCGCATCCGGAATGTGGAGAAAGTTGAGGCACTGCAGCAGCGTGCTTTTGCCACCGCCCGACGGGCCGATCAGCACCTTCATCTCGCCGCGCTTCACGGTGAACGAAACGCCGGAGAGAATCGGCTTGCCGCCGAGGGATTTGGCGAGGTTCTCGACCTCAAGGATCGGGGTTTCGCTCATCAGCGCGCCTCCTGCGGTCCGAAGCCCGGGACGGCGACGTAGCGTTCGAGCATGCGCAGCGCGCGCACGCCCACCCAGGTGAGGATGAAATAGATCCCGCACGCGGCCAGGGCCAGCGCCAGGTGTTGATAGGTCCGGGTGGCGACGAACTGGGTCCGCGCCATGATCTCGGTCGCCCCCAGCACGAACGCGAGGGCGGAATCCTTCAGGATGATCGAATACTCGTTGGACCAGCCGGGCAGCGACAGGCGCAGCGCCTGAGGCAGGACGATATTGAGAATCGCCTGCCGGTCGGTGAAGCCGAGCGCCGAGGCGGCGCGGAACTGTCCCTTCGAGAGCGACAGGATCGAACCCCGGAAAATCTGCGACTGGTACGCGCCGGACGCCATGCCGAGAACCAGGGTCGCTGCGGTCAGCGCATCGATGTTCCAGGAAAACGCCTGGAACAGGCCGAAGTAGAACAGGAACAGCAGCACCAGGATCGGCACGCCGCGAAAGAACCAGACGTAGGCGCGCACCAGCCAGCCGAGCGGCTTCGGGCCGTAGACCTGCGCCACCGCCATCGGCAGGCCGATCGCGAGACCGATGAACATTCCCCCCAACACCGCCGCCACCGTCAAGCCGGTGCCGCCGAGGAGATAGGGGATCGCCCCGATCACAACATCGAACGCCTGATTCATGCCACCGCCATCAATTCGTCATTTCCGCCCCGAGGGCTTTTAACCCAATGCGGACGACAAAGCAAAGGCGCGGCCACGGGAACGGCCGCGCCTCCCATCGGACAAGAACCCTGATCGACCGATCAGGGTTTATATTTCGCCTTCAGCTCTTCCCACTTCGGGCTCTTCATCAGGCGCGCGTAGCCTTCGTTGAGCTTCTTGAGGAGTTCAGGGTCGTTCTTGCGCACGGCGCAGCCATAGGCTTCCTGGTCGCCGAAGGTGCCGGCGATCTTGACCGGCTGGCCGTTCTTGATCGCGTCGTTGGCCGGGGCTTCGTTCATCCCGGCGGCGTCGATGCGGCCGTTCAGCACGTCGCCGAGCGCCATCTGGGCGGCGGAATACTGCCGCGCCTCGAAGTTCCACTTCGGCTCCTTCTTGCGGGCCTCGGCGAGCCACTGCTCTTCCGCCGTGCCCTGCTGGAGGCCGACCTTCTTGCCGCCGGTGAGAACCTGTTCCGGGGTCAGCTTCGAGTCCTTCTTGACCACGAAGACGTTGATCACCTTCCAATAGGGGTCGGTGAAGTTGACCTGTTCGGCGCGCTTGGCGGTGATGCTCATACCCGAACAGATGAAGTCGATCTTGTTCGCCATCAGGCTCGGGATGATGCCTTCCCACGCCACCGGCTGGTGCTTGACCTCGAAGCCCATCTCCTTGGCGATCCAGTTGACCGCCTCGACGTCGAAGCCCTTGGCCACGCCGTCGGTGTCGATGAACGCGAACGGCGGGAACGCCGCGTCGATGCCGTTCACCAGGGTCTCGGCGTGCGCCGATGCCGCCATCGTCACCGCGGCAACGCCGGCCAGCAGAAGGGTAGTCGCCTTTTTCATTTTCTCACCCATGTCGATTTTCCACGCGCCGCCGCGAACTCCCCCGCCGCCGCACCGCGCAAAAGACTATCCTGTGACGCGAGGGAAGGCAATTGCCGCCACGCGCCCACGCATTGGGCAGAAGCCCTTGATGCGGCAACCAATGCTTGAAGCCCGGAAGCGGCGGCGTTACTTCATTCACAACGAGAAATTCGAACCGGGAGGATCGCCGCGATGCGGATGGAGACCGAGGTCAAACTCGACTACAAGGACGTTCTGATCCGGCCGAAGCGCTCGCGCCTGACGTCGCGCTCGGCGGTCGAACTCGCCCGCACCTTCCGCTTCGCCCACGCGCCGGGAAACTGGACCGGCGTGCCGATCATCGCCGCCAACATGGACACCGTCGGCAGCTTCGCGATGGCGGAAGCACTGGCGGGGTTCGGCCTGATGACGGCGCTGCATAAGTTCTATGGCGTCAGCGACTATGCCGACTACGTCCTCGCCCGCCGCGCCGCGGGCCAGACCGAGGGCCTCGCCCCCGAGGACAGCATTTTCCTTTCCTTCGGCATCACCGAAGCCGACCTCGAAAAACTCGATGCCGCCGCCGTCGACCTCAAGAACCGCGCCGGAGTCTTCCCGCGCTTCATCTGCCTCGACGTCGCCAACGGCTACTCGGAGCGGTTCGCCGAAACCGTGCAAACCGTCCGCGAGCGCTATCCCGACGCGGTGCTGATGGCGGGCAACGTCGTCACCGGCGAAATGACCGAGCAGCTGGTGCTTTCGGGCGCGGACATCGTCAAGGTCGGCATCGGTCCGGGCTCGGTCTGCACCACGCGCAAGATCACCGGCGTCGGCTATCCGCAGCTTTCGGCGGTGATCGAATGCGCCGATGCGGCGCACGGCCTCAACGGCATGGTCTGCGCCGACGGCGGCTGCACCGTGCCGGGCGACGTCGCCAAGGCGTTCGCGGCGGGCGCGGACTTCGTCATGCTCGGCGGCATGCTGGCGGGCCATGACGAAGGCGGCGGCAAGCTGATCACCCGACGCTTCCTCACCCACGAACTGGATGGAAACGACCGCCAGATCGTGCGCGAGGAGAAGACCGTGGAGTTCTACGGCATGAGTTCGGAAGCGGCGATGAGCAAGCACTACGGCGGCGTCGCCAAATACCGCGCGAGCGAGGGCAAGCGGGTCGAGTTGCCGTATCGCGGCGCGGTGGCCGACACGGTGCAGGAACTCCTCGGCGGCCTGCGTTCCACCTGCACCTACGTCGGCGCGCTCAGGCTCAAGGAATTGTCGAAGCGGGCGACGTTCGTGCGTGTCAGCCAGCAGATCAACACCATATTCGGCAGTTCCTGATGCATACCCCGGTAGGAAAACCACAACAAAACGTTCACGCGTGATTCGCGCGCCGGCTGGCTAAACTCCGCCGGTCTGGTGGATATTGCGTTCGGTTTTCCGGGGTTCTGCGACGATGTATTCTTCTTCTCCCCACGCTGCGGCGGAAGCCGTGCGCCCGTGGCGTTTCGGCATTCGCAAGAAGATGTGGGCGACCTTCGGCGCGATCGCCCTGGTGGTGGTCGGCGCGACCCTGGTGTCGTGGTCGAGCTACCGCGAAACCGACCGCTCGATGAGCCGGATCGTCAACCGCACCCTGCCGCTGATGTCCAGGCTTTCCGACCTCGCGCGAATGTCGCAGCGGATGCTGGCGCTCACCCCCTCGGCGCTGATGGCCGACGACGTCGCCGCGATCGAACGCTCGGCGGCGACGTTCGGCATCGCCCAGGCGCAGTTCGCCGACGCCCTCACACAAATGAACGGCGAGATCGCGCTGCAACCCGAGCTTGCCGAAATGCGCGCCGCCGCCGCGCGCATCGATGCGGACCTCGCGCTGTTGCTCTCGGCGCAGCGCCAGCGCATCCGCCTCGCCGCATCGTTCGGCGCGATCAGCGACCAGGTCGACGTGCTGCACCAGGAATACCGGCTGATGGCGGATTCGGCCGATGGTGCACGGCCGCGCGCGCGGCAATTCCTGCTGCTCACCAACCGGATTCTCGTCGGCCTTTCCGAGATCGGCCGCACCGACAGCATCGACGGCGTCGAGGCCCTCTCCGCCCGCCTCCGCCCGACCCTCGAAACCATGCGCACGCTGCTCGACCACCCCGACCTCAAGCCGCTCGGCCAGGGCGCGGTGCGGATCGTGGCGCGCACCGAGAATCTTACCTTCGGCGAAAGCTCGCTGACCGCACTGCGCGAACGCGAGCTCACCACCCGGGCGCTTGCGGAAATCCGCCTCGCCTCCCTCACCCGCGCCTCGGGCGATCTCGAAGCCACGGTCTCGCGCCTGCTCGAACGGATGGCGGTGCAGACCGTGTCCGAGCGCCAGGAAACCGCCGACAGCCTCGAACGCAGCCAGTCGCTGCTGCTGGTGCTGGGGCTCGGCTGCGCGCTCGGCTCGCTCGGCGTGGCGTTCTTCTATCTTGGCCACGGCCTGCTCGACCGCCTCGCGCGCCTCGGCGCGACGATGCGGCGGATCGCGGGCGGCGACCTCGCTTCCGAAATCGACACCGGCGGGCGCGACGAACTCGGCGACATGGCGCGCGACCTCGCGGTCTTCCGCGACGCGATGGCGAAGAACACCCACATCGCCTCGCACGACATGCTTACCGGCCTCGGCAACCGCGCCATGCTCGACACCCACGTGACGCGCCGGATCGCGGCGGGAGGAAGCGGCGCGGTGTTGTTCTTCAGCCTCGACGGCTTCCGCGACATCACCGAAACCTTCGGCTTCGACACCGGCGACGCGGTGCTGCGCCTGCTCGCCGAGCGCTTGAAAACCACGGTGCGCCCGGGCGACGTCGCGGCGCGGATCGGCGCGGACCGCTTCGTCGTCGCCACGCCGGATTTGACCGTCGAGGCGGATATCCAGGCGTTCGCCGGTCGCCTCGCGGCGGCGCTGCGGAAGCCGATGCGCTTCGAAGACCTGGATCTGGAGATCGACCCGTTTGCGGGCGTGGCGCGCTATCCCGAGGACGGCGTGGAGTCGGAAGCCCTGTTGCATCGCGCCGACCTCGCGCTGCGGAATGGGCTCGACGACCGCACGCGGCGCGAGGCGGCGCTCTACACCGCCGAAATCGGCGAGGACGCGACCAAGCGCCGGGACATCCGTACCGATTTGAAGCTCGCGATCGAGCGCGGCGACTTCGTCCTTCACTACCAGCCGAAGATGCGCATCCGCACCGGCCGGATCGAGGGCGTCGAAGCCCTGGTGCGCTGGAACCACCCGCAGAAGGGCGCGATCAGCCCGGCCGACTTCATTCCGCTCGCCGAATCGAGCGGCCTGATCCTCCCCCTCGGGCGCTGGATTCTGCGCGAGGCCTGCCGTCAAGCGCAGGAGTGGGTGGAGATGGGCCTGGAGCCGATGCGGGTGGCGGTGAACATCTCGCCGGTGCAGTTCCTCCGCGACGACATGGCCGAGGCGGCGCGCGACGCGCTGTTCGACACCGGCCTCGACCCCGAACTGCTCGAACTCGAAATCACCGAGGGCGTACTGCTGCACCACGAGGACAACGTCGCGGCCAGGATGCGCGCCCTGCGCGACATGGGCGTGCGGCTCTCGATCGACGACTTCGGCACCGGCTATTCGAGCCTCTCCTATTTGAAGAAGCTGCCGGTCAACACGCTGAAGATCGACCAGAGCTTCGTGCGCGGCATCGAGGCCGACAACGACGACGCGCGAATCTGCACCGCGATCATCGGCCTCGCCCACGACATCGGCCTCGAAGTCGTGGCGGAAGGCATCGAATGGCAGAGCCACATCGACTTCCTCCAGAACCAGGCGTGCGATGTCGGCCAGGGCTACTTCATCAGCCGCCCGCTGGCTCCCGAGACGTTCCCCGCGTTTCTCAAGAACTGGAAATCCGAACGCCTCGCCTTGCGGGAAGTGGCCTTGTAAGACTTAGTTCGGCGTGTCGAAGAGGCCGGGCGGGGCGACCTGGCGGCGGACCACGCGGCGCAGCGCGATGCTGGTCTGGATGCGGGTGACGCCGGGGAGGCGCGAGAGGGTTTCCTTGTGGAGGCGCTCGTAGTCCTCGGCATCCCTGACCACGACCCGCAACAGGTAATCCGACTGCCCGGACATCAGGTAGCAGTCCATGATCTCGGGGCAGTCCTTCACCGCCGCCTCGAACGCCGAGAGGAAATCCTCGGTCTGGCGGTCCAGCGTGATGTGGACGAAAATACTGAGCTTGTGGCCGAGCGCGGCTTCGTTGATCAGCACCGTGTAGCTGCGGATCACCCCTTCGGCTTCGAGATTCTGCACCCGCCGCAGGCATGCCGACGCCGAGAGGTTGACGCGGCTCGCCAGCTCGACGTTGGTGATGCGCCCGTCGTCCTGGAGCGTGCGCAATATTTTCACGTCGATGTCGTCGAGCATGGGCGCATTCCGTTGCAAAAGTTGGTTCGTCACGCAATTTCCTGCGGAAATATCGCCGTTTCGCGCCTCACTTTGCAAGGATTTTCAAGCTCTCCACGACTATAATCTCGGCATTCCATTTACTCCTTTAGGCAAGGATCGCGAACACCATGCGCATCGGCGTCCCGACTGAAATCAAAAACCATGAGTACCGCGTCGGCCTGGCGCCGGCCGCGGCTCGCGAACTGGTTCATCATGGCCACACGGTGATGATCCAGGCTGGCGCGGGCGCGGGCATCGGCGCTGCCGACGCGGATTACATCGCCGCCGGGGCCAAGATCGTCGCCGACGCCGCCACGGTGTTCGCCGAAGCCGAAATGATCATCAAGGTCAAGGAACCGCAGCTCGCCGAGTGCAAGATGTTGCGCAAGGGCCAGGTTCTGTTCACCTACCTCCACCTCGCGCCCGATCCGGAACAGGCCGCCGCGCTGATGGCCTCGGGTGTCACCGCGATCGCTTATGAAACCGTGACCGCCGCCGACGGTAGCCTGCCGCTGCTCGCGCCGATGAGCGAAGTCGCGGGCCGGATGTCGATCCAGGCCGGTGCGCATGCGCTTGAAAAGGCGCAGGGCGGCCGCGGCGTGCTGCTGGGCGGCGTGCCGGGCGTCGCGCCGGGCAAGGTGGTGATCTTGGGCGGCGGCGTCGCCGGCACCAACGCCGCGCACGTCGCGCTCGGCTCGGGTGCGGACGTCACCATCATCGAAAAGTCGCTGAGCCGCATCCGCCATCTCGACGCGATCTTCGGCGGCCGCGCCAAGACCGTCTACTCGACCATGGACGCGGTGGAAGCCCACGTCACCACCGCCGATCTGGTGATCGGCTCGGTGCTGATCCCGGGCGCGAACGCGCCGAAGCTGGTCACCCGCGCGCTGCTGAAGAAGATGATGCCGGGCTCGGTGATCGTCGACATCGCGATCGACCAGGGCGGCTGCCTCGAAACCAGCCGCGCCACCACCCACGACGCCCCGACCTTCGTCGAGGAAGGCGTGATCCACTATTGCGTGGCCAACATGCCGGGCGCGGTCGCGCGCACCAGCACGCTCGCGCTCAACAACGCCACCCTCCCCTACGCCATCGCGCTCGCAGACAAGGGCTGGAAGCAGGCGCTGGCCGACGATGCGGGCCTCCGGAACGGCCTCAACATCCACGCGGGCAAGATCACCTACAAGGCGGTCGCCGACGCGCTCGGCCGCACCGCCGACTATTGCGCCGCCGCAACCTGCGCCGCGTAAACGCTTGAAGGAAGTGGCGCGCGGATCGCTCCGCGCGCAACGGCTCGTCCAGAGGTCGGTTGATCTGGACTCCGGCGCTGCGCCCATGTGGCAACTGCGCCGGTCGACTGGTTTGTTTCGTTCCACAGGATAGACTTTCAACGGCCCGTCGGCTTTCCGGCGGGCCGCTTTTTTTGCCGGTTGACCGGCGCGGGAGCGCGGCATACTCAGGCGGGCATGAACATACGCACCCCCAAGGTCGGCATCGTCAGCCTCGGCTGCCCGAGCGCCCTCGTCGATTCCGAGCGCATCCTCGCCAAGCTCCGCGCCGACGGCTACGCGATCTCCGGCAGCTATGCCGACGCCGACGTGGTGATCGTCAACACCTGCGG
>DBTR01000077.1:119728-119908 GCA_002307145.1 Rhodospirillum sp. UBA1311 | reverse complement strand
CATGATCAACTACACGCCGTTCGGCCATTCGGATTGGCAGACGATCGTCTCCGACATCAAGAAGTTCGGCACGGCGGGCAAGAAGACCGCCGTGGTCTCGACGATCAACGGCGACGCCAACGTGCCGTTCTACAAGGAACTCGGCAACCAGGGGGTCAAGGCCACCGACATTCCGGTGGT
>DBTR01000077.1:116734-119414 GCA_002307145.1 Rhodospirillum sp. UBA1311 | reverse complement strand
CCAAGCCGCTGGTCGGCCATCTCGCGGCGTGGAACTACTTCGAATCCGTCGATACGCCGGACAACGCCGCCTTCATCAAGGGGTGGAAGGCCTACACCAAGAATCCGAAGCGCGTCACCAACGACCCGATGGAAGCCCACGTGATCGGCTTCAACATGTGGGTCAAGGCGGTGGAGAAGGCGGGCACGATCGACCACGACAAGGTGATCGACGCGATGATCGGCGTCACCGTGCCGAACCTCACCGGCGGCTACGCGACGATGATGCCCAACCATCACCTCACCAAGCCGGTGTTGATCGGCGAGATCAAGGCCGATGGCCAGTTCAACGTGGTTTCCGCGACCCCCGCCGTGGTCGGCGACGAATGGTCCGACTACCTCGAAGGCTCGAAGGACCTGATCGCGGATTGGCGCGCGCCGATGTCGTGCGGCAACTTCAACGTCAAGACCGGCAAGTGCGGCGGCGCCGGAGCCAAGTGACCCGAGCCGGAGCGCCCCACGGTTCCGGGGCGCTCCGGAATTTCCTCCCCAACCGAGAGGCCGGATCCATGCGCAGTCTTCCGCTCGTGCTCGTCGCGCTGTTGCTCGCCTTCGCCTCGCCCGCCGCGGCGGAGGAAGCGTCCTTCGCGAAAATCGCCGCCAACACCTATCCGCAGATCGAAGCGGGGATCGGCGAGCTCGCGGTGAGCGACGAACCCACCGCGCTCGCGGTGGTCGAGGCGATCGGCAACAGCCGCCTGTTCGCCGGTCCCGATGGCCTGCTCGCGATCAAGGCGGACGACGGCGGCCTCACCGATGCCCGCACCGGGCAGAAGCTCGCCGAAGCACCCGGAAAACTCACCCAGATCCGCATCAACAATCGCATCCGCCGCGCCGTCGAGGGCGCGATGGGCGCGCTGACGCTGAAATCCTCCGACCCCGCGAAGCGCCTGAGCGCGGCGCAGTCCGCCTTCAAGGTGCACGATCCCGAGAGCTTCGCGCCGCTCGACGCGGCGATCGCCCGCGAGACCGTCGCGGAGGTGCGCGACGCCCTGGTGTCGGCGCGCGCGGCGGCGGTGCTGTTCGATCCCGCCCGTCCGGTCGAGGCGCGGATCGCGGCGGTGCCCGAAGTGGCGGCGCGCGGCAACCAGGATGCGCTCGAACTCCTCGGCGCGGCCAGGCCCGATGCGCCGGAAGGCCTGCGCGCCGCGCTCGACAAGGCGTCCGCGAGCATCGAGCGCCGCCTCGCGATCTTCTCTTCGGTGCGCGACGCCTGGTACGGCCTGTCGCTCGGCTCGGTGCTGCTGCTCGCGGCGATCGGCCTCGCGATCACCTTCGGCGTGATGGGGATCATCAACATGGCGCACGGCGAAATGGTGATGCTCGGCGCGTACACCGCCTTCACTGTGCAGGAGGTGATCCGCGCCCACGCGCCCGAGCTGTTCGACTGGTCGCTCCCCATTGCGGTGCCGCTGGCGCTGGTGGTGTCGGGTTCGGTCGGGTTGCTGATCGAGCGCTGCGTCATCCGCTTCCTCTACGGCCGCCCGCTCGAAACCCTGCTCGCCACCTGGGGCGTCAGCCTCGCGCTGCAGCAGGCGGTGCGCTCGATCTTCGGCCCGACCAACCGCGAGGTCGGCGCGCCCTCCTACATGAGCGGCTCGTTCGACCTTTCCGGCGTCACCGTCACCTACGGCCGGATGTGGATCATCGTCTTCGCCCTGGTGGTGTTCGCCGGGCTGTTCCTGGTGACGCGCTACACCGCCTTCGGCCTCCGGATGCGGGCGGTGACCCAGAACCGGCGGATGGCGGCGGCGATGGGCATCCGCACCCCCTGGATCGACGCGATGACCTTCGCCCTCGGCTCCGGCATCGCTGGGATCGCCGGGGTGGCGCTGTCGCAAATCGACAACGTCTCGCCCAACCTCGGCCAGAGCTACATCATCGACAGCTTCCTCGTCGTCGTCTTCGGCGGCGTCGGCAACCTCTGGGGCACGCTGTTCGCCGCGTTCAGTCTCGGCGTGGTCAACAAGTTCCTCGAACCGCTGGCCGGGGCGGTGTTGAGCAAGATCCTGATCCTGGTGTTCATCATCCTGTTCATCCAGAAGCGCCCGCGCGGCCTGTTCGCGCTCAAGGGCAGGGCGGTGGAGGCATGATCACTCAGCGCATCCTCCGTCGCGCCGGTTGGGCCGGGAGCATCGGCCTCGCGCTGCTGCTCGCCGCCGCGGTGCTGGTGCCGATCCTCAATCTCGCGGTGCCGGAAGGCTCGGCCCTGCACGTGCCGACCTACGCCGTGTCGCTGATGGGCAAGTACCTCTGCTACGCGCTGCTCGCCGTCGCCCTCGACCTGGTGTGGGGCTACTGCGGCATCCTCTCCCTCGGTCACGGCGCGTTCTTCGCCCTCGGCGGTTATGCGATGGGGATGTACCTGATGCGCCAGATCGGCGCGCGGGGCGTCTACGGCAATCCGCTGCTGCCCGACTTCATGGTCTTCCTCAATTGGCACGAACTGCCGGTGGCGTGGTGGGGATTCGACAGCTTCGCCTACGCCGCGCTGATGGCGCTGCTCGCGCCGGGGGTGCTGGCGCTGGTGTTCGGCTGGTTCGCGTTCCGCTCGCGGGTCAACGGCGTCTACCTCTCGATCATCACCCAGGCGATGACCTTCGCCCTGATGCTCGCGTTCTTCCGCAACGACATGGGCTTCG
>DBTR01000077.1:116140-116478 GCA_002307145.1 Rhodospirillum sp. UBA1311 | reverse complement strand
TGGGCTTCGGCGGCAACAACGGCCTCACCGACTTCAAGGATATCCTCGGCTTCAACGTCCAGGCTGAGTCAACCCGCGTTACCCTGTTCGTGCTTTCGGCGGTGGCGCTGGCGCTTGGTTTCCTGGTGGCGCGCTTCATCACCGTCTCGGCGTTCGGCAAGGTGCTGATCGCGGTCCGCGACGCCGAGAGCCGCGCCCGCTTCCTCGGTTATCGGGTCGAGAACTACAAGCTCCTGGTGTTCGTCGTCTCCGCCTGCATGACGGGGCTGGCGGGCGCGCTTTACGTGCCCCAGGTCGGGATCATCAATCCCTCCGAATTCGCCCCCGCCAACTCGATC
>DBTR01000077.1:112529-115884 GCA_002307145.1 Rhodospirillum sp. UBA1311 | reverse complement strand
TCGATCGAGGCGGTGATCTGGGTCGCCGTCGGCGGCCGCACCACCCTGATCGGCGCGGCCTTGGGTGCGATCCTGGTCAACT
Organism: Rhodospirillum sp. UBA1311; assembly: GCA_002307145.1. Classification (GTDB taxonomy): domain Bacteria; phylum Pseudomonadota; class Alphaproteobacteria; order Rhodospirillales; family Rhodospirillaceae; genus Oleispirillum. The sequence goes on along the minus strand of DBTR01000077.1, from coordinate 115,802 downwards.
TCGCCAAGACCTGGCTCACCGGCGCGCTGCCCGAAATCTGGCTGTTCGCGTTGGGCGGGCTGTTCATCGGCGTCACCTTGTTCATGCCCCGGGGCGTGCTCGGCCTCGCCGCGTCGCTCAAGCGCTGCCGCCGCCCGCGCGCCGAAGCGCCCGCCGCCGCAGCCGAAAGCGAGGCCGCCGAATGATGATCCCGCGCACCAAGGACACCGACCTCACCGACAGCATCCTCTACCTCGACGGCGTGTCGGTGTCGTTCGACGGCTTCAAGGCGCTCAACGACCTCTCGCTGGTGATCGGGCGGGGCGAGATGCGCGCGATCATCGGCCCGAACGGCGCGGGCAAGACCACGATGATGGACGTGGTCACCGGCAAGACCCGCCCCGACGAGGGCGTGGTGCTCTACGACGGCAACTTCGACCTCACCGGCATGGACGAGGCCGAAATCGCCGAGATCGGCGTCGGGCGGAAGTTCCAGAAGCCGACGGTGTTCGAAAGCCATTCGGTCGAGGACAACATCGTTTTGGCGCTGAAAGGCCCGCGTTCGGCGCTCTCCAGCCTGTTCGGCTGGCGCAACCGCGTCGAGGACGAGCGGGTCGCGGCGATTCTCGACACCATCGGTCTCGCGGGCGAACGCGCCCGCCCGGCGGAAGGCCTCTCCCACGGCCAGAAGCAGTGGCTGGAGATTGGTATGCTGCTGGCGCAGGACCCGAAGCTGCTGTTGGTCGACGAGCCGGTGGCGGGGATGACCGACGCCGAGACCGAGCGTACTGCCGAACTGCTGGTGGAGATCGCGCGGGACCACGCGGTGGTGGTGGTCGAGCACGACATGACCTTCGTCCGCGCGCTCGGCTGCAAGGTCACCTGCCTGCACGAGGGCGCGGTGCTGGCGGAGGGCGGCATCGACGCCGTTTCCGCCAACGAGCGCGTCGTCGAAGTCTATTTGGGGCGCTGAACCATGGACCTGCTCACCGTCGACACCATCGACCTGCACTACGGCGCGGCCCAGGCGCTGCGCGGCGTGTCGCTCACAGCGGCGGCGGGGCAGGTGACCTGCGTGATGGGGCGCAACGGCGTCGGCAAGACCTCGCTGATGCGCGCCATCGTCGGGCGGCATCCGGTTTCGGCGGGCACGATCCGGCTGAACGGCGAGCCCATCGACCGCTTCGCCGCCTACGACCGCGCGCGCGGCGGCATCGCCTTCGTGCCGCAGGGGCGGGAGATCTTCCCGCTGCTGACGGTGAAGGAGAATCTGGAGACCGGCTTCGCCTGCCTGCCGCGCGGCGCGCGGGAAATCCCCGACGAGGTGTTCGAGCTGTTTCCGGTGCTGTTGCAGATGCTCGGGCGGCGCGGCGGCGACCTTTCCGGCGGGCAGCAGCAGCAGCTCGCCATCGGCCGCGCCCTGGTGACCCAGCCCAAGGTCCTGGTGCTCGACGAGCCGACCGAAGGGATTCAGCCCTCGATCATCAAGGATATCGGCCGCGCCATCGAATTCCTGCGGCAGAAGGGGACGATGGCGATCGTTCTGGTTGAGCAGTACTTCGAGTTCGCGCGCGATCTCTGCGATCGCTTCGCGGTGATGGACCGGGGGCAGGTGGTGCTCGCCGGAACCAAGGCAGAAATGGTGGAGGCCGATGTCCGTCGTCACCTTTCCGTCTGAGGCCCGTCTGCCGGGCTATATTCGCGCCAAGGGCCGGATCGCCGCGCGCTTCGCACCGACGCCGCGCGGCACCCGCGCGCTCCAGCTCGCCGAAACCGGCGGCTACCGGATGATGTTCCCGCGCGCCGACGGCTGCGAAGCGATGATCCTCAACACCGCGGGCGGCACCGCAGGGGGCGACGGCCTCGACGTCGACTTGACCCTGGAGGCGGACGCGGCGGTGGTGGTCTCGACCCAGTCGGCGGAAAAGATCTACCGCGCCCAGGGCGATCCGGCCCGCGCCAGCATCCGCATCGCCCTCGGGCGCGGCGCGCGGCTGTGCTGGCTGCCGCAGGAAACCATTCTGTTCAACGGCGCGGGCCTGGAACGGCGGATCGAGGCCGATCTCGCCCCCGGCGCGACCCTGACGATCTGCGAGATGACGGTATTCGGCCGCGCCGCGATGGGCGAGCAGCCCACCGCGATCCGCCTCGACGACCGCTGGCGTTTCCGGCGCGAGGGTCGCCTCGTCCACGTCGCGGCGACGCGGCTCGACGGCGACGCGGCGGCGATCCTCGCGGGCCGCGCCCTCGGCGGCGGCGCGCGGGGGGTGGCGACGCTGCTGCGCCTCGCCGAAGACGGCGCGGATCTGTGCGACGCGTTGCGCGACGCGCTCGAAGGCAGCGGCGTCGACTGGGGCGTTTCGGCATGGAACGGCATGGTTGCCGTGCGCCTCGCCGGGCGCGACGCGGCGATGGTGCGGCGCGCGTTGATCGCGGCGCTGGCGGCGGTGCCGGATGCGGAGCTTCCCCGCGTCTGGGGTTGGTGAGCGGCAAGACACAGGCAGGAGGATGGAATGAACCTGACACCGCGCGAGAAGGACAAGCTGTTGATCGCCATGGCGGCGATGGTGGCGCGCCGCCGCCTGGAGCGTGGCGTCAAGCTCAACCACCCCGAGGCGGTGGCGCTGATCGTCGACACCGTGGTCGAGGGTGCGCGCGACGGTCGCTCGGTCGCCGATTTGATGGAGGCGGGCGCGGCGGTGCTGTCCATCGACCAAGTAATGCCGGGGATCGCCGAGATGATCCACGACGTCCAGGTCGAGGCGACCTTCCCCGACGGCACCAAGCTCGTCACCGTGCATCACCCGATCCGGGGCGCGAGCGGCGACCTTGTCCCCGGCGCGGTGACGACGCTGCCCGGCGATCTCACCCTCAACGAGGGGCGGGAAGCGATCACGATGATGGTTTCCAACACCGGCGACCGGCCGATCCAGGTCGGCTCCCACTACCACTTCGCCGAGACCAACGCCGCGCTCGCCTTCGACCGCGAGGCGACGCGCGGCATGCGCCTCGACATTCCGGCGGGGACGGCGGTGCGCTTCGAGCCCGGCCAGACCCGCGAGGTGCGGCTGATTGCGCTGGTGGGCAAACGGGCGGTCTACGGCTTCCGTGGTCTGGTAATGGGCAGCCTCTAGCAAGGACGCGACGACATGGCCAACACCCTCTCCCGCGCGGCATACGCCGACATGTTCGGACCCACGGTCGGCGACCGCGTCCGCCTCGCCGACACCACCCTGGTGATCGAGGTCGAGAAGGACTTCACCACCTACGGCGAGGAGGTGAAGTTCGGCGGCG
>DBTR01000077.1:111978-112243 GCA_002307145.1 Rhodospirillum sp. UBA1311 | reverse complement strand
ATCCGCGACGGCATGGGCCAGTCCCAGCTCTCCAACGCCGAGGGCGCGGTCGACACCGTGATCACCAATGCGCTGATCCTCGACCATTGGGGCATCGTCAAGGCTGACGTCGGGCTGAAGCACGGCCTGATCGCGGGCATCGGCAAGGCGGGCAACCCGGATATCCAGCCCGGCGTGACCATCGTCATCGGCCCGGGCACCGAGATCATCGCGGGCGAGGGGCTGATCCTCACCGCCGGGGGCTTCGACAGCCACATCCACTTCA
>DBTR01000077.1:111375-111705 GCA_002307145.1 Rhodospirillum sp. UBA1311 | reverse complement strand
TCATCTGCCCGCAGCAGATCGACGACGCGCTGATGTCGGGGGTGACCTCGATGCTCGGCGGCGGCACCGGCCCGGCGGCGGGCACCAACGCCACCACCTGCACCCCCGGGCCGTTCCACCTCGCGCGGATGATCCAGGCCGCCGACGCCTTCCCGGTCAATCTCGGCTTCGCGGGCAAGGGCAACGCCGCGCGGCCGGGTGCGCTGGTGGAAATGGTGCGCGCCGGGGCCTGTGCGCTGAAGTTGCACGAGGACTGGGGCACAACACCCGCCGCCATCGACACCTGCCTCTCGGTCGCCGACGATCACGACGTGCAGGTGATGATCCACA
>DBTR01000077.1:110891-111109 GCA_002307145.1 Rhodospirillum sp. UBA1311 | reverse complement strand
ATCCACACCGACACGCTGAACGAATCCGGCTTCGTCGAGAACACCGTCGCGGCGTTCAAGGGGCGCACCATCCACGCCTTCCACACCGAGGGCGCGGGCGGCGGTCACGCGCCCGACATCATCAAGCTCGCGGGCATCGCCAACGTCCTGCCGTCGTCGACCAATCCGACGCGCCCCTTCACCGTCAACACCATCGACGAACATCTCGACATGCTGAT
>DBTR01000077.1:108595-110624 GCA_002307145.1 Rhodospirillum sp. UBA1311 | reverse complement strand
CTGATGGTCTGCCATCACCTCGACGCGTCGATCCCGGAAGACCTCGCCTTCGCCGAAAGCCGCATCCGCCGTGAGACGATCGCGGCGGAAGACATTCTCCACGACATCGGTGCGCTCTCGATGATGTCGTCGGACAGCCAGGCGATGGGCCGCTTGGGCGAGGTGATCACCCGCACCTGGCAGACCGCCGACAAGATGAAGCGCCAGCGCGGCGCGCTGAAGGGCGACCCGGCGACCTCCGACAACGCCCGGGTGAAGCGCTACGTCGCGAAATACACCATCAACCCGGCGATCGCGCACGGCGTGTCGAAGCACATCGGCTCGGTCGAGGTCGGCAAGCTCGCCGATCTGGTGCTGTGGTCGCCCGCGTTCTTCGGCGTCAAGCCCGATCTGGTGATCAAGGGCGGTTCGATCGTCGCGGCGCCGATGGGCGACCCCAACGCCTCGATCCCGACGCCGCAGCCGGTCCACTACCGCCCGATGTTCGCCGCGTTCGGCAAGGCGGTGACTGCATCCGCCCTGGTGTTCACTTCCGCCACCGCGATCGCGGCGGGGTTGCGCGAGCAGCTCGGCGTGACCAAGGAATTCGTCGCGGTGGAGAACGTGCGCGGCGGGATTTCCAAGGCGTCGATGATCCACAACGACGCCACCCCCGAGATCACCGTCGACCCAGAGACCTACGCGGTCACCGCCGACGGCGAGCTTCTGGTCTGCGAACCGGCGGCGGAGCTGCCGCTGGCGCAACGCTACTTCTTGTTCTGAGGTCCGCCATGCAAAGAGCGATTTCCGTCGTCCGCCGCGCCCAGGTTTCCGAGGATCGGGTCGTCGACACCGTCGTCCTCGACCATGAAGGCCGCAATCGCCGCCGCGTGCGCCTCACCGGCGCGCACGGCCTCGACTTCCTCCTCGATCTCGAACGCCCCTCGGGCCTGGAGGACGGCGACGCGCTGGTGCTGGAGGACGGCACGCTGGTGCGGGTCGCGGCGGGTGCGCAGGAACTGGTGGAAATCCGCGCCGAGGACGCCCGCGCTCTCGCGCGCCTCGCCTGGCACATCGGCAACCGCCACACCCCGGCGGAAATCGGTCCCGATTTCCTCGCGATCGAACGCGACCACGTGCTGGAAGTGATGGTCGTCGGCCTCGGTGGGACGATCTTCCCGGTGGTGCGGCCGTTCCGCCCCGAGCGCGGCGCGTACGACCTCGGCGACGGCGGCGGGCATCGTCATCACCACGATCATGAGGATCACGATCATCATCATCACCCCCACCACTGAGCCGGTCGCCGAGGACGCGGCGGGGATCGCGGGGGCGGATCTCCTCACCCTGCTCGCCTGGCTTTCGCCCGCGTTCCCGGTCGGCGGCTTCGCCCACTCCCACGGCCTCGAATGGGCGGTGGAAAGCGGCGATGTCGACGGCTTCGAGGCGACGCGGGACTGGATCGGCGACCTGCTGCACTTCGGCTCGGGCCGCGACGACGGGATCGTGTTGAGCCTCGCCCACCGCGCCGCCGCGGCGGGCGATCCGAGGTTGCTGGGCGAGGTGGCGGAAACGGCTTTGGCGATCCAACCCTCCGCCGAACGCCTGCTGGAAACCACCTCGCTCGGCAACGCCTTCGTCAAAGCGGTGCGCGCCGCGTGGCCGACGCCTGCGCTCGACCTTCTGCCGCGCGGCGACGTCGCCTATCCGGTGGCGGTGGGCGTCGCGGCGGCGGGGCGGGAGATGCCGCTCGCGGCGGTGGCCGAAGCGTTCCTCGGCGCGTTCGTCGCGTCGCTGGTGTCGTCGGCGATCCGCCTCGGGCCGATCGGCCAGACCGACGGCCAGCGCATCGTCGCCGCGCTGATCCCGGTGGTGCGCCATGCGGCGGCGGAAGCGGCGGGGGCGGGGCTTGCCGATCTCGGCGGCGCGGCATTCCGTTCCGACATCGCGTCGATGCGTCACGAAACCCAATACACGAGGTTATTCCGCTCATGAACAGCTCACGCCCCCCGCTTCGCGTCGGCATCGGCGGCCCGGTCGGCTCGGGCAAGAC
>DBTR01000077.1:103865-108267 GCA_002307145.1 Rhodospirillum sp. UBA1311 | reverse complement strand
CGACATCTACACCAAGGAGGACGCCCGGCTGCTCACCGTCGCGGGCGCGCTGCCCGAGGAACGGATCATGGGCGTCGAAACCGGCGGCTGTCCGCACACCGCGATCCGCGAGGACTGCTCGATGAACCTCGCGGCGGTGGACGAGATGCGGCGGCGCTTCCCCGATCTCGACTTGATCTTGATCGAAAGCGGCGGCGACAACCTCGCCGCGACCTTTTCCTCCGAGCTCGCCGACATCACGATCTACGTCATCGACGTCGCGGGCGGCGAGAAGATCCCGCGCAAGGGCGGGCCGGGCATCACCCGCTCCGACCTCCTGGTGATCAACAAGATCGATCTCGCGCCCCTGGTCGGCGCGAGCCTCGACGTGATGGAGCAGGACACCCTCAGGATGCGCAAGGATCGCCCGTTCGTCTTCGCTAACACCCGCGCGGGGATCGGCGTCGACGTCGTTCTCGACTTCATCGTCAAGACCGGCGGGTTGGTGCCCGCCGACGTCGCAACAGCGGAGGACTGAGCCATGAACCTGAACCGCGCGTTTGCTTGTGTCGTGGCGCTGCCGATCCTGTTCGGCGGGCAGGTGGCGCTCGCCCACACCGGCCACGGCGCCGAAGGCGTGCTCGCCGGGGTCGCCCATCCGATGAGCGGCGCCGACCACCTGCTCGCGATGATCGCGGTCGGTCTCTGGGCCGGGATGCAAGGCGGCCGCGCCGCCTGGGTCTGGCCCGCGAGCTTCGTCGGCTTCATGGTGGTCGGCGGCGCGCTCGGCGTGGCGGGCGTGCAATTGCCGTTCGTCGAGGCGGGAATACTCCTCTCGGTGCTGGTGCTAGGCGCGATGATCGGCCTCGGCGCGCGCCTGCCGGTGTTCGCGGGCGCGGCCCTCTGCGCCGCCTTCGCGGTGTTCCACGGCTGGGCGCACGGCGCGGAAATGCCGGTCGACGCCTCGGGCTTCGCCTACGGCGCGGGCTTCGTCGCCGCCACCGCGACCCTGCACGCCGTAGGCCTGCTCGCGGTGCGCGCCCTCGGTGCTGCCCTCCACTCGACCCAGGCCCGGCTCCTCGGCCTCGGCGTCGCGGGCGGTGGCGTGGCGCTGATGCTGGGGTGAACTCCTCGGGGGTCAGGTCAACGGCGGCGGGCCGGACTCGGTCTTCCGCCAGTCGGCCAATGCCTTGACCGCGTCGGGGAAAAGCTCGGACAGTTCGGCGATCTTCTCTGCCGCCTCGGCGCGGGCTTTGGGGCGGGGGTCGCCGCGTTCGGCTTTGCCGAGCCAGTAGAGAGCCTGCATCGCCACCGACTGCACCGGGAACGGGTCCACGCGCCCGATCTCGACGGCGCGTAGGTGGTAGAAAAGGCCGATCATGAGAGGCGCACCGCGATGGCCGGCGTCGGCGGCGATGCGCATGTACCGCAGCGCGGCGTCGGAATCCGCCGGGACGTTTTCGCCGGACGCATACATCATGCCGAGGGCGTATGCCGCGTTATGTTGCTTTTGTGCCGCGGCTTTGAGGAGCAGGGCGACCGCTTCGGACTTTGCCTCACGCGAAGGATCGAGCAATAGCGCGCGGGCAAGGTCGGTTTGCGCGTTGGCGTCGCCCGCATCCGCCGGAATCCTGCACAAAGCCACAGCGCGCGGGATATCGCGGCTAACGCCGTTTCCGTCCAGGTACTGGTTGCCGAGGGCGCAGTTGGCGGTGATGTCTCCGGCGGCGATGGCGCGTTCGTACCATGCCGCGGATTGGGAATAGTCGATTGGGCGGCCGTCGCCGTTGAAGAAGCAGTCGCCCACCATGTGGAAGGCAGTTGACGAGCCTGCGTTCGCGGCTTTTTCGAAGAGATCGCATCCCATTTGCGGGTTGCGGCGAACCGCGAGGCCACGGGCATGCATGATGCCGAGCCATCTCATCCCTTCCGGGTTTCCCGCGTCGGCTAGGCTCTGGTAGGTGTTGAGCGCGGCGACCAGATCTCCTCGGCCGAGCGCGCGCTTAGCGTCGGCCAATTCCGCTTCCGGCGATGCCGCATGGACCGCGGCGCCGGCGAAGAGGGAAACCGCGGCGGCGGTGAGCGGGAGTGTGATGCGCATGGTTGAATCCGTCACCCAAGACTTATGCGCAGGATGATCGCGGGGACGAACCAAGTCAATCGAGGTGCTGGCGGCGAGTTGACCGTTTCGAATTGCGAGTGCATATCATTCGCGAATTCGTAATCTGGAGAAACGGTCGATGATCTCGAAGATGGTGAAGACGGTCCTGCTTGCGTCGGCACTCGCGCTCGGAGCGGTGGGGCCCGCGCTGGCGCACCACGGCTGGTCGTGGGCGGAGACCGAGCAGACCACGCTCGAAGGCACGATCCGCGCGATCTCGATGGTGCCGCCGCATCCGACCCTCAAGGTCGAGGCGGCGGACGGGCAGGTCTGGCAGGTCGACCTCGGCAACCCGAAGCAGACCGAGAAATCCGGTTTCAGCGGCGGCACCGCGAAGGTCGGCGATACCGTGACGGTGCTCGGCAATCGCGCGAAGGAGCCGGGCGCGACCCACATGAAGGCGGTGCGGATCACCATCGCGGGCAAGAACTACGACATGTATCCCGAGCGGATCGAGTAGGGCGGTGGAGTTCCTCGACGCCCTCGGCCATTGGCCGGGCGCGGTCTGGCTGCAGCGGCACTACGTCGCCTATCTCGTCGTCAACGCTGCGCATATCCTCGGCTTCGCGCTCGTCGTCGGCGCGATCCTGCCGCTCGACCTGCGGCTGATGCGCGGCGGGCCGGTGGCGGCGGTCGCGCCGCTGCTCATCCGCGCGGCGGGCCTCGGCCTCGGCTTCGCGGTGCTCACCGGGCTCTGGCTGTTCAGCGTCAAACCGGCGGACTATCTCGCCAATCCCGCCTTCCTATGGAAGCTCGGGCTGTTCGCCTGCGCGCTCCTCAACATCGGCCTCCAACACGCCGCGCCGGGCTACCGCATCGCGCTCGCGGGCGGTGCGATCGGCGCGCGGGTGCGCGCCCACGCCGCTGCCTCGCTGCTGCTCTGGCTCGCCATCCTCCTCGCCGGTCGCTGGATCGGCTTTCTCTGAAGGGTTCCGCCGCCTCGTGGATCGCGAAGGGGGCATAGCCAAATGCGTCTTCACCCGCTGCGGGGGTTCTCTCAAGATCGAGGGGTGCCGCAGCGAGGACCGAAGCGGATGGGCAAGACTCTCTACGAAAAGATCTGGGACGCTCACGTGGTCAAGACCCTGAGCGACGATCGCGCGATCCTGTTCGTCGACCGCCATCTCGTCCACGAGGGCGTGGCGACCTATGCGTTTTCCGGCCTCAGGGCGGCGGGGCGCAAGGTTTATCGGCCCGATCTCACCATCGGCGTCGCGGACCACGTGGTGCCGACCTCGTCGCGCGCGGACGGCATCGCCTACGAGGACGACGACGCGCGGCGGATGGTCGCCGACATCGAGAAATACTGCGCCGAGGAGGGCATCGACGTTTATTCGGTGCGCGACCGGCGGCAGGGCGTGGTGCACGTCGTCGGGCCGGAGCTGGGGTTCATCCTCCCCGGCGCGCTGGTGGTGTGCGGCGACAGCCACACCTCGACCCACGGCGCGTTCGGCGCGCTCGCCTTCGGCATCGGGATTTCCGAGGTCGAGCACGTGCTCGCCACGCAGACCATCGTGCAGCAGCGCTCCAAGTCGATGCAGGTGCTGGTCACCGGCGAGTTGCCGCCCGGCGCGACGGCGAAGGATTTGATCCTCTCGATCCTCCGCACCATCGGCGTCGCGGGCGGTACCGGGCACATCATCGAATACCAGGGCGCGGCGGTGCGCGGCTTCTCGATGGAACAGCGGATGACGCTGTGCAACATGTCGATCGAGGGCGGCGCGCGCGCCGGGATGGTCGCGCCCGACGAGACCACCTTCGCCTATCTCAAGGGGCGGCAGTACGCGCCCTCGGGCGAGCTTTGGGCGGAAGCGCTGTCGACCTGGCGGACGCTGCGCTCCGACGCCGACGCGGTGTTCGACAAGTCGGTGGAGATCCTGGCGGCGGAGGTCGCGCCCTACGTCACCTGGGGCACCAATCCGGGGCAGTCGCTGCCGATCGTCGGCAGCGTGCCCGACCCGGCGGACTATGCCGACGAAAGCCAGCGCCTCGGCATCCAGAACGCCCTCGACTACATGGGCCTGACCCCCGGCCAGGCGCTCCAGGATATCCCGGTCGACCACGTGTTCATCGGCTCCTGCACCAACGGCCGGATCGAGGATTTGCGCGCCGCCGCGGCGGTGGCGCGCGGCCGCAAGGTCGCGGCGGGCACCAGCGCCTGGGTGGTTCCGGCCTCCGGGCTGGTGAAGGAACAGGCGGTGCGCGAAGGGCTCGACCGGGTGTTCATCGAAGCCGGGTTCGACTGGCGCGAGCCGGGCTGCT
>DBTR01000077.1:75525-103593 GCA_002307145.1 Rhodospirillum sp. UBA1311 | reverse complement strand
TGCTCGATGTGCCTCGCGATGAACGGCGAGAAGCTCCAGCCCGGGCAGCGCTGCGCCTCCACCTCCAACCGCAATTTCGTCGGGCGGCAGGGGCGGGGCGTGCGCACCCACCTGATGAGTCCGGCGATGGCGGCGGCGGCGGCGGTCACCGGGCGCCTCACCGACGTCCGGCAACTCATCTGAGGGGGATTTGCGCAATGGAACCGATCTCGGGACATGCAGGTATCGCCGTGCCGCTGCCGCTTTCCGACATCAACACCGACCTGATCTATCCGCAGCAGTTCCTGCGCAAGCCGGACCGCGAAGCGATGGGCGAATTTTTGTTCTACAGCCTGCGCCACAAGCCGGACGGCAGCCTCGACCCCGACTTCATCCTCAATCGCGAGCCCTACGACGCCGCGACGATCCTGATCGCCGGGCGCAACTTCGGCTCCGGCTCGTCGCGCGAGCACGCGCCCTGGGCGCTCAAGGCGTTCGGCTTCCGCTGCCTGATTTCGTCGATGTTCGCCGACATCTTCAAGGCCAACTGCGTCAACAACGGCATCATCCCGGTGACGATCGGCGACGCCGACCTCGCCGACTGCCTGCGTGCGGCGGAGAACCCGCAGGACGCGCGCTTCGCCGTCGATCTCGAACGGCGCGAACTCACCCACGCGCGCCTCGGCACGCTGACGTTCGGCATCGGCGATTCCGATCGCGACCGGCTGCTGGAGGGGCGCGACCTGATTTCGGATGCGCTCGCCGAAATCGACGCGGTCCGGGTTCACGAAGCCCGCTCGGCGGCGGGCGCGCCGTGGCTCGACCTCGGTGCCTGGAAAGGTTGAAATCTCCCACTGGTCCTTTCCCGGCACGAAAAACGCGGCATCCCCCCGATGCCGCGTTTTTTGCGTTCCGGCGTGGATCAGCGCGCCGTGGCCTTGGCCTCCACCGGAGTACGGTTCAGCGCGGCGGCGATCGCGTCGCCCATTTCGCGGGTGCCGACCTTGCGGCAGCCGGGCTGCATGATGTCGCCGGTGCGGAAGCCCTCGGCCAGCGCACCGCGCACCGCCGCCTCGACCCGGGCGGCGTGGGCTTCGTGGCCGAAGGAGAGGCGCAGCATCATCGCCATCGAGAGGATCGCGGCGATCGGGTTCGCGAGGTTTTTCCCCGCGATGTCGGGCGCGGTGCCGTGGATCGGCTCGTAGAGGCCCTTGTTGCCGTCGCCGAGCGAGGCCGAGGGGAGCATGCCGATCGAGCCCGCGAGCATCGCCGCCTCGTCGGAGAGGATGTCGCCGAAGACGTTGCCGGTGACGATCACGTCGAACTGGCGCGGGTTGCGGATCAGCGCCATCGACGCCGCGTCGACGTAGAGGTGGGAGAGCTCGACCTCGGGATATTGCTTGCCGACCGCGATCACCACCTCGCGCCAGAGCAGCATGGTTTCGAGCACGTTGGCCTTGTCCACCGAGCAGAGCTTGCGCCTGCGCCCCATCGCCGCCTTGAACCCGGCGTGGGCGATGCGTTCGATCTCGGCTTCGGAATAGCGCATGGTGTTGACGCCGGAGCGCTTGCCGTCCGTCCCGGTCTCGACGCCGCGCGGCTCGCCGAAGTAGAGGTCGCCGGTGAGCTCGCGCAGGATGATCATGTCGACGCCGTCCACCACCTCGGGCTTGAGCGTCGAGGCGTCGAGGAGTTCGGGATAGAGCACCACCGGGCGGAAGTTGGCGTAGAGCGAAAGCGCCTTGCGCAGGCGCAAGAGGCCGTTGCCCGCACCTTCCTTCGGCGGCCGGTAGTCGTCGGTGGGGACGCCCGCGCCGCCGAACAGGATCGCCTCCGACCTGCGCGCGAGTTCGAGGGTCGAGGGCGGCAGGGCGTCGCCGAAGGCGTCGATGCCCGCGCCGCCGATCGCCGCCTCCTCCAAGTCGAGCGGGAACTCGCTTCCGACCACGGCGCGCAGCACCTTGACCGCCTCCGCCGTGACTTCCTTGCCGATCCCGTCGCCGGGAAGAACCGCGATTTTCACCATATGCCTCCTCGGATGATCCTGGCCGCAACCGGGCCGCAGGCCCGTCGCCACCCCGCAATCGACTCTACCGAGGCCGCCGCGCCGCCCGAAGTCGTCCTTCGGAAACCCCGCATCGCCAGCCGCGAAGCGGGACCGGACACGGCGGTTGCCTAAGGGTTGGGGATTACATCGCGATCCGCGAAGCCCACATTCCAAATCGCGTCTTCACCTGATTCTGAATTGTTCATAAGCTGATAACAGTACCCAAAGGCGGCTTCGGGTATGCCTTTGCCGGGTCCGGCGGGCGCGGGGCCGCATAAAAAAGCTCGGGAAGACAGGCGATGGCTTCACTGAAGGTCAAGTTTCTGGCGACCTCGATCAAGATGCAGATGCATCTCGCGCTCTTCCTGCCGGAGAACGCGATGCGCGTCTCCGGGCCGGACAAGCTGAAGGTGCTGTGGCTGCTGCACGGCGAAGGCGGGGACTGTTCGGAGTGGACCCGCCTCTCGATGGTCGAGCATTACGCCGAGGCCGCCAACATCGCCCTGGTGATGCCAAGCCTCGACAATTCCATGTACATGGACATGGCGCACGGCGGCTATCCCTACTTCACCTACCTGATCGACGACCTGCCTCTCCATATCCGCGACCTGGTGCGCGTGCTCTCCGACAAACCGCAAGACAACTTCGTCGCGGGCGCGGGGGTGGGCGGCTACGGCGCGGTGAAATGGGCGCTGCGGGCGCCGGGTGCATTCGGCGGCTGCGCGTGCTTCTCGGGCGACGTCGACATCGTCGCCGCCCTCGGCGACAAGCAGGCGGCGGGCGATCTCGGCGACGACTGGATCGCGGCATTCGGCGACGCCGACCGGATCGCCGGAACCGCCGACGACCCGATGGCGCTTGGCCGGAAGCTCGCCGCAGCGAAAACCCCGGTTGCACCGATCCACCTCGCCTGCGGCACCGGCGAGCCCGGCATCCAGCGCCGCCGCGACGCCGTGAAGACCCTGCAATCCCTCGGCCTCGACGTGCGCTATCACGAGGAACCCCAGGCGCAGGGTTGGCCGCTCTGGAACGCACGGGTACGGGACTTCATCGCTTCCGCGGTGGCGCCCGGCGTTCCGGCGGAGGGCTGAAATGTCGCGGGTCGAATTCAGCTATCGTTCGGACTGCCTCGGCTATCGGACCACGGTCACTGCAATCGTGCCGTCGATCGACTGGATCGAGATGATGCGCGGCCAAAGCGCCGCCGAATTCCTCGGCCACCGCTATCCGGTGCTCTGGCTGCTCCATGGCACCTCGGGCGACAACGACTGCTGGGTGCGCTTCACCCGCCTCGAAAGCTGGGCCGAGCAGTACAAGATCGCGGTGATCATGCCCGACTGCCGCCTCTCGGCGTTCTCCGACATGGACAAGGGCCCGGCGTTCTACAGCTTCGTCGCCGACGAGTTGCCGCAGGTGTGCGGCAAACTGTTCCCGATCCTCTCGGCGCGGGAGGACAGCTTCATCGGCGGGCTCTCGATGGGCGGCTACGGCGCGCTCAAGATCGGCCTGCGCAACCCCGACCGCTACTCCCGGATCCTCAACCTTTCGGGCGGCGTCGACCGGGTCGCGCACGTCAAGCGCACCCTGGCAGAGGGGCGCCGCACCGGGCTGCACAATCTCGACGCGATGCGCGCCACCTTCGGCGATCTCGACAAGGTCGAGGGCGGCGTCCACGACGTGTTCGCGCTCGCCGCGAACCTCGCCCGTGCGGGCGGGCCGAAGCCCAAGATCTTCGCCTCGGTCGGCACTCGGGATCCGCATTGGGACGAGAACCTGCGCTTGCGCGCGCACCTGATCACCCATGGCTACGACCTCTGGTGGGAACAGGGGCCGTACATCCACGACTGGGAGAACTGGAACCATTACATCGAGTTGGGCCTCGCATGGCTGTCCCGGGAATGGTCCGGGACCGAAGAGCCGAGGGCCTGGTAGCAACGAGAACACCGGCTTCGCCCGAGGGCGGAGGCAACGGTCGCGAATGGTAGAGCGGACCAAGTTTCGATCCACAAGGATTCAAAAGAAGGGAGCTCTCGGGATGAACAGGAAGATATTCACGATTTTCGGTGCGTTGCTGGCCGGCGCGGTGCTGGCGGCAGGCCCCGCGCGGGCGGCGGACGACTATCCGTCGATGACGATCCGGGCCGCGCACGACATCAACGAATCCCATCCGACCCATAAGGCGATGGTGCGCTGGCAGCAGCTTCTCTCCGAAGCGACCGGCGGCAAGATCAAGATGCGGGTCTTCCCCAACGCGGTGCTCGGCTCGACCGACAGCCAGATGACCCAGCTCCAGGAAGGCTCGCTCGACATCGTCGTGCTGGGCGGCCTCAGCCTGCTCGGCAAGTACAACGACGAAGCCAACATCGAGCTTCTGCCGTTCCTCTTCTCCAGCAATCCGAACGCGATGAAGGCGCTCGACGGCGCCTACGGCAAATGGTTGACCGAAAAGATCATCAAGCCGACCGGCTTCATGCCGATGTGCTTCATGGTCAACGGCCTGCGCAACGTCGGCAACAACACCCGCCCGATCGTCAAGCCCGAGGACATGCCGGGCCTGAAATTCCGCGTCTCGAACTCGGCGATGCTCGTCGAATTCTTCCAGCAGATGGGCGCGACCGCCGTGCCGATGGCGTTCACCGAAGTCTTCACCGCGCTCCAGCAGGGCACGGTCGACGGCTTCGAAAACCCCGCCGCGGTGTTCAACGCCAACCATCTCGACGAGGTCACCAAGTACCTCTCGCTCACCGGCCATTCCTTCACCGCCTACACCCCGGTGATGAACATGAAGAAGTTCAACACCTATTCGCCGAAGGTGCAGAAGGTGCTTCTCGACACCGCCCAGGAGGCGGCGAAGTACCAGCGCGAGCTGATGTACCAGTACGAGGACCAGTCGGTCGCCGACCTCAAGCAGCGCGGCATGAAGGTCAACGACGTCGACAAGGATGCGTTCGTCAAGGCGGTCCAGCCGATCTGGGCGCGCTTCATCGCCAAGTACGGGCGTGAAGGCATCGACCTCGCCCTCGAATCGCAAAAGTAGCGGTCGCGGCATCCCTGCGAGCGGGCCTCGGCGGCCACGTGCCGGAAGCCGAGGCCCGTTCCCCCCGAATTTCGGCGATTGAGCGAGGAGAAGAGACGATGAGGCTCCGTGCCGGGTTTATCATGTTCGTCGACGTGCTTGGGGCGGTGATCTTTTCCGTGATCACGCTGGTGTCGTTCGCGCAGATCGTCAATCGCTACCTGTTCGGGCGATCGTTCGTCTTCGCCGAGGAACTCGCCACCGAATTGATGATCTGGATCGCCTTCCTCGGGGCGGCCAAGTGCGTCTCGATCGACGCCCACACCCGGCTTTCGGTGGTGGTGAACAAGCTCTCGCCCCGGCTGAAGTGCGCGGCGATGCTGCTGTCGAACCTTCTCTGCATGGTCTTCCTCGGGGCTGCCGCCTGGTATGGCGCGGGACTGGTGAAGACCACCTGGCGCGGCACCACGATCGGTACCGGCATTCCGGAAGGGCTGATCTACCTCGCGATGCCGGTGAGCAGCGTGATCATGATCGTGTTCCTGATCGGCAACAGCATCGAAGCCGTCGCAAGGCTCGACGCCGACCGGGGGGACGGCCAATGATCGTTTTCGCAATTCTCGTCGGCATGCTGGCGCTCGGGCTTCCGGTCGCGTTCGCGCTCGGCCTGAGCGCGATGATCCCGATGCTGCTCGACGGCTTCCCCTTGAGCACCATCGCGGTGCGGATGACCGACGGGCTGAATTCCTTCGCCCTCGTCGCGCTGCCGTTGTTCATGCTTTCGGGCGCGCTGATGGAGCATGGCTGCACGCCCCGGATCATCCGCTTCGTCAACATGCTGTTCGGCCGCTTCCCCGGCGGCTTCGGTTCGGTGACGATTGCGAGCTGCATCTTCTTCTCGTCGATCTCGGGCTCGGGGTCGGCGACCGTCGCCGCGATCGGCGGCGTCACCGCCAACGATTTGATCAAGCAGAATTACCGCAAGGGCTACGTCGCCTCGATGTTGGCCGCGACCGGCGGCCTCGGCATCCTGATCCCGCCGAGCATCCCGCTCGTGGTCTACGGCATCAGCGCCCAGGTCTCGATCTCCAAGCTATTCGCCGCCGGGTTCGTTCCGGGCGTGCTGATGGGCCTCTGCGCGATCGTCTACAACACCGTGGTGGCGAAGCGGAACCATTTCGGCCTCGCCGACGAGCGCCGCTACACCTTCACCGAAGCCATGGCGATCACCTACGACGCGCTGTTGCCCTTGGGCATGCCGATCATCGTCCTCGGCGGCGTGATGATCGGCGCGTTCACCCCGACCGAGGCTTCGGTGGTGGCGACGGTCTACGCCTTCGTCCTCACCGCGTTCGTCTATCGCGAACTCACCCTGATGCGGTTCTACGTCGCCTGTCGCAACGCGATGACCGCCTCGACGATGATCCTGTTCGTGATCGCCTGCGCCAACGCGTTTTCCTGGTACCTGACGATCCAGGACATTTCCACCGACATCGCCGAGGCGTTCGTCGGCGTCAGCAGCGATCCGGTGGTGATCATGCTGATGATCACCCTGCTGCTGCTCTTCCTCGGCACCTTCATGGAGACCTCGTCGATCGTCCTGATCACCACGCCGATCCTGTTGCCGATCGTGGTGTCGTTGGGCTTCGACCCGGTGCATTACGGCATTCTCCTGATCATCAACCTGGTGATCGGCGCGATGACGCCGCCGATGGCGGTGACCCTGTTCGTCTCGACCCGATTGTGCGGCATCGAGATGCAGGATTGCTTCCCCGACATCCTCTACATCATCGCGCTCTACGTCGTGCTGCTGCTGGTGTTCACCTTCATTCCCGGGCTCACGATGTGGCTGCCCTCGTTGATGTAGGTGCGCGCAAGACCGCGCCGGGATCCGCTCCCGGCGCGGTCTTAACGGGAATCGCCGTGCTTCAGGTGGTTGAGCAACAGGCGCACCGGCGGCGGCATTCCCTGGCCCTCCTGGACGCAGAGATTCCACTGGCGCTCCGCCCAGGGTTCGTCGAGGTGGATCGCCGCGAGGTTGCCGCCCGCGACGTAGAGGTCCGCGCACTTTTCCGGCACCAGCCCGACACCCAGTTGCGCCTCGACCATGCTGCGTACGGTCTCGAACCCGTTGACGCAGATCGGCATCTTGAGCGGCCGGGTGAGTTCGGAGGCGGCGCGCAGGACGATCGAATCGAGGAAGCTGCCCTTCGCCGGGCCGATCAGGTCGTACTCGGCGATCTCGGCGAAGCTCACCGAGGTCTTGGCGCTGAGCGGGTGGTCCTTGTGGACCAGGGCCTTCAGCCGGTCGGTGCGGTAGGGGATCACGGTGAGGCCGTCGCGGGGCGCGACGCCGCCGAACACGCCGATGTCGGCGTTGTTCTCCACCACCGCCTTGACCGCTTCCTGGCTGGTGCCCTCGCGCAGGTCGATCTGGATCTCGGGATGGAGGGAGAGGAACTCGCGCAGTTCGCAGGGCAGGTGCTGGATGATCGTCGAGACGCTGGCGTAGATCCGGATCCGCCCGCGCATCCCTTGCGCGTGATGGACCAGCTCGGATTCCATCTGCTTGACGTCGCGCATCACCACTCGGGCATGATGCAGCATCGCATAGGCTGCCGAGGTGAGTTCGAGGCCCTTCGAACTGCGCACGAACAGCGGCGTCTGGAGCCGCGCTTCGAGATCGGAGATGCGCTTGCTGACGGCGGAGGCGGCGATGTTCTTGCGCTCCGCCGCCTTTGCGATGCTCTGCTCCTCGCAGACGGCGACGAACAGGTCGAGGGAGAGAAGATCGAAGTGCACGTGTTGCTCCGTGTTGCCGCGCTCGCCTGCCCGAAGCGTGGGGCGGACAGGATATCGGAGGATTTCCGTCAACCGCGCGCTCCCATACTGCGGGAGCAGCCCCACTGTCCGGCAACCTTTCGTTGCGGGCGCGATTGGTGTAAAATCGGCGCGAAGGTTGGGTCAGGATAATCGGATTTCGATTGAGTTGGGTAGGCGTTGATGAAGTTTTCCGAGATCGTCGACATCGATGAACTGCGCGGGATCTGCGAGGATTTCACCGCACTGACCGGCGCCGTGATGGCGATCCTCGATCTTGAGGGGAATATCCTGGTGGCGACCGGCTGGCAGGATATCTGCGTCCGGTTCCACCGCGCCAACGCGATCACCGCCGGCCGTTGCCGCGAGAGCGACACCATCCTCGCCGGGCAGCTCGAAAAGGGCGACGATTACAACGTCTACAAATGCAAGAACGGCATGGTCGACGTCGCAGTGCCGATCGTCGTCGAAGGCGAGCACGTCGCGAACTTCTTCACCGGGCAGTTCTTCTTCGACGCGCCGGACAAGGCGTATTTTATCCGCCAGGCCGAGGCCGTGGGGTTCAATCCCGCGCGCTACATCGAGGCGCTCGAACGCGCGCCGGTTTTTTCCCAGGAACACGTCAAGGCGATGATGTCCTTCTTCGGCAGGCTGGTGCGCCTGATCGGCAAGATGGGCAGCGCCGAGGAGGCGAAGGAGAAGGAGCGCGCCCACCTGCGCGCGCTGCTCGACGCGCTGCCCGACCTGGTCTGGCTCAAGGACGTTAACGGCGTGTTCCGCACCTGTAACCCGCGCATGGAGGATCTCCTCGGCGCGGCCGAGGCGGACATCGTCGGCAAGACCGACTACGATTTCGTCAGTCAGGAACTCGCCGACTTCTTCCGCATGCGCGACCGCACCGCGATGGCGGCGGGGAAATCGACGGTCAACGAAGAGTGGGTGACGTTCGCCCGCGGCGGCCACAGCGTTCTGGTCGAGACGACCAAGACGCCGGTACGCAACGCGGTCGGCGAAACCATCGGCGTGCTCGGCGTGGCACGGGATATCACCGAGCGGAAACGGGCCGAGGCGCAACTCGCCAGCCAGGCGTTGCGGTTCAAGACCGTCCTCGATGCGGCGCGCGACGGCGTTCACATTCTCGACGACGCGGCAAATATCGTCGAGGCCAGCGACTCGTTTTGCCGCATGCTGGGGTATGCCAAAGACGAAGTCATCGGGATGAACGCGTCGCAGTGGGACGTGAGCATTCCGTCGGAAGGCATCAGCGAGGCGCGGAAACTGCTGTATCTCAGCCAGGAATCCTCGTTGTTCGAGACCCGGCACAGACGGCGCGACGGCTCGGTCTTCGATGTCGAGATCAGCTACTTTCCGCTGCGCCTAGACGGACAGAACATGCTGTTCTGTTCCTCGCGCGACATCACCGAACGAAAGCGCTACCAGCAGCAGCTCGAACACATCGCCCATCACGACATTCTCACCAACCTGCCGAATCGCGCGCTGCTCGACGACCGCCTGCGGCAAGGCATCGCGCTCAGCCAGCGGCGTGGGACATCCCTCGCGGTGGTCTACCTCGATCTCGATTTCTTCAAGGAAATCAACGATACCTATTCCCACGGCATCGGCGACCAACTGTTGGTCGAGGTGTCGCGGCGCCTGAGCGAGAGTCTCCGAGAGGGAGACACTCTCGCCCGGATCGGCGGCGACGAGTTCGTGGCGATCCTGACCGACCTGGAAAAGGCGGACGATTGCCTCCCGCTTCTGGAGCGGATGCTGACCGCGGTGGCGAGCCCGGTGATCGTCGACGACAAGATTCTGAAGGTTTCCGCGAGCATCGGGGTGACCTTGTACCCGCGAGACGAAGTCGACGCCGACATGCTGTTGCGGCATGCCGATCAGGCGATGTACCAGGCCAAGCAGGACGGCAAGAATCGCTACCACCTGTTCGACACCGACTACAACTTCGTGGTCAAGGCGAAGCACGACAACATCGAGCGGATCCGCGAGGCCTTGCGGTATCGCGAGTTCGTGCTCCACTACCAGCCCAAGGTCAACATGCGGACCGGGCAGGTGGTCGGGGTCGAGGCACTGATCCGATGGCAGCATCCCGCCCACGGCCTGCTGCCGCCCTCGGCGTTCCTGCCGATCATCGAAGGGCATCAGCTCGACGTCGAGATCGGCGAGTGGGTGATCGACGCCGCCCTGATGCAAATCGCCGACTGGAGCAAATCCGGGCTGAACATGCCGGTCAGCGTCAATGTCAGCGCACGCCAACTGCTGCAGGACGACTTCGTCGACAAGCTCCGCATCCTGCTCGCCAGCCATCCGACCGTCGGCTCGCCGTTGCTGGAGCTTGAGATCCTCGAAACCAGCGCGCTCGCCGACCTGGGGATGATCACCGAGCTGATGCGGACCTGCCGCCGGATCGGCGTGCGCTTCGCCCTCGACGATTTCGGCACCGGCTATTCGGCGCTCACCTATCTCAAGCGGCTTCCGGCCGAAACCCTCAAGATCGACCAGTCGTTCGTGCGCGACATGCTGGAAGACCAGGACGACCTCGCGATCGTCAAAGGCATCATCGGGCTGGCGCAGGCGTTCCGGCGCGAGGTGATCGCCGAGGGCGTCGAGACCGCGGCGGTCGGGGAAAGGCTGCTGTCCCTCGGCTGCGAACTCGCCCAGGGCTACGGCATCGCGCGGCCGATGGCGGGGCAGGCGATCCCGGAGTGGGTGAAAACCTGGCGGCCCTATTCGAACTGGACCGTCGCATAGCCGGGAAGGCTCGGTGGCGATCCGAGCGGCATCCTGCTAGGGTGCCGCTCCTTCATCCAGCACAGAGACACCACCGACGATGACCACCGAAAACGACCTGATCGCCCGCAGCGGCGCCAAATGCGAACTCTGCGGCGCGACCGAGGCACTGGCGGCCACCGGCGTTCCGCCCCATCCGGGCGACGACGCGGACACCGCGATTTTCGCCTGTGCCACCTGCCGCGACCAGATCGCGGGAAACCAGGCGCCCGACGCCGGACATTGGCGTTGCCTCGCCGACAGCATGTGGACGCCGGTTCCGGCGGTGCAGGTGTGCGCGTGGCGGATGCTGAAGCGATTCGAGGCCGAGGCCTGGGCGCACGATTTGCTCGACCAGCTCTACCTCGACGAGGAGACTCTCGCCTGGGCGGCGAGCGGCGCTCCGGATGCGGCCGAGGCCGAGGTCGTCCACCTCGACGGCAACGGCGCGGTGCTGGCGGCGGGCGACACCGTGATCCTGATCAAGGACCTGAAGGTCAAGGGCGCGAACTTCACCGCCAAGCGCGGCACCGCGGTGCGCGGTATCGCGCTGGTGCGCGACAACCCGCTGCAGATCGAGGGCCGGGTCGAGGGCCAGCAGATCGTCATCCTCACCGAGTTCGTGAAAAAATCCGGCTGACCCGCCGGGCCGCGCCGAACCTCCGGTAATCCTGAAGAACTTCCAAAAAACCGCCTCGGGGCTTCCTGGGGCGGTTCTTTTTTATGCCGATGTGCATATGTCCTTTGGTGTGATTGGTTCTTGTTGCTGTCGCTATGAGTGATTAGGTGTTTTGGGTTTTCAACCGATTAGAAAAAGTGCGCTCCCGACGCTTGGGATCGGGGCAGGGTTCGGAACACACACGGGAGAGACCGAATGGAACGGAAGGTCGAGGTTTTTGATGACGATGTGACGGAAGCCGAAATTGCCGTGCATCTCCGCGAAGAGGGCTACTACCATGCGCCGCCGAAATTCATCGCCCAGGCGAATCTGACCGACCCGGATATCTTCAAGCGGTTCAGCCTGGAGAACTTTCCGGAGTGCTTCAAGGAGTACGCGGACCTCCTGACCTGGTCGAAATACTGGGAAAAGACCCTCGACACATCGAACGCGCCGTTCTGGCGCTGGTTCGTCGGCGGCAAGCTCAACGCCTGCTACAACTGCGTCGACCGCCATCTCGAAAAGCACCGCAACAAGGCCGCGATCCATTTCGTCCCCGAGATCGAAAGCGAGCCGATCATCCACATGACCTACCAGGAACTGTTCATGCGGGTGAACGAACTCGCGGCGTTCCTGCGCAACTTCTGCGGCCTCAAGACCGGCGACCGGGTGACGCTGCACATGCCGATGGTGGCGGAACTGCCGATCACCATGCTCGCCTGCGCGCGCATCGGCGTGATCCACTCGCAGGTGTTCTCGGGCTTCTCGGGCCGCGCGGTGGTCGACCGGATGATCGACAGCGGCAGCGACATCCTGATCACCATGGACGGCTACTACCGCAACGGCGTGCTGCAGAACCACAAGGGCCAGGCCGACGTCGCCTGCGAACACGCCCACGAGCACGACTTCAACATCGAGAAGGTGCTGATCTGGCAACGCCACCCCGGCACCTATTCGAGCAAGCGGCCGCTGGTGGAGGGCCGCGACTTCATCATCAACGACATGCTCAAGCACTATCACCACACCACCATCGACCCGGTGCAGATGTCGGCGGAAGCGCCGCTGTTCCTGATGTATACCTCGGGCACCACCGGCAAG
Organism: Rhodospirillum sp. UBA1311; assembly: GCA_002307145.1. Classification (GTDB taxonomy): domain Bacteria; phylum Pseudomonadota; class Alphaproteobacteria; order Rhodospirillales; family Rhodospirillaceae; genus Oleispirillum. The sequence continues at coordinate 91,191 of DBTR01000077.1, read as the reverse complement.
CCGAAGGGCTGCCAGCACTCCACCGGCGGCTACCTCGCCTATGCGGCGGGCACCGCCCGGATCGTCCAGGACATCCATCCGGAAGACGTCTACTGGTGCATGGCCGACATCGGCTGGATCACCGGCCACACCTACATCGTCTACGGCCCGCTCGCGCTCGGCGCGTCGACGGTGATCTACGAAGGGGTGCCGACCTATCCCGACGCCGGGCGACCCTGGCGGATCGCCGAGGAACTCGGCGTCAACATCTTCCACACCTCGCCGACCGCGATCCGCGCGCTGCGCCGCTCCGGCCCCGACGAGCCGAAGAAGCACAACTACCACTTCAAGCACATGACCACGGTGGGCGAGCCGATCGAGCCCGAGGTGTGGAAGTGGTATTACGAGGTGGTCGGCAAGGGCGAGGCGGTGATCGTCGACACCTGGTGGCAGACCGAAACCGGCGGCGTGCTGTGCAGCACGGTGCCCGGCCTGCACCCGATGAAGCCCGGCACCGCCGGGCCGGGGATGCCCGGCATCCACGTGGTGATCTACGACGAGGACGGCAACGAGATCCCGCGCGGCGCGAACCGCGCCGGGAACATCTGCATCCGTAACCCGTGGCCGGGGATCTTCCAGACCATCTGGGGCGATTCCGAGCGCTTCGTGAAGTCCTACTACGCTCACTACAACAAGAAGGAAAAGAGCACCGACTGGCGCGACTGGCCGTATTTCGCCAGCGATGGCGCGGTGCAGACCGAGGACGGTTACTACCGCATCCTCGGCCGCATCGACGACGTGATCAACGTCGCCGGGCACCGCCTCGGCAGCAAGGAGATCGAATCCGCCGCGCTCACCGTCGACGAGGTGGCGGAGGCCGCCGTGGTTCCGGTGGCGGACGAGATCAAGGGACGCATTCCCGATCTCTACGTCGCGCTGAAGCCCGGCTTCCAGCCGTCGCACGAACTGGAGCAGCGGATCTCGGCGGCGGTGGTCTCGGAGATCAGCCCGATCGCCCGGCCGCGCCGGGTGTGGATCGTGCCGGACATGCCGAAGACCCGCTCGGGCAAGATTATGCGCCGGGTGCTGGCGGCGATTTCGAGCGGTTCCGACACCGGCGACGTCTCGACTCTCGCCAATCCGGAAATCGTCGCCGAGCTGCGCAAGATGGCGAACCCGTAACTCCGGCCCGATCCGGCGGAAACCGAGTTTCGCAACCAAGGGGACGATGACGATTTCCAGTCATCGTCCTTTTTTCGTTTCCCACCCCGGCGGGCGGGGTGGGTTTCGTCCACTCCCATGCCGCGATCCTTTTCCCTGTGCGGATCGCGACTTCCGGTGGTCTTGGAGGGCGTGGAACGCAAGGGTTCAAAATGTGGAACACGGTTCCGAATTTGAGTCGGTCAGCGATTGCGATGCGCAACGGATATATAGTATATTGATTTAACATAGGAAATCCGGCGCGAGAGTTGTCTTTGCGATCATGTGCTTCCACGACTGTTTTGTCCTATTCTGAACTGGCGCGAGGCTTCGCCCGCACACCCGCAAGTGTGCATCCACGGCGAATTCGCCGGTCCTTTCCGGGGGCGTCTCGAAGCGTGCGGCGGGGAATTGCGGTCAGGGCGGATTGGCCCGGCCTTCGTATGCTTGGGTAGGGGGCAGTCACACGGCCTTGGCGGTTTCGCCGCTTCGTGGCGGGACGGCAAACATCGGTTCCGGGGTCTCGGGGAATGCCGCAGGGCAGCGAGACTCCGTCCACGGCAGAGGTGGTTTCGGTCCAACACATCCGAATACGCGGAAACAGGAGGAATGATCATGAACAAACCCATGGCGTACGCCTTCGCCGGAGCGATGGCGCTCCCGCTGGTCTTCGGCTTCAGCGGGGCGAGCCTCGCCGCACCGAAGCCGGTGGTGCTCGAAGTCGCGTTCAACCAGCCCGAGACCCATCCGCAGTTCCAGGCGATGAAGAAGATGGGCGAAGCGCTCAAGGCCCGCACCAACGGCGCCTACAGCATCGAGGTGTTCCCGAACGAACTCCTCGGCGCGCAGAAGGAAACCGTCGAGATGGTGCAAACCGGCACGATCGCGATGTCGATCACCGCCGGTTCGCTGCTCGAAAGCTGGAATCCCGATTTCGCGGTGTTCAACCTGCCCTACATGTTCACCAGCATCGACCAGCAGAAGAAGGTGGTGAACGACCCGGCGATCGTCGGCGAGCTCTACAACTCGATCGCCGACAAGGGGATCATGGTTCTCGGCGCGTTCCACGGCGGCGTGCGCAACGTCTATTTGAAGAAGGGCCCGGTGAAGGAGCCTTCCGACCTCTCCGGCCTCAAGGTCCGGGTGATGCAGTCCGACACCAACATCAAGATGCTCAACATGATGGGCGGCTCGGGCATCTCGATGGGCCAGGGCGACGTCTACACCGCGATCCAGACCGGCGTGCTTGATGGCGGCGAGAACAACGAAATCGTGTTCTCCAGCCTGAAGCAGGTCGAAGTTGCGCCGTACTATTCCTACACCCGCCACCTGATGATGCCCGATTACCTCGTGATCAACACCAAGCTCTACAAAGGCCTGCCGGCCGACGTGAAGAAGATCTTCGACGAGGAACTGGCCAAGGCGATCGACGCCGAATACACGCTGTTCGCAGAAGCGGTGGCGAAGTCCCGCGCCGATGCCGAAAAGGCGGGCGGCAAGTTCAACGAAGCCGACGTGGCCGCGTTCAAGAAGGCCGTCGCCCCGCTGACCGAGGAAAAGCTCACCTCGCCGGTGACCAAGGCGATCTACGCCAAGATCCAGAAGATGCAGTAATTCCGAGACCCGGCGGCGGAGAGCCGTCGCCGGGACCTTCAGTCAAGGGCGGATGGTGTTCATGGAACGGATAAAAGGTTGGGCGGACCGGATTCTCGCCCTGTTCTGCATCGTGCTTTGCGCGGGATTCACCGTGACCGTCACGTGGCAGGTGGTGGCGCGCTTCCTGTTCAACAGCCCCGGCGCGCAGTCCGAGGAACTCGCCAAGATCATGTTCGTGTGGCTGGTGCTGTTCTCGACGGCGCTGCTCTTCGGCGAGCGGGGACACATGAATATCGGCGTGGTCTGCGACAAGCTGCCGCGCAAGTGGAACCTGACCTGCCAGATCCTGTCGAGCCTGGTGATCCTCGCCTTCGCGGTGGGCATCCTGCTCTACGGCGGGGTGGATGCGGTCAACCGCACGATCTTCCAGACCAATGCCGCGATGCCGTTCATCACCACCGGGCAGATCTATGTGGCGCTGCCGATCTGCGGCGGCTTCACGGTCTTCTACTGCATTCACAATATCCTTGAGGATATTCAGAAATTCATCGCGGACGGAAAGTCCGCCAGCGGCGGGGAGGGCTGAAGCGATGTCGCAGATTGCGGCCGACGTCGGCCTGATCATGTTCCTTTCGATCCCGCTGCTGCTCATCATCGGCGTGCCGATCAGCGTCAGCATGGGCGTGGGCTCGGTTCTCGCGATGCTCACGGTGTTCAACTTCGACCGCGTCGCGATCACCGCCGCGCAGCGCACCTTCACCGGCATCAACTCGTTCTCGCTGCTGGCGATCCCGTTCTTCGTCCTCGCCGGCGTGGTGATGAACAACGGCGGCATCGCGCAGCGCCTGATCAACTTCGCGAAGTCGCTGATCGGCTTCATTCCGGGCGCGCTGGCGCAGACCAACGTCGTCGCCAACATGCTGTTCGGCGCGATCTCGGGCTCGGGCGTCGCGGCCGCCGCGGCGATCGGGAGCGCGATCGGCCCGCAGGAAAAGGCGGAAGGCTACAAGCCGAGCTTCTCGGCGGCGGCGAACATCGCCTCTGCGCCGTCGGGAATGCTGATCCCGCCGTCCAACATCTTCATCATCTACTCCCTCGCGAGCGGCGGCACCTCGGTGGCGGCGCTGTTCGTGGCGGGCTACATCCCCGGCATCCTCTGGGGACTGTCGTGCATGGTGGTCGCCTACTACTTCGCCAAGAAGTTGGGCTACCGCTCCGAGCGCCTGCCGGGCCTGGGCGAGCAACTTCGGGTGTTCGTCGAGGCGATCCCGGCGCTGCTGCTAATCTTCATCATCGTCGGCGGGATCATCTCGGGAGTGTTCACGCCCACCGAAGCGAGCTGCATCGCGGTGGTCTACGCGATGGCGCTGTCGCTGGTCTACAGGAGCATCAAGATCTCGCAGATTCCGGGCTTCCTGCTCGACGCCTCGAAGACCACCGGCATGATCATCTTCATGATCGGCGTGTCCTCGATCATGGCGTGGATCATGGCCTACGCGAAAATCCCGGGCTATATCGCCGAATCCCTGCTTGGCATCACCCACAGCCCGATCGCGATCCTCCTGATGATGAACGTGATCATGCTGATGCTCGGTTGCGTCATGGATCCGACGCCCGCGGTGCTGATCTTCGCGCCGATCTTCCTGCCGGTCGCGCTCTCGCTCGGCGTCGACATCGTCCACTTCGGCGTGATCATGGTCTTCAACCTCAGCATCGGCACGATCACCCCGCCGGTGGGGCCGATCCTGTTCACCGGCTGCAAGATCGCAGGCTTGAAGATCGAGGACGTGTTCAAGCCGTTGCTGCCGTACTTCGCCGCCCTGGTGGTGGTGCTGATGGCGGTCACCTACCTTCCGGCGCTGTCGCTCTGGTTGCCGCGCGCGGCCGGCCTGATGAACTGAGCCGGGTTGCAACGAAAAAGGGCGGGGCGCCTTGCGGCGCTCCGCCCTTTTGGTTTTTGCGGGGACGAAGGGTCAGGCGAGGTCCTGCATCGCGACATGGTCCATGTCGTCGAAGGTCTGGTTCTCGCCGGCCATGCCCCAGATGAAGGTGTAGTTGTGGGTGCCGACGCCGGAGTGGATCGACCACGACGGCGAGATGATCGCCTCTTCGTTCGACATCAGGATGTGCCGGGTTTCGGTCGGCTCGCCCATCAGATGGAACACCCGCGCGTCTTCCGGCAGGTCGAAGTAGAAGTAGACCTCCATCCGGCGCGCGTGGGTGTGGCAGGGCATCGAGTTCCACATATTGCCGGGTTCGAGCGCGGTCATTCCCATCACCAACTGGCAGCTCTTCACCGTCGCCGGTTGGATGTACTTGTAGATGCTGCGCTTGTTGGAATTTTCGAGACCGCCGAGGCGCACCGGCTCGATATCCTTGCGCAGGATCTTGGTCGAGGGATAGGTCTTATGCGCGGGCGAGCTGACGAGGTAGAACTTCGCCGGTTTTTTTGCGTCCTTACTGGCGAAGGTAACGGTCTTGGTGCCCATGCCGATGTAGAAGCCGTCGGTCTTGTCGAGCGCATGGGCCTCGCCCTCGACGGTGAGGATGCCCGGGCCGCCGACGTTGATGACGCCCATCTCGCGGCGTTCGAGGAACGTGTCGGCGCCGAAGTCGTTGGAGGCGACGAGCTCCAAGGGCGCCTCCGCCGGGCACGCGCCGCCCGCGACGACACGGTCGACATGGCTGTAGGTGAGGTTGATCTTGCCCGGAACGAAAATGTTCTGGATCAGGAACTCCTTGCGCAGGCGCTCCGTGGTGTAGTGCTTTGCGTCCTCCGGATGGGAGGGGTGGCGAACGTCGAGCATGATTGCGATCTCCTTCCGCGAAGATATGGGGTCTCAGGCCGTGGCTGACACAGCCCGGGTTTCCTCGGTGCTGAAGACTTTCGGGGTGGCCTCGCGCGGGATGATCGCACCGCGATGGCGAACCACCGCCGCGGCGGTCTTGTGGGCGCGCCGTGCGGCTTCCTCGGGGGCGATGCCGAGGGTGCGGCCGAGAATGTAGGCGGCGGAGAAGGAATCCCCCGCGGCGGTGGTGTCCACCACCTTCTCCACGACTTCCGCCGGGACCACGCCGACCTTGCCGCCGATGATCAGGGTGCAGGGCTTCGGGCCGTCCTTGATCACGGTTTCGGCTTTCGGATATTTGGCGAAGTAGGCGGGTGCGCCGGGCACGTCGGTGCCGACCACCTCCAGCTCCTCGACGGTGACGACGATCGTGGTCGCGATCGCGAACAGCTGCTCGTAGAGGCGCTTGGTGGTTTCCCGGTTTTCCCACAGGAGCGGACGATAGTTGCAGTCGAAGTGGATCGCCGTGCCCGACGCGGCGAGTTCGGCGAGGCGGGCGAGCAGGCGCTCGCGGCTCTTCGGCTTCAACACCGCGATGCTGATTCCCGAGACGTAGATCGCCGAGAACCGGTCGAGGGCGGCGAGGAGGGCGTCCGAACCTTCGCATTCGAAGGCTTCGCGCACCGCCGCGTCGCTGCGCCAATAGTAGAAGTGGCGCTCGCCCGAGGCTTCGAGCTTGATGATGTAGAGGCCGGGGCGCTTGCCCGGGCGGCGCAGGGTGAGGGCGTGGCCGACCCCCTGGGCCTCCCAGAACGCCACCATCGAATCGCTGTAGGGGTCGTCGCCGACCGCGCTGACGTATTCGACGAACGAGCCCATGTCTTCGCCGAGGCGGGCCATGTAGGCGGCGGTGTTGAAGGTGTCGCCGCCGAACGTCATGGAGATCGCGCCGTCCGCGCGCTCTTGCAGTTCGATCATGCACTCGCCGATCATGGCGATGGTAAAGGGCTCACGTTGCACAGTCCGCCTCCGTTGGAAATGCTATCCGGATCGCAGAGCCACGCAGTGTGCGTCCCCCCAGGTTCGGTCGCCAGGTGCGGGCCCGGTGGGGGCCGGAGCTTCCCCTTCCCCGGGCGGGGAACAGTCTAGGGGAAAGTCACGGCAAATGTTCCACACTGTGGGACACCGGTTTGGCAACTAGAGAGCTCTGTCCGGATATGTCGATTTTATCGCGACGAAATTATAGCCCAGTCCCCGGAGGCGGTCCAGGGTCGAGTCCGGCCCCGGAAAGCCTCCAAATCTCCAATCGTTTCATGGAAATTCCCGCCGCTTCTGACGAAAGCATTGCGATGCCTGGACGAAATGCCGGCTTCGGGGCAAACTCGGCCAAACCGTCAAACCGATCGGGAGGCAGGGTGATGAAAAAACGGGTGGTCGTCTACAAGCGGGTTCCGCCGCTCTTGGTCGCGCGTTTGCAGCAGCACTTCGAGGTGACCTGCTTCGACGGCGTCACGCCCGAGAACCGCGCCGCGTTCCAGGCAGCGCTCCGCACCGCCCACGGCATGATCGGCGCGAGCGTGAAGTTCGACGCCAAGATGCTGGACGGCGCGGAAAACCTCGAAATCGCTTCGACGATCTCGGTGGGCTACGACGCCTTCGACATTCCCTACCTGCTGAAGCGCGGCATCATGCTCACCCACACCCCGGATATTCTCACGGATTCGGTGGCGGACCTGGTGATGGCGCTGATTCTCGCCACCTCGCGGCGGATCGTCGAGCTCGACGGCTTCATCCGCGCGGGCAAGTGGAAGCAGAGCGTCGAGGAGGAAGCGTTCGGCCTCGACGTTCACCATCGCACCCTCGGCCTGATCGGCATGGGCCGGATCGCGGCGGCGGTGGCGAAGCGCGCCCACCATGGCTTCGGCATGAAGATCATCTACGACGACCACAAGCGGGTTCCGGCGGTCGAGGCCGAGTTCGGCGCGGTCAGCATGCCGGTCGCCGAGCTGCTCGCCCAGGCGGACTACGTCTGCCCGCTGCTGCCCTACCGGCCGGAAAACGACAAGTTGTTCGGCAAGGCCGAGTTCGCCCGGATGAAGCCCTCGGCGATCTTCATCAACGCCTCGCGCGGCAAGGTGGTCGACGAGGCGGCGCTGATCGCGGCGCTTGAGGATGGCACGATCCGCGCCGCCGGGCTCGACGTGTTCGAGGTCGAGCCGCTCGCGGCGACCTCGCCCCTGATCGGCATGGCCAACGTGGTGATGGTGCCGCATATCGGCTCGGCCACCGCCCAGACCCGCGACGGCATGGTCGAGATGGCGGTGGACGACCTGATCGCCGGACTGCAGGGGGCGAAGCCGCCTCATCTCGTCGACCCGGCGATGTGGCAGGGCGCGCGCGCCTGACGCGCTCCGATTCGCGGCCGCATCGCGTGTCGCGGCGCAGTCTTTCGGGTGGTTTCCGTCCCGCCCGGAAGGGCGGGACGGGGTCGGCGTTGCCTCGCCGGGCCGGATTATGTGCAAGTGTCCCAATTGATGGATCGTTCGCAATCGGGGGTTATTTCGCCGACCCCTTGGTTTGGCTGGAGAGCCCGCGCAGGTTGCAGTTCTTGCGATTCATCAAGGGCCTGAACTTGACGCTTTTATTGACGGGTCGTATCCTGTTTTTGCGACATCATCATTTGAAAATCCAGCCCCTGGCGTGCCGATTCCTGCGCGCGTTCGGGGGGGCTGTCTTGCCATGGCAATGGGCGTTACCAGGAGGTTCGGTCGTGAAAGCACTTGTGTACGTAGCCCCCCAGAAGGTGGAGGTCCGCGACGTTGCCGCGCCGCCGTCGCGGGAAGGAACGGTCAAGGTCCGGATGCGCTATTGCGGCGTTTGCGGCTCCGACATCGGCATCTACGCGGGCAAGCATCCGCGTGCGAAAGCGCCGCTGGTGCTGGGCCACGAGTTCGTCGGCGTCGTCGAGGAGCTCGGCAACGGCACCACCGGACGTTTCGCCCCGGGTGACCGGGTGGTGGCGTATCCGCTGCTCTCCTGCGGCGAGTGCCTGGCCTGCCGCACCGGCTCGCCGCACGTCTGCAAGAAGCTCGGCCTGATCGGCATCGACGTCGACGGCGGGATGGCCGAATACGCCTGGATCAAGGAAGACGTGCTGTTCAAGGTCGACGACAGCCTTTCCGATGCGGTCGCCTCGCTGATCGAGCCGCTCGCCGTGATCGTTCGCTCGATGCACCAGGCGCGCTATCAGTTGCTCGATTCCGCCGTGGTCACCGGTGCCGGCCCGATCGGCGTGCTGACCGCCCTGGTGCTGAAGCACAGCGGCGCGTCGCGCGTGGTGATCTCGGACGTCGACGAGGCGCGGCTGAAGCTCTGCCGCGAATTCGGCTTCGAGGCGGTCAACGTCAAGGAAACCGGTATCGTCGACTACGTGGCGCAAACCACCGGCGGCGACGGCATGGACCTCGTCTTCGAATGCTCCGGCGTCGAGAGCGCCGCGGCCGACATGACCAAGCTCTGCCGCATCGGCGGCACGATCTGCATGACCGGCATCCATAAGGCGCCGCACGCGGTCAACCTGATGGATCTCAACTTCAAGGAACAGACCCTGATCGGCACCCGCGTCTACACCAAGCGCGAATTCGAGCTGACCGTCGACTACGCCAGGCGGATGCGCGACGACCTCGCGAAGATCGTTACCCAGGTGGTCCCGCTGACCGCCTCGGAACACATCTTCGAGATGATCGCGGACCCGAAGGTCCACACCGTCAAGGTCCTCGTGGACTGCATGAACTGAACTCAAGGGGGGATAGGCGGATCATGAGTCTGTTTGATCTGACCGGAAAGAAGGCGATCGTCACCGGCGGCACCCGCGGCCTCGGCCGCGGGATGGCCGAGGCGCTCCTGGAAGCGGGCGTCGAGGTGGTGATCTTCGGCACCACGGCGAAGGCCAAGGACGTGGCGGCGGAACTCGCCGCCAAAGGCTATAAGTGCCATGCCGAGGTGATGGACCTCGCCGACAGCGCCAGCCGCAAGGCGGCGTTCGACGCGGCGCTCGTCAAGCTCGGAGGTTCGCTCGACATCCTCGTCAACGCGGCGGGCATCCAGCGCCGCCACAAGTGCGAGGAGTTCCCGATCGAGGACTGGCGCGACGTGATCGAGGTCAACCTCACCGCGCTGTTCGAGATGTGCCAGATGGCCGGGCGGGTGATGATCGCGCAGGGCAAGGGGAAGATCGTCAACATCGCGTCGCTGCTGAGCTTCTTCGGCGGCTTCACGGTTCCGGCCTATGCCGCGAGCAAGGGCGGCGTGATGCAGCTCACCCGCGCGCTCTCCAACGAATGGGCGGGCAAGGGCGTCAACGTCAATGCCATCGCGCCCGGCTACATGGCTACCGAAATGAACACCGCGCTCATCAACGACGCGGGGCGCAACGCCGAAATCATCGCCCGCATTCCCGCCCATCGCTGGGGAACGCCCGACGACATGAAGGGGCCGCTGCTGTTCCTTTGCGCCGCCGCGTCCGACTACATGGACGGCGCGATCGTTCCGGTGGACGGCGGCTATCTCGGCCGCTAGAGCCGGGCTTGCGTGTGGGTTTTGTCTAATGCGACGGGGAGGAATTCCGGCATGAAAATCGTTGTTTCCGACTGCGACCACGACTCGATGGCGATCGAGACCGAGGTCTTCAAGAAGGCTGGCATGAGCTTCGAGCTGTTCCAGTGCAAGACCGAGGCGGACGCCATCGCCCAGCTCAAGGGCGCGAACATCATCATCAACCAGTACACGCCGATGACCCGCAAGGTAATAGCGGCGTTGAAGCCCGAGTTGAAGCAGATCGTCCGCTACGGCGTCGGCGTCAACAACATCGACCTGGTCGCGGCGAGCGATCTCGGCGTGCAGGCCTGCAACGTGCCCGACTACAGCATGAGCGAAGTCTCGGACCAGGCCCTCGCGATGGCGCTCGCCCTCGCGCGGAAGGTGGTGCAGATGAATGCGCTCACCCATGCCGGGGCGTGGGACTATCAGAAGTCGATCCCGGTGTTCCGCATCGCCGGATCGACGATCGGCGTGATCGGTCTCGGCCGCATCGGCCGGATGTTCGCGAAGAAGGCGGCCGCGCTCGACGCCAAGATCGTCGGCTTCGACGCCTACTACAAGCCGAACGCCGCCGACGGCAGCGAGTACATCACCTCGGTGAGCCTCGACGAACTGCTCAGGACCTCGGACATCATCTCGATCAACTGCCCGCTCACCGACGAAACCCGCCATATGATCGACGACGCGGCGTTCGCCAAGATGAAGCCGACCGCCTACATCGTCAACGCATCGCGCGGCGGGATCATCGACGAGGCGGCGCTCGCCCGCGCGCTCGAAGCGAAGAAAATCGCCGGCGCTGCGCTCGACGTCGCCGAGATCGAGCCGTTGCCGGCGGACTCGCCGCTCCGCAAGCTCGATACCTGCCTGCTGACGCCGCACATGGCGTGGTATTCGGAACAGGCCGGCCTCGAACTCAAGCGCAAGGTCGCCGAGGAAGCTTGCCGTTTCGCCAAGGGTGAAGCGGTCAAGTATCCGGTCAACAAGCTCAAGTGATTTTCGGGGGAGGGGAATCGCCAAACCGGCTTTTCCCCTTTTCCCGCAAGTGGGTGGCCGATAACGGCCACCGCGCGGGGCAAGGCTCCGCACTGGGAAGCGCGTCCGGGTCGGTCCAGGGGGGCCGTCGCTCGGGCGATTCATGACAAGGGAGATTTGTTAAATGGGATGGATGCAAACCGCAGCCCTGACCGGCGCGATGGTCTTTGCTGCAAACGCCGGGATTGCCGACGCACTCGCTGCGGATAAGACCGTGACTTTGAAGTTCGCCAACGTGACCTCGCAGTCCGGCAAGGACGCGGGCGCGATGTTCAAGGAAGTGGCCGAGAAGGAATCCGAGGGCAGCCTCAAGATCAACCTGTTCAACGACAACCAGCTCGGCGACGACCGGGTGGCGGTCGAGACCACGGTGTTCGGCGACATCGACATCGCGGTCAGCTCGACCAGCCCGCTCGCGACGATGTTCCCCGACTTCTATCTCTTCGATACGCCCTTCCTCTTCCTGACCTCGGACGGTGCTTACAAGGCGCTCGACGGCGACGTGGGCAAGAAGATCCTCGACGGCATGGCGACCAAGGGCCTGAAAGGCCTGACCTTCTGGGAAAATGGCTTCCGCAACTTCACCAACAACAAGGTTGCGGTGAAGAAGCCCGAAGACGCTGCCGGAATGAAGATCCGCACGATGGAAAATGAAATCCATCTCGCCGCCTGGAAGGCCTTCGGCGCCAACCCGACGCCGATGGCGTTCACCGAGCTGTTCACCGCGTTGCAGCAGGGCACCGTTGACGGCGAGGAAAACCCGCTCGGCATCATCGACGGCAACAAGTTCCAGGAAGTGCAGAAGTACGTCTCGCTCACCCAGCACGTCTACACGCCGTACGTCGTGGTGATGAACCTGAAGAAGTACAACTCGCTCTCCGAAAACCAGAAGGCCGCGATCGACAAGGCGACCAAGGCCTCGACCGACTACCAGCGCAAGCAGTCGCAGGCGTACGAGAAGCAGATCCGCGTCAAACTTGAGAAGGCCGGCGTCGTCGTCACCGACCTCACTCCGGAAGACAAGATGCTGTGGCAGAAGCGCATCCAGGACATCAAGCTCTTCGACCGCGTGAAGGCGAAGATGGCCCATGGGGCGTATCTCGACGAAACCCTGAAAAACTGATCGAACGCCCCGGCCGGAATTTCCGGCCGGGGCTTTTCCCCGGAGATTCGCCCTGACCGCACCGTTCCGTGCGGAAGGGGCGTCAGTTTTGACCGGCTTGTGGGTGCGTCGGAGATGCGCGCCCGGCATGGAGACGCGGCTATGAAGGTTCTCAAATTTCTCGACGAGAATTTCGAGAGGTACGTGTGTATCGTCTTGATGTCGTCGATGACCCTGATCCTCGCGGTTCAGGTGTTCATGCGCTATGTGATGCGTGACTCCCTGTCGTGGTCCGAAGAACTCGCGCGCTACATTTTCGTCTGGCTGATCTACATCGGGATCAGCTACGGCGCGAAGATCATGAAGCACATCAAGATCGAGGCGGCGCTGCTGCTTTTCCCCAAATGCGCGCGCTCCTACGTCGAGCTGCTCGGCGACATCCTCTTCCTCGCCTTCGCGCTGTTCGTCGTCTATTCGTCGTGGGGCATCGTCGAGAAGCAGCTGATGCTCGGCCAGACCTCGCCCGCGATCCAGATGCCGATGTGGATGCTCTATTCCGCGCCGACCGTGGGCTTCGCGCTCACCGCGATCCGGCAGGTCCAGGCGATCGCTTATCGCGTCGCCCTCATTCGCGCGGAGGGCTGAGCCTTGGTTACCGCAGTTCTTCTCATCAGCCTTATCGTCTTCCTCATTCTCGAAGTTCCGGTCGGCATCGCCATCGGCATTTCCTCGGTCGCGGCAATCGTCGTCGGCGACACGCTCTCGCTCGGCTATTTCCCGCAGACCCTGGTCTCTTCGACCGACTCCTTCCCGATCATGGCGATCCCGCTGTTCATCCTCGCGGGCGAACTGATGGGCGCGGGCGGCGTGTCGCAGCGCATCCTCAACGTCGCCAACGTGTTCTTCGGGCGGATGGCGGGCGGTCTCGCGATCGTCACCGTGGTGGTTTGCATGTTTTTCGCCGCGGTTTCGGGCTCCGGCCCGGCGACGGTGGCGGCGGTCGGCGGCATGGTGGTGCCGACGATGCTGAAGCGCGGCTATTCGAAGTCGTTCACCCTCGCCCTGATCGCCACGGCGGGCAGCATCGGCGTGATCATTCCGCCGTCGATCCCGATGGTGATCTTCGGCGTCACCACCGCGACCTCGATCTCCGACCTGTTCCTCGGCGGCTTCGGTCCGGGCTTCCTGATCGGCTTCGCGCTGATCCTCTGGTGCCGCTACTACTGCAAGAAGCACGGCTGGAGCGGCGACGACACGCCGTTCAGCTGGAAGCGGGCGGGGGCCTCGATCGCCGACGCCAAGTGGGCGCTCTTGAACCCGCTGATCATCCTCGGCGGCATCTACGCCGGCATCTTCACGCCCACGGAAGCGGCGGCGGTGGCGGCGGTCTACGCCTTCGTCTGCGGCGTGTTCATCCACAAGGAACTCAACTTCAAGACCATCCTCGATCCGATCGGCGGCGCGTGCTCGACCACCGGCACGACGATGGTGATCCTCGGCTGCGCCTCGGCGTTCACCAAGATCCTCACCATCGAGCAGATCCCGGCGATGATCACCGACTGGCTGATGCACGTCACCACCAACGGCGTGCTGATCCTGCTCCTGATCAACATCCTGCTCCTGATCGTCGGCTGCTTCATGGATACCACCCCGGCGATCCTGGTGCTGGCGCCGATCCTGATGCCGGTCGCGCTCTCGGTCGGCGTCGACCCGGTGCACTTCGGCATCATCATGGTGGTCAACCTCGCGATCGGGTTCATCACTCCGCCACTCGGGATCAACCTGTTCGTCGCGGCGAGGGTAGGGAGCGCGCCGCTCGACGTCGTCACCCGCGGCATCGTGCCGTTCGTCATCGTCATGGTGATCTGCCTGATGCTGGTGACCTACATTCCGGCGATCCCGCTGGCGCTGCCGCACCTGCTCGCGAAATGAGCCGGGCCGCAGCTTGAAATCGGAGCGGCGCCCCAGCTACGCGGCAGGGGTGCCGTTTCAATATTTGGGATGGTAGTGATTGGAATTGACACTCTTTGGGGCGAATTCTAACCTTTTCCCAGCGATCGCGTTTTCAAGGAATGGCGAAAATGGACGGCAATTCCCTGCTCGACGACGACACTGACACCGACACCGACACCGACACCGATGCCGATGCGCTTGCCGCCTCGAAGGTGGTAGGTACCCAGACCCTGGTGCGCGGCCTCGCCCTGCTCGAATGCGTCGCCGAGGGGATCTCCAACGTCAAGGGCATCTCCACCCGCCTCGGCACGCGCCGCTCGACCACCCATCGCATGCTCTCGTCCCTGGTGGCGGAGGGCTATCTCCACCACGTGCCGCATCGGGGCTATACCCTCGGACCGCAGCTGATCCGCCTCGGTGCGCGCGCGCTTGAGCAGCGCCCGATCGCCGGCATCGCCCGCCGCCAGATCGAAGATCTGGCGCGGCGCACCTCGGACACCGTCCACCTCGGCGTCCTCGACGGCGCGACCGTCCTCTACCTCGACAAGATCCCCGGCACCCGGGGCCTCGAAATGCGCTCCCGCATCGGCCAGCAGATGCCGCTCGCGCTCACCGGCCTCGGCAAGGCGCTGATGTTCGGCCTGCCGCGCGAGCGTTGGCACCCCCTCTACGAGGAGGCCCTCGGCCTCGCCTCGCGCGATGCCCGGCCGCTCTCCTGGCTCGACTACGAGGTGCAGCTGCTCGAAGCCGTCGAGCGCGGCTGGGCTTACGATCTCGAAGAGAACGAACTCGGGATTCGCTGCGTTGCCGCGCCGGTCCGTGACATCTCCGGCGGCATCGTCGCCGCGATCAGCATTGCGAGCCCGATCTTCTACATGGCCGAGGCGCGCATGCGCGATCTCGGTCCGGTGATCCGCGCCACCGCGGACGCCATTTCCCGGGACCTGGGATGGGAATCATAGGTCCGCCCCCGATGCGACAAGGAACCAAGATATGTCCGCCGACCGCATGACCGTACTGTCGAAGATGATGGAGCAAGGGGTGATCCCGGTGTTCTATCATCAGGATGCCGAGGTGTGTAAAAGCGTGATCCAGGCGTGCGCCGACGGCGGCGCGAAGTGCATCGAGTTCACCAACCGGGGCGACTTCGCCTCGCAGGTGTTCCTCGAAGTCAACCGCCACTTCGCCAAGGCCGACCCGAGCGTGATCATGGGCGTGGGGTCGATCGTCGATGCGCCGACCGCGGCGCTCTACATCGCTTATGCCGCGCGCTTCGTCGTCGGGCCGTTGTTGAACCCCGACGTCGCGAAGATGTGCAATCGCCGCAAGATCGCCTATTGCCCCGGCTGCGGCACCCTTTCCGAGATGGGCCAGGCCGAGGAACTCGGCTGCGAGATCGTCAAGATGTTCCCCGGC
>DBTR01000077.1:47997-75295 GCA_002307145.1 Rhodospirillum sp. UBA1311 | reverse complement strand
GAACTCGGCTGCGAGATCGTCAAGATGTTCCCCGGCAGCACCGTCGGCGGGCCCGAGTTCGTCAAGTCGGTGCTGGCGCCCAGCCCCTGGACCCGGATCATGCCGACCGGCGGCGTCGACTGCACCGAGGAATCCCTGGTCAAATGGTTCGGCGCGGGCGTGGTCTGCGTCGGCATGGGCAGCAACCTGATCACCAAGTCGGCGCTCGAAGCCAAGGACTACAAGGGCATCGAGAAGAAGGTCCGCGACACCGTCGAGTTGATCGCGAAAATCCGCAAGAAATGATCCGGCGTTTCCGGGCATGAAAAAGGGGAGCCGTCCGGCTCCCCTTTTTTGCATCCGGTTCGAGCGCTTACTTCAGCAGCGAGGCGCGCACCTTGACCACCACCTTGCGGATGGTTTCGGGCTTGGCCGCTTGGCAGCCCGGGCGGTGGACGTCGGAGGGGAACAGCACGGCGAAGCTGCCCGGGGTCATCTCGACCGGGGTTTCGTTCTCCATCGCGGAATAGAACAGGATGTCCTTGTCGGCCAGAAGGTCTTCCGCCACCGGGTTCTTGCCGGTGTCGACGGCGACGCCGATGCGCTCGGAGCCACGGACGAGATACTGTACGTCGATGAAGTTGCGGTGGATTTCCGGGCGGTTCTCGCCCGCGGGCTTGGTGGTGAGATCGCTGACCAGGACGAAGATGTCGGCGCCCTGGAGCTCGTAGCGCCCGGCTTCCTTGGTCGAGAAGTCGGTGGACTTGAGATGCTCGACCGCGAGCTTGAGCGGCTTCGGCAGCCAGCCCATGTCCTGAAGCGCGTTGACGTTACCGAAGATCATGTCTGTCTCCCCCCGATGTCGGGATTATTTGACGTTGAAGCGTTCGAGCGTTTCCGGCGTGAACGTGGTGCCCGCGCCGGGAGCGGTGGGCAGGTGATAGTAACCATCCTCGACCACAACCGGATCGACGAAGCATCCGAGCGTCCAGGGAATGTATTCGAGCAGCGAACACGCGGGATGCGCCATCACCAGATGAAGTTGTGCCTGCATCATATCACCATGATGCGGGGTTACGGGCAGATGAAATGCATGCCCGAGGTCGGCGATCTGCCAAACTGCGGTGAGGCCGCCGCAGCGCGTCGCGTCGGGCTGGAGGAAGTCCACCGCGCCCGCCAGGACGAATTCCTTGAAGGCATCGAAGTCGTAGAGCAGCTCGCCGAGCGCGATCGGCGTGTCGATGCGCTGGGCGAGATCCTTGTGGCCCGCGACGTCCTCGTGCCAGAGCGGTTCTTCGAGCCAGGTGATGTCGTAGTCGGCGAG
Organism: Rhodospirillum sp. UBA1311; assembly: GCA_002307145.1. Classification (GTDB taxonomy): domain Bacteria; phylum Pseudomonadota; class Alphaproteobacteria; order Rhodospirillales; family Rhodospirillaceae; genus Oleispirillum. The sequence continues at coordinate 73,992 of DBTR01000077.1, read as the reverse complement.
GCGGGGGGCGTATTGCTTGGCGGTGGCGATGTCCCACTTGCCGTTGACGTCGACCATCAGCTTCGGCGCGTCGCCGATCGCCTTGCGCACCGCTGCGATGCGGTGGAAGTCTTCCTTCGGGTCGGGCTTGCCGATCTTCATCTTGATCGCGGAAAAGCCGTTGTCGAAGATCATCGCCTTGCAGTCGTCGACGAGTTCGTCCTCGGTGCGGACGAGCCAGCCGCAATCGGTGTTGTAGGCCGCGACCTTGGAGCTCGCGCCGCCGCCCATCAGCATCCAGAGCGGCTGCTCGGCGTCCTTTGCCTTCACGTCCCAGAGCGCGATGTCGATCGCCGAGATCGCCATTTGCAGCAGGCCGCCACGGCCGATCCAGATGTTGGTCGAACTCTTGGAAAGCTTGTGATGGAGGTGGCGGACCTCGCGCGGGTCTTCGCCGATCAGCATCGGGCCGAACACGTCGGTGATGATCGAGACGATCAGGCGGTCGGAGGCAAGGTTGGCGTGGGTGCCGGTGTAGCCGTAGCCCTTGAGGCCGGTGTCGGTCTCGATGATCACCCCGGGCATGCCCCAGTGGGTGATGGTGTGGGTGGAATCCCCGATCAGGCTCTTGCTTACCGGAACATGGAGGATGAACGGCGTCAGCGCGGTGATTTTCATCTCGAAGGCATCCTGCGGCGAATGGGTTGCCAACCCTACCGCGTGGTGCGATTCGAAACTGTCAACAGCGCGACAATTTGCAGCTATTCGTCGAGGTGGAGCTGGCGCAGCGCGTCGGGATTGCGGATCACGATCCGGGCATAGCGGAGTTCGATCCAGCCGAGCTTCTGCCAGTCGGCGAGGCGCTTGTTGACGGTTTGGCGGGTGGCGTTGACCAGGGTGGCGAGTTCCTCCTGGGTGAGGTGGACCGCGCACTCGCCGCCCGTCGGCACCGAGGCCTCGGCGAAGCTCAACAGCCGCTTCGCGAGGCGTGCCGAGACCGAGAGCAGGGTGGTGTCGTTGAGCATGGTGAAGGCGGTGCGGACGACGCGGCAGAGCAGCAGCGAGAGGAACTTGTAGAACGCGGGGTGGCGCGCCAGCACCTCGGCGAGCGCGTCCGGCGGCACCAGCAGCACCCGCGTCGGCTGCGCCGCCACCGCGTCGTGGGTGCGCGGCATGCCGTCGAGCATGCCGATTTCGCCGAACCAGTTGCCGGGCGAGAGATAGCGGAACACGCACTCGCGGCCCTCGGCGGAGAGCGAGCTGACCTTCACCGATCCGGCGACTACCGCGTAGAGCGCGTCGGAGGGATCGCCCTGGCAGTGGATCACTTCGCCCGAGGCGAAGCTCCGCAACGTCGCCGCGCCGACGAGTGCGCGGGCGAGGTCGCCCGGCAGCTCGCGAAACCAGGTGTTGGCGAGGAGGATGTCGCGGATCTCGGGGCCGAGCGCGGTTTCGGACATGTCAGCGGATCGCGGCGAGGCGGATGATGAATTCCGGGTCGGTCATCATGCCGTTCTGGGTGAACGAGATTTCAAGGTAGCGCGTGCCCGTCGGGGCAGGGACGAACGACCCGGCGAAGGTCACGGCGTCGCCCGCCTTCAACTTCGTCATTCCGGCGTAGAGCTTGGAATCGGGCGCGATCTCGCCCGCGATCAGGGTTGCCTTGCAGGGAAGCGAAATTTTGATCAGGCCGAGGCCCCTGATGTCGGTGTTGGCGGCGGCGACCGTGCCGTGCCAGTCCTTGATCGCGCCGTCGGCGACCGCCGTGACGAGGCGCTCGCGTCCTTCGGCGACCGCGCCGGAGAGCGCCGCATCGCGTGCCGTGGCGTTCTCCACCTGGGTTGCGGCGAGGAAGGAACTGCGGTTGGTGTCGACGGCGCGGCAGAACGGTTCCTCGGCCTTGCCGCATGCGGCGACGCCGAGGGCGATCAGGATCGCGAACGTGGGGGCGAGCTTGCGCATGGTGTCCTCCAAGGCCGGTGAACTCGGAACCATCGCGGCCAGGATCGCATTGATGCGAGGAACAGTGGAGTGAAAACCATGCCAAAGCAATCCGAACCGCAGAAGGAAACCGTCGGGCGGGTGATGCACGAGTTCAAGCATGGCGAACTCAGCAGCAGCACCGGCAAGAAAGTCCGGAGCCGCAAGCAGGCGGTCGCGATCGCGTTGAGCGAAGCGGGTTCCAGCAACCAGGAAAGTCCGAAGACCAACGCCCGTAACTTGCGGCGCACCAAGTCGAAGGAGCGCCACGGCCGCACCGCCCAGGCGGAAAAGGAAGGCAAGGCGGCGCAGGACCGCACGCTCGGCGGAGGCCCGACCAAGGCAGAGCTTTACGCCAAGGCGAAGCGCCAGGGGATCGCCGGTCGATCGAAGATGTCGAAGGCGGAACTCGCCCGCGCGGTGAAGGCCTAGCCTTCGTCTCCGGCGGCCATGGCGAGATCGGCGACGAAGGCCTGGAGCGCGGCCTCGCGCTCCTCCGCGCCCCGTATGCGGAGCAGCGACGACGGGTGAACCGTCGCGATCACGCGCGGCGCGAGGTCCGAGTCGATCCATTCGCCACGCTGCCGCGACACGCGGAAGTCCGACCCCAGGAGAGCCTGCGCGGCGGTCGCGCCGAGGCAGACGATCACCTCGGGCTTCACCGCCGCGATCTCGGCGATGAGCCAGGGGCGGCAGGCCCGGATTTCTCCGGCATTGGGCTTGCCGTGGATGCGGCGCTTGCCGCGCGGCGTCCATTTCAAGTGCTTCACCGCATTGGTGAGATAGGCGTCGTCGCGGTCGATCCCGGCGAGTCCGAGGGCGCGGTCGAGCAGCCGTCCAGCCGGGCCGACGAACGGCCTGCCGATGTGATCCTCGATGTCGCCGGGCTGCTCTCCCACCAGCATCAGCCGTGCGCCGGGCTCTCCCTCGCCAAACACCGTCTGTGTGGCATGGCGATAAAGCGGGCACGCGGTGCAGCGGATCGCCGCCCTGGCGAGCCGGTCAAGGGTGGGAGGGGTTGGCAGAAAAGCGCTGGCGTCCATTTCGGATCAATCTCTCTGCTGGGGAGAGGTTCCCTGCATACGAGAAAACCCCGGCGGAGGCAAGCCGCCGGGGGAGTCTTGGGAGAACGATACGGGAGATCAGGCGCGTGGCATTCCGGCGGCCGCGATCGCGGCGCGCACGTCGGCGATCGAAAGGCGGTCGCGCGCCAGGACCGCCTGGAACACCGGGTCGTTCCACAGTTCCCCGAGGCGGGGTTCCACTCCGGCGGAGCGGAAGCGCTCGGCGGCGGCGCGGCGAGAGGCTGCGGATCGGGCTGGATTCGTCTTCATCATGGATCACTCCGGCTTTAGCTGCATTTTGTAAAGCGCCCGCAATCTGGGGTCTCAAATCGGCGCTGTGGAAATTACATAATAACTTTGAATTTGTGTCAATAGAAAATTAAACAACATTATTTATGAGTATAATCAGCGCTTGAGATCATGGACAGCGCGTCCTCCGCAACCCATATCGATCGAACCCGAATTCGAGGAGACGGAATGTTCGTTCCCCTGTTCACCGCCTCCATGAGCGGCGTCGCGCTCTACGTCTACATCCGCCTGATTCTGCCGCTTCCCCTGCCGATCTGGGCGCGGATTCTGCTTGGGATCGCGGTGGTGGTGATCGCCAACCGCGTCGTCCTGGTGCGCACTTTCGAGATCGCAGTGTCCGACCGGATGCTGCTGCTCGGCTCCTGGCTTCATGCCGGGGTGCTGCTGATGGGCCTTCTGAGCCTGTTTACCGACATCGTGCTGCTGATCTTCCGCCCCGAGTTGCCCGATACCTGGCGCGCGCTCGGCCTCGCGGGGCTGGGACTGCTGATCAGCGCCTACGGCATCCGCCAGGCGTTGCGCGCGCCGCCGGTGCGCGAAGTGGCGATGGCGGTGGAGGGGCTTGCGCCCGCGCTTGAGAACCTGCGCATCGCGGTGCTCTCGGACATCCACATCGGGCCGCTGTTCCGCCGCCGCTGGGTGAACAAGGTGGTCGACCGCACGCTCGCCGCCAAGCCCGACCTGATCGCGATGCCGGGCGACATCGTCGACAGCCCGGAGGCGTTGCTGGCGCGCGACGTCGAGCCGCTCTCCCGCCTCGACGCGCCGCACGGGGTGTTCGTCTCGCCCGGCAACCACGAATACATCTACGGCGTCGAGGGCTGGCTCAACGCTTATGCGCGGATGGGCATGCGGGTGCTCTACAATGCCCACGCGACGATCCGGGTGCGCGGCGAGATCGTCACCGTCGCCGGGGTCGCCGACCCGGTCGGGGCGATCCGCCCGGGCAAGACCCCCGACCTCAAGGCCGCCCTCGCGGGCGCGCCAAAGCAGGACGCCTTCCGCCTGCTGCTCGCGCATCGCCCCAACGACGCGGCGGCGGCGGCGGCGATGGGCGTGAACCTGCAGGTCTCCGGCCACACCCACGGCGGCCAGGTCTGGCTGTTCCGAAGGTTGACGGCGGCGGCCAACGGCGGCTACGCGGGCGGTTGGTACGACGTGGGAAAAATGCGGCTGCTGGTGTCGAACGGCGTCGGCTTGTGGGCGGGCATGCCGCTCCGGCTCGGCGTCGGCAACCAGATCTGGATCGTCCGCCTGACCGCCGGATGACGGTCAGGCGGGCTTCGCGTCAGGCCGCCGGGCGGTTCGCCGGAGGGGCCATGAAGGTCGGTGCGATCGGCTCGGGCACATGCCGCGCGAGGATCGCGTCGATCTCGATCATCGACTTCGCGTCGATGCGCCAGCCGTCGACTTCCGCCATCGGCGCGAGCTGGTCGGGGCGGCGCGCGCCCCAGAGCGCGATCGTCCGCCCCTGGTCCAGGACCCAGCGCACCGCGAGCGCGGGCAGCGATTTGTCGAAACGGTCGCGCGCCAGGGTCTTCAGCTCCTCGACCGCCGCGAGATAGTTGGCGAAGCGCGGCGGCTGGAATTTCGGGTCGTTCTGGCGCAGGTCGTCGCCGCCGAACCGGGTGGCGGCGCTGATCCGCCCGGCGAGCATTCCCCGGCAGAGCGCGCCGTAGCAGAGGATGGTCAGGCGCTCGTGACGGGCGTAGGGCAGGACGTCGGCCTCGATTTCCCGCTCGAACAGGTTGTAGGGCGGCTGCACGGTGTCGAGTTCGGCACCCTTGCGGAATTCGTCCATTTGCTCGGCGGAGTAGTTGCTCACCCCGATCGCCCGGATTTTCCCCGCGCTGCGCAGGTCTTCGAGCGCGCGCGCGGTTTCGGCGAACGGCACCGCGTGGTCGGGCCAGTGGATCTGGTAGAGGTCGATGACGTCGGTCTGGAGGCGCTTCAACGACTCTTCGACCTCTTCGCGGATCCGTTTCGGGCTCGAATCCCGGCGGATCTTGCCGTCGACGAAGGTGAGGCCGCCCTTGGTCGCGATTTCCGCCTTGGCGCGCAGGCCGCCCTTCAGCGCCTTGCCGATGATTTCTTCCGAGCGTCCGACGCCATAGGCGGGCGCGGTGTCGATCAGGGTGACGCCCTGCTCGACGGCGGCCTGGATCGCCGCGATGGATTCGGCCTCGTCGGTGCCACCCCACATCCGTCCGCCGATGGCCCAGGTGCCAAGGGCGATGCGCGAGGTCTCGACGCCGGAATCGGCGAGAGTGATCCGTTCCATGGGTATGCAACTCCTTCAGCAGTGTCTTCAGGCCCAGAGCGCGGGCAAGGGTCCGCCCGGTCCGGCGACCGGATCGGATTTGGGGAATGGGAGGGTCGCGATGCGCGCCAGCATCTCCTGCGTCGGCGCCTCGCGGCGGTTGTCCCATTCCACATGGGGTGGATACGCGCCGACGACCAGGAAGTCGGTGCCGGAAGTTTTGCAGCAATGGCCGGTGCCGGCGGGCAAAACCAGAACGTCTCCAGCGCATACCGCGACTTCCACGCCGCCCGGGCCGCCGAGGATCAGGGTACCCGAGCCCGCCGCGACCGCGAGGGCTTCGTGGGTGGTGGTGTGGTAGTGGTGGTAGTCGTAGATTCCGGCGCGCCATTGCGGCGGCCAGCCGTTGGCCGCGAACATCGCCTCGGCGGCGTCGGCGGCGTCGCCCCCGGGCGGCAGCGCGCCGCGATAGATCAATACCGGCCTGGGGCTGTTGGGCATCCAGCCGTTGGCGGCGAGAAACAGGGTTTCAGGTTGGGGCGGCATCGTCCGGTCTCCTTGTCCAGGGTGGAGAACAGCCGGGTAATGCGGTGTGACGGGCGCGGGTTCCCTATTCCTCGGCGTAAAGCAGGATCGCCCCGCCGAGCGCCGCGAAGATCGCGGGCGCGGCCCAGATCGCGAGCGCGGGCGGCATCGCTCCGCTTTCGCTCATCGACGAGAGGAAGCCGTCGAGGATCAGGTACGCGAGGCCCGTCAGGAGGCTCAGGGTCATGCTCTTCGCCATGCCGCCGATCCGCCGCCCGCCCGCCGCAGCAGGCATCGCCAGCAGGATCATCAGGAGCGGCAGGAGCGGCGCGCGCCACGACTTGTGGATGATCGTGCGGTAGTGCGCGGTGGGGGCGACGCCGGAGCGGTCGCCTTCAAGGATTTCCGCGCTCTTCGACGACGAAATCCGCTCGGTCGGATGGGCGACGTCCTTGAGGTTGCCGGGCGAGGGGCCTTCGGGCCAGGGCAGGGCGTCTTGGTGCTCCGCCGCCGCGCCGTCCTCGCCGAGGTCGGTGATCGTCACCCCTGCGAGGGTCCATCGGCCACTGGCGTAGGCGGCGGAATCGGCCGCGATGCGCTGGGTCAATTGCCCGGACGCCGCGCGGCGATAGATCACCACCGCGCCGAGGCGCCGCCCGTCGTCGGAGATGCTGGCGACCGAGACGATGTCGCCGCCCGCACGCAGCCAGAGGGTGCGCTGCTTGCCGTCGTCCTCGTCGTCGTCGCCGTCGGGAGAGACCGTCGCCCACCACTGGGCGAAGGCGCGCTCGGCGGCGGGGGCGATGCGGTCGACCATCACGTAGTTGAGCGCCGCCAACACCAGCGCGAGCGGCAGCAGCGAGCGCAGCAGGCGGTAGGGCGAGAGCCCGGCGGAACGCAGGATGGCCATCTCGCTGTTCATCGCGAGGCTGCGGAACGCAAGCACCGCGCCGACCAGGATCGCGAGCAGGAACAGTTGCTCCATCGCGAGCGGCAGGCGCAGCAGACTGAAGGTGAGGACGTTGGCGAAGTGCGCCTCGGGGCCGAGCAGGCGGCGCATCGCGTCGAGCATTTCGACGAGTTCGATCAGCGCGCTCATCGCCACCAGCACGGCGAGGATGCGGACCACGAACAGGCGCGAGAGGTAGCGGGTGAGGGTCATGCCGGGCGCACCTTGCGCCACGCCACCACCGCCAGCGCCCGCACCCAGGAAAACGCGAGGTCGATGGCGACGAACGCCGGGTCGAGCGGGTTCTCGCCCGGATGGCGCTGCGCCCGCCAGAACAGCACGCCCGAGATCGTGCCGAACGCCGCCATCGCGAGCCACATCGAGATCACCGGGACGCGTCCGAGCGCCGCCATCCCCTGGAGCGTCTGCATCGTGTAGTGGGTGATCAGCAGCAGCACCGCGCCCAGCACGATGCCCGCGCTGCGCTTGGTGCGCCGGGAGGCGAGCGCCAGGGGAATCGCGAGGAACGGCAGGAACACCACCGAGAGCGACCGCACCACGCGGGAATGGAACTCGGCGCGGGTCTCGGCCTTGGTCCAGTTTCCGTCCGGTGCCTTGCCCGCGAGTTCGTCGAGGGTGAGTTCGCGCACGTCGTCGCCGCGCGCGCGGAACGGCGGGATCGAACTCGCGATCGGGCGGCGGACCGACAGGGTCTGGAACCACCCGACCGAGGGCGGCTGGCCGGGCTGGATCTCGACCCGCTGCGCGTCGGCGAGGTCGAGCTGATAATAGCTCCGCAGCGGCCCGAAGCTCAAAACCCCGTGCGCGGCGACGATGGTGATCTCGGCGTCCTTGTCGAAATAGTGGACGAACACCTTGTCGAGTTGGCCCGACGCCGACGTGTGGTCGGCGGTGACGGTGGCGTCCTTCTCGACGCGGGAGAACGACATCTCGGGGATTTGCGCGTTCCAGGGGATGTTCATCACCAGGTGCATGATCGCGCGGTAGCCGTAGCGGGTATAGGGCTGGGCATAGCCGAACACGCCGACGCTCACCAGCGCCAGCACCACCGAGGCGGCGACGAACGGCCGCGCGAACCGCGACGGCGAGACACCCGCGGCGAGCAGGGCGTCGAACTCGCTGTCGTGGTGGAAGCGCGACATGCTGAGGAAAATACTGACGAAGAATCCGGCGGGGAGCGCGAGGCCGAGGTAGTGCGGCACCAGCATCAGCGCCATCTGCCAGACCAGGTCGATCGGTCCGCCCTTCATGCTGACCAGATCGAACAGCCGGAGCACCCGCTCGACCACCAGCGAGATCAGGACGATGCCGAGCGCGACGATCAGGCGCTTGCCGAGTTCGGTCAGGACGTAGCGGTCGATGCGGGTCATCGCGCGCGGGCCGCCAGGATCTGTTCCGCAAGCACGAGGTCGGCGGGCCGGTCGACGTCGATCGCGGCCTCGGCGAACGGCATGTCGATCGCCGCCGCCCGTGCGCCGGCCTGCCGTCCGAGACGGTCGAGCGCACCTTGGAGCTTGAGGCGGCGAGCGACGAACAGCAGCAGCGAGGCGAGCCCGAGGTGGCGGACCATTTTCCACGGCTTCTTGCGGTCGTTTTCGAGCCGCTGCCAGAACGCGACCACTGAAGCGGCGTTGGGGCCGAGGTAGAAGAGATTGCAGCCGCTCACCGCGCGATCGCGGAATTCCCAATAGGTACGGCGCGAGGCATAGCTGGCGGAAATCGTTTCGCGCGTCGCCAGTCCGACCGCCGCGTCGATGCCGACGGGAACGTGGTCGAGAAAATGCCGCACCATCTCCGGGGTCAGGAGCGGATGGTCGGCGGTGGCGATCAGGAGCGGCTGGGCGAGTTCGGGCATCGCCAGCGCCTTCGCCACCGTGGCGCAGGGCGAGGGGCCGGGCTCGACGACGACGATCTTGCCGTCTTCCGCAAGCCGGTCGAGCAGCGGCGATATATCGTCGGTGCGGTCGATGGCGATGCCGATCGCGATACCCGGCAGGGCCTGCCGCAGCGTCGCCACCACCCGCGCCAGCATCGGCACGCCCATCACCGGCGCCAGGGCCTTGTGGGAGACGCCAGCGACGCTTGCCACCGCGTCGTCGCCGCCGCGGCGCCCGCCGAGGATCAACACATGAGGGGCCGGATGGGTCACGCGAAATCCTTTTCGAACAGGCGATAGGTCTTGTAGGCCGGGCCGCACATCGCCTCGGCGAGCGTGCGCATCGGGCGGTTGTCGTCCAGCACCCACGACATCTCGATCGTGCGCATCCGCATCTTCCGCACCGCGCGGCGCAGCCGGTCGATCAGGAGGAACGGCAGGATGCCGCCGAGCAGGGTGCTGCTCATCTCGCGGCGCACCCCCATCAGCGGCACGCGGCCGGAGGCGAGGCCCCGGACCTTGATCCGCCAGAGCAGCTTCGCCCAACCGAATGGCAGCAGGCGTCCGCCGAGGTCGGCGATAGCTTCGTTGAGGTTGGGCAGGCAGACGACGAACGCCGCCGCCTCGCCGTCGACTTCGGCGAACCACACCAGCCGCTTGTCGATCAACGGCCGCATCTGCTCCGCCATCAAGTCGATTTCCGCCGCGTCGAAGGGGATGAAGCCCCAGTTGCCCGCCCAGGCGTCGTTGAAGATCGCCACCAGCCGTCGCACTTCGCCGGCGTAGTCGGCGGTGTCGAGGGGACGGATGGCGACGTTGGCGGGCAGCGGCCGGTCGGCGATCCGCTGTACCGCTTCCGGCATCGGCGCGGCCACGTCGATCCGGTAGGCGAGCAGATCCTTGGCCTTGGTGTAGCCGCGCGCGGCGATGTGCGCCGCCGCGTAGGGCGGGTCGTGGGGCATCATCATCATCGGCGGGGTGTCGAAGCCGTCCACCAGCAGGCCGCATTCCTCGTTGATCGAAAGGTTCATCGGTCCAAGCACGCGGGTCATGCCGCGCGCCTTCAGCCATTCCTCGGCGGTGGCGAGGAGAAGATCGAAGACCGTTGCGTCGTCGATCGCCGCGAGCAGGCCGAAGTGGCCGACGCCGGGGGCTTTTTCCTGGCTCACCGGGTCGATCTGGGCGCTGATTCGCCCCACCGGGGCCCCTGCGCGGGTGGCGATCCACATCGCGGTCTCGGCGCGTTTGGTGTAGGGCGTGCCGCCGGGCTTCAGCGCGTCGCGCCGCTCCTGGAGCAGGGGCGGAACCCAGTGCCGCAGGTTCGCATAAAGGCGATACGGCACGCGGATGAAATCGTCGAGCTCGTCAGGGGTGATCTGCGAAATGGTCAGGGTCATCGGACGATCCCTCGGCGGCGCAGGGAGGCGAGAACGAAGGGCGCAGCGAGCAGCGGGTGACGGCGCTGCCATGGCGTCAGCGCGACCGGCTGGCCCGAGTGGCGTTCGAGCTTCCATACGATATAGTCGATGCCGCCGTCGAAGGTGAACAAAGCCTTCGCCAGCCGCGCGATATTCAAGGTTTTGCCGATGCGCCGCCTGCGCGCCCATGCGGCGCGGGCGCGGTGCGCCTCGGCGGTGGAGATCGTGCGGCGGAGGCCGCCGGGTTCGGCAGCGAGCTCGCCCGAGGCGGCGATCAGCGCGGCGTAGCGGTCGGCGGCGAAGTCGGCGATGGTCTTGGCGCGGCCACCGCCCTCGACCCGCATCTCGGCGGCGTAGGTGTGGCGGAACAGCGCCGCCCAGTAGTCGGCTGCGGTGCCCTGGTCGGGCCCGAGGCGCACTGCCCAGTGGATCGCGGTGGCGGCGGCGTCGGCGAGCGCCGCGACGACCCATTCGCGAGCTTCGACGTCGCGGGAATAGGCAACCGCCACCGGCTGGCAGAACCGGGCCCAGAGGGTGGTGTCGCGGCTCGCCGGGACAAGCCGGGCGCGAAACTGCCGCCGCGAGATCACCGCCACCTTGAAGCCCGCGTTGCGCCCGTTGGAGGGCAGGAACAGCACGTTGGGCGGCAGCAGGCGATTGAACACGGCGGGCGTGCGGCGCGGGAAGAAGGCGCGGTAGTCGTCCACCAGGACGTAGAGGTCGATGATCGCGTCCGGGTCGTCGTCGCGCAGGCCCGAGCCGTAGAACAGAACCGCCGCGACCGTCGCCCCATGCCGCGCCGCGATATCCTCGGCGGCGCGACGCACGTCGTCGCGCGGCGTCCGGTCGAGGTCGGCGGTGAGGATGCGTATCAGGAGAGAACGGTCGGTCATCGTGGCAGAGTATCCAAACCCTTGGATGAACGCGAGGTCTTAGGGAACCAGGAATCTGAGCGTCGGTCCGGTCCGCACCGTCACGCACCCGATCCCGGGATCGTAGAGCTCGCCATCCAGCACGAACGGCTCGGACAGGCGCATCTCCAGGGTTTCGGCGCGACCGCCGCGTACGCCCTCGCCGAGAGCCACCTTGCCTCGCCACGCGCGCCAGAGGTTGCGGACCAGATGCTGCGGCGGCGCGGTCATCGCCAGCCAGTGCAGCCCGCCCCGGCCGCCCTTGGGGAACGGCCAGAGGCCGAGCATCAGGCGGTCGAGGGTGGTCGCCAGTACCAGGAAATGGGGCGCGGGCGGCGCTGCGATCTCGGTCTCGGGAGTCAGCGAAAGTTCGGCGACGCCTTCCGTCGCATCGCCGCGCCGCCACTTCGCCAGCATCCGCGCGATCACCAGCGCCACCGCGCCGCCCTGCTTGATGCCTCGGTCGTGGCTCCAGGCTCCCGCCATCTGCGTCGCGTGGGAATACACCGCCGCGCCGAGGACGAAGCCGAGCGCGGTGTGCTGGTGCTGGGCGTCGTCGATCCAGGAGACGTCGAGGCACGGCCGCTCGGCGAAGCGCAGCGGCTTGTTGTCGAGGCGGAAGAACAGATGCGCCATTCCCGCCGCGCCGTGGCCGAAGCCGCCGACGTCGCGGGCGATCACGTTGGTCTTGCCCGAGGGCAGGATCGCGAGCGTCGGCCAGGCGTCGCCGAAGGTCCACGGCAGCAGCGAAATCACGTCGCGCACCGTGCCGTCGCCGCCGTCGATCGCGAGCATCTCTACGCCCGCCTCGGCGAAGCCGTGCAGCACGCCCGGGAGTTCCTCAAGCGCGGCGGGCGCGGCGAAGAGGGTGTCGGGACGCAACAATGCCCGGTCGGGATTCGCGGGGATGCCCTTGCGGCCCGAATTGCCGTCGCTGAGCGGGTTGCTGATGATGGCGAGGCGGGTCATTCCGCCAGCCACGTCACCACCGGCTGAGTGCGCCGGAAACTGAGCGCCTGGGTGAGCTGGACGAAGTGGACCACCACCGAGACCGCCGTCCATGCCGCCGAGATCGTCATCCCCCAGCCCGGCTGGCCGAGCGCCACCGCGACGGTGAGGATCACCAGGATCGGGTTGCGGCGCGCAACGATCAGGCGGAAGACGCTGTCCCAGCGCCGCCAGACGTGGATGTGCATGCCGAACAATGCCTTGAACAGGCCCTCCTGCAGGCGCAGCACGACGTAGCCGCCCAGCACGATCCAGAGAGAAAGCTCCGCCAACGGATACGACACCCCGGCGTTGACGCAACCCACATGCCACGCCCACCACCAGAACGGCGGCGAGATCAGGTCGATGCCGTGGTCGAAGACGTCGCCGAATTTGGTGAAGGTGAGGGTGCAGCGCGCGAGCTTGCCATCGACGGTATCGAGGAAGGTCATGATCCACGCGGCGGCGAGACCTGCGGCGAACCAGCCCTCGTAGAACAGGCCCATCGCCGCGAACACCAGCACGAAGCCGACCATTGTCACCATGTTCGGGCTAACGCCATGCTCCGAGCACCAGCGCGTCGCATGGCGCGCCGGGAGCGGCCAGACGTACTTGGTGACGATGTCGGTGACGTCCTTGTACGCACCGTGGAAGGTCGCCTTCTCGGCGGCGCGGACGTTCGCCGGGACGAGCGGCATCACCACCGGCTTCAGCCGCTTGCGCAGCTTGTGCAGGTAGATCGAGGGCGACTTCGGGTCGTAGGCGATCTCGCGCAAGTGCGGCAGCGGCGCCTCGGCCGCGCCGCCCGAGGCGAGCAGGGCGACCTGCGCCGCAGGTGCGTCGGCGGCGTCGACGTAGACGGCGAGCAGGGTCGCGGCGTTGCCGTCGCGGGCGACCAGGCGTGCGCCCGGCGCTTCGCTTTTCATCAGGCCGATGAGGGCGGAATCCACCACCCAGTCGGCGCGCACCAGAACCACGGTGCCGCTCGTCGGCAGTTCCTCGGCAACGGCGATACCGAGCTTGCGGAGCGTCCGGCGGGCGCGCTCGGCGCCGTCCATGCCCCAGAGGCGGGTGGCGCAGGTGCCGACGACGACGCCCGTCGGCTGGGCCGCAGCGGCCTTCATTGCGCTGAACTCACGGCGTCGGCGCCGATCACGCCGAGACGGTTGCCGACCGCGACGATCGCCGCGATCGCGCGATCGATCTGGGCGAAGCTGTGCGCGGCGGTGACGCTGGTGCGCAGGAGCGGCTCCAGGGTCGGCGTCGCAGGCGGCAGGGCGAGGTTGACGTAGACGCCCTCCGCGAGCAGCGCGCCCCAGAACGCGGCGGCCACCGGAATGTCGGGCAGGCGCACCGAGACGATCGGGCTGACCTGCGCGCCGAGCTTGAAGCCCGCCTTGGCGAGGCCCGAATACAGGCGGTCGGCGTTGGCGGCGAGGCGCTGGCGCAGCTCGGGACGGTTCTCGACGTGGTCGAGCGCCTTCAGCGTCGTCGCGATCACCGAGGGCGGCAGCGACGCGGTGAACATGTAGGGGCGGCAGGCGAGGCGGAGGATCTCGAAGCCGTCGAGGTCGGAGACGCAGTAGCCGCCGACGCTGCCCAGGCTTTTCGAGAACGTGCCGACGATGAAGTCGGCGTCGTCGTAGACCCCGGCTTCCTCCATCGCGCCGAGGCCGTTGGGGCCGAGCACGCCGAAGGAATGGGCTTCGTCGACGAGGAGCGTCACGCCGTGTTCGCGCTTCACCGCCGCGATCTCGGCCACCGGGGCACGGTCGCCGAGCATCGAATAGATGCCTTCGATCACCACCAGCGTCTCGCCCGGCGCGCCTTCGAGGCGGCGCAGGCGGCGGGCGAGGTCGTCGGGGTCGTTGTGGCGGAAGCGGATCACCTGGCCCGCCGCCATGCGCGCGCCGTCGTAGATGCTGGCGTGGCTGTCGGCGTCGATCAGGAGGGTGTCGTCCTTGCCCACCAGGGTCATCAGCATGCCGAGGTTGGCCTGGTAGCCGGTGCTGAAGGTGAGCGCGTGCTTGCGGCGGAAGACCTCGGCGATACGGCGTTCGAGCGCATGATGGCCACCGAAGGTGCCGTTGGCGATGCGCGAGCCGGTGGTGCCGCTGCCGAATTTTTCCAGCGCCGCGAGGCCGTCCGCGATCACGTCGGCGTCGAAGGTGAGGCCGAGATAGTTGTTGCTGCCGAGGATCAGTACCGGGCGGCCGTCGATGGTTGCTTCCGCCGGCGACGAAACGCTGTCGAAGGTCACCGCGAAGGGATCGGCACCGAGACCCGCGAGGCCCTTACGTGCTTCGGCGAGGGGCGTGAACTTGTCGAGAATGCTCATGAATTGGCCTTTGCGCCCAGCTTTTGCAGCGCCTCGGCGAGATCGGCGATGGATTCCACCTCGACGATCTGGTCCATCGGCACGGAGATGTCGAAGATATCTTCGAGCCACATCACGAAGTTCATCACCGTCAGGGAATCGAGCCCGAGGTCGCCCATGATCGACGACTGCGGGGTGATCCGGGTGCCGGGCGGGGTGATCTTTTCGAGCTGGGCGATGATGATATCGACGATATCCATATCAACCGGCATGGTGAAAGCGTCCTTGTGCTGGCGGGTTGGGTTTCGCGCGGAGCCAACTTACGGTTTCCGCGAGGCCCTCCGCAAGTGGGATGCGCGGGCGCCAGAGCGCGGCAGGCAATTGCCGCTCCGGCGGGCTCGCCCAATCGGGGTGGAAAAGCTCGCAAACCTTGCCCGGAGTGAGCATCGCGGCGCGCCCGGTGGCGCGGGCCGCGAGACCGCCGCAAGCCGCGATCACCTGGAAGATCGGACGCGGAAGTTCGAGAATCGCGGCGCGGCTGGCGCAGGCGGCGCGGATCGCATCGGCGAGTTCGCGCCAGGAAAGTCCGGAGCGGTTTTCGTCGGTGAGCTCGAAGGTCTGGCCGGGCTGCGGCGCTCCGCAGGTCGCGGCGACGGCGGCGGCGACGTCGGCGGCGTGGATCAACGTCACCTTGCCGCCCGGCACGCGCGGCACCGGCAAGATCGGTCCGTCGCAGGCATGCAGGAAGACCGCGGTTTCGCGGTCGCCCGGGCCGTAGACGGCGGTGGGGCGGAGGATCGTCGCAGCGAGTCCGGCTTCTGCGAAGGCATCCTCGCCCGCGCGTTTGCTCGCCGCATAGGCCGAGAGGCCGGGCTCGCGCGCCGCGAGGGACGAGACCACGATCACCGGCAGGGGACGGCCCTGGCGCAGCGCCGCCGCTGCGAGATTGCGGCTTCCGTCGCGATTGGCGTGGAAGAAGTCGGCGTCGTTCGCCGCCTTGATCGCCCCGGCGGCATGGACCACAACGTCCACGCCGCCGAGCAGGGCATCCAGCGCGGCGGCGTTGTCGAGGTCACCGATGACGGCGTCTTCGGCGGGCAGGTCGGGTCGCGGTCGGCGGCTCAGGTAGCGAATTCGCCATCCCGCGGCTTCCAGCGTCCGGGCGATGTGCGGTCCGAGAAACCCAGTGCCTCCGGTGAGGGCGACGCAGCCACCGGATGGATTCATTGGGCCGCGTCCAGGCGCAGCGTCCCTTCGAGGTAGGCTTTGCGCGCGTTGCCGCGCCGGAGCTTGCCCGACGACGTGAGCGGCAGGGCGTTGTTGGGGACGAGGTCGACGTGCACCGCGATGCCGTAGCTCTTCCGGAGCGTGGTCGAGACCGACTGCATCAGGGTCTGGCGCATGTCGGGGTCGGAGGAGCGGCACTGCACCAGCACCACCACCTGTTCCTCGTCGGCGTGCGGGTTCTCGATGCTGAACGCGGCGACGTCGCCGGGGCGGACGTTCGCGACCTGCTCGGCGCAGTATTCGAGATCCTGCGGCCAGAGGTTGCGGCCGTTGATGATGATCAGGTCCTTGGAGCGCCCGGTGATCACCAGTTCGTCGCCGATGCGGTAGCCGAGGTCGCCGGTGTCGAGCCAGCCATCGACGCCGAGCACGGCGGCGGTTTCATGCGGGCGGCGGTCGTAGCCGGACATCAGGCTCGGGCCGCGCACGAAGATCTGGCCGACCTGGCGCTCGGGCAGGGCGCGGCCATCTTCGCCGCGCACCTCGACGACGTGGTCGGGGATCACCCGGCCGCAGATCATGAATTCGCGCTGGCGGAGGTTGGCGGCGGCCGCCGGAACCGCGCGGCGGCGGGTTTCGAGCTCGACCGAATCGACGCGATCGGTGCGGACGCCGCGCCCGAGTTCGCAGAAGGTCACGGCGAGGGTGGTCTCGGCCAAGCCGTAGCTCGGCACGAAGGCGTTGCCCGAGAAGCCGACCGGGGCGAACGCCTTTTCGAAGTCGCGCAAGACCTGCGGGCGGATCATGTCGCCGCCGATTCCGGCGACGCGCCACAGCGAAAGGTCGACCTCGGGCATCTGGCCGGTGGAGACGCGCTTGGCGCAAAGGTCGTAGCCGAAGCTCGGGGAATAGCTGATCGTGCCGCCGTTGGCGTCCATCAGGCGCAGCCAGTTGAGCGGGCGGCGGGCGAAGTCGCGGGTGGCGAGGTAATCGACGGAGAGCTGCGACACCATCGGGGTGAGCAGGAAGCCCACCAGACCCATGTCGTGGTAGAACGGCAGCCAGGAAATCCCGCGATCGCCGTCGCGCACGCCGAGGCTGGCCTCGGCGATGCCGAGGGTGTTCGCCATCAGCGCGCGGTGGGTGATGGTGATGCCCGCCGGAGAACGGGTGCTGCCGGACGAAAACTGGAGATAGCTTACCGCTTCCGGATCGGTCGGCAGAATTGCGAAGGCGGCCTCGGGAAGGGCCGCCAGTTCCGCCGCGGTGCCGCAGAAGCGCAGGCCCAGGCCTTCGGCGGCCTGGGCGAGCCAGTTGCCCACCCATGCCGGAGCCACCGCTGCGCCCGCCTGGGCTTCGACGATCATATGGCGGATCTGCTGGACGTAGGCGTCGTGGCCGCCGAACGCGAGCGGCAGCGGCATCGGCACCGGAATCAGGCTGGCGTACTGGCACGCGGCGAAGGCGATGACGAAGTCGGCGTCGGTTTCCGCGACCAGGGCGACACGATCGCCGGGCTGCATCCCGAGCCCGCGCAGCTTGCCCGCGACGGCGATCGCCTGGGTGCGCAATTCGCGATAGGGCAGGACCGAGTCCAGCGCCATGCGGTCGGAATAGAAATTGAGCCCGCTCTCGCCTGTGGCGGCGTAGTCGATCGCCTCGGTCAGCGAGGAGAACCGGAATCTCCGCGGAATCCCGCTTGCCGTCGGGGTCGCAACCGGCGGCGCCACGGCAGTGTCAAAATCGTCGGCTGCGGTCAATTGAGCGGAAAAGGTCAAGGTGTGACACCCTCAACAGAATGGGAACACGACGCCGGGGTGGACGGAAACCAGAATGCCACCGCAGCGAATTGCAGAACCACCGTCAGGACCGCGATGGTGATCGACGCGACGCCGGCGCCGTTGAATCCGAGCCACGGCAGCATCACGAACAGGAGCGGCAGGTAGACCGCCGTCGCGATGCTCTGGATGCCGAGCGCGATCGAAGGATGGCCGAGGGAGATCAAGGTCGGTTCCAGGCAGAACGCCGAAAGCCGGATCAGCGCCGCCGCGCTCAGCATCAGCATCACCGTATAGGCGCCGTCGGCCTCGTCGCCGCCGATGATGTCGAGAATGATCGGTCCGATCGCCGCGAGCAGGCAGAACCCACCGATCGCGCCGAGCGACGAATACCCCAGGGTCCGCCGGTTGAACTGGCGCAGCACGGTGAAATCGCGGGCGGCGGCGAGGCGCGCAAGTTCGGGATAGATCACCGGGATCATCAGCTTGAGCGGTTTGGCGAGCGCCTCGGCGATCTGCTGCGCGATGCGGAACAGGCCGGCTTCGGTGGCGTCGATCGCACCGCCGATCACGATCGTGGCGATATGGGTGCGGGTGAGCTTCAAGGTCGAATTGAGATTGGTCGACCAGACGAAGCCCCAGATTCCGGGGAACTGCTTGCCGATCGGTAGCGGCGCGGTGGGAATCGCGTTGTCGCGCCAGACGCCGCGCCGCCGGATCTCGCGCCAGGCGAGGATGGCGCAGGTGCCGCCGCTCGCGATCACCGAGATCGCCCAGACCACGACGAACGCGGTCAGGCCGCCGCCGAAGAGGAAGATGCCGAACGCGCCGATCAAACGCACCACGGCTTCGACGTTGTCTTCGAGGAGCAGTAGGTCGAAGCGGTCGAACAGCCGCAGCAGGCCGTTCGGGCTCGCGACGATGATGAACGGCACGGCGAGGCCGAAGCCGCTCGCGAGCGGCAGGACTTCCTCCGGCAGGTCGATGTGCGGGCCGAGCAGCCAGATGCCGCCGCCTACCAACAGCATGCCGACCGCCGCGCTCGCGGCGTCGAGACCGAGCGAGAAGCGCACGACGCGGCGAAAATCGCCGAAGCGGCTCTCGGCGAGCGCGGGGGTGCCGAAGTGGAGGATCGGCTGCCAGGTCTGGAACTGCACGATCGCGGAAATCAACTGGGCGAAGGCGTAGATCAGGATCAATTGGCCGTAGGCGTCGACGCCGAGCGACCGCACCGCGAGGGCGAGGTAGATCAGGCTGAGGACGCCGCTCACCGACTTGCCGCCGGCGAGATAGGCAAGGTTACGCGACGCCCGGCGTAGAATCCCGCCGCCCGGAGTGTCCGAACGCAGTTTCGTGTCGCGCGTCGATTCCACGTTCAACTCACATGGCCTCGCGGAGGCGGGCCCCATGCCCGTCCCGAACCGATGCTTCCCGCCGGAGTTGCGCGGTGAGTTCGCCCGCCGCCGCCATGTCCATCGGGAAGTCGATCTCGCACCAGGTCTGGCCCGCGATTTCCGCGACCCGGATCTCCTGTTCGGCAGCCAGGCTGTTGATCACGCTCAAGTACCAGCGCTTCAAGCCGTCCGGGTCGCGCAACGCGTCCTTGACGGCGCGGGCGAAGATCCGGCCGCCCTCGGCCGAGAAGAACAGCATGCCGATCGACTCGGCATTGGCGATGTCGGCAGTCAAATGCTTGCCGATGGTGATCAAGCGACCGTCCGTGCAAGAGACCTTCATGTCGTCGTCATCGTAACGCGGTTTGCGGTCGATCGTGACGGTAATATCGCCGGTAACCTGACCCATCGCCTGCTTGAGCAGGTCCGGGTGGAACAGCGTGTCGCCATTGATCAGGACGAACGCACCATCGAGCATCGCCTCCCGGCCCATGTAACAACTGCCGAGGTTGTCCGCAACTTCGAAGAACGGGTTGAACCGGGTGGTGACCCGGACTCCGTCCTCGGGCCGCGCCGCGAGCACAGCGTCGATCGCGTCGGCGTGGAAGCCGGTGATCACTGTCACTTCGCGGATGCCGTTGGCGGCGAGGCTCGCAATCTGCCATTCGAGTACGGTGCGGCCATTGAACGGCAACAGACACTTCGGACAATCCTCGGTGAACGGGAGGAGCCGCTTGCCTTGGCCGGCGCTTAGAATCAACGCTTTTTCGATCACATTATTCCCCTATCGGACGCAAAGTCGTTGCGTTCGCGCGTCAACGAGTTACAAGGATGTGACATACATACAGGCTTGTATATTCCGGGCCACGGGTTAGTCAAGGCTGCGCATGACGCCTGACATATTACTTCAGCATTGTGATCGGAAGCGGGTCCCCGAGGTACGCCACGATCGGAACGAGTACCGCTGAATGAATGCGTTGGAAACGAACACGTTGGTTGAGGGCACTGTGAGACGGCTCACGGTTTTGCCCGGCGTGGCGATTTTCGACTTTGACAGGACTTTTATTCATTCGGGGAGCCTGGCGCCGGTCCTTGCCGAACTCGTCGGGCGGCCCCGGCTGTGCGCCGCTTACGCCCGCGCCGGCCTGAAAGCGGCGTTTGCGCCGTCGCGGCTGCGCGCCGAGGTCTTCCGCAACGCAGTCGTCGGGTTGATCGCGGGCAAGACCGAGGCGGACCTGCTGGTCGCGGCGGAACGGGCCTATCGCGGCCTCCGCTGGCGCGACGAAATGCTCGCCGCCTATCTTCGCCACCGCGAGGCCGGGCACCGGGTGGTGGTCGCGAGCGGCGGCCTCGCCTGCTGCGTGCGGCGTCTGCTCGACCTCAAGGGGATCGCGGTGGATGGGGTGCTCGCCACCGAGATCGAAGCGGTCGACGGCGTGTTCACCGGGCGGATCGCAGGCAACGCCTGCGTCGGCCTGGAGAAGGCGCGCCGCGCGCAAGCCTGGCTTGCCGGGCCGAACGTCGAGGTCTGGGGCTACGGCAACCTGCCGGCGGACCGCGCGATGCTCGCGTTGACCCAGTTCCCGACCGTGGTGTCGGCGTTCGGCGTGCGGACGCCACGATGACCGGGAAGCGGCTTGCATGGATCGGCGGCGCGGCGCTCGTGTTCGGCGCGGCATGCGGCGCTGCGGCGCAGGCGGCGGAGTGGGGGCTGGCACCGGGCGCGTGCGTTGCCCAGCCCGGTGCGGTGCAGGCCGAGGTCGAGCTCGTCGGTGTGCGCGGCGCGACGGGCGACCTCGTGATCACGGTCTACGGCGACCGGCCCGAGGACTTCCTGGCGAAGGGCACGAAGCTCGCCAAGCTGAAGCTCGCGGCCCGCGCCGGAAGCGTCACGGGATGCCTGGCGTTGCCGCACGAGGGCGTGTATGCGCTTACCGCGTTTCACGACGAGGACGGCGACGGGCGTCTGTTGCGCGGCGTGATCGGCTTGCCGGTCGAGGGATACGGCTTCCCCAACGACCCGCGCCTGCTTCTCGGGCCGCCGTCGTTCGCGGCGGTGGCCATCGAATTCCACCGGGGAATCACGCCGGTGCCGATGACGATCAAGTATCCATGAGGCAAGGGCGGCAGGCTTGGGAGAGCCTGCCGATGCGACAGGGGCGAGGAATGGCGAGAAAACCGAACGGGGCACCGGAAGCGACGCGCGAGCTGCTGCTCGACGCAGCCGAACATCTTTTCGCCAGCAACGGCGTGGCGAAGACCAGCCTCGCCGATGTCGCCGCCGCCGCCGGGTTCACCCGGGGTGCGCTTTACTGGCATTTCTCCGGCAAGGGCGAACTCCTCGACGCCCTGTTCGCGCGCTTCGAGACGCCGCTCGACGACATGGCGCGGGCGGTCCTCGACCAGCCGCACCCGCTCTGCGCGCTGCGCAACTACTGGCTCGACGTAATGGCCTACATCCAGGACTCGGAACGGGCGCGGCGGATTCTCGAAATCCGCATGCGCAAGTGCGAATACATCGACGAGTTCAAGGAAACCGACGCGCGTTGCGCGCGCTGGATCAACGATACCCTTGTGCTTATCCGCCGTGTTTTCGAGGATGCCGCCGCGCGCGGCATGCTCGCGCCGACCGTCGATCCGGCGAGCGCGGCGGCGTCGCTGATCGGCCTGCTTTCGGGCTTCGGCTATTTGTCGGTAAGCCTGGGCGGCAGGGTTGCGATCGACGGCGCGGCGGCCCTCGGCCAGTTCTTCGACCTTGTCGCCGCCAAGCCGCTTGAAGGATCAGCCCAGTACTTCGGCGATCATGCGGCGGCGTAGTGCTGCGTCCGGATAACGTCCATCGGCGGCGCGGACGTTGTCGGCCATGTGCCGCACGCTGCCGGCGCCGGGAATTGCGCAGGATACCGCCGGATTGGCGAGGATGAATTTCAGCAGCGCCTGCGCCCAGCTTGCCGCGCCGATCTCCGCCGCCCAGCCCGGCAACGGCCGCGATCCGACCCGGCGCAGTAGCCCTCCGCCGCCGAACGGCCGGTTGATCAGCACCGCGACGCCCCGGTCGGCGGCAAGCGGCAGCAGCATCGCCTCGGCGGCGCGATCGTCGAGCGCATAGTTGAACTGGACGAAATCCATTTCCTCGGCCTTCAGCACCGCCGCGAGGTCGTCGAACGCGCCGTCGTGGTAGTGGGTGACGCCGACGTAGCGAACCCGCCCCGCCGCCTTCCAGTCGCGCAGGGTGGCGAGTTGGGTGCGCCAGTCGAGAAGGTTGTGGATCTGCATCAGGTCGATCGGATCCGCGCCGAGTTTGTCGAGGGACTCCTCCATTTGCCGGATTCCGGCGGCGCGTCCCGAGGTCCAGACCTTGGTCGCGACGAATGCGCGGGTGCGGCCGCCGATCCGCCCGAGCGCCTTACCCACCACGGTTTCCGAACTGCCGTACATCGGCGAAGAATCGATTACCTTGCCGCCCGCGTCGATGAGCGTGCGCAGCACTTCGGCGCGCTCGGCGATTTCGGGGTCCGATCCGTCGACGTCGAAGGTGCGCCAGGTGCCGCAGCCGATCGCGGGCAGGGCTTCGCCGGTCTTCGGGATCGGGCGGGTTTCCATGGCGAAGTCTCCCGGAGTTTGGGCGCGGGCGGGAACGCCGCAGGCGAGAGCGGCGGCGCTCGCCATGCCGAGGCGGAGGAACTCTGCGCGGGTGAGGTCGGTCATCCGATGCTCCCGGGTTCGGAGGCGGCGCGGTCGGCCTGTCGCCGCCCGAGCCAGAACGAGATGAGGGTCCAGCCGAGGATCGGCAATGCGGCGAGCGCGGCGACCCCGGCGAAGCTCGCGCCCGCCGCCGCGATCCCCGCCGCGAGCCAGCCGCTGGCAGCGTCGCCGCCGCGATAGACGAGGGTCTCGATCACCGACTTCGCCTTGTATTTGGCTTCCCGCGAAACGACGGTGTAGAGCACCTCGCGGGCAGGTCGGGAGAGGGCGTAATCCGCCGACCGCCGCACGACTTGCGCCGCGCCGAGAACCAGCGGGCGCGGATCGCAGGCGAGCGCGGCGAATGCGCCCAATGCCGCGAGCGGCAGCAGCGCCAGCGCGCCGAGCCCGATTTTCCGGATCGCGCGGCCTGCCACCAGCATTTGCAACGCGAGGGTGAGGATCGACACCGCGAGGTCGACGACGGCGAAGAACCGGGCGCGGCTGGCGGTGTCGGCGAACGCCGCGCCGACGATCCGCGCCTGCTCGAAGTAGACCAGGGTGGCGGTGGTGGTGTGGAGCAGCATGTAGGCGACGATCGCTGCGAGATAGGGCGAGCGGGCGATCAGGGTGAGTCCGGCGACCATGCCGCCGCCCACCGCACGGTCGGCGGCGGGGTGGAGGCCACCGCCGATGCGGCGGATCAGGCCGCGATAGCAGCGCAACGCGGCTTCGAGCAGCGCCGCCGCGAGCAGGGCCAGCCCCGCCGCGCCGATCAGGGGCGCGAGCAGCGCCGCCAACGCCGGCCCGACGAGGGTTCCCGCCGTGCCGCCCGCCGCGATGAAGCCGAACAGGCGCTTGCCCTGGTCGCTCGAAAAGCTGTCGGCGAGGACGCTCCAGAAGATGCTGACGACGAACAGGTTGTAGACCGAGACCCAGACGAAGAAGACGTTTCCCACCGCCTCGGCGCGGACGTCGAGCGCGACGAGGGCGGCGAAGACGAAGAGGTTGACGGCGAAGACGCGGTAGACCAGCGGTACGAAGCGGCGCGGCGGCAGCCGCGCGCTCATCGCTCCGAACACCGGCACCAGCGCCAGCATCGCGACGAAGGTCGCGGAGAACAGCCAGGGCAGGGCGTCCGCGCCGCCGGCGATCCCCATTGCGTCGCGCAGCGGCCGCAGCAAGGTGTAGCCCGCCAACAGGCAGAAGAACATCGCGAAGCCGAGCAATAGCGGCACGCCCTCGCCCGCGCGGAGGTCGACCGCGCGGGCGAAGGCGCCATGGCAGCGTTGCCGCCACACGCCGGGGTAGGTTCGGGCGTTTTGCATCGTCGAGTCTAGATGGGTGGAAACCTGCCTGCGTGCCGCCTGGAATCGGTCATGATCTTTTGCAAGCAAAAGACGTGTTTCCTCGTGTTTCGATGGTGTCGTTGCGCGCTCTCGGGCGGGAGAGCGGCCTGAAATCCCGGGGCGGACGTGGACGGCGAAAGATGTTTTACCGGTTTTGCGACAGTCGATAGGCGAATTCCCTGCGAGGAATTGACGGCAAGCGCCGGTCGACTGGAAGGCGGCGGATCGAGGACTTGGAAAATCCGACTGGCGGGCTGGATTATTTGCCGAAAACCGGCGGTTGAGGCGAGCCTTGACGCGCTGCGGGACGTATGAAACTCTTTCAAACTGCATAGTTGTGAGAACTGCGAGGAACACACGAAGACTAGGTCGCGGTCCGCAGCGGGGGTAGGCCGAACATGAACGCCAACAAAAATCAACATACCGTCGTTAGCGGGCCGGTTCCTGTGATGAGGAGAACTCGTCTTGTCAAGGAAGCTCGGGAGCCAGCCATTCGGGGAAGCGCGTAACGAATTCAAATCAACAAACGTCACGCTCACCGATCTATTCGAAATCGAACAACTGCAAAAGGTCCAGAACGCGTTCTCGAAAGCCACCCACGTGGCATCGATCATCACCAATCCCGACGGCAGCCCGGTCACGGCGCCGTTTCGGTTTTGTCGCTTGTGCAAGGACATCATCCGCAAGACGAAGAAGGGGCGGGCCAACTGCTTCTATTCGGACGCGGTGATCGGCAAGCAGAATCCCGGCGGGCCGATCGTCCAGACCTGCCTGAGCGGCGGGATCTGGGACGCGGGCGCGAGCATCAGCGTCGGCGGCAAGCACGTCGGCAATTTCCTGATGGGGCAGGTGAAGAACGAACTGATCGCCGAGGACCAACTGCTCCACTACGCGCGGGAAATCGGCGCGGACGAAAACGACTTCGCCGAGGCGCTCCAGGAAGTGCCGACGATGTCCTTGGACGAGTTCCGCGACATCGCCAACCTCGGCTTCGTCATCGCCAACGAGCTATCCAACCAGGCGCACCAGAGCCTGCAGCAGAAGCGCCACATCGCCGCCCGGCGGGTGGTCGAGGCGGCGCTCCAGGAAAGCTCGGATCGCCTCAAGCTCCTGCTCGACCTCAACAACGCGATCGTCTCCAACCTGGAGCTCGGGGCGCTGGTGAAGCTGATCCCGGCCCGCGTGCGGGGCGCGATGCAGTGCGATTCCGTGTATCTCTCGATGCCCGACGAGGAACGCCGCAACTTCGTCGTCTGCGGCCTCGATTTCCCCGGCTCGAAGGGCTATCTGCGCGAAGGCACGGTGCTGGAAATGTTCGGCTCGGGCGCGGGCGACGCGTTCAGCCAGGGCAAGCCGCACAGTTGCGGCACCGAGGTGAAGGGGCAGAACCCCAACGTCCGGCGGATCATCCTCGGCGAGGGCTTCCGCTCGGAGTGCTTCATTCCGGTGATCGCGGGCGGCGAGAAGCTCGCGGTGCTGCACCTCTCCGACTGCCGCCCCGACCACTTCTCCGACGCCGACGTCGCGTTTCTCACCCAGGTCGCCGGGCAAATCGCGATCGCTCTGGGCAACGCCTTGAAGTACCAGAAGTTGTCCGACACCCGGCAACGCCTGGTGGACGAGAACCGCTATCTCTCGAAGGAAATCCAGACCGACCTCCGGTTCAAGGAGATCATCGGCGATAGCCCGGCGTTGAGGAAAGTGCTGGGGCATGTCTCGACGGTGGCCGAAACCGACATGACGGTGCTGATCAACTCCGAGACCGGGACCGGCAAGGAACTCATCGCCCGCACCATCCACAATCTCTCGGCGCGGCGCGACCGGATGTTCGTCAAGGTCAACTGCGTCGCGATCCCGGCGGGGCTGCTGGAAAGCGAGCTCTTCGGCCACGAGAAGGGCGCGTTCACCGGCGCGCACGAGCGCAAGATCGGCCGCTTCGAGGTCGCCGACGGCGGCACCCTGTTCCT
>DBTR01000077.1:2763-47739 GCA_002307145.1 Rhodospirillum sp. UBA1311 | reverse complement strand
CCTGTTCCTCGACGAAATCGGCGACTTCCCGGTCGAGCTTCAGCCGAAGCTGCTGCGCGTGCTGCAGGAACAGGAATTCGAGCGGGTCGGCAGCACCAAGCCGATCAAGGTCAACGTACGGGTGATCTCGGCGAGCAACCGGAACCTCGAACAGATGATGCGCGACAAGCAGTTCCGCGCCGATCTCTACTACCGCCTCAACGTCTTCCCGATCGCGGTGCCGCCGCTGCGGGAGCGCCGCGAGGACATTCCGCAGCTGGTCGCATATTTCGTCGCCAAGTATGCGCGGAAGATGAACCGGCAGATCCGCGACATTCCGCCCGACGTGATGGAGGCGCTGATCCGCTACGAGTGGCCGGGCAACGTCCGTGAACTCCAGAACCTGTTGCAGCGGGCGGTGATCCTCTCCCCCGGCGACGTGCTGGTGTCGCCCTTCGCCGAGCTTCGCGATGTGGTCGCCCAGCCCCACGCCGAGGCGGAGGAAAAGCTCGTCGACATCGAGCGCAGCCATATCCTCCAGGTGCTGCGCGAGACCGGCGGCGTGCTGGGCGGGGCGAAGGGCGCGGCCGCGCGTCTCGGCATTCCGCGCACCACGCTGATCTACAAGATGCGCCGCCTGAGCATCCCGCGCGAATACGGCGGCGCGATCTGATTCCCCGGTTTTCCTGACCCGCTCTCCACGGCGAGACCTCCCCGGTCTCGCCGTTCGGATTCCTGCGCCTTCCCACTCTATCGTGTGGGTTGTAGAGGCGGTGCGAAACCCGGGCCGCACGGGTCAAGTGTCGAAAATTTGCTGTCGACGCATCGACACTCCGACTCCCGGACGCTGTCGAACCATCGACGCACGCCCTGGGGTTGATCGATCCGGATCATTCCGAATAGGGCCGCAACCTCACGGTTGGACTGATGAAGACGGTTCATCGTCCGATGAATCCGATTCTGGAACGCCGTATGCAATTCCAACCCTAAGGGGCGGACTGTCGAACGCTCGCCCAGGTTGAATTGGATGAACCTGTTCTCAACAGAGGTGTCACATGACGAAAGAGTCATTGGGAATGGTCGAGACCCGCGGTCTCGTCGCCAGCATCGAGGCGGCGGACGCGATGGTGAAGGCGGCGAACGTCGTCCTCGTCGGCCAGGAAAAGATCGGCGCGGGTCTTGTGACCGCGATGGTCCGTGGTGACGTCGGCGCGGTGAAGGCCGCGACCGATGCAGGCGCCGCCGCGGCGGCCAAGGTGGGCGAAGTCGTCTCCGTCCACGTGATTCCGCGTCCGCATGCGGACGTCGAGAAGATTCTGCCGTCCGGTGAGTGATGGCGTCTGAAGCTGCCGCAATAAGCCAGCGCACAGCAGCTCTTCGTGGAGGAAAATCTATGCAAGACGCGATGATTGACCAGGTCCTGGCGGAAGTCATGAAACGGGTAGGCAACGGCGCTTCCGCCGCCGCGCCCGCTTCCCACATCCCCGCCGACCTGACCCAGCTGACCGAATTCGTCGGCGCGGGGATGGGCGACACCCAGGGCATCGTGATCGCCAATCTCGATCCCCAGGTGCATGAAATTCTCGGGTTCGACCCGAAGTACCGTTCGATCGGCGTGATCGGCGGACGTACCGGCGCCGGCCCGCAACTGATGGCCGCCGACGAGGCGATCAAGGCCACCAACACCGAGATCATCATGATCGAGATGCCGCGCGACACCAAGGGCGGCGCCGGTCACGGCAACCTGATCGTCTTCGGTGCGGAAGACGTGTCCGACGCGCGCCGCGCCGTCGAGGTCACGCTCCAGACCCTGCCGAAGTACTTCGGCGACGTCTATGGCAACGACCAGGGCTACACCGAGAACCAGTACAGCGCCCGCGCCAGCAAGGTGCTGAACAAGGCGTTCGGGGTTCCGGAAGGCAAGGCCTTCGGCCTGATCCTCGGCGCTCCGGCGGTGATCGGCATGCTGATGGTCGACGCTGCGGTGAAGGCCGCGGACGTCGAAGTCCTCGGCTGCGGCACGCCGAAGAAGAACACCTCCTTCTCCAACGAAGTGTTCATCTGGGTGACCGGCGATTCCGGCGCGGTCCGCCAGGCGGTGATCGCCGGGCGCGAAGTCGGCAACAAGCTGCTCTCGGCCTGGGGTCAGGAACCGAAGTCGGCCGGCACGCCGTACATCTGAGACAAGCCAGCAATACCGAAGCCGGGAAACAGGGACCGGCAGTAAGGAGCCTGCAATGGCAAAACGTCAAAAGCGATTTGAAGTGCTCGCGGATCGCCCGGTGAACAAGGACGGCTTCATCAAGGAATGGGTGGATGTCGGCCTTGTGGCGATGGACAGCCCCAATGATCCGAAACCTTCGATCAAGATCCAGAACGGCGTGGTCGTCGAACTCGACGGCAAGCGCCGTGACGACTTCGACATGATCGACTACGCGATCGCGGACTACTGCGTCGACAAGCGCGTCGCCGAAGAGGCGATGGCGGTGGATTCGCTGAAGTTCGCCCGGATGATGGTCGACATCAACGTGCCGCGCGCCGAACTCGTTCGCCTCGCGGTCGGCTTCACCCCCGCCAAGGTGGTGAGCGTGCTGCGCGAGCTGAACGTCGTCGAGCTGATGATGGCGATGCAGAAGATGCGCACCCGCAAGCAGCCGATGAACCAGGCGCACGTCACCAACGTCAAGGATAGCGCGCCTCTGCTCGCGGCCGACGCGGCGGAAGCCGCCTATCGCGGTTTCGCCGAAATCGAGACCACCGTGGGCATTGCCCGCTACGCCCCGATGAACGCGTTGGCGCTCCTCGTCGGCGGTCAGGTCGGGCGTCCGGGCGTGCTGTCGCAGTGCGCGGTCGAAGAAGCGGCCGAACTCAACATGGGCATGCGCGGCCTCACCTCGTATGCGGAAACCGTCTCGGTCTACGGCACCGAGCAGGTGTTCATCGACGGCGACGACACGCCGTGGTCGAAGTTCTTCCTCGCCTCCGCCTATGCGTCGCGCGGCCTCAAGATGCGCTACACCTCGGGCACGGGTTCGGAAGTGCTGATGGGCTACGCTGAAGGCAAGTCCATGCTCTACCTTGAGGTTCGCTGCATCATGGTGACCAAGGGTGCGGGCGTGCAGGGCTTGCAGAACGGCTCGATCAGCTGCATCGGCGTGCCGGGCGCGGTGCCCGCGGGCATTCGCACCGTGCTGGCCGAAAACCTCGCGACGGTTCTGATGAACCTCGAAGTCGCGTCGGGCAACGACCAGACCTTCACCCACTCGATCGAGCGCAACACCGCGCGGATGCTGATGCAGTTCCTCCCCGGAACCGACTTCATCTTCTCCGGTTACGCCGCCGAACCGAACTACGACAACATGTTCGCCGGCTCCACCCACGACGTCGACGACTACGACGACTACCTCGTCCTGCAGCGCGACCTGCAGGTCGACGGCGGCTTGAAGCCGGTCACCGAGGCTGGCGTGATCGAGGTCCGCAACAAGGCGGCCCGCGCGCTCCAAGCGGTGTTCGAGGAAGTCGGCCTGCCGCCGATCACCGACGACGAGGTCGAACGCGCCACCTACGCCCACGGCAGCAAGGAAATGGGGGACCGCAACGTTCCCGAAGACCTGCGCGGCATCGACGGGTTCATGAAGCGCGGCTCGACCGGTCTCGACGTGGTACGGGCGCTCGCCAAGCGCGGCTTCCGCGATGTCGCCGAGGCGGTTCTCGAAATGCAGAAGGCGAAAGTCGCAGGCGACTATCTCCAGACCTCCGCCGTGTTCGACGACAAGTTCAACGTGATCAGCTCGATCAATCATCCGAACGATTACGAGGGACCGGGCACGGGCTATCGCCTCACCGGCGAGCGGTGGGAACTGCTGAAGAACATTCCGCAGGCGATCGACGCCGAGCAGATCTAGGAGACGGGAACATGCAAATCTCCGAAGACATGGTCCGGCAGGTGATCATGGACATCCTGGGCGCAGCCCAGGGGTCCGCACCCAAGGCCAATGGAAGCAGCGACGCTCCGCCGCCCCTGTCGTTCCGCGAATTGGGAACCGCCAAGGTCGGCACCGATCGCAACGAAGTCGTGGTCGGCGTGCCGCCCGCGTTCGGCAAGGCGATGACCAAGACGATCGTCGACATTCCGCACAGCGACGTGCTGAAGGAAGTCTTCGCCGGGATCGAGGAAGAGGGGCTGAAGCCGCGCCTCGTCCGCGTCACCCGGTCCGCCGACGTCGGCGCGATCGCGCACGACGCCGCGGTTCTCTCGGGTTCGGGCATCGGCATCGGCATTCTCTGTCGCGGCACCTCGGTGATCCACCAGCGGGATCTCCAGATTCTCCAGAACCTGGAACTCTTCCCGCAGTCGCCGCTGATCGACCGCTCGGTGTTCCGGGCGATCGGCCGCAACGCCGCCAAGTATGCCAAGGGCGAGCAGCCCAACCCTGTGCCGACGCGCAACGACCCGATGGCGCGCCCGCGCTACCAGGGCCTCGCCGCGCTTCTCCACAACAAGGAGACCCAATACGTCAAGTTGGGCGCTCCGACTGTCGAGCTCGCGCTCTAACGGAGGAATGACGAATGGCTCAAATCAACGATATCTCGCCCGAGGTCATCGAGGCCGCCGTCAAGCGTGTCCTCTCGACCCTGAACGGCGGGGCCTCCGCTAACCCGGAGCCGGCGCATTCGCCGTCGAACGGGGCAGCGGGCAAGCTCGATGCCAAGAAGGACTATCCGCTCAGCAAGATGCGTCCGGAACTGGTGAAGTCCGCCACCGGGCTCGCGTTCAACGAGATCACCCTCGACAAGGTGGTCGAGGGCAAGCTCGGCTTCGACGACGTCCGGATCCGCCCTGAAACCCTCGAATACCAGGCGCAGATCGCGGAAAGCGGTGGGCGGCCGCACGTTGCGACCAACCTTCGCCGTGCTGCGGAACTCACCCGCATCCCGGACGAACGGGTTCTCGAAATCTACGTGGCGCTCCGCCCGTATCGCTCCACCAAGCAGGAGATGATGGCGATCGCCGAGGAACTCGAAAACAAATACAGCGCGAAGATCTGCGCGAAGTTCGTCCGCGAAGCGGCCGAAGTCTACGACAAGCGGGGCCGACTGAAAGGTCAGTAACCTCGCAAATCGGGAAGGACGGACGATGATCTACGTGGCTGGTGTGGACGTTGGGAATAACACGACCGAGGTCGCGATCGCGGCGATCTCGGGCAAGGACGACGTGCGGTTTCTCGCGAGCGGCATGGTGCCGACGGTCGGAATCAAGGGAACGGTGCGGAACGCGATGGGCATCATCGACGCCCTCGACCGTGCTCTCGGCCCGATCGGCATTCCCCGCTCGGACCTGCACGTCATTCTTCTCAACGAAGCCACGCCGGTCATCGGCGACATCGCCATGGAGACGATCACGGAAACCGTGATCACCGAATCCGCGATGATCGGGCACAATCCCTCCACGCCCGGCGGCCAGGGTCTTGAGCAGGGTCGGACGATCCATCTCGACGCCCTCGCCGCGCGGGGCGCGGGGAGCGAAACCCTGATCGCCGTGGTGTCGGGCGACAGCGACTTCGAAGGCGCGGCGGCCAAGATCAACGCCGCTACGGCGCGGGGCGTCCAGGTCGTCGGTGCGATCGTGCAGAAGGACGACGGCGTCCTCATCAACAACCGTCTGACGCGGCCGATCCCGATCGTCGACGAAGTGAAATTCATCGACCGGGTGCCGCTCGGCATGCCCGCCGCGCTTGAGGTCGCGCCGCCCGGACGGACCATCGAGCGGCTCTCCAATCCCTACGACATCGCCACCCTGTTCGGCCTCGATCCGGAGGAAACCAAGCGCACCGTGCCGGTCGCCCGTGCTTTGATGGGCACGCGGAGCGCGGTGGTGATCAAGACGCCGAAGGGGGATATCGAGGAGCGCCGGATCCCGGCGGGCAAGCTCATCTTCCTCGGCCACCAGCGCCGCGTCGAGGTGCCGGTGGACGAGGGCGCGGACGCGATCATGGATCGGGTCGCCGAGGTCTATCCCCTCGAAGAGGTCCAGGCCGAAACCGGCACCAACGTCGGCGGGATGTTCGAGCAGGTGCGCCGGGTGATGGCGGATCTCACCGACCAGCCGGTGACGGCGGTCAAGGTGCAGGACATTCTCGCGGTCGACACCTTCAAGCCGCAGCAGATTCTCGGCAGCCTCGCGGGCGAATACGCGCTCGGCAACGCCGTCGGCCTCGCCGCGATGGTCAGCACGCAGAAGCTGCCGATGCTCCGCCTCGCACGGAAGCTCGAAGAGGAGATCGGCGTGCCGACGATCGTCGGCGGCGTCGAGGCGGACATGGCGATCCGCGGCGCGATGACCACCCCCGGCACCCGCGCGCCGATGGCGATCGTCGATGTCGGCGGCGGCTCCACCGACGCTTCGGTGATCAACGATCAACTGGAGATCAAGAGCACGCACCAGGCGGGCGCGGGCGACATGGTGACGATGCTGATCAACACCGAGCTTGGCCTCGACGACTTCGAACTTGCCGAATGCGTCAAGAAGTACCCGCTCGCCAAGGTCGAATCCCTGTTCCACATGCGCCACGAGAATGGCTCGGTGGAATTTTTCCAGGAGCCCCTCGACCCGCGCCTGTTCGGTCGGATCATCGTGCTCCAGCCAGGCAACTGGGTGCCGCTCGACACCAAGGAGCTCCTCGGCAAGATCGTTGCGGTGCGGCAGCAGGCGAAGCGCAAGGTGTTCGTCCGCAATGCTCTCCGCGCGCTCAAGCTGGTCTCGCCGGGGCAGAACATCCGGATGATCCACTTCGTCGTCCTGGTGGGGGGCTCGGGTCTCGACTTCGAGATCCCGAAGATGATTTCCGATGCGCTGATGGAGTACGGCGTGGTCACCGGGCGGGCCAACGTGCGCGGCACCGAGGGACCGCGCAACGCCGTGGCGACCGGTTTGGTTCTTGCCTACGCCAAGCATTACGAGGGCTGAAGGACATGGCAGAGCTTTCTCCCAACATCGACAGACGACCGGCGATCCAGGTGGTGACTTACCGCGCCGACGCCGCGCTGTTGTTGCCGGTGCTCTGCGGTATCGAGGAGGAGCAGATCCCCGCCGAAGTCGGCGAGGCCGCGCACGGCGGTGCGGCGGAGCTGGCGGACCAGGCGGCCCACGCTTCGGCACTCAACGTGGGCATCGCCTTCGACGGGGAAGCCGGGGAGATCGCGCTCTCCCATCGCGATCTCTCCGGCCGCCCTCCGTTGTTCGTGCTCACCCGCGCCGAGTTCACGCCGCTCGCGCTCGCCCGCCTCGGCAAGAACGCAGCGCGGCTGGTGAAGGGCGATCCGCTCGAATTCGCCGATGACGACCGCGCGCCGAAAGCGCCGCCGCCGCGCTGGATCGGCGCGACCGCGCCCGCCCAGTCCGACGAAGCCGAACTGATTCAAAAACTCGCCGACATGATCCTGGAAAAACTGGCGAAATCGCAGGAGAGGAACTGATGGAAACCCGCAGCCTCGGACTGATTGAAACCTGGGGGTTGACCGCCGCGATCGAAGCGGCCGACGCCGGCGCGAAGGCCGCCAACGTCGACGTGTTGGGCACGGTAAGCGCCAGGGCGGGCCTGATCACCGTCGGCTTCTCCGGCGACGTCGGCGCGGTCAAGGCCGCGGTCAACGCGGCGGAAGCGGCGGCGAAGAAGGTCGGCAAGGTGGTTTCGGTGCACGTCATCCCGCGCCCCAACGACCAGCTGAAGGCGATGCTGGAGCGCCGCATCTTCGCCACGCCGCAGCCCGCGCCCGAGATCGTGCCCGAACCCGCGCCGGTCCCGGTGCCCACGCCCGCGCCCGCACCGCAGGACCCGACCCCCGAACCCCCGCCGCCGGAGGCGCCGACCACTCCCACCCCGGAGGAGGTGCCCCCCACACCAGAGCCGCAAGCGGTCTTGCCGCCGCTTGCAGAGCCGGAGGCGCCCCCGGCGGCACTCCCACCCATGGCGAAGCCCGCGATGCCGAAAGCCGCGCCGCGCAACCCTGCGCCGCCCTCCAAGCCGCGCCCGCGCCGGGGCAAGAAGAGCTGAAATTTTCACCCGCGCGGGCGGTGTCCGCGCAACTCAGAACTGAGGGCTCGCCCTCGCGTCGTTGACCTGAACTCAAGGAGAGTGCCGTGGCAGAGCTTCGGACTTATGCGTATGTGGACCGCCTTCAGCCGCAATTCGCCGCCTATCTGGGCACCAACATGCGCGGCTACCTGCCGGTCGTCGGCATGGCCGCCGCGTTCATCGAGATCGCGCCCGGCCTGATGATCAACCAGGTCGCCGACGCGGCGCTGAAGTCGGCGTTCGTGCAGCCGGGCCTGCTCGTCGTCGAGCGCAGCTTCGGTATCCTCGAATTCCATTCGAAGAACCAGGCCGACGTCAAGCATGCCGCCGGGGCGGTGATGAAGACCTTGGGTTGCGAGGAAAACGACCGGATCAAGCCGAAGGTGCTGGCCTCCGAGATCATCCACAAGGTCAACGACTACCACGCCCAGGTGGTCAACGTCAGCCGCCTCGCCTCGCTCCTGATCGCGGGGCAGGACATGTACATCATGGAGGTCGAGCCCGCCGTCTACATTTCGCTCGCCGCCAACGAAGCCGAGAAGAACGCCCGCATCACCCTGGTCGACGTGCGCTTGTTCGGCGCGGTCGGGCGCTTGTACCTGTCGGGCAAGGAATCCGACGTCGAACGCGCCGCCGGTGCCGCCGAGGCGGCGATCCGCGCGGTGATCGGCCGGGAGAAGTGAGCCGATGGATACGCGCGTGGCACTGCACGATGCGTCGCAGACGCTGGAGCGCCCACCCCGGGGGACGCTGGCGGCGGTGTCCGCGCGGCCCTCTGACGATGAGGATGCCGTGAAGATTCATCCGTCCGCCAATCGCAGGCTCAAGGACTTCGAGGCCGCCCTCGGTCTGACGATTCCGCCGCCCAAGGGCCCGCTGTTCGCGGGCGTCGACCTCGGTACTGCGTACATCGTCACCTCGGTGGTGGACGCGGACGGTGCGCCGGTCGCGGGTGCGCTCACCCGCAGCCGGTCCAGCATCCGCGACGGGCTGGTATTCGACTATATCGGCGCGATCAATCTCCTCCGCGCCCAGGTCGAGACCATCCGCCGCGCCGGGTACGCGATCGACGATGCGATGGTGTGCTATCCGCCCGGCACCGCCGGACGCAACGCCCGCGCCTTTGCCAACGTACTGGAAGCCGCCGGATTGCACGTCACCGGCCTGATGGACGAGCCGAGCGCGGCGGCGGAGGTGCTGGAAATCACCGATGGCGCGGTGGTCGACATCGGCGGCGGCACCACCGGAATCTCGGTGCTGAAGGGCGGCGAGGTGATCTACACCGCCGACGAGGCCACCGGCGGCACCCACCTCGACCTGGTGCTGGCGGGCAACTTCAAGATTTCCGTCGAGGAGGCCGAGCGGATCAAGACCGATCCGGCACGGCAGGCCGAGGTGTTCCCGCTGGTCCGTCCGGTGTTCCAGAAGATGGCGTCGATCGTGCGCCAGCACCTCCGCGATCATCCGGTGGAGACCCTTTACCTCGTCGGCGGCACCAGCGCGTTTCCCGGCGCGGTCGGCGTGATGGAGGAGGAAACCGGCCTCGTGGTCGCGTTGCCGAGCCATCCGCTCCTGGTCACGCCGCTTGGCATCGGCATTCGTTGCGCGCGGGACGCCAGGGCCAACGTCAAACCGGCGAAGGGGAAATGACCATGGATCGCGGCGAACTCGATCGGCTGGTCACGGAAGTGCTGAAGCGCCTCGCGCCGCGCTTGGGCGCGGACGGCTCGCGCGGTTCGCTCGTCGTCGTGCTCACCGGCGCGACCGTCGGCCTCGATGCCGCGATCGCTGAAATCCAGGGACTGATCTTCAAGGGCTTCCACGTTCGCCTGGTCTGCTCGGAAATGGCCGAACATCTCGTCGGACAGGCGGTCAAGGACGGTCTCGACGGCTTTCCGCACTGGGAGATCCTGCCCGATTGGAGCTGGTTCAAGGTTCTCGCCGAGGCGCGCGGCGTCGCGGTGCCGCTGTTGAGCGTCACCGCGCTGTCGAAGCTCGCGGCGCTGATCGCCGATACCCAGGCGAGCAATCTCATCTTCCACGCGCTGTTCTCCGGCAAGCCGCTGGTGTTGGCGCGGGACGGCGCGAGCCAGACCGCCGGACGGGTGGCGCTCGGCTTCGGCAGTGCCAATCCGGCCTTGCGGCGCGCGGTCGCGGACCGTTTCCAGACCGTGGCGAGCTATGGCGCGACGGTGGTCGGGCTCGACGGCTTTGCCGCCCAGGTCGCGGCGCTGCTGCCCGAATCCGGACCCGCCACGACGACGACCGGCACGACGATGGCCTCCGCTTCCGCGCCGCGCACGGCGCTCGCAACCCCCAAGCGGGTGATTTCGGGCGGCGATGTGATGGAGGCCAGCCGCCGTGGCGCGGATCTGGTTTGCGCGGCGGCGGCGTTGGTGACGCCGCTGGCGCTGGAAACCGCTCAGCGTCACGGCGTGCGGATCGTGCGGGCAACCCAATGAACGAACAGGGAGCGAGGGCGCGATGATAATCGGACAGGTGATCGGAACGGTGGTGGCTTCGCGCAAGCACGAGCGCCTCGTCGGCAGCAAGATCCAGATCGTGCAGCCGCTCGCCCCCGGCTCGGGCAAGGCCGAGGGTGCGCCCTTCGTCGCCGTCGACGCGGTCGGCGCGGGTGTCGGCGAGCAGGTGCTGGTGGTGCAGGGTTCGGCTGCGCGGCTCGCGGTCGACAGGGAAAACTCCCCGGTCGATGCGACGATCATCGGCATCATCGACCAGTTCGACGTGGAACTCTGAAGGGAAGCGGACGGTGTTCGGCATGTTCAGGCTCAGAGACGACGAGATCGGACGCGCGGAGCGGAAGAACGGTGACGTTGCCCCGGTTCACGGCCTGCCGGGCGGCGTCATCCTCTCCCTCCGCGCGCCCGATAGCGCCGGTTCGGGCACGGCGAGGGAGGTCCGGCCATGAGGCCACGGTTTGCGCTCCCCGACATGGTCGCCGAAATCCTCGTCGCCACCGCGCGTGCGGCGGCGCTCAAGCTCGGCGTGCCGATGGCGGTGGCGGTGGTGGATGCCGAGGGCGGCGCACAATGGTTCGCGCGCCAGGACGGCACCCTGCCGATCTCCACCGATATCGCGATGAACAAGGCCTACACCGCCGCGGTGATTCGCATGCCGACCGACGAACTCGGCCGGGTCGCGCAGCCGGGCGCGGCGCTCTACGGCATCGGCAATGGCCATGGTGGCCGGATCGTGCTGTTCGGCGGCGGCTTCCCGCTCTGCCTCGACGACCGGGTGGTCGGCGGCATCGGAGTCTCGGGCGGCAGCGTCGAGCAGGACATGGCGGTGGCGAAGGCCGCGTTGCACCAGCTCGCCGCGATGGCGGAATGGGCGAAGCGGATGCCCGGGCTGTGGCTGGGCGAAACCCTGCCTCCCCAGGCGTTGGCCGAGGTGGTGGCGGCGCTGCGCCGCGCCTTGCCGGAACTGGAGAATGCCTCAGCCGGGGATGCGGCCGCCGCGATCGGCGGCGTCGCCCTGGCGCTGAGTTGAAGCGCGGCCGCGCGCGAGCGCGACCCTGAAACCGTGGACGTCGCAAGATGATCGCGACAACGATGGAGTGGTGAGATGCAGACGAGCGAAACGCAAGTTGCCGACCTGGTGCGCAAGATCCTTGAACAGATGAGCATCGCGCCGTCCACGCCCCAGGGAGACGGGCTCTATCCGACCGTCGACGCGGCGGTGGAGGCGGCGATCGTCGCGCAGCGCCAGTTGCTGGAACTTTCCCTCGAAAAGCGCGGCGAGATCATCGCCAACATCCGCTGCCGGGTGCTTGAGGCGAACAAGCGGGTGGCGGCGATGGCGGTGGAGGAAACCCACCTCGGCCGGGTCGAGGACAAAATCCGCGAGAACATCCTCTGCGTCGAGAAGACCCCCGGCATCGAGGACATCCGCCCGGTGGCGCTCTCCGGCGACCACGGCCTGATGCTGCTGGAATACGCCCCGGTCGGCGTGATCGGCGCGCTCACCCCGATCACCAACCCTACCGGCACCTTCATCAACAACACCATCGGCATGGTCGCGGCGGGCAACGCGGTGGTGTTCAACTGCCACCCCTCGGCCAAGGAAACCAGCCGCGAGATGATCCGCCTGCTGCACGGCGCGATCGTCGAGGCGGGCGGTCCGGCGGGCCTGATCGGCATGGCCTTCGAGCCCAACCTCGACACCGCCAACGCGCTGGTCGCGCATCCGAAGGTCAACATGCTGGTCGCCACCGGCGGCAAGGGCGTGGTCGACGTGGTGCTGCGCTCGGGGAAAAAGGCGATCGGCGCGGGTGCGGGCAATCCGCCCTGCCTCGTCGACGAAACCGCCAACATCCGCCGTGCGGCGGAGGCGATCACCAACGGCGCTTCGGTCAACAACAACATCTTCTGCATCTGCGAAAAGGAAGTGATCGTGGTGCAGGAGGTCGAGGACGCGCTGATCAAGTTCATGCAGGAAACCGGCAAGGTCTACCTGCTCTCGCCCGAGGAAGCCGAGCGGGTGACCAAGCTCGTCGTCGTCGACGGCCACATCAACGGCAGCTACATCGGCCGCAACGTCCAGGTGATCCTGAAGGACGCCGGAATCACCGTGAACGATGCCTGCCGCCTCGCGATCTTCCGGGCCGAGGCCGACCATCCGCTGGTCTGGCTGGAACAGATGATGCCGGTGCTGCCGATCGTGCGGGTGAAGAACGTCAAGGAAGGCATCGCCTTCGGCGTCAAGGTGGAGAAGGGCAACCGCCACACAGCGATCATGCACTCCACCAATATCGACAATCTCACCGCCTTCGCCCGCGCGGTGCAGACCACGATCTTCGTCAAGAACGCGCCGTGCTACGCCGGCATCGGCCTGGGCGGCGAGGGACACACCTCGTTCACCATCGCCGGTCCGACCGGCGAAGGCCTGACCTCGGCCAGGACCTTTACCCGCCAGCGGCGCTGCACCCTGGCGGAATCGTTCCGGATCATCTGAGGCGGTTGGGGGAGTCGGGCATGGTGGAGATGATGAAAGCGGCGGTGGTCCACGCATTCGGCGCGCCGCTGGTAATCGTCGAGTTGCCGGTGCCCGAACCCGGGCCCGGTCAGGTGCTGGTGAAAATCCGCGCGTCGGGGGTTTGCCACACCGATCTCCACGCCGCCGACGGCGACTGGCCGGTGAAGCCGCGCCTGCCGATCATCCCCGGGCACGAAGGGGTCGGCTTCGTCGTCGCGGTCGGCGAGGGGGTGGACAATCCCCGGGTCGGCGATTGCGTCGGCATCGCCTGGCTTCATTCCGCCTGCGGCGAGTGCGACTATTGCGCCAATGGCTGGGAAACCCTCTGCAAGTGCCAGACGAATACCGGCTACACCCAGAGCGGCACCTTCGCCGAATACACCCTCGCCGATGCGGACTATGTCGTGCCGATTCCCGATGGCTCGGAACTCGTCAGCGTCGCGCCGATTCTCTGCGCCGGAGTGACGGTCTACAACGGCTTGAAACGTACCGACGCCCGAAAAGGCGAATGGGTGGCGATCTCGGGGATCGGCGGTCTCGGCCACATGGCAATCCAGTACGCCAAGCTGATGGGATTCAAGATCGCAGCGGTCGACGTGGACGACGAAAAGCTCGCGTTCGCCTCGGAACTCGGGGCGACGATCGCGATCAACGCGCGCAGCGAAGATCCGGGCGAGGTCCTGCAAAAGCGGGTGGGCGGCGTGCATGGCGTGCTGGTCACCGCGTCGTCGGTTCGGGCCTACGAGCAGGCGTATCGGATGCTGCGTCCGGGCGGGACGATGACGATGATCGGGCTCGGGTCGGGTGCGCTGGCGGTGCCGATCTACGACACCGTGATCAACGCGATCACGATCCGGGGCTCGGTGGTCGGCTCGCGGCGGATCATGCGCGAAGCCATGGAATTCGCCGCGCACGGCAAGATCAAGGCGGCGATCCATGCCGCGCGGCTCGAAGATATCAACGCGGTGTTCGACCGGTTGCGGCGCGGCGACTTCGAGGGCCGGTTCGTCCTCGATTTCGGCGGGCCGGACTATGCCTCCCACGCCGATCGCGATCCGCCGCTCCACGCCTGGGCGTGAAGCGGCGGTGGCCGGGTTAGTAGCCGAGCGGGCCGCGAGCGGGGGAAATCGCGCACGCGGTCTGCTGTTCGATTCCCGGGCGCGGCTTGACGGTGGTGTCGCTGGCGAAGGCGCTCATCGACATCATCGAGCCCACGGCGAGAATCGTGGCGGCGACAGTCAGCAAAGGCAAAAGGCTACGGGTCATGGTCAGTCTCTCTCTCTCAGAGTTTTTTGAATGGCTGTAAACTGCGCTCCGTTCAGCAATCGGGTAAAGCCAGTATTTCCGCCACGCCCTATCGGTTTTGCCGATAATACCCCCAAGGAAACTCCAGGTTTCATGATCGATGCCGCACAACCGCATTCCGGTTCGCGGAAGGCCTTTCCTGCTGGGGAAATAACGATTATTCTTTGAAGACCGATTCGTCGCAGAGCACACGAGAAAGCACGAATGGGCGACAGGTGACGGGGCCATGGGCTTGTGTCGGCGCGCAAACGCCGCATGACCCGGTCGTCGATACTTCGCCCATCCGTCGGTGCCGACGCTCCGGTTTTCCTGACTTTCGGTTTCGAAGCGCACGGCCATCGGCGTTCAGCGATGCGAAGATCCGACGGCCCGATCCGGCCCAGTTCCCCATTCCCTGTCGCAGCCGACGGCGGACGATGACCGTTCGTCGCCCGGCACAGAAAAACGACGTCCGGCGAGGCGCGGCAACCGCGCGAAAATCATCCGGCGCGGCAAGGGAGGCAAACCATGCGGCAACACATTCTCGAAGCACTCCGGCAGGAAGAGCCATTCGACGTCCTGATCATCGGCGGCGGCGCCACGGGTTGCG
The DNA here is from genome assembly GCA_002307145.1 of Rhodospirillum sp. UBA1311. GTDB lineage: Bacteria > Pseudomonadota > Alphaproteobacteria > Rhodospirillales > Rhodospirillaceae > Oleispirillum. Next base: position 32,796 of record DBTR01000077.1, on the reverse strand, counting down.
GCATTGCGGTCGACGCGGCGACGCGCGGCCTCAAGGTCGCGATGGTCGATCGAAACGATTTCGTCGGCGGCACCAGTTGCCGCAGCACCAAGCTGGTGCACGGCGGCGTCCGCTATCTCGAAGCGGCGATCAAGCACCTCGACAAAGTGCAGTACAAGCTGGTCAAGGAAGGCCTGCACGAGCGCGGCGCGTTCCTGCGCAATGCGCCGCACCTGGCGCATCGCCTCGCTCTGGTTTCGCCGATCTATTCCTGGTTCGAGCTGCCCTACGTCTTCATCGGCCTCAAGCTCTACGACATCCTCTCGGGCTCGATGAACATCGGCAAGTCGACGATCGCGAGCAAGAAGGGCGTGCTGAAGTACTTCCCGTCGCTCAAGACCGAAGGCCTCAAAGGCGGCGTGATCTATTACGACGGCCAGTTCAACGACACCCGGATGGCGATGACCCTGGTTTTGACCGCGCGGGAACACGGCGCGGTGCTGGCGAACTACGTCGGCGTCGTCGGCCTTCTCCATGACGCGAACGGCAAGCTCACCGGCGCCTCGGTCGAGGATCGCCTGACCGGCGACAGCTTCGTGATCCGCGCCCGCACCGTGGTCAACGCCACCGGCCCGTTCGCCGACGAGATCTGCAAGATGGACGATCCGGCGGCGAAGCCGATCCTGAAGGGGGCTTCGGGCGTTCACATCATCCTCGACCGCGACAAGCTGCCGCTCGACGTCGGCCTGCTGATTCCGAAGACCGACGACGGCCGCGTGCTGTTCCTGTTGCCGTGGCTCAATCACATCATCGTCGGCACCACCGACGACCCGTGCCAAATCGTCGAACGGCCGGAAGCCTCGGCGAAGGACATCGCCTACCTGCTCGACTATGTGCGGCGCTACTTCCATGCCGACGTGACCGAAAAGGACGTGAAGGCGGCATGGTGCGGCATCCGCCCGCTGGTCTTCGACCCGAAGGCGAAAGACACCGCCGAACTCGCGCGCGAACACGTGATCATCGAATCCAGATCCGGCCTGATCACGATTTCCGGCGGCAAGTGGACGATCTATCGCCTGATGGCCGAGCATACCGTCGATCGGGCGGTGGCGGTGGGCAAGCTCGCTCCGCCGCGCGGCTGCGTCACCCACGACATGCGGCTCGTGGGCGCGCGCGGATACGTGCCGAATGGCGACAAACTGTTGGCGAAAAAGGCGAATCTTCCGGAAGATATCGCCGACCACCTCTATCACACCTACGGCGACCAAAGCGAAAAGCTGCTGCCGCTGATCGCCGAAACCGGCGCGGCGCGGCTGCATCCGGACCATCCCTTCCTTGAGGCCGAAGTGCTGCATGCGGTGCGCGAGGAACAGGCGGTCCACGCCGAGGACGTGGTGGTGCGGCGGATGACGCTCGCGCTGCTCGACACCGAGGCGGCGGTCAAGTCGGTCGACCGGGTGGTCGAGATCATGGCCGGGGAACTCGGCTGGGACGCGGCGCGCCAAGCCGAGGAAGCGACGCGCGCCCGCACTCACGCGGCGGCGGGCCTGTAACCCGAGCAACGCCCTAAATCCTTGTCGTTGCTGCGAGTCCGTGGCAACAATAGGTTTTGGGCAAGGAGGGTTCCCGTGCCGGTTCCGCGATCCGCATCTGGGGCTGCCGCGCGTGGCGCGGCATCCACCGCCTACGATCGGCGCCCGCCGTTGCGGGCGCTGCTCGCCGAATCGGCGGTGATCCCCGCCATCCGCGACCCCGCGACCATCGACCGCGCGGTCGCGGCCCACGGACGGATCATCTATCTCCTCTGCTGCAATCCCGAAAACCTCGACGATCTCGCGCTCCGGATCGAGGAAGCGGGCAAGATCGCGATCGTCAACGTCGACCTGATGGGCGGATTCTCCCGCGACCGCTATGCGCTCCGCTACCTCGCGGCGCATGGCGTCGCCGGGGTGATCTCGACCCATGCCGAAACCCTGCGCCAAGCTCAGGCCCTCGGGCTTTATGTGGTTCAGCGCACCTTCCTGCTCGACAGCGCGGCAATGGCGCATATCTGTTCCCAGCTGAAAACCAGCACGGTCGACGCGCTCGAAGTCCTGCCTGCGGTCGCGGTGCCGAAGCTGGTCGCTCCGGTCAAGGCGATCGCGCCCGAAATCCCGCTCGTCGGCGGCGGGCTGATCGCCAACATGGCCGAGATTGCGGCGCTGCTCGACCAGGGGATCTCCGCGATCTCCACCAGCGACCCGCAACTCTGGGTGCCATGAGGCAGCGATTCTGCCCCAAGGAAATCACACTCCTGTAACATATCCTCCGGCCTGCCCATAAGGGCGGGCCGGACCGTGGTTTGGCGGAGATTCCGTTTGTCTTCGTTCTCGATTTCCTATATGTTTTATAGCTGTAGGGATGGCAGAGATTTCAGAGAGGCCGTCTATTGAGAGAGATCAGGCAGGTCTTCTCAATAGACGGCTTTTTTTTGACGAAATCACGTGAATTGGGGGCTTCGGGTTGTAATGTGCGTGACTTGATCACGCCCCGAAAAACCTCAAACAACCTGGGGGTAATAGTCTTGAACGGCACGATCCAGGTCTCCGCGACCTCAACCGGCATTCGCTGCCAGGGGTAGGTTGCTCCGCCGGAGCCGTGCGCGGTTCACCAAGAAAAGGCGCTGATCAAGCGCATCCCGAGGTTGCGTCTCGACGATTTTTCCGAGGGACCGGATCCCAAGCCGGTTCCTCGGGCGCACGATCCGATCGCCCGGCCGCATGCCGTGCGATCGGGCCGGGGCCCGGAGCCCCGGACAGGGAGTACCTGAAGGAAACTGCAAATAAAACCAGTGAGGAACACAATGGCGACCTATATTGGTGCAATCGATCAGGGAACGACCAGTACGCGCTTTATCGTATTCGACCGTACGGGTCGGATCGTTAGCGTCTCGCAACGCGAACACGAGCAAATCTTCCCCAATCCCGGCTGGGTGGAGCACGATCCGGCCGAGATCTGGCGTCGTACCGAAGAGGTCATCACCGAGGCGATGAGCGCGAAAGGCCTGCGTCCGCAGGATCTTGCCGCCGTCGGCATCACCAACCAGCGTGAAACCCTCGTGGTGTGGGACAAGCGCACCGGCTACGCGGTCTACAATGCCCTGGTTTGGCAGGACGCGCGCGTCGGCGACGACGTGGTGAAGTTCGAGAAGGGCTACGGCCAGGATCGCTATCGGATCAAGACCGGCTTGCCGCTCAGCACCTACTTCTCCAGCCTGAAGCTCCGCTGGGTCCTCGAAAACGTCAAGGGCGCGCGCAAGGAAGCCGAGGCCGGCAACCTCCTGTTCGGCAATATCGACACCTTCCTGGTGTGGAACCTCACCGGCGGCACCAAGGGCGGCCTGCACATCACCGACGTGACCAACGCCAGCCGCACCCAGTTGATGGATCTGAAGACCCTCAATTGGGATGACGAAATCCTCAAGGACTTCGGCATTCCGCGCCAGATGCTGCCGAAAATCTGCGCCTCTTCCGAGGTTTACGGCGAAGCCGTGGTTCCGGCGATCAAGGGCGTGCCGATCGCGGGCATCCTCGGCGACCAGCAGGCGGCTCTCTTCGGCCAGGCCTGCTTCAACCCCGGCGAAGCCAAGAACACCTACGGCACCGGCAGCTTCCTCTTGATGAACACCGGCGAGAAGATCGTCCAGTCGAAGTACGGCCTGCTCACCACGGTCGCCAACAAGATCGGCGACAAGCCCGCGCAGTACGCCCTCGAAGGCGCGATCGCGATCACCGGCGCGCTCGTGCAGTGGTTGCGCGACAACCTCGGCATCATCGAGAAGAGCTCCGACGTCGACGCGCTCGCCCGCAGCGTCAACGACAACGGCGGCGTGTACTTCGTCCCGGCGTTCTCGGGTCTCTATGCGCCGTATTGGAAAGCCAATGCGCGCGGCGGGATCTCGGGGCTCACCCGCTTCGCCAACAAGGGGCATCTTGCCCGCGCTTCGCTCGAAGCCACGGCGTTCCAGGTTCGTGAGGTGGTCGACGCGATGGAGAAGGACTCGGGCATCGCCCTCGCCAATCTCCGCTCCGACGGCGGCATGGTGGTCAACCAACTGTTGATGCAGTTCCAGGCCGATATCCTCAACAAGCCGGTGGTGCGTCCGCAGGTCCTCGAAACCACGGCGCTCGGCGCGGCCTATGCGGCGGCGCTCGCGGTCGGCTACTTCAAGAACACCGACGAACTCGTGGCGAACTGGTCCGAAGACCATCGTTGGACGCCGATGATGGCCGACGAAGAACGGAATCGCCTCTACCATTACTGGAAGAAGGCCGTCGAACGGACCTTCGACTGGCTCGAATAAAAACACGACAAGGCCGAATTCAAACACAGGAGTTCAGTTATGACTGGTCCTATCTTTGGCGAATTGCTCGGCACGTTCGTGCTGATCCTGCTGGGCGACGGCGTTGTTGCAAACGTCCTCCTCAACAATTCCAAGGGGCAGAATAGCGGCTGGATCGTGATCACCACCGGGTGGGCGTTCGCCGTGCTCTTCGGCATCGTCACCAGCGTTGCGGTGGGCGGCGTAGCCCACCTCAACCCGGCGATCACGGTCGCGCTTGCGTTCGCGAGCGGCGATTGGTCCAATGTCGTTCCGTTCATCGCGGCGCAAATGGTCGGCGCGTTCCTCGCGGGCGTGTTCGTCTATCTCCACTACCTGCCGCACTGGGCCGGTACCGCGGACCCGGGCCTCAAGCTCGCCGTCTTCTGCACCGGTCCCGCGATCCGCAACATTCCCTCCAACGCCGTCACCGAAATCATCGGCACGGTGGTCCTGGTGGTCGCGGGTCTGGCTATCGGTTCCAAGGGCTTGGCTGCGGGCGGCCTTCCGGCCGGCTTCGGTCCGTTCCTCTGGGGGGTGCTGGTCTGGAGCATCGGTCTGTCCCTCGGTGGCCCGACCGGCTACGCGATCAATCCTGCCCGTGATCTCGGGCCGCGGATTGCGCACGCGATCCTGCCGATCCCGGGCAAGGGTAGCTCGGATTGGGGTTACGCTGCGGTTCCGGTGGTTGCGCCGATCATCGGCGCGATCATCGGCGGCGTGATCGTCGTCGGCCTCCACATTATCTAAGCCAACCTGCAAGGGCGCCCGGAAACGGGCGCCCTTGTCCCTCCGCGTGGTTCCCTCGCGGAGGTTTTCGTGTCTTCCGAGCCCGGCGGCCTTGGCCGACCGGGTCGATCTTCCGAAACCGGAGGTATCTCGATGAAAAAGCTAATCAATTCTCCCGAGGACGTGGTCCGCGAAGCGCTGGAAGGGATGGAGCTTGCCCACCCGAACCACCTGCGCGTGAGCTACGAGCCGTTCTACATCGTGCGCAAGGACGCGCCGGTGAAGGGCAAGGTCGCCCTGGTTTCGGGCGGCGGCAGCGGTCACGAGCCGATGCACGGCGGCTTCGTCGGCATGGGCATGCTGAGCGCGGCCTGTCCCGGTCACGTCTTCACCAGCCCGACTCCGGACCAGATGTTCGAGGCCGGCAAGGTGGTGAGCGGCGGTGCGGGCATTCTGCAGATCGTCAAGAACTACACCGGCGACGTGATGAACTTCGAGCTTGCGGCGGAAATGCTGAAGGAAGAAGGCATCGCGGTCGAGACGGTGATGACCGACGACGACGTCGCGGTCGAGGACAGCCTCTACACCGCCGGGCGGCGCGGCGTCGGCCTCACCATCCTGATGGAAAAGATCCTCGGCGCGGCGGCCGAGAAAGGTATGCCGCTCAAGGATATCAAGGCCCTCGGCGACAAGATCCGGAAGAGTGGCCGGTCGATGGGCATGGCGCTCACCGCCTGCACCGTGCCGCACGCGGGCAAGCCGTCGTTCGAACTCGCCGAGAACGAGATGGAAGTCGGCATCGGCATCCATGGCGAGCCCGGCCGTCGTCGCGTGCCGATGGCGCCCGCCGACCAGATCACCGAAATGCTGATGGAACCGGTGCTGACCGACCTGCCGTTCAACAAGGGCGACACCATCATCCTGTTCGTCAACGGCATGGGCGGCACGCCCTTGATCGAGCTCTATATCGTCTACCGCAAGGCCGCCGCGATCGCGGAAAAGCACGGCCTGAAGATCGCCCGGTGCCTGGTGGGCAGCTACATCACCAGCCTGGAAATGGCGGGTGCTTCGGTGACCGCGCTCCGTGTCGACGACCAGATGCTCCAGCTCTGGGATGCACCGGTGAACACGCCGGCGCTGCGCTGGGGCGTCTGATACCCCATGTCTTAAACTCCCCGGGCGCGGCGTCGCGCCCGGGGACTCCGAACGATCGTAATGTAAACACAGGCAGGGCGAGACATGAGCGAGTTTTCCGTATCCAAGGCGGTGGCGTGGATCAAGGCGGCATCCGCCGCGCTCGAAAAGGAAGAGACGCGGTTGAGCGATCTCGACGCCGCGATCGGCGATGGCGACCATGGTGCGAACATGCGCCGCGGCTTCGTGGCGGTGGTGAAAAAGCTCGACGCCGCCGAATCCGCCGACCTCGGCGCGCTCTACAAGACCGTCGGCATGACCCTGCTCTCCACCGTCGGCGGTGCGTCCGGCCCGCTCTACGGCGGCTTTTTCCTCGAACTCGGCAAGCGCTCGATGGGGCGTCCCGCCTGGGATGCCGCTGCGATGGTCGATGCGCTGAAGGGCGGCCTCGCCGACATCCAGAAGCGCGGCAAGGCGGAACTCGGCGACAAGACCATGGTCGACGCACTCTCACCCGCCCTTGATGCGATGGCCGGAGCCGGAGGCGACCTCGCCGCCGCGACCAAGGCCGCCGCCGCCGCCGCGCGCGACGCCGCGACCAAGACCGCGCCGCTGCTTGCCCGCAAGGGCCGCGCCAGCTACCTCGGCGAGCGCAGCATCGGCCACGAAGACCCGGGCGCGAATTCGCTGGCGCTCCTGCTCGAAACCCTCAGCACCACCTGCGAGGCCTGAGCCGCATGATCGGAATCGTCCTGGTATCCCACAGCAAGGCCCTGGCGCTGGGGATTCGCGAGCTGGTCATGCAAATGGTCGGCCCTGAGTTCCCCCTCGCCATCGCCGCCGGCGTCGGCGACGATTTCGACGAGGTCGGCACCGACGCGGTTCACGTCGCCGAGGTGTTGAAGCCGTTTTGCGAAGGCGACGGTGCGGTGGTGCTGATGGACCTGGGCTCGGCGGTGTTGAGCGCGCAAACCGCGCTCGACCTGCTTGAAGCCGAGGAAATCCCCGACTGGCAAACCAAAATCCGCCTCTGTTCCGCGCCGATCGTCGAGGCGGCGGTGGCCGCTTCGGTGGCGGCGAATTCGGGCGGCGACCTCGACGCGGTGTTGCGTGAGGCGATGTCGGCATTGCTGCCGAAGGAATCCCAGGTCGGCGACGCCGACCCCGTCGTTGCCGTGCCGGCGACCGCCGCTGCGACCGGCGATGCACTCGGTTTCGAAACCGAAATCCACAATCCCCATGGGCTGCACGCCCGCCCGGCGGCGACCCTGGTGCAGGCGGCGAGCAAGTTTGCCGCCGACGTCCAGCTCACCAACCTGACCGGTGGGCGCGGTCCGGCCTCGGCGCGCAGTCTCACCAGCGTCGCGCTGCTGCAGGTGCGCAAGGGCGACCGGGTGCGCTTCGAGGTGCGTGGCGCGGACGCCGACGCGGCGCTCAAGGCGTTGCAGGCGTTGGCGGACGACCGTTTCGGCGAGGCGGAGGGACCGGGAGCCGAACCGGTTGCGGCTGTGGCAATGCCAGCGCCGGGTAAGACTGGCGTGCCCGCTTCGGAAGGTGTTGCGGTCGGCAGGGCGGAGCGCCTCGACGCCGCGATTCCCGAAGAGCCGGATGCGCCGGTTGAAAACGCGGCGAAGGAACGTGCCAGGCTCGACGCGGCGGTGCGCCAGGTGGCGGACGACTTGAAGGAAACCGCCGTCCACGACGCCACCGGCATTTTCGCCGCGCAGGCCCTGGTGTTGAGCGACCCGGCGCTGCTCGAAGGCGTGCACGCCAAGATTGCTGCCGGAGCCGCCGCCCGCGCCGCGTGGCGGACGGAAACCACGCGACTCGCGGAGGCCTACGCGGCGATGGAGGACCCGTATCTCCAGGCGCGCGCCGCCGACCTCAAGGACATCGCGATGCGCGTCGGCCGGGCGATGTCGGGCACCGGCGCGGCGCTCAAGATTGCGCCCGAGCCGCCCGCGATCCTGCTCGTCGACGAGCTTTTGCCGAGCGAGGCGACCGCCTGCGATCCGGACAAGGTCCTGGGCATTCTCGCGCGCACCGGCAGCGCTTCGGCGCATGCCGCGATCATCGCGCGCACCCTCGGGATTCCCATGGTGGTCGGTGCGGCGCGGCTGGATTTTGCCGGTCTGCCGGGCAAGCTCATCGCCATGGACGGCGGTACTGGAGAGATCGAGGTCGAGCCCAATGCCGAAGTCGCCGCCGAATTCCGAGCGCGTCAGGAAAAACGCGCCGCCGAGCGCGCGGCCTTCGACGCGGCGAAGGATCGGCCCGCGATCACCTCCGACGGCGCGGCAATCGAGGTGATGGCCAACGTCGGCAATCCGCTCGACGCGAAGTCGGCCGCCGAGAATGGCGCGGAGGGCGTCGGCCTGCTGCGCACCGAGTTCGCCTACCTGCCGTTCACCGAAACCCCGAGCGAGGACGATCAGGTTCGGATCCTCGGCGCGGTTCTCGCCAACACGCCGAAGGGCCCGGTGGTGGTGCGCACCCTCGATGTCGGCGCGGACAAGCCGCTGGCGTTCCTCGACCAGCCGAAGGAGGCGAATCCGTTCCTCGGCGTGCGTGGCGTGCGGCTGTCGTTCCGCAATCCCGAGTTCTTCGCCGCCAGCCTCCGGGCGATTTTGCGCGCGGGCGAGGGGCGCGAGATCTGGGTGATGTTCCCGATGATCACCTCGCCCGAAGAGATGATCCGCGCGCGCGGCTTCGTCGAGGCCGCGCATGCGGACTTGGAGAAGGCCAGGGTGCCGCACGTTTGGCCGGTGCAGATCGGAATGATGGTGGAGGTTCCGGCGGCGGCGCTGACGCTCGAACAGTTCGTCGACCATGCCGACTTCTTCAGCATCGGCACCAACGACTTGACCCAATACGTGCTGGCCGCCGAACGTGGCAACGCAGGCGTGGCCGAGATGCAGGATGCGTTGCACCCGGCAGTGCTGCGCGCGGTGCGGATGATCTGCGAGAAGGCGGGCGGGCGGCATGTCACGGTCTGCGGCGACGCGGCCTCCGACCCGGTGGCGGCGTCGGCGCTGATCGGCGCGGGGGTGCGATCCTTGAGCGTGCGGCCCAACCAGGTCGGCGCGGTGAAGGCGAAGGCGCGGCAGGTTTCCGCCGCTGCGCTTGAAGCCAAGCTGGCGAAACTGGTGGATGGCGCGACCGCGAACGATGTTCGCGCGGGGCTTGCGGACGGCGGCTGACATGGGGCGAGGCGGCGGCACGAGGCCTTGCCGCCCGTCTGCGGAGGTGCCATAACTCGGGCATTCCATTATAGGGGGACGGCCCAATGCTTTCCGAGGACATTCTCCGCGCGGCGATCCCGGCGGTGCTGACCGACGCGCACTTTCCCGAATTGCCCAACTACTACAAGGGCAAGGTCCGCGAAAACTACGACCTGCCGGATGGCCGCCGGATCCTGATCTCGACCGACCGGCAGAGCGCCTTCGACCAGGTGCTGGCGGCGGTGCCGTTCAAGGGGCAGGTGCTGACCCAGACCGCGCGCTTCTGGTTCGAGGCGACCGCCGATATCTGCCCCAACCACGTGCTGGAATATCCGGACCCCAACGTCGTCGTCGGGCGCAGGCTCGATATGTTGCCGGTCGAAGTCGTGGTGCGCGACTACCTCACCGGCTCCACCGACACCGCGATCTGGACGATGTACAAGTCGGGCGCGCGCAAGCTCTACGGCATCGACTTCCCCGACGGGATGAAGAAGAACGATCGCCTGGAGCGTACCATCCTCACCCCGACCACCAAGGCTTCCACCGCAGGCGGTCACGATCATCCGATCACCCCGGCGGAGATCGTCGCCACCGGCCTGTTGCCGCAGAAGCAACTCGACGAGGTCTCGGAGATCGCGCTGGCGCTGTTCGCGCGCGGCCGCGAAATCGCGGCGAAGAACGGCCTGATCCTGGTCGACACCAAGTTCGAGTTCGGCGTCGACAGCCAAGGCAAGCTCACCCTCGCCGACGAAATCCTCACCCCGGACAGCAGCCGCTACTGGCGCGCCGACAGCTACGCCCAACGCCATGCGGCGAGCCAGGAGCCGGAAAGCCTCGACAAGGAATTCCTCCGCCTCTGGATCGCCGAACGCTGCGACCCCTACACCCAGCCGATCCCGGACGTGCCCGACGACACCCTGATCGACTTCTCGCGCCGCTATATCTCGCTGTTCGAGGCGGTCACCGGCCAGGAGTTCAGCGCGCCGAAGCCGGGTGAGTTGGTCAAGGATCGCATCCGTCGCAACCTTGCGGCCTTCTTTTAAGCCGTTTCGTCGCGCGCCGACGGTTTCGAGCCCCTGCCTTTCCGGCAGGGGCTTTTTTGTGCTTGCCAGATAGCGGCTTGCGGCGTAGTTATGAACATACGTTCATAACATGAGTATCGAACATGCCTCGTCCCCGCAGGTCCCGGATCGTCCGGGACGGCTTCTCCGTTCGGGTTTTCAAGCCGCAAGGCGTGCCGATGCGCGAGATCAAGAGCGTCGTGCTGTGCCTCGACGGCGCGGAAGCCCTGCGCCTCGCCGATGCCGAAGGGTTGGAACACGCCGCAGCTGCCGAGATGATGGGAATTTCCCGCCCGACGTTCTCCCGCCTGCTGGCGGAAGCTCGCACTACGGTGGCGAGCGCGCTGGTCGGTGGTTGGGCGATCGAAATCGCGGGCGGCGCGGTCGACCCGACGGCAGAGCCCGTCGTCTTCGACCCTCCCGGCGGCATGCGGCGTCGCCGTGGCCACCGGCGCTGCGCCGCGATGCCAGGCCTTTCTACGCTTGATCAAACACACCAACCCGAACAGGAGACGAAAATGCCCAATCACGACGGAACCGGCCCGCACGACGGCTGCGGTTGCGGCAACGGCAAGCGCCATCAGGACGGCGTGGCTCACGGTCACGGCCATGGTCACGGCAGGCACGCGCACGGCGAACCCGGCGCGGGCGAGCATTGCGGCTGCGAGGCCGAGGCGGAAGCCGCCCGGGCCAAGGCGGCGGAAGAGGCGAAAAGCTGAAGCTGCGACGGCCCCCGTAGTGGGGGCCCGTCGTGCATTCGGGGGTTATGGCGCGCCCTGGGGGCGGGAAACGTAGCCGCTCATGAATTCGAGCGCCTCGGGCAGGGTGGCGGCCCAGACCGGCCACTCGTGGTCGCCGTCGACGACCCGGAACTCGGTGTCCTTGGGTTGGATATCCCGCAACTTTTGATAGAGATATGCCGCCTCGTAAGCGATGTTGAAACGGTCGTGGTCGCCTGAGTTGATATACATCGGCACGACGATCTTGGACGCCTTGTATTTGTCGTAGACCACCGGCCAGTTGAGCCGTTTCCAGGTTTCCGGGTCGAACTTGCCGTCTTTCTGGAATGGCGGATTCTTGGTCGCGCTGGAGGTGTCGGGCGGCAGGTCGTGATAGACCGCCGGGCTCATCGCGGCGGCAGCCGCGAACATTTCCGGGTGCTTGAAGACGATGTTGACGGTGCCGTAGCCGCCCGCCGAAAGCCCGGCGATCAGACGGCCCTGGCGCTCGGTGATCACCCGGTAGCTTTTCTCGATGTGGGGCATGACGTCGGAAAGAAGCGCGGTCTCGCCCTTGTCGGCGTTGCCATCGGCCCACCAGCCGAAGGTATGGCCCGGCATCACCACAACCATTGGGGGAATCGTGCCGTCTTCGATCATGGTGTCGAGGGTCTGCTGCGCATGGCCCTTGATCGCCCATTCGTTCTCGTTGCCGCCCGCGCCGTGGAGCAGGTAGAGGACGGGGTAGGTGAGCTTGGAGTGGCTGTACCCGTCGGGCAGGTAGACGGTATATGGATAATCGCGATTGAGGGCGGGGGAGGCGACTTTTCCCGCGACGATCTGGCCCGCGAAAGCGGGCGCGGCGAAGCCCGTGGCGAACATAAGGCCGATGCAGAGCGGTTTGGCTGCGATCACGTTGGTTCTCCCTGAAGTCTTTTTGCGTTTGGTCCGGCGGGTTGGTCCGCGCTCGGGATCGGTTGCCCAGGGCTTCAGGTCTTGAGAGATGCGCCCGTTCCGCCGCGTTTCAAGCCTCGAAGAAAATGCCGAACGCCTGGAATTTTCTGGCTGAATCTGATACTCCCGTAGTCCGCCCGCCGCGTCGGGCAAGGCTGTGTCGGTTGCCGTCGCGATGCCCTCTGTCTTTCGTGTTTGCCGTACCGAATCGGGTCGCTACGCCGCGCAACAGGCGTCGGGCGCGTCGCTCCATGCCGAACATGGCGCGATCGCCCAGGCGCTGCGCGCCGCGTTGCCCGAGACCACGGCGCAGCTGTTCGCGCGGCCCGTGCCGTCCGCCGACGGCGCGTGGGTCGACTGGACCACGGAACTCCACGGCCAGCCTCAGCCGCTCGCTTCCCTGCCGCCCGAGGCGCAGGCGATCGCCAGGGCGGCGCTGCGCGAGCGGCTGGAGTCGGTGCGGTCGCTTGCGGCGCGCACCAGCGATCCGGCGCGCGCCGATCTGTTGAAGCGCGCCGCCGTCGACCCGGGCGTCGAACAGGTTTACGTCGTCAACGGCCAGCCGGTGATCGTCGGCTGGGGGCAGGCGGGGGTTGGCGCGGTGCCGCCGCCGCCAGTCGCACCCGCCGCCACCGTGGCCGCCGCCGTGCCCGTGGTTGCGCGGCGGAGTTGGTGGCGCTGGTTGCTGGCGTTGCTGCTGTTGCTGCTGGTGTTGGGGTTGGCGCTGTTCCTCCTCGACCGCTGCGACAAGGAGCCGCTCGCGCCGCCGCCCGAACCCGCCGCCGAACCCGCGCCGCCGCCCGAGGACAATCTCGACGACCTGCGCGCCCGCATCCGCGCCGCCGAGGCCGAGCTGCGCCGCCGTCTCGAAGCCTGCGAGCCGCCGAAGGTGGACACTCCGGAGCCGGTGCCGCCGGTCGAACCGCCGAAAGTGGTCGAGCCGCCCAAGGTCGAGCCGCCGAAGCCGGTGGAGCCGCCGAAACCCGCGCCCAAGCCCGCGCCGCCCAAGGCCGAGCCCAAGCCCGCGCCGCCCGCCGTGGCACCGCCGAAGCCCGCCGAATCCAAGCCTTCGCCGGCCGCCTGCCCCGCGCCGCGGGCCGAGTGGGAGCGGCCCGAGGTGATGATCATGCTCGACGGCTCGGGCAGCATGCGGCTGCCGAGCACGATGACCGAAGCCGAGATCAACAACCTCGTTCGCCGGGCGATGCGCGGTGATCGTGCGGCGATGGCGCAGATCCAGAGCTTCTCGGGCGGGGCGGGGTCGCGGTTGCAGGCGGCCAAGGATGCGACCAAAAACGTCGTGACCCAGATGCCGGGCGACGTCGACATCGGCCTCCTGGTGTTCGGCAAGTGCGAGGGCACCGACAACTTCAAGTTCTTCAATCCCTCGCAACGCGGTGCGCTGCTCTCGCAGGTCAACGGCATCCAGCCGCAGCAGGGTACGCCGCTCGCGCGCGGACTTGAGCGCTCGGGGAACATGCTCGACGGGGTTTCCGTTCCGGGAGTGGTGGTGGTGGTCACCGATGGCGAGGATAGTTGCGGCGGCGACCCTTGCGCCATCGCCAGAGCCTTGAAACAAAAGAAGCCAAACCTCAAAATCAATGTCATCGGCGTGGATGGTTCGAGCAACGGCAAGTGCATGGCGGACGCGACCGGCGGACGCTTCTACAGCCCGCGCGACGGCCAGTCGTGGTCCGATATCCTGATGCAGGCGACCGAGCAGAAGCCCGTTCCGCCGGGCTGCAAATAACTCTTGAGACAGCGACCGCCGCCTGCGCGCGGCGACACCGAAGGGAGCAAACTCATGGCCACCGCCTCGGGACCGCTACTGCGTTCCGCACCGATGCGCGAGTTCAACGCGCTCGGCAGCGTCGGCCGCCCGGTGTTCGATTCCGCACCGCAGGTGCGCGCCACGATCCGCCGCCAGTTGGGCGCGGACATCGCGGCGATGCTGGCGATCCCGCAGATCGGCGAAAGCGGCAGGGACGTGGATTGGTACGCGCCGGAGGGCGGCCTCGTGGTGCCGTGGTCGGCGGCGAGCCCGGAGGAGCGCGACGCGATGCGCGGCCAGCTCCAGGCGGCGCGGGAAAAGGTCGCGGCGCACGCGGCCAGCCTCGGCGTGCAATTGAGCGGTCGCCCGGCGCAGAACGGCGCGGACGACTTCGAGGTCTACGCGCGGCTGCTGCCGCACGTGATGCGCATTCCCAACGAAAGCCACATCTATTCGGTCGACGGCAAGCCGGTGTTGACCTTCTGGGGATTCAGCGACCCGCGCCTGCCCGACGCCGACCCGATCCGCGACCTGATGCCCGCCGTGCCCGCCGCCCAGGCCGCCGCGATGATGCCGCCGCCCGCCGCGCCGGTGCTCGCGCCGACGCGCCCGTGGTGGTCGCGCTGGTGGCTCTGGCTGCTGCTTCTGCTGCTGGTGTTGTTGCTCGGGCTGTTCGGCCTGCGGAGTTGCGCGCCGGAGATTCTACCGCCCGCGTTCCGTTCCGAGATCGTCGGCGAGCAGAAGGTCCCCGAAATTCCCCCGACGCGCGAAGTGCCGCCGGTCGGCACCGTGGTGGTTCCCGGCGTGTTGGTTCCGGGCGTGGTGGTTCCGGGCAATGGCACCGCGGCCGACGGCGCCGTCGGCGTGGTGCCGAATGGCGCGATCGTGCCGGATGCGGCCACGCCGCCCGGCGCGTCGCCGCAGGACCAGCCCGCGACGCCGCCCCAGCCCGATGCGTCGCAATCGCCGCAGGTTCCGCCGCAGCCGGATGCTTCGAAGGATAATGCCGCGCCGCAGGACAAGACCGTCCCGCCGCAGCCGAACGACGCCGCCAAGCCCCAGGCCAAGCCCGAGACGCCGCTCACCATTCCGCCGCAGGCGAAGGCAGGTGGCGGCACGGATTTTCTCAACGGCAAGTGGACTTCGCGCGGCGGCTTGATGGACTCCCGCACCGGGTTGCCCGCCAGCGTCGAATACGATTTCCAGGGCGGCAAGGGCAAGGTGACGATCACCCGGGGCGACGGCACCACCTGCGTCGGCAACAGTTCGGCGACGATGCAGGGCGGCAAGCTGGTGATCACCGGGCAGGACGATCCGCGTTGCGGCGACGGGTCGAGCTTCGGCCGGTCGACGGTGGAATGCACGCAAGGGGCCTCGGGCGCGGCCAAGTGTTCCGGCAAGCCGCAGCAAGGCCCTGAATATTCAGTGGACATGACCCGCTAGGTAAGAGAACCATGGACCTTTGCCGGAGCGATTTCCGGCGCACGACGGGATGGGAACGATGCTCGCACAGCTGATCCAGTTCGAGAAAGACGCCACGCTGATCATGCGCTCGGGCATCCAGTTCATGGACTTCGGCCTTTCCGTGGAGCCGCGCAAGGAAGCGCCGGGCGCGTTCGTCCGCCGCACCGACGGTTCGTCCGGATTGATCCGCCTCGATTACGACGCGGCGCGGGACGCCTACCTCCACCCCAACACCCACGCCGCGATGACCCCCGACGCCAAGCTCGAAACGCTGTTGGCGGAGAGCCTCGACGTGTTCAGCGACGTTTGGGTGCCGGTGCCCTACCTGCGCCTTCGCGCGACCGACTTCGTCCAGGGTCCGCGCAACTGGGCGCGCGCGCGGATCGTGCCGCTTGCCCCGGGCGAGGATACCGAACACGGGCACTCGCACCGCGTCGTCTTCGCCTTCGATACCGCCGTGGCGGAGGAGGAGGTCGCCGGGTCGTCGTACCTGATCCCGCGCAAGGCCGACGACGTCGATGGCGGCGCGCGGTTCGCGCTGTCATGGAAGGGCGACGACATGGGCTGGTTCCTCGACCAGCCGTGGGTCGAGGCGTGGCTGAAGGAGATCTTCGTCGAACGGATGAAGGCGAAGCGCGCCGCACCCGAGGAGATCGAGGACGAACTCAATTCCCGCCGCTACTTCGCCCATTACCTCAACGTGTTGTGGTTCCTTGGCGTCAAGGTTTCGCCGCCGCGCCTCAGGATCGTCTCGCACGAGGCGGGCGATCTCGAAAAACCGATCCAGGTCGACCTCGTCCTCGACGTCGGCAATTCCCGTTCGTGCGGCCTCCTGATGGAGGACCACCCGCAGGAGAGCAACGGCCTCAACAACCATTATCGCCTCGAACTCCGCGATCTCGGCCAACCGCACAAGGTCTACACCGCCGCCTTCGAGAGTCGCGTCGAGTTCGCCGAGGCCGCGTTCGGCAAGGTCAACTTCTCCGCCCAGAGCGGCCGCAACGACATGTTCCTCTGGCCGACCATCGCCCGCGTCGGCGCGGAGGCGACGCGCCTCGCCGCGCGGCGTCGCGGCACCGAGGGCGCGACCGGGCTGTCGAGCCCGAAGCGGTACCTCTGGGACGAGGTCGGCTTCGAATCCGGATGGCGCTTCAACGTCTCGTTCAACAAGTCGGAATCCGAGCCGCGCGCCACCGCCGCCCCGGTCGGCAATCTCGTCAACGGCGAGGGCGAGGCGCTGTTCACCCTGCCGCTCGAAGAGCAGATCCCGGTGTTCCTGCCGCACTATTCGCGCAGTTCGCTGATGACCTTCATGCTCGCCGAAGTGCTGGCCCAGGCCCTGACCCAGATCAACAGCCCGAAGCAACGCCACAACCAGGGCTATCCGGACAAGCCGCGCCAACTGCGCTCGGTGGTGCTGACCGTGCCGCCCTCGATGCCGCTGCCCGAGCGCCAGATCTTCGAGGAGCGGATGCGCCAGGCGATCGGCCTGGTCTGGAAGGCGCTCGACTGGCATCCGGTGGACATGGCCGTCGAGACCGAGGCCGACCGCGCCGCCGCCTGGCCGCCGCTGCCCCAGCACCTGGTGAAATGGGACGAGGCAACCTGCGCCCAGGTGGTGTTTCTCTATTCCGAGATCATCGACCACTTCGGCGGCCGTCCGGAGGACTTCTTCCAGGCGTTCCGGCGGGTTCGCCCGGAGGATGCGGGCCGGAGCCTGCGCGTCGCCTCGATCGACGTCGGCGGCGGCACCACCGACCTCGTGGTCTGCGACTACAGCCTCGACGACGGGCGCGGCGGCAACGTCTCGATCCTGCCGAAGCAGGTGTTCCGCGACGGCTTCAAGATCGCGGGCGACGACATCGTTCTCGACGTGATCACCAAGGTGATCGTGCCGCGCCTGACCGAAGCGCTGGACGCCCACGGCGTGCGCGAAACCCGCGCGCTCCTGGGCGATTTGATGGGCACCAGCCCGTCGCTGTCGATGCAGGACAAGATCCTGCGCCAGCAACTGACCCTCCAGGTGTTCTACCCGCTCGCGCTCGCGGTGCTGAAGGCCTACGAGGCCTACGATCCGCTCTCCACCGCCGACGTCTCGACGCCGAGCTTCGGCGAGGTGCTGGGCACCCACGCGCCGTCGCCGGAGGTCCTGGCCTATTTCGCCAAGGGCGTGCGCGGCAAGGCTCCGGGCGCCGCCGACTTCGACCTGATGACGGTGTCGCTGCCCTTCGACATGGCGGCGCTGCACAAGCTGTTCACCTCCGGCAACGTCGAGGTGGCGCGGCCGATCCGTTCGCTCTGCGAGATCGTTTTCGACTACGATTGCGACGTGCTGCTGCTCACCGGGCGGCCTTCGAGCCTACCGGGGGTGCAGGCTCTGGTGCGCGCGCTGCTACCGTTGCCGCCCGACCGGGTGATTCCGTTGCGCAACTACCGTACCGGCGGCTGGTATCCGTTCAACCGCGACGGCCGCATCGACGACCCCAAGACCACCGCGGCCGTCGGCGCGATGCTGTGCCTGCTGGGGCAGGGGCGCCTGCCGAACTTCTTCTTCCGTGCCAACGAGATCCGCAA
Source organism: Rhodospirillum sp. UBA1311 (assembly GCA_002307145.1). Classification (GTDB taxonomy): domain Bacteria; phylum Pseudomonadota; class Alphaproteobacteria; order Rhodospirillales; family Rhodospirillaceae; genus Oleispirillum. Next base: position 14,830 of record DBTR01000077.1, on the reverse strand, counting down.
CTATTCCACGGTCCGCTACATCGGCCATGTGGACAAGAACATGCTGATCAAGCGCGAAGAGGTCTATTACCGCGACGTCGACTTCGACAATCCGGAATGGGACTTCCCCGAGGAGGTCGCCTTCCCGGTGCGCGGGCCGACGGTGTTGGGCTTCCGCCAGCTCGATTCCGCCCGCTGGGGCGCGAGCCCGCTCTATCTCCTGGAGTTCGTCGGCGAGGAAAACAGCACGGCGCACCGCGCGATCTACGGCGAGGACCAGCACGCCACCGCGCTGATGGTGCGCCTCGGCCGCAAGCGGCGCGGCAAGGTCGACCGCCCGGTGGTGATCGAGGCGGGCATCGCGGGCGGAGCGGCGATCAACCGCAACGCGGTGAGCATCCGGCTGTTCACGTTGCCGAGCCCGGACAAGGGCTCGGACAGCTATTGGCTCGACACCGGCAGCATCATTCGCTGAACAGGAGGACGGAGCGGTGACTCCCACGCCAGAACATTTGAGCCAGCGCTGCTCGGCGATCATCGAAGGCACCAACCGCGCCGCCGATTGGATCGCCGAGGTGCGCCTCGACAGCACGAGCCTCGACCGCGACGCCGACGGCCTGATCGAGCGCCTGCGCCGCGCCCGCAATGCCGCGCGGCGGCTCGGCGCGGCGGCGGAGCGTCCGGTGACGGTCGGCTTCTTCGGAATTTCCCAGGCGGGCAAGTCGCACCTGATCTCGGCACTGGCGAGCGGTGCGAACGGCACTCTCGAAACCGACCTGGACGGCGCGCGGCTCAACTTCATCAGCCACATCAACCCGCCCGGGCGCGGCAAGGAGGCGACCGGCATCGTCACCCGCTTCACCCGCCAGCCGAAGCCGGTTCCGAAGGGTTTCCCGGTGGCGCTGATGCTGCTCTCCGAGGCCGAGGTGATCAAGATCCTCGGCAACACCTACCTGATGGACTTCGATTCCGAGAAGACCAGTTTCCACGCCACCCACGACCTGCTGCATGCCGAGATTGACGGCCTGCGCGGCAAGGTCCAGGCGGCGGAAACCGGTGGCCTCTCCGCCGACGACGTGGTCGACGTGATGGATTACTTCGTCAAGCGGTTCCCGCGCTCGATGGGGGTGTTCCAGGCCGACTTCTGGCCGACCGCGACGCGGATCGCGCCGTTCCTGGAGGCCGCCGACCGCGCCAAGCTGTTCGCGCTGCTTTGGGGCCAGGTGCCGGAGCTCACCGACGTCTATCTCAGGCTGCGCGATGCGCTCGCCCAGGTCGGCAATGCGTCGGTGGTGTTCGCCGAGTTGGCCGCCCTGGTGCGTCCCGACGGCGCGGGCGGCTACACCCAGCGCGACAACATCATGAATGTCGACATCCTCGAACGCCTGGGGCGGGATTCCGCCGACAAGGTCAACGTGGTGCCCGCGCTTTCCGGCGAATACCACAACTCGGTGGGTTTGCCGCGCTCGGTTCTGGCGGCGCTCTCCCGCGAGATGGGCTTCGCGCTCGCCGAGCCGCCGCGCGCCGAACTCCTGGAAAGCGTCGACCTCCTCGACTTCCCCGGCTATCGCGCGCGGCTGAAGGTTTCCGCCCTGAGCGACGTCGGCAAGCAGCTCGAAAACTGCGATCCGGTGGCGGAACTGCTGCTGCGCGGCAAGGTCGCCTACCTGTTCGAGCGCTATACCGAAGACTACGACATGAACGTGCTGGTGATGTGTACCGGCAGCCAGGACCAGACCAACACCAGCGACATGGGCCCGGCGCTCACCGAGTGGATCGAGACCACGCAAGGCGCGACCCCCGAGGAGCGCGCCCGGCGCAAGCCGGGGCTGGTCTGGGCGATCACCAAGTTCGACCAGCGGCTGACCAAGGACAAGGACGAGACCGAGGATTTGATCCGCACCGCGTGGCCGGGGCTGATGAAGCAGACCATCCTCGAAAAGTTCAAGTCCTTCGAATGGCTGAGCTATTGGACGCCGAAGGCGCCGTTCTCCAACGTCTACCTGGTGCGCAAGCCGGGGATGGGCGAGGGGATCTTCCGCAGCGAGGCGAACCGCGAGGTCGGTATCGAGCCGCAGCACGTCGACCGCCTCGCGTTGATGCGCCGCACCTTCCTCGAAGAGCCGCTGGTGCGGACCTTCGTCGCCGACCCGGGCGCGGCCTGGGACGCGATGCTCGAAATCGACGACGGCGGCATGGGCCGGATCCTCGCCTACATCGAACAGGTGACGCGGCGGACGGAAAAACTCACCCGCATCGGCGAACTCGTGGATGCGCTCGCCCACGATCTGGTCGAGGCGCAGTTCGGCAAGTATTACCGCTCCGAGGGGGCGGACGAGGTCGAACGCAAGAAGGCCGCGGCGGACAAGGTGATCAAGGCCCTGATGCCGCGTCCGCACCTCCTCGGCGAACTCGTGGCGCTGATGCAGCCGTCCTCCGAACACGTCCGCGCCCTCTACCTGCGCGCCGAAACCGAGGCGGAGGCGGAAGGCCCGGACGGCCCCACCGACGTGATGCTGATCGGCGGGGGGTTCATCTCGCTCGATCTCGGCATGCCGGTGACCGGGGTCGAGCCCGCCGTCGGCGGTTCGGCTCGGCTCGCCAAGCGGCTGATTTCCGACTGGCAGAAGCAGCTTCGCGGCTTGCCGGACAGCCAGGACGTGCATCGCTTCTTCGCCCTCTCGGCTGAGATCCTCCAGATCATCGTCGATGAAGTGATCACGGGCGCGGATCGCCAGCGCATCGAAAGCCGCCTCGCCGACCGCCTGCGCGTCGCCGAGGATCGTGCCGGGACCAAGCGCGAACGGCTGGTGGACCAGCAGGCGCTGGTCGCCTGCGCCGCGATCGCCGAATACGTCGACACCTTCGGCTTCCGCGAGAAGCCCGAGGACAAGCGCCCGGAATCCCGGTGGGTCAAGGGCCGCCGCCTGTTCGCGGCGCCGCCTCGGTTCGAGGGCCTGCCGCAGGTGGGCGACGAGCCGCTCAACTTCACCGCGTACCAGATCTACGACTGGCTGGACGCCTTCGCCCACACCGCGATCGGCAATGCCGGGCACACGGCGGGCAGCGAGATCAGTCCGGAACAGAACATGCGCCTCGGCGCGATCGTCAAGACGATCGCCGGGGCGGAAGCATAAGGCGAGCGAACCATGGCGATACGCATTGATCTGACCGTCGATCCGGCGCGCGGTCCCGGATACGGCCTTTTGAAGATCATCGGCCTGCCGCCCGAGACGGGTGCGCTCGATTTCTGGGTGGAGCGCAATCAGGGGGCCGAGACCTTCCTCGGCACCGGCGGTCAGTGGACCACGCAAACCGTGCTCCATTCCGTCGGCGCGCCGAGCGACGAAGGCGGTGGGAAGGTGCTGCGCCTCGGTCCCGAGATCGTCGATCCGATCGCCACCCTGCCGCCCAACTGCCTCGTGCTGATGGGCGTCGAGGCGGCAGGGGTGAAGGAGCAGGGGCGGGTGACGGTACGCGGCCTCCTGGCGTCGTCGGCTGCGGGCGCGCGGGTGGAATCCGGGGTGCGCACGGTGCGCCAGTCCGAGCCCGACCCGGTCGTCGTCGATCCCGAACCCGATCCGGAGCCGATGCGTCCGCTGCGCGCCGAACCGCTCGACCAGCAGCCGCCGTTCGTGCCGCTTACCCCGATCGTCAGCGATCCGACCGATCTCGTCGACCGTCCGCGCCGCACCTCGCCGGGGGTAGTGATCCTCGGCACGGTGCTGGTGCTGATCCTGGTGGCGGGCGGATGGTATTTCGCGGGACTGCCGCCGTTCGGCAAGGGCGCCGAGGCTCCGGCGACTCCGGTGGCTACCGCGCCCGAACCCGCCGCGCCGGTCGCCGTCAACGGCCCGATCGACAGCCGCGAGGCGCTCTCGCGCTACATCGCCACCAACCCGAGCGCCGAGGCCGCCACCGCGAAGGCGGTCGAACTCGGCGGCCAGGGCCACCTCGACTTCGCGATGCTGGTGCATCAATACGCCGCCCGCCTCGGCAGCGCGGACTCCGCCATCGCGCTCGGCCACATGTACGACCCGGACACCTGGTCGAAGTCCACCAGCCCGATGGACAAGCCCGACGCCGAAACCGCAGCCTATTGGTACGAACCGGCGGCGAAGGCGGGCAACGTCGAGGCGGAGCGCCGCCTCGGCAAGATCCTCCTCGGTCTTCCGGGCCAGCAGGACAAGGCGAAGGAATGGCTGGGCAAGGCGGCAACGGCGGGCGATGCCGAAGCCAAGACCTTGCTCGAACAGGCAAAGTAATGGGAGAGCAAGCGATGCGGCGGGTGTTCCTGGCGGTGGGCTTGGCGGCCATGGTCGCGCTCGCGGGCGGCGCTGCGGCGCAGGCGGCGGAGGTCGGCCACGCGCCGCTCTTGATGGAGGGCAAGAAAACCCTCTACCAGCGCGTCCTCACCCGTCCCGGCGCGAGCCTGAAGCGCGAGCCCGGCACCGGCCCGGGCGCGGCGCAACCCGCGCTCACCCGCTTCTACGTCTACGGCCGCAAGATGGTGAACGGCGCGGAATGGCTGGAGGTAGGGCTCACCGCGCGCAACCGCACCGACGGCTGGCTGGCGGCGGACTTCACCCTGCCGTGGAAGCAGCAGCTGGCGCTCGCGTTCACCAATCCGGCGGGCCGCGACCGCGCGCTGCTCTACCGCGACCGCGCCGATCTCGTGAACCTTTTGGACTCCGACGCTCCGGGCAAGGCGGAAGCGCCGCTGCGGAAAGAGGTCCTCGCGGGCAAGGCAGAGCCCAAGGTGCTCTCCATCGAGCCCGCCACCTACGTCGACATCACCAAGAACTTCTACCTGCTGCCGATCCTCTCGGCGGAGGAAACCTTCACCGGCACCGGGCATCGCGCCCGCGTCCTTCAGGTCGCCTCGGTTTCGAAGCAGGCGGACGAGAAAGCCGCCAAGCCCGCCGATCAGACCGCCGAACTCCGCAACTTCCGCGCCGCCGTGGTCTTCGTCATCGACACCACGGTCTCGATGAACCCCTATATCGACCGCACCCGCGAAGCCGTGCGCCGGATCACCGAACGGGTGGAAAAGGCCGGGATCGCCGACCGCGTGCGCTTCGGCCTCGTCGCCTATCGCTCCAACCTCGAAGCCGCGCCGAAGCTCGAATACGTCTCGCGTCTCTACGCAGACCCCGAGGAAACCAAGACCGGCAAGGCCTTCCTCGACAAGGTTGCGAGCGTGAAGGCCGCCACCGTCTCGACGCCGCGCTTCTCCGAAGACGCCTACGCGGGCGTGATGACTGCGGTCAACGATATCAACTGGAACGCTTTCGGCGGGCGCTACGTCGTCCTGATCACCGACGCGGGCGCGCTGAAAGGCAACGATCCCCTCGGCTCGACCATGCTCGATGCCGAACAGGTGCGCCTCGAAGCCCAGCATCGTGGCGTCGCGATCTACGCCATGCACCTCCTTACGCCGGAGGGCAAGGCCAACCACGCCGAGGCCGAGGCGCAGTACAAGACCCTCTCCGCCCACCCGCTGGTGCCGCGCCCGCTCTATTACCCGGTGCCGGTCGGCTCGGTCGACGCCTTCGGCAACATCGTGGATTCCCTCGGCGACGCCATCGTCGGGCAGGTCAACGCCGCCTATCGCGGCGAGGCGACCCCCGGCGCGGCGCGCACCTCCGACCCCGAATACCTGAAGGGCGGCGACAGCGCGGCGGACCGCATCCGCATCGACACCGCGATGCTCGGCCACGCGATGCAGCTCGCCTACCTCGGCCGGACCGAGAACACTCAGGCCCCGCCGCTGTTCCGCGCCTGGATCTCCGATCGCTCCCTCGAACAGCCGGAAGTCCCGACCACCGAGGTCCGCGTCCTGCTCACCAAGAACCAGCTCTCCGACATGCAGCAGGTGCTCAAAGGCATCGCCGATGCAGGGCAGGCGGCGCAGCTCTCGCCCACCGACTTCTTCTCGAAAATGCGCTCGGTCGCCGCCACCCTCGGCCGCGACCCGAACGCCGTCAACGACCCCAAGGCCAGCAAACTCGCCGACCTCGGCCTGCTCGGCGAATACCTTGACGATCTGCCCTACCGCAGCAAGATCCTCGACCTCGACCAGGAAACCTGGTCGAGCTGGTCGATCGCCCAACAGCAGGCGTTCCTCGACGAGATCAACCGCAAACTCCGCCTCTACCAGATCATCCACGACGACGTCGACCGCTGGGTCGCCCTCGATACCGGCGCCGACCCCGGCGAACAGGTCGCCGCCATCCCGCTCGACGCGCTGCCATGATCGGGCGGGAGAGAGATGCGGGGCTGCCGCCCCGGGCCCCGCTTGGGGCTATGCCCCAAACCCCCTTTGTTTTTTTGCGCGTAGCGCAGTCATCACGCGGGTGCGATGGCTTTATGGCGCTACGCGCAAAAACAAATGGGGTCTGGGGTCCGCGACCCCAGCGGGTTCAGGGCGGAGCCCTGATCTCATGACCGCCTTGCTTGACCTTGAAGCTGTGGTGATCCGGCGCGGAACGGCGGCGGACGGGTTTGCGATGGAGGTGCCGCGGTTCGTGGTGCAGCCGGGGCAGGCGGTGGCGATCACCGGGCCGAGCGGCAGCGGCAAGAGCACGGTTTTGGATGCCTTGGGGCTGGTGTTGCGGCCTACGGAGGCGGGGCGGTTCGGGTTTGGGGCGGTGGACGTGGCGGCGGCGTGGCGGGCCGGGAATGCGGACCGGCTGGCGGGGCTGCGGGCGTCGGCGGTGGGGTATATCTTGCAGACTGGGGGGCTGCTGCCGTTTCTGAACGTGCGGCAGAACATCGGGCTTTCGCCCGCGCTGCTGGGGCAGACGCCGGGTGGGGTGAATTTCGACGCGTTGGTGGCGGCGCTGAAGCTCGGGCCGCATCTGGGGAAGATGCCGGCGCAGTTGTCGATCGGCGAGCGGCAGCGGGCGGCGATCGCGCGCGCGCTGGCGCACCGGCCTGCGCTGTTGTTGGCGGACGAGCCGACCGCGTCGCTCGACCCGGTGAACGCGGACGCGGTGCTGGGGCTGCTGCTCGATCTGGTGAAGTCGCTGGGAACGGCGCTGATTTTGGTCAGCCACGACTGGGCGCGGGTCGAGAGCCTGGGGCTGACGCGGTATTCCACCGTGGCCGCGCCGGGTGGCGGGCGGCTGGAGTTGGCGTCATGAGCGCGCGCGGCATGCGGCAGGCGGCGCGGCTGGCGATTGCCGACTTCCGCCACGATTGGCGGGTGTCGGCGTGCCTGGTGCTGGCGCTGGCGGCGGTGATGACGCCGCTGCTGGTGCTGTTCGGGCTGAAATCCGGGATGGTCTATACGCTGCAGCAGCGCCTGCTGGCCGATCCGGTCAACCGCGAGGTGGTGATCGTCGGCAGCCAGCGCCTCACGCCCGAATGGATCGCCGACCTCGCCAAGCGCTCCGATGTCGGCTTCCTTGCGCCGCGCTCGCGCTCGCTCTCGGCGACCCTCGACGCGCGCGGGACGGACGGCAAGTCCTACCCCGGCCTCGAAATGGTGCCGAGCGCGGCGGGCGATCCGCTGCTGCCGGACGGCGCGCAACCGCCCAATGGCCGCAGCGTCTGGCTCTCCGCCACCGCCGCGCAGCGCCTCGGCGTTGCGGCGGGCGGCAGCTTCACCGCCCAGGTCGCGCGCACCCTCAACGGCGAAACCCAGGCCGCGCGCTTCCCCCTCACCGTCGCCGGAATCATCCCCGAAAGTGCCTTCGGCCGCGCCGCCGCGTTCGTGCCCGTCAATCTGCTCCTCGCCACCGAGGACTTCCGCGACGGCCACGCCGCGCCCGCCCTCGGCGTCGACACAGGCACGCCGCGCGACGCCGCCGAGCCGCGCCTGTTCGCGGGCCTGCGCCTCTATGCCCGCGACCTCGACGGCGTCGCGCCGCTCGCCGAGCGCCTGCGCGCCCAAGGCATGGAAGTCCGCACCCGCGCCGCCGAGATCGAAAGCGTCAAGGCCATCGACCGCGTCCTCGGCTTGATCGTCGTCGTCCTCGCCGCCATCGGCGCGACCGGCTTCCTCCTCTCCCTCGGCGCATCCCTCTGGGCCAATGTCGAGCGCAAGCGCCGCGACCTCGCGCTGCTCCGTCTGATCGGCTTCTCGGGCGCCGCTGCCGCCAGCTTCCCCGCCGTCCAGGGCCTGCTCGTCGCCGCGCTCGGCATCCTCCTCTCCGGCGCGGTCTACCTCGGCGTCGCCGCCGGGTTCGACGCCGCCCTCGGCCAGAACCTCGGCGCCAACGAATTCGTCTGCCGCCTGCCGCCGCTCCACTTCGCCATAGCCGCCGCCGCAACCCTCGCTGCCGCGTTCCTCGCCGCTCTCGCGGCAGGCCGCCGCGCCGCCCATGTCGACCCAGCCGAAAGCCTGCGCGATGTTTGATTGGATTGGAAAGAAAGAGCCGGGCTCTGCCCGGGCCCGCTGGGGCCTCGGGCCCCAGACCCCGTTTGGTTTTTTGCCGCGAAGCGGCGATCAGCCATCACGGGGAGAGAGTGGCTCTATGGCGCTCCGCGCAAAAACAAGTGGGGCCCGGGGCCCAAGGCCCCGGCGGGTCCAGGGCAGTGCCCTGGCCTTGTTTTTAGCTTTAACGTCGCCAGCTTTGGCCGCCGACTGGGACGCCAAATTCTTCAACCCCCAGCCGATGCAGGATGATGTGATCCTACCGATGCCGTGCGGCGGGGCGATGGCGTTTCGGCGGGTGGCGGTTCCGGCCGAGGGGGCTTTGGGCGACCGGGCGGTGACGTTGGGGAGTCCGTCGGCGGAGCGGGGGTATGCCGAGGGGCCGCGGCGGGAGTGGATCGCCGGAAGTTTGCCGGGGGGCGCGAACGCGCGGGAGTACTGGCTGGCGAAGTACGAGGTTAGCGAGCTGCAATATGCGGCGGTGATGGAGGAGGCGTGCCCGCAGCCGAATTTGGGCAAGCGGCTGGCGAAGGGCGGGGTGGCGTGGTTCGATGCGGTCGGGTTTTCCGAGCGGTATTCGACCTGGCTGTTGAAGACCGCGGCGAAGGCGCTGCCGAAGAACGGCGACGAGGCCGGGTTCGTGCGCCTGCCGACCGAGACCGAGTGGGAGTTTGCGGCGCGGGGCGGCGCGGCAGTGGCGGATGCGGACTTCGCCGAGCCGGTGTTTCCGATGCCGGAGGGGATGACGAAGTACGTCTGGTTCGCGGGCACGCAATCGGCGAACGGTAAGCCGCAGTTGACCGGGCTGTTGAAGCCCAATCCGCTCGGGCTGTTCGACATGCTCGGCAATCTGGATGAGATCGTGTTCGCGCCGTTTCATTTGAACAAGCTCGGGCGCGAGCAGGGGGCGGCGGGCGGCTTCACCGTGCGCGGCGGCAATTATCTCACCGCGCAATCCGACATTCGCACCGCGATGCGCGCCGAGGTGCCGTATTTCGACGCCAACGGGCCGCGCCGATCGAAGACCACCGGCTTCCGCGTCGCGGTAGCGGCGCCGGTGCTGGGCACGGCGGCGCAGTTGCAGGCAGTGCAGGCGGCGTGGGAGAAGCTCGGCTCGGCTTCCGCGCCCGAGGCGAGCGCGAGCGCGTTGGGCAAACGCGCGGAAGACCCGATCGCGGAGCTGGAGCAGATTGCGAAAGCCGCGCCGACACCTGAAATGAAAGCGAGATTGGAGCAGCTCCGCGCCGATCTGCGCGCCAACATCGCGATGCGCGACGAGCAGCGCGACCGGGCGGCGAAGACCGCGCTCCGGATGGGCGCGTTCCTCGGGCGCAAGCTGAAGGACGACGGCCTCGCCATCGATACCCTGGCGAGCCTGACGGAGTCGCAAAAGAAACGCGCGCCGGACGCGGAGCGCACCAAGGATTACGAGACGGCGCTGAAGCGCGACCAGGGCGTGATGGACGACAACCTGCGCTATTACGCCGACACCGTGATCCGCACCGCCGAGGACTATGGCGAGGATACCTTGAAGCGGCAGAAGGATCTGCTCGCGACGGAACTGAAGGGTTTGGGCCTGGAGAGTCTGGTGCCGTTCGTGACGCTTCACCTCAAGCATGTCCTGACATATCGTAGCGAGATGAAGGTGAGCCGCCAGAAGTGGCTCGATGAATGGAAAGCGGTCCCCTGAGGGGGCCACCAGGAGACGAAATGGCGAATTCCGTGATCAAGGCCGTGGCGCTCGGGATGGCGCTGCTGCTGGGGGCCTGCTCCGCCACCACCGGCGACACCGCGCGGACTCCAGCCGAGCAGAAGATGCGCGAGCAGGCGAACACCTTCAACCAGACCATCGGCGAAGGCGCATTGGCCGGGTGCATCGCGGGCGCGCTGATCGGCATTCTCGCCTCCAGCCATCACAAGGGCGGTGGCGCGGCGATCGGCTGCGGCGCGGGCGCGGCGGCGGGCGGCGCGGCGGGCTACATGGTGGCGAGCAAGCAGGAAACCTACGCCAACGAGGAATCGCGCCTCGACGCGATGGCCAACGACCTGCGCGCCGACAACCAGCGCCTCTCCGGCCTGATCGACAGCAGCCACACGGTGATCGAAAGCGACAAGGCGGCACTGGCGGCGCTCGACAAGAAAATCGCGGCCAACACCATCACCCAGAGCCAGGCGAAGGCCGAACTCGCGAAGGTCGACGACAACATCAAGTATTTGCAGCAGACCGTCGCCAACCTGAAGAAGCGCGAGGCGGAATACCAGACCGCGCGGGACGAGGCGGCGGCCAAGGCGTCGTCGCAGCAGACCGCCGAAGTGGACGCGCAGATCGCGACCTTGAAGAACCAGATCGCGTCGCTCGAAACCGACCTCGACGGGCTGGTGACGCGCCGCAAAATTTCGCGAGTGGGGTAATCTCGATGATCAAGGCAATGACGATGGCGGCATGCGTCGCCGCGATGATGGCGAGCGCGGGTTGCGCGCGGAGCGAGGACCCGGCCAAGGGCGGGTTTTTCTCCGGCATCGCCAACCTCTCCGACGGCACCTACGACAAGCGCCAGCAGGAGCGCAAGGAAGCGGTCGAGAACGAGCAGGACGTCAACCTGCAGAAGCAGCGCGAGCTTGAGCGCGCCAATGCGCAGAAGGACGCGCTCGAAGCCCAGCGGACGAGCGCCGCCGCGCGCGCCGCCGCGCTTGAAAGCGACGTGCAGGCGCTGAAGTCGCGGCTCGCGAAGTCGAAGACCCAGCACGCCGACTTGCAGCGCCAGGCGGACGTTCTCCAGGCGAAGATCGACGTGTTGCAGAACGACAGCTTCTCGCCTGCCGCGGATAAGGCGGCCCGCCTCGAAGCCTTGAAGAAGGAGAAATCCGATCTTGAAGCGCAGATCGACAAGGCGATCGGCAAGTAATCCTCAGAACGTGTGAAACTTGCGGATGACCGCGCCCGCGCGGTCTCCCACCGCCCATGGCGCGCGGGTGAACTCCTCGGTCGGCAGCTCGGCCTCGACATGCGGGCCGAGGTCGAGCGCGAGATCGACGTGCATTCGCGCGCCGACGGTGCGCACGGCTTCGACCGTCCCCGGGAAGGCCTCCGGATCGTCGGCGGCGCTCAAGCCGAAATCGTGGGCGCGGACGTAGATCGCGCGCGGGCCGTCGGCGGCGTCGGTGGGATAGCGGCGGTCGCCGATGGCGATTTCTCCCCTCGTGGCGATGCCGTCCAGCCGGTTTGCCGAGCCGAGAAACTCGCAGACGAACGGCGTCGCCGGGTTCTGGTAAAGCGCGCCGGGCGCGGCGATCTGCTCGACCTTTCCCGCATGGATCACCGCCACCCGGTCGGCGAGTTCGAGGGCTTCCTCCTGGTCGTGGGTGACGAACAGGGTGGTGTGGCCGGTGCGCTCGTGGAGATCGCGCAGCCAGCGGCGGAGTTCCTTGCGCACTTGGGCGTCGAGCGCGCCGAAGGGCTCGTCGAGCAGCAGCACGCCCGGGTCGATGGCGAGCGCGCGGGCGAGCGCGACGCGCTGGCGCTGGCCGCCCGAAAGCTGCGACGGATACCGGTCTTCTAGGCCTTCGAGGTGGACGAGGCGGAGCAGTTCGCGGGCGCGGGCGGCGATTTCGGCCTTCGGCGGGCGGCTGGCGTGGGGGCGGACGGAAAGCCCGAAGCCGACGTTCGCCAGCACGTTCATGTTGCGGAACAGGGCGTAGTGCTGGAAG
>DBTR01000077.1:0-2506 GCA_002307145.1 Rhodospirillum sp. UBA1311 | reverse complement strand
TAGTGCTGGAAGACGAAGCCGACGTTGCGGTCGCGCGCGTCGCGCCCGGCGACGTCGACGCCGTCGAAGCGGATTTCGCCGGATTCCAGGGTTTCAAGCCCGGCGATGGTGCGCAACAGGGTGGTCTTGCCCGAGCCCGAGGGGCCGAGGAGCGCCACCAGTTCGCCGTCGCCGACGGTCATGTCGATACCGTCGAGCGCCGGGCGCCCGTTGCCGGAGAAGGTCTTGACCGCGTTCTTGATGTCGATCTGCATGCCTAACCTCGGTGCGACCCGGCGTGGCCGGAAACTGTCTCGATCAGCGACTTGAGCGCGAGCGTCACCAGCGCCATCAGCGCGAGCAACGAGGCGACCGCGAATGCCGCGACGAAGTTGTATTCGTTGTAGAGGATCTCGATGTGGAGAGGCATCGTCGCGGTCTGGCCGCGCAGCCGCCCCGACACCACCGAAACCGCGCCGAATTCCCCCATCGCCCGGGCGTTGCAGAGCAGCACGCCGTAGAGCAGCGCCCATTTGACGTTGGGCAAGGTCACGCGGAAGAAGATCTGCCAGCCCGACGCGCCGAGCGTGCGCGCCGCCTCTTCGTCGCCGCGGCCGAGCATTTCCATCGTCGGGATGAGTTCGCGGGCGACGAAGGGCAGGGTGACGAACACCGTGGCCAGCACGATTCCGGGCACCGCGAAGATCACCTCGACGCCATGCGCCACCAACCAAGGCCCGATCAAGCCGTATGCGCCGAAGAGCAGCACGTAGATCAACCCCGCAATCACCGGCGAGACCGAGAACGGCAGGTCGATCAGGGTGAGCAGCAGGCTCTTGCCGGGGAAGTCGAACTTGGTCACCGCCCATGCGGCGGCGAGGCCGAAGACGAGGTTGACCGCCACCGAGATCGCCGCGACCATCACGGTGAGGCGGATCGCCACCACCGCATCGGGCTCGACGATCGCCGCGACGTACATCTCCCAGCCCTTCGCCAAGGCTTCGGCGAACACCACCGCCAGCGGCAACACCAGGAACAGCCCGACCACCGCCAGGGTGGCGAGCAACAGCAGGACGCGGGCGAGCGGCCCTTCGGCGACGAGCGACGCGCCGCGCGGACGGAGCAGGCGGTCGATCATCCGGTTTTCCTCCGCAGCCACGCCTGGATCAGGTTGACGCCGAGCAGCAGGACGAACGCGGTGACCAGCATTTCGAGCGCGATCACCGCCGCGGCGGGTTCGTTGTGTTCCTCAAGGCGGATCGCGATCAGGAGCGGCGCGATCTCGGAGCGCATCGGCAGGTTGCCCGCGATGAAGATCACCGAGCCGTATTCGCCCACCGCGCGCGCGAACGCCATGGCGAAGCCGGTCACCACCGCCGGGCGGATCACCGGCAGGATCACCCGCCAGAATCCCTGCCAGCGGCTGGCGCCCAACGTTGCGGCGGCCTCCTCGACCTCGGCGTCCACCGCTTCGAGGACCGGCTCGACGGTGCGGACGACGAACGGCAAGCCGATGAAGATCAACGCGACGACGATGCCCCAGGGAGTATAGGCGATCTTGATGCCGAGACTCGCCAGCGGCTTGCCGAGCCAGCCGTTCGGGGCATAAAGCGCGGTGAGGGCGATGCCCGCGACGGCGGTGGGAAAGGCGAAGGGCAGGTCGATCAGCGCGTCGACCAGCCGCCGGCCGGGGAAGACATAGCGCACCAGGACCCAGGCGAGCAGCGTGCCGAGAACCGCGTTCACCATCGCCGCGAGTGCGGCGGTGCCGAGACTCAGTCCGAGGGCGTAGAGGGTGCGCGGGTCGGTCGCGATCCTGAGCGCCGCGTCGAAGGGTTGGCCGAGCGCGCGCAGCGGCACGGTCGCGAGCGGGATCAGCACCACCAGCGCGAGGTAGAGGAGGGTGATCCCAAGGGTGAGCCGAAACCCCGGGATCACGCGGAGACCTGCCGCTGGACGATGCGCCATCGCGTTACCGCTTGCTGTAGATCTGGTCGAACACCGCACCGTCGGCGAAGAAGCGCTTCTGCACCGAGCGCCAGTCGCCGAAGCGCTCGGCGAGGGTGATCAGCTTGAGATCGGCGAAGCGGGCACGGTCGTCGGCGTCGGCGTGTTCGGGGTGGAGCGGCCGGTAGTAGTGCTTCGCGGCGATCCGCTGTCCCTCCGGCGAATAGAGGAACTTCAGGTAATCCTCGGCGATCTTGCGGGTGCCGTGCTTGTCGACGTTGGCGTCGACCACCGCCACCGGCGGCTGGGCGAGAATCGACAGCGACGGGATCACGATCTCGAATTCGTCGGGTCCGAGTTCCTTTTGCGCGAGATAGGCTTCGTTTTCCCACGACAGCAATACGTCGCCGAGGCCGCGCTTGACGAACGTGGTGGTCGAGCCGCGCGCGCCGGTATCGAGGACCGGGACGTTCTTGAACAGCCGGGTCATGTAGTCGAGGACCTTGGCGTCGTCGCGGCCGTAGGCGTCTTCCGCCCAGGCCCAAGCGGCGAGGAAGTTCCAGCGCGCGCCGCCCGAGGT
>DBTR01000062.1:2137-34450 GCA_002307145.1 Rhodospirillum sp. UBA1311 | reverse complement strand
CAAACACTTTCTTCAAAGTTTTTGAGAAAAGTTCGAGGCCCGACGCGGAACCCCCGGAAACCGTGGGCTTGCCCCTATATCTAGATATCTGGGCTGGTGGGATCAAGCCCTGGGGGTCAGTTTGTTTCCGCCGGAATCTCCGGCACCACCCGCGCAGACGCCGCGATCACGGCGAGAACGCGGTGTTGGAAATCGTCGTAAACCCCATTCAACAACTTCGCCGCATCGGCATTGGCGGCGGCGAGATCGGCCAAGCCGCGCACCACCGCCACCTGATGGGTGAGCAGCGCCGAAAGCATCGGCGGCTTGGCGGAAGCCGCCGCCAACGTCAGCGCCTCGATGAACATCTGCATGAACACCGGAGCGGAGGCGTCCCAGCGGGTCGGATGGATCACATGCCGCGCCACCGGCGCGGTCACCACGATCACCGGATATCCCGCCAGTACCGCCGCAGCCGGCATCCAGAAATCCCAGAACGGCATGCCGAGGCAAAACCCCTCCGCCCGCAACGCCGGGATCATCCGCGGCGGATAGAGAAAAGCATCGAACCCCTGCGGCAACTGCGTGCCGCCTGCAAGCGGCACGACCGCATCCACGACGTCGGTGCGGCGAATGCACACCAGCGCCGATTGGGCCGCCTCCGCCAACCACGCCCGCTCCCCGGCGCTGGCCTCGATCGCGATATCCGCATTGACGATGCCCAGCACCGGAGCCGCCGCCGCGCGCTGATGATCGAGGATATCGGCGAGGAACGGCACCGGCTTGCCCAGGCTCCTCCGCCCGCTGCGCGCCACCGGCATCACCTCCGCCGCCGCCGCGACGAGCGCCTCAGCCTCCTCCGCGTCGTTGAAGCTCTGCACCCGGCCGCCCCACGAAGCCACTCGCGCCGCCTGCGTACCGGCATCGGCCTTGGCGGGCAGGCTCGTCGCCCACAGAATTTCCGGCGTCACGGCGTTCTCCCCGAAACCTTGTTTTGGTTTTGCGCGCGAAGCGCCGTCATCCTTGCGGCGAGAAGGATGATTCCGCTTCGCGGGGAACACAAGAGTTATGGGATCAAAGGAGCCACGCCCCTTTGCAAGTTCGGGGCGGAGCTGGCCTTACGCCGCTGCGGTATCGCTTTTCACCAACACCGGGCGCATTGCGAGGGCGCGGAGCCAAGTCACCTGGGCGGCACGGCGGGCGATCTTGGCAAGGTGCTCGCGAATCTGCGCTTCGGCATCGTCGAAGGAGACGTCGTCTTCCGGTTCGATCGCATCGCAGGCGACGAGGTGCCAGCCGAGCACGGTGCGCACCGGCCCGCCCCAGCCACCGACGGGCAGCGAGAAGACGAGCGCCTCAAGCTCGGGATAGAGCGCGCCCCGGCCGACGGTGCCGACTTCGCCGCCCTTCATCGCGGTGGGACACTCGGAGTGGCGTTGGGCCAGCTCGGCAAACGACGCACCGCCACGCAGCCTGTCGGCATAGGCGTCGATTCGGGCGCGGGCGGCGCCTTCGGTGTTGTCGGCGAATTCGGGATTCACGGTGACGAGGAGGTGGCGGACGGCGCGGCGTTCCGGGCGATGGAAGCGCTCCGGATTGGCGTCGTAGAAATCGCGCACCTCGACCTCGCTCACCGGACGGGCGCGTGCACCGACCGTATCCATCGCCGCCTGGACCCGGAGTTCGCGGTGCAGGGCCTCGAACAACACGGCATCCGAGATCGCGCAGCCGGGGTTGTCGTCGCGCCAGCCCGCCACCGCGTCGGCGATGCGCGCGATCGGCAGGGCGACGGCGATCGCCTCGCGGCTTTCGAGGATTCGGGCCTCCAAGGCCAACGCCCGCGCGACTTCCGCGTCCAGGCGCTCGGCATGTTCGGCACTCAAGGATTCGGGGGAGCCGCCGAAGCGCGCCGCCGCGATGTTCCAGGCGTGATAGGTGGCGAGATCGCTCATTCCCCATCCTCTTTCAGTTCGTGCGCCGCAAGCGCCGTCTCCGGCACCGCGTAGACCCCCGCCGCGAACGTGACATGGTAGACAACCCCATCCGGGGCGTCGCGAATAACTTGCACCACTTCGCCGGTTTCGCCGATCGCGACGACGGTTTCTCCATCCACCGTCAGGGCCTTGGTGGACATCACCTGATCGCGATGATCGAACGCGCTCTCGACCCAAGGCGCGTCGGCGGCGATCAATTCCTGTTCGCGGCAGCCGACGACTCGGTTGATGTCGACGAAGTGGACGGAATAGATCACCTGATCCTGGAGGAATACGCCCATGTCCTTGACGTAGCCGACGCGGCCGCAGCGCACCAGGAGTTCGCCGGTGTGACGACCGGGGAAGGTGCCGTCGTTGCGGATGTTGCGGATCACCCGCACCGCGTCGCCGAACTCGTATCTCGCATCCATCAGCATCGGCGATCGCCCATCAATGACGGGTCAGGTTGGCGAGCGGCACGAAAGCGGGCTCGTCGGGCAGCGACTGGAATACCCGGAAGATCTTTTCCTGCTTCGGCGTCGACTGGGCGAAGTCGGCGTGCGCCGCAGCGAGCTGCGCGGCATAGGCCTGGAAGCGGTCGGCAGGCGCTTCGGGCATTGCGACCAGCGCGAGATTGTCGTGGAAGCGCTGGAGAATGTGCAGGCGGTTGACCCGGACCAGGTGCGGGTCGAATTCGACGCCGAAGAACGCAAAGAAGTCCTCTGCGGATTCGAGCTCGTACATCGTGTCTTCCCAATCGTCGCTCATCGCACCCTCCATCATTCAGCTGCCTGCGGGGTGGTGATTTCCACCGCCCGATAGAACTGCAAGAGATCGGCCTCGACCGGCGTCGACTTGGTTCGCACCGCGAAGCTGCGCACCTGGGCGAGGATCGCCTGCGCCTGCAGCGGCGAGAGGTCGATGCCGAGGCGGTCGTAAGCCGCGCTCACCGCCGCCGCGCCCGAGTGCTTGCCGAGCACGAAGCGATGGCTGAGGCCGAGTTCCGCCGGATCGATCGCCTGGTAGTTCAGCGGGTCCTTGATCAGTCCGTCGACATGGATGCCGGCTTCGTGGGCGAACGCGCCCTCGCCGACCAGGCTCTTGTTCCACGGCACCGGCCGCCCCGAGGCGGTGGCGACGAGACGGGAGACCTCCATGTAGCGGCTCATGTCGATGCCTGTGTCATAGCCGTGCAGGCGCGAGAGGCCCATGGCCACCTCTTCGAGCGCCGCGTTGCCCGCGCGCTCGCCGAGTCCGTGCACGGTGGTGTTGGCATGGGTCGCGCCACCCAAGGCCGCCGCAATAGTGTTCGCGGTCGCGAGGCCCAAATCGTCGTGGGCGTGCATTTCCAGTTCGATGCCGGAGCTGGCGCGCAGGGTCTCGAACACCGCGCGGGTGCCGAAGGGTTCGAGGATCCCGAGGGTGTCGGCGAAGCGGTAGCGCCGCGCACCCGCCTTTTCGGCGACTTCCAACACTTGGCAGAGAAAGTCGGGGTCGGCGCGGGAGGAATCCTCGCCGCCGATGCACACCGAGAAGCCCCGATCGAGCGCCTTCGGCACCATCTCGCCGATGGTCCGGAGCACCCAGGCGCGATCGCGCTTGAGCTTCCGGGTGATGTGCTGGTCGGAGACCGAGATCGAAAGATCGAGGAAGTTGACGTCGAGCGCCGCGGCGGCGCGAAGATCGGAGTCGCACATCCGGCACCAGACCATCAGCTCGGCCTTCAAACCGAGCGAAGCGATGGTGCGGATCGCGTCGCGCTCCTCCGGGCCCATTGCGGGGATGCCGATTTCCATTTCCGGCACGCCGATGCAGTCGAGCATCTGCGCGATCATGATCTTCTCCTCGAAGGAGAAAGCCACGCCAGCCGACTGCTCGCCGTCGCGCAACGTGGTGTCGTTGATGCCGAACCTGCCAACCGAACGCGTCATCCCAAGGACCCTCCGTCGATTCCTGACTGAGGCGGAGCAACCCCCGTGCCATCGCTGAAATCCCGGGAAATCCCGCCGCTTCCGCGCGCTGTCGCGCGTCCGGTCTGTCGGCTTTGCGACAACGCCCGAAATCCGTGCGGTAGCGCAGGTCGAGGTGCCTTAGACGTAGGCACCACCGCGCCGACGCGGTGCGACCGGCGCCCGCAAGCGCTCGGCAATCGCGGCGACGGCATCCGCCGCCTGGGCGAGGTCGACGGCGGTGGTCTCGCGCGACAGGGAGAATCGAATCATCCCGCGCGCCTCGGCGGGCGTGAGCCCCATCGCGAGCGGCACATGCGAAGCGGCCATCGCACCCGCATTGCAGGCCGAGCCACCCGAAGCTGCAATCCCGGCGCGGTCGAGGTGCGCCAGCATCGCCTCGCCCTCGATCCCGACGAAGACCATCGCGAGAGTGTTGGCGAGGCGCGGAGCATTCGCCGCCAGAACCCGGCAGTCCGGCACCCGCGCCAGCAGTTCCGCCTGGAGCGCGTCGCGCAGCGCCGCGACGGTCTCGGTCTCGGTGCGGAAGGACTGCCGCGCGATCTCCGCCGCCGCGCCCAGGGCGACGATCGCGGGAACGTTCTCGGTCCCGGCGCGGCGACCCTTTTCCTGGTGACCGCCGCGCAGCAGCGGTCGGAAACGGGTACCCTGGCGCAGGTATAAAGCACCGATTCCCTTCGGCGCGTGGAGCTTATGGCCGGAGATCGAAAGCATGTCGATGTCCGTACCTTTCACGTTCAATTCGACCTTGCCCGCCGCCTGCACCGCATCGGTATGGAACAACACTCCCGCCGCATGCGCGATATTGGCCAACTCCGCCACCGGAAACACTGCGCCGGTCTCGTTGTTCGCCCACATCACCGACGCCACCGCCACCCGGGGAGAGATCGCCGCGCGATAGGCCGCAACGTCCAACCGGCCCGAAGCGTCCACCGGAATCTCGTGAATCCGATAGCCTTCCTTCTCCAGGTCCCGGCACACCGCCAGAACCGCCGCGTGCTCGACCGCCGAAATCACCACCTCGCGCCGTACCGGATGCGCCCGCACCGCCGCCAGAATCGCGGTCGCATCCGCCTCGGTTCCGCACGAGGTGAACAGCACCTCGGACTCGAACGCCGCGCCCAGCAAAACCTGAACCTGCCGCCGCGCCGCCCGTACCGCCATCGCCGCGTCATGCCCGGCCCCATGCCGCGACGACGGATTGCCGAACGCCTCGGTGAAATACGGCAACATCGCCTGAACCACGCGCGGGTCCACCCGGGTCGTCGCATTGTTGTCGAGATAGATCATCGCGAAGCCTCCTGCGGTGGAAGGTTCGTGGGCTCTGCCCACACCCGCCAAGGGCCTCGGGCCCTTGGATCCCTTAACTTGCGCGAAGCGCGATAAAGCCGTGCGGTGGCCGAATGGGTCGATTGCGCTGACGCGCGAAAAACCAGGTTACGGGGTCGAGGGGACGAGTCCCCTCGCGGGCGCGGGCAGAGCCCGCACCTTTACTCCACGTCCTCTTTCAACAACTCGGCGGGCAGCACCCGGACGATGGTGCGGAGGGCAGCCATCAGGCGCTGCTGGATGCCGCCGAGGGTCATCGCGGCGAGTTGGCAGCCGACGCAGGCGCCGCTCATCTTGACGTAGATGTCCTTGCCGCGCACCGCGACGAGTTTGAGGTCGCCGCCGTCGCGGATGATGCGCGGGCGGATGTCTTCGAGGGTTTTCTCGATCAGGGCGATACGGTCGGGGTCGTCGAGCATCATCGGCCTCGCTGCGTCGGCAATTCCGGGAACGGCGGCGGCGAATACGGTCATGGCGGCTCTCCCCTCAGGCCGCGCCGCGCTGGCTGGCGCAGGCGGCGTTGGGGTCGCCGCAGGAGCAGCGGCCGACGGCGTTGGGATTGGCGAAAGTGAAGCCGCCGCCACCGGCACCGGTGACGAAGTCCACCACCGTGCCCGCGAGGCTCGCGGCGCTGCCGGGGTCGAGGAACACCGCCGCGCCACCGTCGCGGACGATCGTGTCGCCCTTGGCGCTCGCCTCGGCATAACTCAGCATGTAGCGGATCCCGGCGCAGCCGCCGAGAATGGCGACGATGCGAATGCCGCCATCGGGCATCCCATCGAGCAGTTCGGCGATCTTATCGCGGGCGGCGTCGGTCAGAACGATCATGTGGCCCTCCATCATCCGAGATCGAGAGCAGTGCATCGCTCGTGCCACAGGAGGCCAGGAGCGCTGCCCCTGGACCCCGCAAAGGGCCTTGGGTCCTTTGATCCCTTTGGTTTTACCCGCGAAGCGGAATCATCAACGCATTGATAAAGATGGATTTATTTCGCTTCGCGCGTAAAAAATAAAAGGGAGTTTGGGGCATCGCCCCAAGCGGGGCCCGGGGCGGCAGCCCCGCATCCCTCCGCTGTCGCAAACCCGACAGAACCCTACTTAACCTCGCGCACGACAAGCTCCGGCTTCGGCCCGTCGAAGATCAGGCGTTCGGCCATTTTCGGGGTGACGTAGAGATGTCCGGCGTCATCGACGAGCATGGCGGTGTCGATCCCCATGCGTTTGGCGATGCGTGGCCAGTCGTCGGGCCCGGCGACGGTGAGAGCGGTGGAGGCGGCATCGGCGAGGCTGCCGTTGTCGGTGGTGATCACGGTGGTGGAGAGAACGTGCTGAACCGGCCAGCCGGTGCGCGGGTCGATGATGTGGGAGTAACGGACGCCGTCGTGTTCGCGGAAGCGTTCGTAGTTGCCGCTGGTGTAGACGCTTTCGTTCGCCGCGACGTCGACCGAGGCGATCACGCCCCAGGTTTTCGGGTCGCGGATGCCGATGCGCCAGGGGCGGTCGCCATGGCTGCCCATGGTGCCGACGTTGCCGCCCGCGCTGATCACCGCGTTGGCGATACCCTTGGATTTGAGGGTATGGAGCGCCCAGTCCACCGCCGCGCCCTTGGCGAAGCCGCCGAAGTCGAGGCCGACCGCCGAATTGGTACAGGTCACGGTATGGCCATCGACATGGACGTCGGTCATCGCGGGGTGCTGCGCGGCGAGCCGGTTGATCTCGTCGAAGGGCGGCATCCGGCCTTTCGGCGGTTCGTCGGCGTGGAAGCCCCAGGCGCCAACGATCTCGCCGACGGCGGCGTTGAACAGGCCGTCGCTCAGCTCATAATAGGCTTGCGCATCCTTGATCAGCGGCAGGGTGAAATCGCTGATTTCGATGGCTTCGCCAGTCTTGCAGGCGGAATTGACCCGCATCAGTTCGCCGCCCGGCTTCCAGGCATGCCAATCGGTGTGCATGCGGCGGAAGCCTTCGCTCAAGTCGGCGATCGCAGCATTGGCGGTTTCGGCCGAGACACCGCGCACGGTGACGTCGACGAGAGTGCCGAACACGTATTCGGAGGACTTGGTTTCGGTACCCTTGTCGCCGCAGCCGCTCAACACCAGCAGCACCGCCGCCACCCATACGCGCTTCATCGCCGTCTCCATTGCCACAACCCTCGGGGCCGCAGCTTACGCGCCGACGCCACGGCCATACAGGCGGAAACTACAGCGCCGCCGGAGCGTGGCTGATCGCCTTCTTCGAGCAGACGTTGGAGCAGGCTTCGCATCCGATACAGTCCATCGCGTCCTTGACGCTCATCACCATCGCCTGGTCGTCGTCGCCATCGTCGTCATCGTCGAGTTCGCGCTCGACCAGATCGAGCACGGCGCGAGCGCAGGTCTTGAAGCAGCGGCCGCAACCGATGCAGAGCTTCTGGTCGATGGCGGTGATGAATTGGGGTTCCCACGGCTTGCCGCCGCGGGTGGTGCTGGTGATGTTGGCCATGGGCTTGGTCCTTTCGTGGTCAGAGTCCCGCGACGGCGGGATAGAGGCCGATCAGGTTGAGCGCGACGGAGAGATGTTTGTCCGCCTCGTCCTTCATCTTCGACAGGCTGAGGAAGCCGAAGCGGTGGATGTCGCGCAGGGTGCGGTCCATCACCACCAGCTTGCCGACGGTAATCAGCGCGCGGCCGAAGCCCTCGTGGGTGACCGAGACCAGGGGCACGGCGATCAGACCGCATTCCTGCTCGATCATCGCGGCGATGCCGTTGAAGAACGCGCGCACCCGGGCGGTGACCTCCTCGTCGGGGTCGCCGATCACCGGCATCTGTCGGCGGCGCTCGATCGTCAGCACGAACGGGTCGAGAATCTTGTGCGGCGCCCAGCCGTCCTGGAGTCCATAGCGGTCGATGGCGCGCATCTGACGCAGCATTTCGTGGGCGAACGCGGTGGTGAGCACCGGATCGTCGGCGGCGATCACGCAGTCATCGATGGCAACCATGGGCATCCTCCCTTTCGAGTGTCAGGTCTTGGTGCAGCCGTCGCGCACCGGCGGCGGCGCGAAACGCAACATTCTCGGCTCGGCGGGCGCTTCCCCCGCCACCGCCCGGGCGCGGAAGATCCGGCGGCAGAGCAGCAGCATCAGGCCGAGGCCCGCCGCGCCGCCCAGCATCGCGGCGAGTGGGTTCGCGAGCGAGCCGAGCACCGCGCCCGCGATGAAGCCTCCGAGCGGCAGGCCATAGGCAAGCATCAGCGATCCCAGCAGCGAGCCCGACGCCATCCCCAGCACCACCCATTCGCCGGGTTCGGCGTCGAGGCGGTTGGCAATCCTGAGCCGCATCGGCGGGGCTTCCCCCATCAGCGCGGCATGGCCGCAGCCACCCTTTTCCGAGCAGCCGCCACAGCCACCCACGCGGTCGGCGAGAACCCAGGCGTTTTCGCCCTCGATCGCATCCACCCGCACCAGACGTTCCACCACCGGGGCATCATGGCGCCCCGGTGGTGGCTCCTTCCCGTCACTCATCCCAATCCTCCGCAGACATGGCTTCGAAACGGGAAGGATCCTTGTGGATTCTGAGCGCGCGCGCAATCCACGGCGTGGTGGCGGCGGCGATCTCGCGCCGGACCGCCTTCAGCGCGTCGGCGATCGGGGTTCCGGGCATCACCTTGATCGGCTGCACGCCCATGCCGAGAAGGCGTTGAATCGCCGAACTTCCCACCGCCTGAACATAGACTGCCGCACAGCCTTCGAGGGCGTTCATGCGTTCGGCGAGCTTGTCCTCGTTGCCGTCCTGGAGGGCGGAGGCGAAGCGCACCGCCTCGACGAAGGCGTGGCCGTTCGCGCCGACGGCGTACATCACGAAGGAGTCGGCCGAGCCGAAATGCTGGTCGACATGGCGGCGGTCGCCGGTGGCGAAGGCGATCTTCAAGGCCGGGCGGCCGAGGTCTTCGGCTTCGGGCCGGGGCACGATGGCGAGCCGCGTGGTCATGCGCACCTCCCGCCGTATTCCGGCTTCTGGCCGTAGATCGAGCGATGCGGATGGACTTCGCCGCGTTCGGACGCGGTCAAGATGTTGGCGAGGTCGAAGAGCACTTGCCGCCCGCCACGATAGCCGATCCAGGTCTTGGCGAAGCCGCCGAACCAGTGGAACTGCGGGAACCCGGCGCGATAGACCGGAATGCCCAGCCGCTCTGCGGTGGCGACGCCATGGGAATTGCAGACCAGCAGCTCCGCGCCGCCGTTGCGCGCCATGGTTTCGAGGTCTTCGAGATCGCCGATTTTCACCGCCGCAAGGCCTGAACGGCTCAGTACCGGCGCATACGCGGTGGTGACGGCGGCGCAAACCTCCGCGCCGGTGCCCCGAAGCAGGGCGGAGAGCGCGACCAGGAGGTCGGGGGCCGCACCCACCGCAACCCGGCTGAAGCCCATCATGAAGTGGGTGTCGAGCATCGCGTCGAGGAGTTGGGCGCGCTGACGGTCGAGGCGCTCCGGCACTTCCGCTCCCGAGAGGTCGCGCAGCGCCATCACCAGGGCGTCGGTGGCGTCGAGGCCGCAGAGGTGATCGAAGCGGATGTCGGGCACGCCGGTGCGGCTGCGGAGTTCATCGGCCGGGCCGGTCATCGATGCGCCGACGACGATGGTCGCGCGGGCGAGGCCGAGGGTCGCGAGTTCCGAGACCGGAGTGCCGCCGGTGGTCAGCGCGTTGTAGGTTTCCGGCGCGAGGTGGCCGTCGAGGGAGCCCGACACGTCCGGCACCACCACCGGGCGCAGGCCGAACGCCTCGATGGTTTCCTTCAGCGCCTCGATGTCGCCCGAGGTCAAGGACGCGCCGACCAGGACGTTGACCTGCTTGCGCCGCTCCCCGGCGCGCCCCGGCGCGTCGGGCACGGTCGCCTTGATGATCTGGGTCACCGCGTCGGCGAAGCCGGATTCGAGGCAACCGCGGAAGTCGGGCGTGGTCACCGGCACCACCAGGGTGCGGTCGAATTCCGGGTGTTTCTTGCGGAATTCCTTCACCCCCATTTCGACGTCGAAGCCCTGCACCTCGGCGAGGCCCGAGGTCGGCACGCCGATAAAGTCGGGCTTGGACTTTGAGCAGATCGTCGCGAGGCCCTCGACGAGGTTGTCGTAGGAGCCCATCACCGTGCCGATCTGGTCGAGCGCCGAGGTCTGGAGCGGAATCGGCTCCTGGAAGTGCTGGACGAAGAACACCTTGCCGAACGCGGTGCAGCCCTGGCTGCCGTGGATCATCGGGATCGAACGATTGATCCCCATGATCGCGAGGCTGGCGCCCAGCGTGCTCGAAGCCTTCAACGGATTGACGGAGAGCGCCTTGGAACGCTTGAGAATCTCGGTCATTGCGCGGCCTCCGTGACAGCCTCGGCGGGGATCGCCCGCCACGGCGCGGGCTTGCGCAGGGCGGGCCAGATCGGGCTTTCGAGGGAGAGGGCAAGGCGCTTGGCCAGCTCCGCCATGCCCGCATAACCGGCGTAGGCGAACTCGCGCTCCTGATTGATGTCGAGGAACGGCAGGCGGGCCTTCAGCGCGGTGTAGAGGTTGCGGCCGCCCGCGATCAGGATGTCGGCCTGCAAGTCGTTCACCGCCTTCAGCAGCGCCGGGGCCGAGCCTTCGGTGATCATCACCGCGCTCTCGCCCATCAACTCGCGGATGCGCGCCTTATCCTCTTCCGTGGACTTTTTCGTGCCGGTGGCAACGACGTCGAGGCCCAAGTCCTGCAATGCGGAAACCACCGACCAGGATTTCACCCCGCCGGTATAGAGCAGCACCCGCTTGCCCTTGAGCCGCGAGCGCCAGGGCGCGATCGCGGCTTCCGCCTTGGCTTCTTCCCGCGCGATCAGCGCCTCGGTGCGGTCGGAAAGATCGGGGTCGCCGATGATAGTCGCAAAACTGCGCAGCGCGGCGGAGGTGTCGGCGACGCCGTAGAAGCTGCCCTCGAACCACGGCACGCCCCAATTGCGTTCGAGATGACGCGCGACGTTGAGCGACGCCTTCGAGCACACCACCATCGTGACTTCGGCGCGGTGCATCGTCTGCACCTCGCGATAACGCGCGTCACCCGACAGCGTGCAGAGCACGCGGATGCCCAATTCGTCGAGCAGCGGCAAGGTGTGCCAGAGCTCGCCCGCGATGTTGTATTCGCCGATCAGGTTGACGTCGTGGACGGTCATGCCTGGGCGCACCGCGTTTTCCGGGATCGGGTCCGGTTCGCGCGAGCCGATCACGTACTTCATCATCGCCTCGCCCGCGAGGCGGTTGCCCATGTTCTTGGTGCCGTAGAACCCGGCGGAATCCACCAGCACCACCGGCTTCTCGAAGCGCTCTTCCGCCTCGCGGCAGACCGCCGCCATGTCGTCGCCGGTGAGCGCCGGGATGCAGGTGGCGTAGACGAACACTGCCGCCGGATCGTAGGTGGAGACCGCCTGCTTGATCGCGTGGAACAGGCGCTTCTCGCCCCGACCCATGATCACGTCCTGCTCGGTGAGGTCGGTGGTCATGCCTATGGAGTAGAGCGTCGGACCGGTGGACTTGGTGCCGCGATTTTCCCAGCTCGACCCGGCGCAGCCGATCGCGCCGTGGACGATGTGGGCGACGTCGGCGATCGGCAGCAACGCGATCTGCGCGCCGTCGAAGGCGCAGCCGCCCGCAGCCGACCCGGGCTTGGGGCGGGCGCAGCCCGACTTGCCCTTGGCGTTGTGGGCGCAGGCCGGTTCGTCCATGAGGGCGCGAAGATCCTGTGGTTTCATCGGCGTCACCCCGTCGCGTGGTTGATCACGCAGACCGAGCAGCAACCGCCATGCCAATGCCGAAACTCCCGGGATTCCGGGGAGTCCGGCGTTCCGGCGGATGTCGCGAACGCGACAAACGCCTCACGCGGCGACGTGGCCGAGCTTTTGCGGGTTGACCACCCAGTAGAGGTTGGCGATCCGCCCGTCGACGATCTCGAAGCTCATTGCGCCGTGCAGCGCGCCGTCGCGGGTGGTGACGAGGGCGGGGCGGCCGTTGATCACAGCGGAGCGGAAGTCGAGCGCACCCTTGAGCTTGTTCTGCACGCCGATGAAGAAGCGCGCGATGCGGTCCGGGCCATAGATCGGGTTGATCGCGCTCTTCGCCATGCCGCCGCCATCGGCGGTGAGCACCGCGTCGTCGGCCATCAGTGCGACGATTTGAGCATAATCCCGCGCCAGGCTGAAACGGGCGAAGGCGTCGGCGACCCGGCGCGCGGTGGCGAGATCCACCGCCGCACGCGCCGCGCCGCCCAACGCGTCCTTGGCGCGGCGCATCAACTGGCGGCAACCGGCTTCGGTCTTGGCGAGGATTTCGGCGATGCGGGCGTAGTCCAGTTCCATCGCCTCGCGCAGCACGTAGACCGCGCGCTGCTCCGGCGTCAGGCGTTCGAGCAGCACCAGGAACCCGACCGAGGCGTCGCCCGGCAACTCGGCGTCGTCCGCCGCCGGAGCCACCGGCTCGGGCAGCCACGCGCCGAAATAGGCCTCGCGTGCGCGGCGCGCGGCGCGCAGGCGATCGAGAGCGATGCGGCCGACCATGGTGGTGAGGAAGGCTTCCGGCACGCGGATGTCCTCAGCGGCGGTGGCGCTCCAGCGCAGCCAGGCGTCCTGCACCACGTCCTCGGCGTCGCTGTACGAGCCGAGCATGCGATAGGCGAGGGACCGCAGACGGGGTGCGGCGGCCGCGAACGGGTCGAGGTGAAGGGTGTCTTCGGTCATGGCTCAGAGAATGGGAGAGCGGCGGCGCGGCGACAAGCCGCGCCGCCCGAGGGCTTCAGGTGAACGCCACCGCGTGGGCGGCGATGCCGACGCGGTTCCAGGCGTTGATCACGCCGATCACCAGGGTGAGCTCGGCCACCTGCTTTTGCGTGAAGTGGGCGGCGAGATCGCGCGACGCGGCCGCAATCTCCGGTTCGTCGCAGCGGGTGAGCGCCTCGGCGTAGGCAAGAGCGGCACGTTCGGCGTCGGTGAACGCGCCTGAGGCTTGCCAGTTCGCCACCGCATCGGTGCGCGACTTCGCCTCGCCGCCCGTCAACGCCTCGGTGGCGTGGAGGTTGATGCAGAAGGCGCAGCCATTGATCTGCGACACCCGCAAGTCGACGAGGTGCTTAAGCGCGGCGGGGATTTCGCCTTCGCCCAAGGCGCGGGAAACCGCGAACAGCCCCTGGTACTGCACCGGGGCGAGCTTGGCGACTTCGAGAGGTGTGGTCATCGGAAAACTGTCCTTTCTCGGTTGATCTGCCCCTTTGACGCCGCACGCCGCCGCCGCGTGACGCGCGCCGCGAAATTTTTTGCGTTATCGAGCGAGAGCATGAACCCTGCGGTTGAAGATCGGATTTTCCTCAGAACCGCACGCGGGAATTTCGATTAAAATTCGCCCCACAGGCCGAAGACTCCGAAGGATGCAGATCATGGCAAACCGAATGATTCTCAACGAGACCTCGTATTTCGGGCCGGGGGCGCGGGCCCAGGTCGCCGTCGAAGCCCAGCGGCGCGGGTTCGAGAAGGCCCTGGTGGTCACCGACAAGATCCTGGTGAAGGCGGGCGTGGTCGACAAGGTCACCTCGGTGCTCGACGGTGCCGACCTGCCCTACGAGATCTTCGATCAGGTGATGCCCAACCCGACGATGGCGGTGGTGCGCGAAGGCGTCGCCGCGTTCAAGCAGAGCAAGGCGGACTACATCGTCGCGGTCGGCGGCGGCTCGCCGCAGGACACCGCCAAGGCGATCGGCATCATCGTCAACAATCCGGAATTCGCCGACATCCGCAGCCTCGAAGGCTTCGCGCCGACGAAGAACCCGAGCGTGCCGATCATCGCCGTCGCCACCACCGCCGGCACCGCCGCCGAGGTGACGATCAACTACGTGATCACCGACGAGGAAAACCGCCGCAAGTTCGTCTGCATCGATCCGCACGACATCCCGGTCGTCGCGATCGTCGATTCCGAGCTGATGGCCTCGATGCCGCGCGACCTCAAGGCCGCCACCGGCATGGATGCCCTCACCCACGCGATCGAAGGCTACATCACCAAGGGCGCGTGGGAACTCCCCGACGCGCTGCACATCAAGGCGATCGAGATCATCGCCCGGTCGCTGCGCGCCTCCTGCGCCGGAGATGCCGAAGGTGCGACGGAAATGGCACTCGGCCAATACGTCGCCGGGATGGGCTTCTCCAACGTCGGCCTCGGCCTGGTGCACGGCATGGCGCATCCGTTGGGCGCGTTCTACGACACCCCGCACGGCGTCGCCAACGCGATCCTGCTGCCCACGATCATGGCCTACAACGCCGACTACACCGGCGAGAAGTATCGCGACATCGCCCGCGCCATGGGAATCAAGGGGTGCGAGGACAAACCCATCGCCCAGGTGCGCAAGATCGTCGTCGAGGCGGTGCAGTCGCTCGGCCGCGACGTCGGGATTCCGCCATCGCTCAGGGACATCGGGGTGAAGGAAGAGGACATCCCGGATCTCGCGCAAGCGGCGTTCGCCGACGTCTGCACCGGTGGCAATCCGCGCCAAACCAACGTCAAGGAAATCGAGGGTCTCTACCGCGCCCTCTACTGATTTTGCGGGAAAATCTCGCACCGCCGCAGGACATCCGTCCTGCGGCGGCCTATATGCTTTCGGTCGCCCCGAGCGGCTTGCCGCGCAAAAGAGGAACCCGATATGACCGAAGCCCTGACCGAAATCCCCCTCACGTCCATCACCGGCGCGCCCGCGAGCCTCGCGAACTATGCCGGGCACGTGCTGCTGATCGTCAACGTCGCCTCGAAGTGCGGCCTGACGCCGCAGTACGAAGCGCTCGAATCCCTGTTCCAGACCTACCACAACCGGGGCTTTTTCGTTCTCGGCTTCCCCTCCAACGACTTCGCCGAGCAGGAACCCGGCAGCGAGGAGGAAATCGCGGCGTTCTGCAAGTCCACCTACGACGTCACCTTCCCGATGTTCGCAAAGATCGCGGTCTCGGGCGAACGCCGCCACCCGCTCTACACCGCGCTGATCGCCCAGTGCCCGGAAGCGCAGAAGCGCCCGGATTCGGGCTTCCGCGAGCGTCTGGTCAGCCGGGGCCGCAACCCGGCGGACCCGCCGGAAGTGATGTGGAACTTCGAAAAGTTCATCGTCGGCCCGGCCGGAACGGTGACCGCGCGCTTCGCCTCCGACGTTCCGCCCGACGATCCGATGATCGTCGACGAGATCGAAAAGCAGCTCAAGATCCTCTGGGGCTGAGCCTCCGCCCGCGCCCCCGCCGCCGAGAAGGAACCGCCTCATGCCCGAGTTCGACTTCGACCTGTTCGTCATCGGCGGCGGCTCGGGCGGCGTGCGCGCGGCGCGAATCGCCGCGAGCCACGGCGCAAGAGTCGCGATCGCCGAGGATTACCGCCTCGGCGGCACGTGCGTGATTCGCGGCTGCGTGCCGAAAAAGCTCCTGGTCTACGGCGCGTCGTTCGCCGAGGACTTGAAGGACGCCAAGCGCTTCGGCTGGGACGTGCCGGACTGCCGCTTCGACTGGCCGCACCTGCGCGACGAGGTCCAGGCAGAGGTCGCGCGCCTCGAAGACCTCTACCGCGATACCCTCGCGACACGCGGCGTGCGGATCTTCCAGCAGCGCGCCGGCCTCCTCGATCCCCACACCGTCGAACTTGCGGACGGTAGCCGCCACGGCGCGAAGATCATCCTCGTCGCCACCGGCGCGCGCCCGGTGCTGCCCACCTTCCCCGGCGCGGACCTCGGCGTCTCGTCGAACGAAGTCTTCCACTTCAAGGCGGTGCCGAAGCGCATGGTGATCGCGGGCGGCGGCTACATCGCCAACGAGTTCGCCGGAATCTTCAACTCCTTCGGATCGAAGGTGACGATGGTGCTGCGCGGCGGCGAGATCCTCCGCCGCTACGACGCCGCGGTGCGCGACCGCCTGATGGAGATCTCGCGGAGCAAGGGCATCGACTTCCGCTTCGACACCAAATTCGAGGGCGTCGACCAGGAGCCCGACGGCACCCTCGCGATCCGCACCACCGACGGCCGCACCCTCAAGGCGGACTGCCTGCTGTTCGCGCTCGGGCGGCGGCCCAACAGCGCGGGCCTCGGACTCGAAAAGCTCGGCGTGGCGCTGGCGAAATCGGGCGCGATCGTGGTGGATGCCGACAGCCGCACCAACGTCCCTTCGATTTTCGCGGTCGGCGACGTGACCGATCGGGTGCAACTCACGCCGGTCGCGATTCGCGAAGGCCACGCCTTCGCCGATACCCAGTTCGGCAACCTGCCGCATCGGGTCGATTACGATTGCATCCCCTCGGCGGTTTACAGCCACCCGCCGATCGCCGCCGTCGGCCTCACCGAGGCGGAAGCGCGGGAAAAGCACGGCATGGTGAATGTCTACACCGCCGATTTCCGGCCGATGAAGAACGTCCTGGCGCAACGCGACGAACGTGCGCTCTACAAGATGGTCACCGACGGCGTCACCGGGCAGGTCCTCGGCCTCCACATGATCGGCCCGGACGCGCCCGAGATTCTCCAGGCCGCCGCGGTGGCGGTGAAGGCGAAGCTGACCAAGGCGCAGTTCGACGAGACGGTTGCGCTTCACCCGACAATGTCGGAAGAACTCGTGCTGATGCGCTGACCCCTCCCGGAGAATTCGAAATGTCTCGGAAATTGATCGTCGCCCTGGCCGCCGCCGGGCTGCTTCTCGCGCCTGCCGCCCACGCCGCCGACGGCCCGGATGCCTTCCAGGTGCGCTCGAACGCGGGTGCCGAACTGCGTAGCGACAAGCGCATCGCCGCGCCGGTGCTCCGCACCCTGGCGAAGGGCGACGGCAAGCTCAAGAACCTCGGTTGCGCAGGCGAAGGCGACGATCGCTGGTGCCGGATCGACGCCGACGGCGTCATCGGCTGGGTCGCGGCACGCCAGCTCGTCGACTACGCCGCTCCCGCCGCGCCGAGCTTCTCCTGCGCCGCCACCAGGAGCGCGGCGGAAACCCTGGTCTGCAAGGATCCGGACCTGATGAGCCTCGACACCTGGCTGGCCTCGGTGTTGGGCGAAGTCCAGCGTACCGCACCCGCCAACGCGGCGGCGGCGCGACTCGCCGCCGAGCAGGCGGACTGGGCCAAGGAGCGCGACGCCTGCGGGACCGCGGCGGGAGAGGCGCGCGCCTGCATCGCCGACGCCTACCGCCACCGCA
The DNA here is from genome assembly GCA_002307145.1 of Rhodospirillum sp. UBA1311. Lineage (GTDB taxonomy): Bacteria > Pseudomonadota > Alphaproteobacteria > Rhodospirillales > Rhodospirillaceae > Oleispirillum. The sequence continues at coordinate 17,028 of DBTR01000062.1, read as the reverse complement.
TCGCCGAACTCCGCACGCGCTGGCAGTTGGCCGCGCCCGAACAGACCGTGCGCTTCACCTGCGACGACAATTCCGAAGCGGTCGCCACCTTCTACAACGCCGATCCGCTGCCGAGCGCACGGATCGAGATCGGCGACGCCACGGAAGTGTTCGTCGGCACGCGTGGCACCGGCGAAACCCGCTACGACGGCAGCTTCGGCCGGATGCTGCGAATTGCGGGCAAGTCGGCGCAGCTGATCTGGGACCCGGCCAAGCCCGCCCTCGCCTGCATCGCGAGAAAAGCGCCCTAGTCGAGGGCGCGCCAAGCCTCGAAGACTTCCTCGCGGGCGATCTTGCCGCCGGTCATGTGGAACAGGTGCAGCAGGCGCATCTCGACCCGAGTTCCCACCGCGACCGGCGCGTTGGCCACGCCGTCGCCAGTGAGACGGAAGCGCACGATGCAGTCGTCCACCACCCGCACGGGCGTGGCGAAGCGCTCGATCGGGGTAATCTCCACCTCGGCCATCGACGCGAACATCGCCTCGTAGTTCGCCTGGATCGCCGCCTTGCCGGTCAGCACCAGGCCTCGGCTCGGCATTTCCTGGACGATGTCGTCGGTATAGAGTGCCATTACGCTCGCGGGGTCGCGCGCCTCATCGCGGATGTGCGCCTCCACCACCGCCAGATTGATCTCGACCGGATCGGAACCCATCGCCGTCTCCCTCGCGATTGCATCCGAAACAGATGGTCAACGCCGCGCGATTCGCCAGAGAGCAAGTAAAGGCGGCCCGCGGTCGGCGCGCGACGCAGGAGGGAAAACGGCTTGGGGAGGGGCGGTCTTAGGTCTTCTTTTTCGGATGCGCTTCGGCATCCGTGAGGCCCTTCAACGGGGCCGCCTGGGTCGCTGCCGCGACTTTCGGCTTCTTTGGCTTGCGGACTTCCCGGTTGCTCCGAAGCTGTCCCTTGGCCATGGTCGTCTCCATTTGTCGTCGCCCGCGAAGGCGAAACACGCGACGACGACGGAATTCCCCGGCGTCAAGCCGGGGAATTCCGCCAGATCGTCTCATCGCACCGGTCGCGCACCCGAAGGTGCCGGCGCGAAGCCTTGATCAGCCGATAACCTTGAGGTTCTCAGCCGACATCTTGCCACTGCGACGATCGGCGACCAGCTCGTAGCCGATCTTCTGACCTTCGTTGAGGCCGCCGAGGCCCGAACGCTCGACCGCGCTGATGTGCACGAACGCATCGCTGCCGCCGTCGTCCGGAGCAATGAAACCAAAGCCCTTCTGGGCGTTAAACCACTTCACGGTTCCCGTAGCCATGGGAAAATCCTTTCAGAAAAACTGCTCGCCCGCTCGCGCGGGATGTCGAATTCGCAGGGGTGTATGTGAGATTATTTGCATTCTGGCGAAATCGCAGCGCCAGAACGAAAATGAACCAATCAACATAACGACGCAAAATTTATAGTTATCCACAGCGCGCAAATCAATGTTTTAAAAATATTTGCGCGTAAATTTTCGCCGGGAGCGTAAATTCCCCCCGTAGACTTGCGCCGCGCAGGGGGAAACCCGATGTGGTGCCGGGTCAAAAAACCTCTGGAAATCTCGCGCTCGGGGCTTTCGCAACGCTCCGACCGTTCTTATACTCTGCCGCCGAGCGGACCGGATCGTCCGCGCGTTTTTCATCCCTCTAGGCACTGATCATGAAGCTGTTTCCCGTAATGTTCTCCGCCGGTGCGCTCGCTGCCCTCTCGGCCTGCGCGTCGTCCGACGCCACCACCGTCCGCCTCTCCAACGTCTGGAACACCACCTGCGGCGCAGGCGGCCAGAACGTGGTGATCTCCGCCCCGACGCTGGAACAGTTCCACGCCGCGGTCGAAAAGGCGCCCGAATGCCAGCGCGGCTACACCGCCGTCGCCCCGACCCGCTAACTCCCGCGAATCGGCTGACCGAAAACGGCGGCCCCGGCCGCCGTTTTGCATTTCCAGGGACGTTCCTAGCGCAGCAGCCCGGCGACCGCCCCCGGCAGTTCGGCGGGCTCCGCGACCAGCGCATCCGCGCCCGCCGCCGTCAGCTCCTCGCGACCGCCGTAGCCCCAGAGCACGCCGATCGCACGCACCGCATTCGCCTGCGCGCCGGAGATGTCGTAGCGCCGGTCGCCGACCATCACCGCGCGCGCCGGATCGAGGCCTTCGATGCGCAGGAGGCCGGCGATGATCTCGGGCTTCTCGGCATTGCCGTCGTTCGGGTCCGCGCCGTAGAAGCCGGAGAACAGCGGCGAAAGACCGTGGACGTCGAGAAGCTCGCGCGCCAGCGGCAGCGCCTTCGAGGTCGCGAGGAACAGCCGGTGCCCCGCCGCGACCAACGCCTCCAGCACCGCGCCGACCCCCGGAAACGTCGGGCTCGGATCGGACATCCGCTCGGCATAGAGGCCGCGATAATGCGCCAGGCACTCCGCCTCCCGCGTGTCGCCGAAGCGCGCGAGCAGTGCCGCGATGGTATCGAGAATCGGCGGCCCGATCATCCAGGTGAGATCCTCCGCCGGGTCGAGCTCGTGGCCGAAATCGCGAAACGTCTGCCGCATGCAGCCGATCACGGTGTCGCGGGAATCAATCAACGTCCCGTCCAGATCGAGCAGAACGGCGGTGTCTTCGGCCATTTGATGATCGTCCTCATATGGTTGACCGGAGCCTACAGCGCCGCCACCCGCTCCGCGTCGAACAGGCGCTTGCTGTAGGTCTGCGCGGTGTAGATCGCAGCAACCGGATTATGGCCCATCACCCGATCCTTGGCGATCAGGGTGGTGACCGGCGCGTCGGAGTGTCGGGTGAACAGGGCGTCGTGACCGACGCAGAGGCCGACGATGACGTTGAGGTCGGTGTGCCGCGCGTTGAGGAGTTCGGCCTGCTGGATCGGATTGCAGCAGGATTCGTGAGCGCCGGGCTTCACCTTGCCCGCCTCCGGCACGCCGATCTCGGTCTTGTCGAGCGCACCGACCTTGCACAGCACGGTGAAGGTCTCGATCCCGCCCAACTGGAGGAAGCGCACGACGACGCGGGTCTCCTCGATCAGGCCGACGCAGGTGGCGATGCCGATCCGCTTCGCCCCGATCCGCCGCGCGAACGCCAAGGTCTCTTCGACCCGGGTGAGCTTGCCGTAATAGGTCCCCTCGACCTCGGCGGCGGCGCGGGCCATCTTGCCGTCGATGCCGTCGCCTCGGTAAATTTCGGCGATCTCCTCCAGGCGGCCCTGGTCGAGCGCCTCGGTCAGGCAGAACTTCGGATAGATCTTGTCTTCGTGGTAGCAGTTCAACTGATGGCACTCGGAGCAGGATTTGGCATCCGGCATGGCTTCCCCCTCGTTTGAAAGACCAGGGCGCTGCCCTGGGCCCGCAAGGGGACTCTGTCCCCTCGACCCCATGACTTGGTTTCGCGCGTCGGCGCAATTCAACCGTCACCCTCCCGTGATGGTCTTATGGCGCTTCGCGCAAAAAACAAATGGGAGGCTGGAGGGACCGAGTCCCTCCAGCCTTGCCTTAACTCTTACCCCTTACGCGCGCCGCGCGACAGCGCCACGGCTGGCTTCGAGTTCGCCTCCGAGGAACCGGGAGACCTTCAAAGCCGCGCGGATTCCGGCCTTGGCTTCGGCGTCGGGATTGTAGTTGGTGTTGGTGTTGACGTCGTAGGTATAGGGCTTGCCGTCGGCATCGACGATGAACTCGATGCCGGCGATGCCGATGGCGTTGGCCTTGAGGAACGCCTTCCAGCGCGGCACGAGCGGGTGGTCGAAGCCTTCGATGACCTCGAACATCGCGGGCGCGGTTTCGCCGACCGGGCAGAACGCGTCGTCGATGCGGCAGGCTTCCGCCGGGCAGAGCTCGAAGCCCTGGGAGCTGTCGACGCGGACGGCGTAGACGAGTTCGCCGCCGACGAATTCGACGCGGGTGATGAAGGGCTGAGGCGCGGCGATATATTGCTGGAGAAGCAGGATGCCGTCGACCGAGGGCTCGTATTCCGGGCTCTCGAAGTGAGCCTCGAAGGCGTCCTGGCTGCGGAACAGGCGGACGCCCAGGCCCTTGCCCGCGCGGTTGTGCTTGGTGATGAAGGACGCGTCGCCGAACGCCTTGGCAGCTTCGAGCACGCCTTCGTCACCGACCACCGCGATGGTGCGCGGAGTCTCGACGCCGAAGGTCTGGAGCGAGGCGTACTGGGCGATCTTGTTGATTTCGAGCGAGAGGGCGCGGGTGCCGTTGACGACCGTGCGTCCGTGGGCTTCGAGCCAGGCGAGGACGCAAGCGGTATATTCCGGCGCATAGCGATGCCCCCGAGTGTGCGACGAGGCGCTCATGCGATTGTAGAACACGCCCTCGGGCGGAGCTTTGGAGAGATCGAGCACGCCCCGATCCAGGTGCCATTCCGCGAACGGAATCCCGAGTTCGTCGAACGCGGCCCGGAACGGCCCCATCCACGCATCGTTCTCGTGCAGCACGTAAACCTTGCTCATTCCCGTTCGCTCCTGAACCGACACCGACGCCCAACGACATATGTGCGCCTGGAGCCGCATTCCAGCCCAGGCTCGAACCCGAGTCAAACATTTAATCATGAATTCGTGGTGTTTTATATTTTTCACACACAATAAATGTGTATTTTTTAACCGGTGCAAGTCTCGGCCATGCAATGCGCATGCTGCGCCGACCAGTTTGCGATCCAACCGGGCACCGCGTCCGCGGGCATCGGCCGGGCGATGCAGTAGCCCTGGGCGAGTTCGCAGCCGAGTTCGAGCAGGACGTGGGCATGGCGCATGGTTTCCACCCCCTCGGCGATGGTTTCGTAGCCGAAGGTCTTGGACAAGCCGAGGACCGCTTCGAGGATCGCCATCGACTCGGCGTTGTCGAGCATGTCCTGGACGAAGCTCTGGTCGATCTTGAGGATGTCGACCGGCAGGCGCTTGAGATAGGCGAGCGAGGAGTAGCCGGTGCCGAAGTCGTCGAGGGCGAACCGGACGCCCTCCGCCCGGCAGGCGACGATCACCTGGGAGGTGTGGGCGATGTCGCCGAGCGCGGTGGATTCCAGGATCTCGATTTCGAGGCGATCGTGCGGCACCGTGGGGTGGTGGGCGAAAGCCGCCATCAGCGCCTCGAAGAAGTCGGGCTCCTGGAGGTGCAGGCTGCCGACATTGACGCTCACGGCGAAGTCGAGCCCCTGTGCACGCCAGGTTTCGAGCTGGACGAGCGCGGTCTCGATCACCCATTTGCCGATCGCGACGCCGATCGCATGACCTTCGGTCATCGGCAGGAATTCGCCGGGCGACACGATGCCGCGCGCCGGATGGTTCCAGCGGATCAGCGCCTCGACACCCCGGACCTGGCCGCTCCGCATGTTCACCTGCGGCTGGAAATAGAGGACGAACTCGCGGGCGTCCATGGCCGCCTGGATGCGTTCGAGATTCTCGTGGTAGTCGCGGGTGGTGCGGTCGCGCACCGCGTCGAAGACATGGAAGCGGTTCTTCCCCGCGACCTTGGCCTGGTACATCGCCTGGTCGGCCTGCCGCAGGAGCTGGTCGGCGTCGATGGCTTCGTTTTGCGGATAGAAGGTCACGCCGAGGCTGGCGCTCACCTGGAGGGTCCGGCCTTTCACGTCGATCGGCATGCGGACGGTATCGAGCAGGCGGTGCAGCAGTTCGACGCATCCCTCGACGCTGCCGACGTTCTGGAGCACCGCGACGAATTCGTCGCCGCCGATCCGGCCGAGGATGTCGTCCTTGCGCAGGATCTGCTTCATCCGGTTCGCCAGCGCGATCAACAGGTGGTCGCCGACGCCGTGGCCGTGGGTGTCGTTGACCGCCTTGAAGCCGTCGAGGTCGATGAACACCACCGCGAGGCTTTCGTCTCGTCGGTGCGCCGCCGCCATGGCGCGATTGAGATGGTCGGAGATGAGAGTGCGGTTGGCGAGCGTGGTGAGGCCGTCGTAATACGCCGCCTGCTCCAGGTCCAGGGCATGCTGCTTCGCCAGGGTGATGTCGGAGAACAGGCTGACGTATTGGTGCACCTGCCCCTGGTCGTCGCGCACGGCGCTGATCGTTTGGAGTGCGACGAAGATGTCGCCCGACTTGCGCTTGTTCCACACCTCGCCCTGCCAGAAGCCTTTTTGGATCAAGTCCGCCCAGAGGGATTTGACGAACTCGGCATCGTGGCGGCCGGAGGCGAGGAATCTGGGGTTTTCGCCGATCGCCTCGTCGCGGCCATAGCCGGTGATGCGGATGAACGCGTCATTCACGTCGGTGATGATCGCATCGGCGTCGGTGATCACGATGCCTTCGCGGGCGTTGGCGAAGACGCAGGCGGCGTTGACCCGCTGGAGATGCTCAAGGGTGCGATGCTGCGCCGCGGCCTGGGTCTGGCGGCGGATGTAGATCGCGCCGAGCACGCCGATCAGGACCAGGGAGACGGCGACGACGCCGCTGAGCGTGATCGCCGACCGCCGCCAGGTTTCGAGGAGCTGGTTCCGGTCCATGTGAACGACGACGGCGAAGGGATAGAGCGGCGAGGCATGGACATAGCTGACCGACGCCTCGCTCGTGCCCGTGTAGTCGACGAGCGGACCGAACTCGGCGTCCTGCAAGCGGAACGCATCCGCGAGCGTCGGCACCACCGTGCCCGGGCGCTTCTCCGCCGTCGACGACAGCAGCAGGACGTTGTCGTAGCGGATGACATCGACGGAGCCCTCGGTCGCGGCAAGACTCTCCGCGATGTAGGTGAGGAAATAGTCGGTGTTGAGCGCGATCACGGTGCCCTTCGTCTCGCCGCTCCTCGCCTGTCCGCCGAGCATCGGGATGAAGCCGAGATCGTTGCCGGGCACGCCTTCGCCGACGCTGGCGCGGCGGCCGGTGGCGAAGTCCCGGCCCTGCCAGGGCAGGCCGATGCGCGGAATATTCTGGCTGCCGGACGGCGGATAGAAGCCATCGAACGGGAGGATCAGGCCGAGATTCCCCGGCGTGGTGCTGACCGCGACGCGGTTGTCCGGGCCGATCTCCGAAAGCGAGCGGAGAAACGGCGCATCCTCCAGCAGGCCCCGCAAAAACCGGGCGTCCACGTCCGGCCGCGTCGAGGCCTCGCGGTCCAGCGACGCCGCGATCACCTCGGCGGTATAGAGGCTCTGGGTTACGAAGCTCTCGATCGTGCGGGCGTGCCGCGCGGCGACCTGGCCGCCGACGTCCAGCGCGTCCTGGCGTTGCTTGACGAGGTATGCCGAGGTGATGGCGACGACCGCCCCCACGAATACCGCGAAGGCGACGACTTGGGGTCGGGCACGCACGCTCATTTGACCAGGATCGCCTCCAGGTTGTGACGATGCGCGGCCTCCTGCAAGCGCCCGTCCCGTTTCACCTCCGCCACGAAGCGCTCGACCCGCGCGAACCAGGCATCGTCGCCGGGTTGGATGGCATAGGCGTAGGGCGTGACGTGATAGGTGCCCGGCGGCGCGACGAGGCGGGCCCAATCGGCACTGGCGAGGAAGCGCTGGCTGTAGGGATAGTCGGTCATGAACACGTCGGCGCGACCGGCCCGAACCTCCTGCTCGCGGGCGAACGAGGTATCGAGAACCAGCAGTTCGGCATGCTTCAACTTCTCGCGCATCACCGGTTCGTGGAGAGTTCCCTTGGCCACCGCGACCACGATGCCCGACCGGTCGATGTCGTCCCACGCGCCGATCCGGCGGTTGGTCTTGGTGGTGATGCCATAGATGTCGCTGGCCAGATGGGGGGAGGTGAAGCGCAGGCGTTCCTGCCGCTGCGGCGTGACGCCGATACCGAACATCGCGATATCGCAGCGGTCCGAGGTCACGTCGTCGATCAACCGGGAGAACGAACTGTCGACGAACTGGACGCCGACGCCGAGATCCCGACCCAACGCCCGCGCCATGTCGATGTCGATGCCTGCAAGCTGCTGGGTTTTGGGATTGCGGTAGGTGATGCCGTAGTAATCCGGCCAGATGCAAACCCGCATCGCGCCCGTCGCCGCGATCCGATCGAGATGGCTCTCCGCCGACGCCGTCGCCGGGGTAGCCAGAAGTACCCCGATCACCGGGATACACCTGATGAAACCGGCAAGCATGGCCACACCCCCCAACAAAAACCGGAAATCCATCCTATTTGAATATATGCGTCGGTATGCTGGTTATTAGATGCTCCACGCATTTCCCATACGTTTGGCGGGGATTTGACTGGCGCGGATTATTTTGCGGATCGCCCGCGCCCGGACCTCGCCCTTGGCGTGCATTCCGGGCGGTCCCTCCCGACGCCGATCCCTACCCGAGCAGCCCGAGCTTCACGCGGCGATTCTGGCGGCCCTTGTTTTCGACCTTGAGGACCTGGACGGTGCGGGCGAGGCCGGTGCGGGCGAGGTGGGTGCCGCCGCAGCCTTGTTTGTCCAAGCCTGCGATTTCGACGATGCGAACCTGTCCGTCGTCCTGGCGCGGCGGCGCGACGGACTTGCTGCGGAACAGGCCGGGGGTGGCGAGGGCGGCGTCGTAGTCCATGTGGAAGGCGCGGACCGGAAAGTCCTGGCGGATCGCGTCGTTGATCGGGCCGTCGAGGGCGCGGAGGCGGTCGTTGTTGTCCGCGCCGGGCAAGTCGAAGTCGAGGCGGAAGGTGGCGTCGGCGTTCAACTGCGCGCCGGTGAGCAGCGCGCCGCCGAACTCCTGGAAGACCACCGCGTTGGCGACGTGGGCGAGGGTGTGGAGTTCCTGCATCAGGCGACGGAACGCGGGATCGATGGCGACTCGCACCGTGCCGGAAACCTCGGCCCCGTCCTCGAATTCATGCCACCAGCCGCGCGCATCCGGCGTCATCGCCGCGATCGCCGCCTCGCCGCCGTCCCAGGCGATCGTCGCCCGATCCGCAAGCTGCCCGCCCCCGCCCGGAAACATCGGACTCTCGGCCAACAGCACCGCGCCGGGGCGCGCGTCCAGCACCACCGCATCCAACACGGCAACTTCGGGATGACTCTGACAAAACAACTGCATGACGGCACCTCGGGAGAACAAACGGTTGTAACCAATCTCGTAGCAGCAGGAGTACTTGGCTGTCGGCACCCTCTACCGTAAGGCCGCCTCTGCCAGCCATTTTTGGAACGAACGGGCCGTCGTTTGCACTCTTGCCTTTCCCAAGGCGGCGGCGGTAAATTGCCTCCACCACAAGGAATTATAGAAATTCTGGAGACATACAATGACCGGGCGTCACGTGGGAATTGTTGTATCCGGCGACAAGATTATCGCCGTCGATGCGATAGTACCTGATGAAGGGCCTATCGTTCTTCAATCGGATCAAACCTGGAAACTTCAGAATGGAGCGCGCGAAACGGCTTACCACGTTCTGTACCAACAGTGCGTCAACTATATTCGGGAACATGGTATTGAGCGGGTAATCTTGAAGAGTAGCGCCGTAACAATGAGTGGCACGATGAAGAAGGCGCACCTTGAAAGCGCAGAAGTGAGAGGAGTAATTATAGCTGCAGCTGCGTCGGTCTGCCCTGTCCGCACCATCGCAAAATCAACGATCAGTCGCCGGTTCGGAGACAGGAATGCCGATGAATACATTAAAGATGATGAGTTCTGGAGCCACGCCACGGATGGGGTGAATCTAAGGAACGGCAGCCGAGAAGCTGCACTTATTCTAATAGCAGACCGTGATTCCGCATGAGTTCTTTTATATCAAATCTGAATATATTGAATAAAATTGGAAACGGCCACTTTGGTGAGGTCTTCCTCGCGAATGATGACGTCCACGGTCATGTCGCAGTAAAAGTCCTCGCACGGATGCAAGACGAGCCCGACGTCCGCTGGCACGCTCGACGAGATGGCCTCTTACGTGAAGCTCAGTTCCTGGCGCGAGCCACCCATCGCAATGTAGTTCCAGTATATCACTGCGTGGCCTCTGACGACGGCGAAAGTATCCGTTTTTGTATGGCTCTTTGCCCGAGGGGGTCCCTTCAGACGGAGTTTGAAAGGGCCCCAATGTCTCTTCTAAATGTCCGCAAGATCGCTACCGAAGTTACATTAGGACTTCAGGCGCTCCATCAACGAGGCATGCTCCATCGGGATATTAAACCCGCCAATATTCTTCTCGACGGATCGGGCACTGCACAGTTGGGCGATTTCGGCCTCGTTACAGATGATCTTTTATTTGGATATGGGTCGGCTAATGGCTACCTCGATCACATCGCATATGAGGTCTGGCATGGGGAACCAACGAGCATCAAGACCGATATTTGGGCACTCGGCATGACGTTGTATCGGCTTCTTCACGGAAAAACATGGTACGAACTTCGGCCTCTCCCGCGAGCACAAATAGCACTCGGCCGGTTCGCCGATTCACTCCGTTGGCTACCCCATATCCCTCAAAAATGGCGCCGCACGCTTCGCAAGATGATGAATGATGACACAAGTGCTCGCTACCAAAATTGCGAGCAGCTTCTATCTGCGTTAGCAGATCTCCCTGTGGAGCCTGACTGGGAGTGCGCCGTCGAAAGCACGAAGGTGCATTGGCACCGAGTAGCTAAGACCCGAGAATTCCATACCGAATGGATTGTCCATTCTCCGCGAAAGCATGAGTGGAAAGCTTGGAGCGCACCCAGAGGCGCGGGCATCACGAGAAGGCTCGCCGGATCGACGGGTACTATCGGACGAACTGCATGCGTGGACGAACTCGAAGCATTCTTTACTTCGCACGCCAGTAACGCGAGATAAGATAAGGCCCATCAAAGTCCGTACTGATAAGTGGCCTAAGCCCAAAGGCGCGAATTGCCTTTCCCCGCCGCTCCATTGAGCAACAAGGGCCGTACGTCGAGGCGGCCACAACTCCCTCAGCAAGCGAGAGTTGTGCTCCACACGAACGGCATCGAGGTGCCACAATAAGCTCGACATTTTTATATTTGGCCATGATATGCGCTCCCAGGCCACAAGGAGAACATAACGTGAATCTACATCGTTGTCAATTGTCCGAAAAGCTTGCGCTTTGGGGCTTTTCCTAGCAAAAGGCCAACGCGCGAGCCGCCAGGCTCGCCTCTAGCTTCTTCCAGGCCATCTAATGCGAACAATTGTCCCTAGCCCGCGTCCGTCACCTGCGCCAGGACCACGCCGATGGCGTTTTCGGGGTCGCGGGTGAGGGCGAGGCAGGCGCCGGAGGAGGAGAGCAGGTAGAGGTTGACGCCGGGGGTTTCGGCGAGGGGTTTGACGCCGCAGATGTCGTCTTCATCGCAGGTGGAGACGATCAGGCCGTCGATTTTGGCCTTGAGCTGGGCGGCGATCAGGTCGACGTCGCGGAACTCGGCTTCGGCGATGGCGATGGTGACCTGGGTCAGGGTTTCGCGGTCAATCATCGACGGTTTCCCAGGCGTGGGTGACGGGCTGGCCCATCGCCTTCGCGAGCCACGGCGGCGGGGATTTGAGGGCGGATTGGAGCTCGGCGAGGATGGCTTTGGCTTCGCCGCCCTCGGGGCGCTTGATCGGGTGGATTTCGCGGCGCACCACCTTGGCCGCCGCTGGGCCGCCGATCGAGACGACGTAGAGCAGGTCGCAGTCCTTCACCTGTTCGGCGCGCAGGTCGTTCTTGTCCATGGTCTCGGTGCGGCCGGTTTCGGCGCGGCGAACGTCGACGAGGCGGGCTTCGGCGGGGCTGACCTGATAGACCAGGAAGCGCACGCAGGTGCCGAAGTGGCCGTCGAGCGACTCGGAGGAATTCGAGGCGAGGGCGACGCGGATCGAGCCGGGCAGATCGCCCTCGGCATAGGGCGCCGGCTCGGGCAGGTCGTCGGCGGCTTCGGTGACCGCCTTTTCGCCGCGCAGGTAGGCCACCGCCTCCTTCAACTGCTCGGAAGGCTGGTCGGAGAGCGCGCCGTCGAGGCCTTCCTTGAAGCGGCGGACGGTAAGCGCCTGCATCGTCAGCGGACTCAGGGCAACGCCGTTGGACAGGCTCAGCAGCACCTGGACTAGGCGTTGTGGCTCGACGTCGGGAAGGGCGCGGGCGGCGAGGCCGATGCGCAGCGCGATGGCTTCGGTGATCGGGTGGGTCTCCGGCATCTCATGCCCTCCGGGTCGGTGAAACGAAAACGGGGGCCGGACCTGCGCCCTGCCCCCGTGGGATTGCTTTACGCGACGAGGTAGTCGATGCACCCGTCCGGGCAGGCATCCATGCACTGCGGCGAATCGGCTTCGCCCGCGCACTCGGTGCACTTGGCGGGGTCGATGGCGTAGACGCCCTTGGCGGGCGAAATCGCCTTGCTCGGGCAGACGGCTTCGCATTCGCCGCAAGCGACGCAGCTATCCTTGTCGATCTTCATGGCCACGGCTGGCACTCCTTCTCTGATACGGTCCTTAAATCAGCCGCGCTGGCACCGCGGCGCTCGACGCATTATTCAGTCCCCGCGCTTGAAGCGCAACGTCGTTGGGAACGTCGGCGGCGGACTGATCGGGTCGATGAAGAATTTTTCGCCGTCGCTCAGGGTGATCTCGCCCCCCCAGGTCTCGGCGGTGTCGTGCTCGACCTCGGAGATCACCTCTTCGAGATCCTTTTTCGCGACGTAGAACAGCAGTTTGCCCTGGTCGTTGCGGCGCACCATCACACTCGGCATTGCGCGTCTCCTGAAAAATCTGTGGCGGCACGGGGGAATTCCCCCCGCGCCGTCCGGAGTTAGCGGACCAGGTCGTAGTTGTAGTCGGTCTTGCCAAGCTCGCTGGTCTCGTTGTCCAGCTGTTCCAGCACCGCGTTGACGAGCGTGGTGAGAATTTGCATCGCGCCTTCGTAGCCGAGGGTCGTCGAGCGATGCAGGTGGTGACGGTCGAAGATCGGGAAGCCGATGCGGATCAGCGGAACTTCGAGCGCCGGATCGAGCGCCTTGGTGTCGCGCTGAATGAACTTGCCGTAGGAGTTGCCGATCATGAAGTCCGGGCGATCGGTGAACACCAAGGACCGCATGTGCCACAGGTCCTTGCCGATATAGATCTTGGCCGACTTGCCGTAGGGCGAGGCGTCGAGAACCTTCTGGAGTTCCTTTTCCCACTTCTTGTTGGCGTTGGCGCAGAGCAGGTGGGTCGGTTCCGCCCCCAGCTCCATCAGGAAGCGCGCCATGCCGATGACGAAGTCGCCGTCGCCCCAAAGGGCGAATTTCTTGCCATGCAGCCACGGGTGGCTGTCGGTCATCATGTCGACGAGGCGGCCGCGTTCCACCGCGAGGCTGTCCGGGATCGGCTTGCCGGTGAGTTCGGAAACCGTCATCAGGAAATTGTCGGTGCCGGCCAGGCCGAGAGGATAGACCACCGACGTCGTCGGCTGGTTCCAGATCTCCTTGGTCACCTTCTTCGACTTGATCGACTGCCACGGCTGGAGGAACAGCGTGTCGATCGCGTTCGGCGCGTCCTTCACCTCATACTGGGTGGTGCCGCCCGCATACATCCGGTATTCGCCGTCGGCCGGGGTATCGAGCACCTCGGACGGATCGGACAGCATGGTGAACGGCACGTTCATCTCGGTGAGCATGCGCTTGATCACGCGGTAGTTGCCGAGATAGGTCTCGAAGCCCGGCACGATGTTGATCTTGCCGTTGGAACCGACTTCCTTGCCTTCCATCGCCTGCGCGGTGAAGCTGCGCAGGATGCCGTCCATCATGTTGTCCCAGCCGACCACGTGGCTGCCGACGAACGAGGGCGTGTGCGCCACCGGAACCGGCAGGTCCTGCGGGATGTGGCCTTCCTTCTTGGCGTTGTTGACGAACGAGCTGATGTCGTCGCCGATGACTTCCGCCATGCAGGTGGTCGAAACCGCGATCATCTCGGGCTTGTAGAGCGCGTAGGCGTTCTCCAGGCCCTGGTACATGTTGTTGTGGCCGCCGAACACCGCCGCGTCCTCGGTCATCGAGTCCGAAACGCAGGCGATCGGCTCCTTGAAGTGGCGATTGAAGTAGGTGCGGAAGTAGGCGACGCAGCCTTGGCTACCGTGCACGTAGGGCAACGTCTTCTCGAACCCGAGCGCGCACAACACCGCGCCGAGCGGCTGGCACGCCTTCGCCGGGCTGATCGTCACCGCCTCGCGGGAGAAGTTGATCTCCTGGTAATCCTTGGTCGTCGTCCACTCGAAGACCTCGCGGACCTTCTCGGTGGACGGCGCCTCTTCGAAGTTCGCCCGCTTGCCCGCGAACATGTCCTGGTAGTCCTGGTCCAGGAACAGCGGGTAGCCCGGCTTGATGTTCTCGACTGTCTGGCTCATCGCTTTTCTCCTACCCGCGCCGCTCATTCGCAGTCGCCGGGGGGCTGAAACTATCCGTGTGCGCGGGGCTGCCGCCCCGGTCCCCGCCCGGGGCGATGCCCCGGACCCCCTTTGTTTTTGCGCGTTAGCGCGATCACCCGTTACGCCGCGCGATGGCTTTATGGCGCTTCGCGCAAAAACCAGGTGATGGGATCCAAGGGGCCGAGCCCCTTGGCGGGTGCGGGCGGAGCCCGCGAGTTTTCCCTTTAAGCTGCCTGGGCCGGAGCCTCGGGCGTGCGCAACCACGGCGCCTTGATTTCTTTCCAGCACGGGTTGTTGAGGGTCATGTCCATGTCGCGGGCGAAGATCGCGAACCCGTCGTAGCCGTGGTACGGGCCGGAATAGTCCCAGCTGTGCATCTGACGGAACGGGAAGCCCATCTTCTGGAACTGGTATTTTTCCTTGATCCCCGAGCCGATCAGGTCGGGCTTGAGCTTTTTCACGAACTCGTCGAGTTCATACGCCGTGACGTCGTCGTAGATCAGGGTGGCGTCGCCGACTTCCTTGATCGTACGGTCGTAGTCGTCGTTGTGGCCGAACTCGTAGCCGGTGCCGATCACCTTCATGCCGAGGTCTTCATAGGCGCCGATGATGTGGCGCGGACGCAGGCCGCCGACG
>DBTR01000062.1:1392-1885 GCA_002307145.1 Rhodospirillum sp. UBA1311 | reverse complement strand
CGCAGGCCGCCGACGTAGAGCATCACGGTCTTGCCTTCGAGGCGCGGCCGGTACTTGTCGACCACCGCCTGCCACTGCGGCTTGTATTTGGCGAGGACGCGCTCGACGCCGTCCTTGATCTTGTCGTCGAAGCGCTCGGCGATGGCGCGGAGCGATTCCTCGATCTTGGTCGGGCCGAAGAGGTTGTACTCCATCCACGGCATGCCGAACTTTTCCTCCATGTGCCGCGAGATGTAGTTCATCGAGCGGTAGCAGTGGAGCAGGTTCAGCTTCGCGTGGATCGACTTCTCCATCTCCATCAGCGTGCCGTCGCCGGGGACCTGGGCGATCACGCGCAGGCCGATTTCCTCAAGCAGCATGCGCGACGGCCAGATGTCGCCGCCGATGTTGTAGTCGGCGAGGATGTTGACGTCGTACGGGGTTTTCTCGAAACCGTCGTCCTTGCCTTCGCGGGTCGGCAGCACCCAATCGCGGATCGCGTCGTTGGCGATGT
>DBTR01000062.1:1001-1130 GCA_002307145.1 Rhodospirillum sp. UBA1311 | reverse complement strand
TTGGCGATGTGGTGGCCGAGCGACTGGGAGACGCCGCGGAAGCCTTCGCAGCGCACCGGCACGATGGTCTTGCCGATTTCGGCGGACTTCACCTTCGACACCGTCTCGATGTCGTCGCCGATCAGGCCG
>DBTR01000062.1:485-635 GCA_002307145.1 Rhodospirillum sp. UBA1311 | reverse complement strand
TCCTTCTCCTGGAAGTCGGAGGTGACGTTGATGCTGGTGAAGATGTCCGCGCCCATGGTGCCGTTGGAGTAATGGCGGCGACCCATGGTCGAGTACATGCCGCAGCCCACCGGACCGTGGGAAACGTGGATCATGTCCTTGATCGGACCC
>DBTR01000062.1:0-156 GCA_002307145.1 Rhodospirillum sp. UBA1311 | reverse complement strand
ACTTGCGGTTGGAGGTGATGCACTTTTTCGCCGATTCGAGCGACGGATCGTTCACCATCAGGTGCTTGGCACGATCCTTCTTCGCCTTATCGGGGTAGACCGCGAGAACCTCTTGAATCAGATTCTGCGTCTCTTCGCGCGTCAATGCGGCCATAT
>DBTR01000061.1:17425-21825 GCA_002307145.1 Rhodospirillum sp. UBA1311 | reverse complement strand
GGCATGACCATGCTCTGCGTGACCCACGAGATGGGCTTCGCGCGCAAGGTCGCCGATCGGGTGATCTTCATGGACGCCGGCCAGATCGTCGAGGAGAACGATCCGGAGAGTTTCTTCAACAACCCGCAGAGCGACCGGACCAAGCTCTTCCTCAGCCAGATCCTCGGTCACTGACCACAATTTTTCGCTTTGCTTTTTCGCGGGGATGCCCACAATTGCGGGTCTCGTCCCTGCGAAGGAGCTTCCTCCCTTGGCTCGCCCGACCGTCTCCCCCACCGGTGTCGAACGCACCTGGCCCGAACATCTCCTGATCGTCTCGAAGACCGACACCAAGGGCATCATCACCTATGCCAACGAGGTGTTCTGCGAAGTCGCGGGCTACGCCGCTGGCGAGCTCGAAGGACAGAACCACAACATCATCCGCCACCCCGACATGCCGCGCTGCGTCTTCAAGCTGCTCTGGGATACGATCGCGGCGGGGGAAGAGATCTTCGCCTACGTCGTCAATCAGGCGAAGACCGGCGACCATTACTGGGTATTCGCCCACGTCACGCCCACCTTCGACGCCGGCATGAACATCATCGGCTATCATTCGTCCCGCCGCGTGCCTCGCCCCGAAGCGGTCGCGACCGCGAAGGCGCTTTATCGCGACCTGCTCGCCATCGAGTCCCGCCATGCCAGTCCGAAGGACGGCCTCGCCGCCTCCCTCGCGGCGGTAGGACAGTTGCTCGCGGCGAAAAAGCTGGGTTACGACGAATTCGTGTTCACCCTGTAGACAGCCTTGCCGCCCTATGCCACGCTGAACAAGTCATAGTTGAAAACCCATTCAGAAGCAGCCATCTGTGGTGCGCGCCCGGCGCACGGCGGCAAGCAAGAAATGGCTTTGGGGGAGGTGACGGATGGTACGACCGAAAGCGCAACCGACGGGCGTCGAGCGCCCGTGGTCGGAGGCCGATCTGATCGTTTCCAAGACCGATACCAAGGGACTCATCACTTACGCGAACAGTACGTTCTGCGATGTCGCCCAATACGACGAATCCGAACTCGTCGGCCAGGGCCAGAACATCGTCCGCCATCCGGCGATGCCGCGTGCGGTGTTCAAGCTGCTGTGGGAGACGATCGCGCGCGGCAACGAAATGTTCGCCTACATAATCAATCTCGCGAAGTCCGGCGACCATTATTGGGTGTTCGCCCACGTCACGCCGACCTTCGACGCGAAGATGCGGATCACCGGCTACCATTCCTCCCGTCGCTATCCGAAGCGGGACGGGGTGAACGCGGTGATCGGACTCTATCGCGACCTCTGCGCCATCGAGGCCAAGGGAACCGACCCGAAGGCCGCTCTTGCCGCATCGTCCGTGGCGCTCGACGCCTATCTGCAATCCAAGGGAGTCGCATACGATGAGTTTGTTCTCTCGCTTTGAAGCGAACAGTTCGTCGATCTCCAAGGCTGCCCTCGGCAACTGGATCGGCATCGCGATTCTCTTCGGCCTCGACGCCTATTGCGTCTACGACGCCGATTGGGAGGACGTGGCGGTGGTGTCGGTCGCGATCGTCTGCTTCGTCACCAGCAATCTCTATCTCCGCCGCGCGATCGGCACGGTGATGAAGGCGTTGGCGGCGCTTGAGGCGGCGGCGGAAGGCGATCTCAACGCTCGCGTCCACGGCATTCGCGGCCACGGCCTGCTCGGGCGGATGCTGCACGACATCAACCGTCTTCTCGACAACCTCGAGGCGTTCGCTAAGGAGGCCGGGGCGGTGATGGATTACGCCAATCGCGGCAAGTACTTCCGGCGGATCATCCTGACCGGGATGAACGGCGAGTTCGCCACCTATGCGTCCCGAATCAACCAGGGCATCGAGAGCATGGGGCGCACCACCTCGGCGCTGATGGCGACCATCGACGGCATCGGCAGCGGCATCCGCGACGAGGTTGCGCAGGCCACCAGCGAGGCGGGCATGGTGCAGACCCGCGCCCATTCGATGCGCGAATCCTCGGCCAAGACCGAGGACGAGGCGCGCCTCGTCGCCGGGGCGGCGGAGCAGGCGAGCGACGCGGTGGGCCGCGCGGTGCACGCCGCCAACCAGGTTTCCGACAGCATGGGCAAGATCTCGGGCCTTGCCGACCGCTCGGCGACGATCGCCGACGATGCCGCCAGCCGCGCCGAGGAAGCGACCACGGTTCTCAGCAACCTCGCCTCCGCCGCCGAGACCATCGGCGCGGTGGTCGAACTGATCGACACCATTGCGGCGCAGACCAACCTGCTGGCGTTGAACGCCACGATCGAGGCGGCGCGGGCGGGCGACGCGGGCAAGGGCTTCGCGGTGGTCGCGGGCGAGGTCAAGAACCTCGCGAGCCAGACCGGCCGCGCCACCCACGATATCTCCGAGCAGATCGGCCGGATGCAGGAGGTGACGCGACAGACCGTCGCGGTGATCGGCGAGGTGTCGCGCACCATCGGCGACATCAACGCCATCGCTCACACCATCCGCTCCACGGTCGAGGAGCAGAACGCCCGGGTCGGCGACATCGTCGCCGAAATCGAAACCGCTTCGGGCTCGGTCGCGACCGTCAGCGGGGCGATCTCCGAAATCACCGATCACGTCTCGGGCAACACCCGTGCCGCCGCCGAAGTGCTGGGCGCTGCGGATAGCTTGGCCCAACGCATGGGGATCATGAACTCCCAGATCGACACGATCATTTCCGAGGCGAGCAAGCGCTGATCCGGGCGAGGGCTTTCCATCGCAAGTGGAAGGGCCGCGCCGCTCATTCCCGGGTGGCGAAAAAACCACGCGCCGCGTGTGTTTTGGCGCGCCTCGCCTCTTGCCGGAAGTTGCAATTCAGGCCACATTTCGCAAAGAGTTAGAGGTGCGCTCCGGTGTGGGAAAATTTCCGCGCGCCGGGCGGCCAAGCGCACCCGGGGCAACGGTTCTTTCGAGGAGACATCAGCCGATGCGTACCGCCACCTGCGCCGCCTTCGCGGCAGCCTTGACGTGTAGCCTTGCCCTCGTCCCCGCGCACGCGGCGGAGCGTGTGGTGCACGTCTACAACTGGACCGACTACATCGCCGAAGACACCCTGGAAAACTTCACCAAGGAAACCGGGATCAAGGTGGTCTACGACGTCTACGACAGCAACGAAGTGCTGGAGGCGAAGCTGCTCGCCGGGCACTCGGGCTACGACGTGGTGTTCCCGACCGCTCGCCCGTTCGGGCTCAGGCAGATCAAGTCCGGCCTGTATCAGACTCTCGACAAGTCGAAGCTGCCGAACCTCGGCAACATGGACCCGGGCCTGATGAAGCAGCTCCAGTCCGTCGATCCGGGCAACGCGCACGGCGTGCCCTACATGTGGGGCACCACCGGCATCGGCATCAACGTCGCGAAGGTCAAGGCGGTCTTGGGCGACGACGCCGACGTTACCTCGCTCGGCATGATCTTCGATCCGAAGAACGCCGCCAAGCTCGCCGCCTGCGGCATCACCTTCCTCGACGACCAGGAAGAGACCTTCGCGATGGCGCTGCGCTATCTCGGCAAGGACGTGGCGACGACGAACAAGAAGGACATCGATGCCGCCGCCGACGTGTTCAAGAAGATCCGTCCCTACATCAAGTACTTCCACGGCTCGCAATACGTGAACGATCTCGCCAACGGCGACGTCTGCGTCAGCCACGGCTACTCGGGCGACATTCTCCAGGCCAAGGCGCGCGCGGCGGAAGCCAACAACGGCGTCGAGATCCGCTACATCATCCCCAAGGAAGGCGCGGTGCTCTGGACCGACATGATGCTGATCCCGAAGGATGCGCCGGACCCGGTCGAGGCCCACGCCTACATCAACTACATCATGAAGCCGGACGTGGTGTCGAAGATCTCCAACTTCGTCGCCTACGCCAACGCCAACAAGGCGGCGACGCCGCTGGTGGATGCGGAAGTGCGGGAAGATCCCGGCATCTATCCGTCGGAAGAGGTGATGAACAAGCTCTACATGCTGCCGGAAAACAGCCAGGATCTGATCCGCTACCGGGTCCGCGCCTGGACTCGCGTCAAGACCGGTCAGTAACACGTTCAGGGTAAGGATATCCGGATGCCCGTGGCACAGGGCGCGCGCATGCGCGCGTCGCAAAATCTCGAAGCCTGGCAGGACCCGAAGGCCCGACCGATCGTTCAAATCGAGAACGTGACCAAGGCCTTCGGCTCCCACTATGCGGTGGACAGCGTCAGCCTAGAGATTTTCCAGGGCGAGTTCTTCTCGCTCCTGGGGGCCTCGGGGTGTGGCAAGACCACGCTCCTGCGCATGCTCGCGGGCCTTGAAACCCCGGATTCCGGCCAGATCGTCATCGACGGGGCGGACATGACCCATGTCCCCCCGTACCGCCGCCCGGTCAACATGATGTTCCAGTCCT
>DBTR01000061.1:1903-17168 GCA_002307145.1 Rhodospirillum sp. UBA1311 | reverse complement strand
CAGTCCTATGCGCTGTTCCCGCATATGACGGTGGAGCAGAACATCGCCTTCGGCCTGAAGCAGGAGGGCGCCTCGAAGGCGCAGATCAAGGAGCGCGTCGCCGAGATGCTGCGCCTGGTGCGCCTCGAACCCTACGCCAAGCGCCGCCCGCACCAGCTTTCCGGCGGCCAGCGCCAGCGCGTCGCGCTGGCCCGCTCGCTCGCCAAGCATCCGCGCCTGCTGCTCCTCGACGAGCCTTTGGGCGCGCTCGACAAGAAGCTCCGCGAGCATACCCAGTTCGAGCTGGTCAACATCCAGGAACAGCTCGGCACCACCTTCATCATGGTCACCCACGACCAGGAGGAGGCGATGACCATGTCCACCCGCATCGCGGTGATGGACGAGGGCCGCATCCTCCAGATCGGCAGCCCCTCGACGATCTACGAATACCCCGCGACCCGCTACGTCGCCGACTTCATCGGCTCGGTGAACCTGTTCGATGGCCGGGTGATCTCGGAGGAGGGCGGCCTGGTGTTCGTCCATTGCGACGAGGTCGGCGCGACCATGGCGATCGCCCACGGCGAGCCCCTGACCGCGGGCACGCCGGTTTCGATCGCGCTCCGCCCCGAGAAGATGACCGTCACCGATATCAAGCCCGAGAGCGACGTCAACGTCCTGCGCGGCGTGGTCTCGGAAATCGCCTACCTCGGCGATGTCTCGATCTACTATGTCGCCTTGCCGAACAAGACCCTGGTCCACGTCCAGCTCACCAACCTCGCCCGCCACACCAGTTCGCCGCTGACCTGGGAACAGGAAGTCTGGCTCACCTGGGAGCCGCAGAACGGCGTGGTGCTGCAGACATGACGCCGCCTCCGGCGCATACCGCCCCACTCTCGCCGCCGCCCGGTCCGTCCTCGCCGACGCTGATCGGCTATCTCTGGCGCTGGCTTCTGGGCTTCCCGTTCGTGGTGCGGGTGCGCGGCCTTGCCATGGGCACGGTGTCGTGGGGGCGCGCGCTGGTCACCGCCGTGCCGTTCCTCTGGCTGCTGCTGTTCTTCGGCCTGCCGTTCCTGGTGGTGCTGAAGATCAGCTTCTCCCAGGCGGTGCTGGCGCAGCCGCCCTACACGCCTCTCTTCTCCTGGGCCGAAGACGGCATCATGGAGCTCAGGATCAATTTCCAGAACTACCTGCTGCTGGTGCAGGACAGCCTCTATTGGGTGGCGTACCTGAACTCGCTCAGGATCGCCGCGATCGCGACGGTGTGCTGCCTGCTGCTCGGCTATCCGATGGCGTATGCGATCTCGAAGGCCAAGGCCGAGTTCCGCGTGCCGCTCCTGATGCTGATCATCCTGCCGTTCTGGACTTCGTTCCTGATCCGCGTCTATGCCTGGATCGGCATCCTCAAGAACAACGGCCTGCTGAACAATTTCCTGCTCTGGCTCGGCGTGATCGACGAACCCTTGCCGCTGATGCACACCGACTTCTCGGTGCTGATCGGCATCGTCTATTCCTATTTGCCGTTCATGGTGCTGCCGCTCTACGCGACGCTGTCGCGGATGGACGAATCCCTGCTCGAAGCCGCCGCCGATCTCGGCTGCCGCCCGGGCAAGGCGTTCCTCACCATCACCCTGCCGCTCTCGATGCCGGGGGTGATCGCCGGGTCGATGCTGGTGTTCATCCCCTCGGTCGGCGAATTCGTCATTCCCGACCTCTTGGGCGGGCCGAACACCCTGATGATCGGCAAGGTGCTGTGGACCGAGTTCTTCTCCAACAAGGACTGGCCGGTGGCCTCGGCGGTGGCGGTGGCGACGTTGCTGCTGCTGGTGGTGCCGATCGTGCGTTTCCAGAAGGCGCAGGAGGAAACCACGCGAAAGGCCGAGGAGGGCCGGACATGAGGCATTGGCGCCCGTTCCTGCTGTTCACCGTGCTGGCGTTCGGCTACGCCTTCCTCTACCTGCCGATCATGTCGTTGATCGTCTATTCGTTCAACGAATCCCGGTTGGTGACGGTGTGGGCCGGGTTCTCGACCAAGTGGTACGGCGAACTCGTCCACAACGACCAGATCCTCTCGGCGGCGAGCCTGTCGCTGCAGATCGCGGTGCTCAACGCCACCGGCGCGGTGATCCTCGGCACCTTGGCCGGGCTGGTGTTGGCGCGCTTCGGGCGGTTCCGCGGCCGCACCGCGTTCACCACCCTGATCACCGCGCCGCTGGTGATGCCGGAGGTGATCATCGGCCTGTCGCTGCTGTTGATGTTCGTCGCGATGGAGAACGTCATCGGTTGGCCCGCGACGCGCGGCATGAGCACGATCGTGATCGCGCACCTAACCTTTTCCACCGCCTACGTCACCGTTGTGATCCAGTCGCGCCTGTCGCAGATGGATGTTTCGATCGAGGAGGCGGCGCTCGACCTCGGCGCCAAGCCTGCCAAGGTGTTCTTCGTGATCACCGTGCCGGTGATCGCCCCCGCGCTGGTGGCCGGGTGGTTGCTCGCCTTCACCCTCTCCCTCGACGACCTGGTGGTGGCGAGCTTCGTCTCCGGCCCCGGCGCGTCGACCTTGCCGATGGTGGTGTATTCGTCGGTGCGCCTCGGCGTCAGCCCGCAGATCAACGCGCTCGCGACGATCATCGTCGGCTTCGTCACCGTCGCGATCCTGATCGCCGGGTATCTGATGCACCGCCAGGAAAAGCAGCGGCTGAAAATGCAATGACCGAGGTTCGCCAGACTATCGCCATCGTCGGCCTCGGGGCCATTGGCGGCATCCTTGCCGGCTGCCTGCGCGCCGCCGACCGCCACGACGTGATCGCCTGCGTCCGCGCGCCGCTCGACCGGATCGTCGTGGAGCGGCCCGAGGACCGGGTCGACCTGCCGCTCGAAGCCCTCGCCGACCCGGACGACGCCAAGCCGGTGGATTGGGTGCTGCTCTGCACCAAGGCGCAGCAGAGCGCATCGACCGCCGCGTGGCTGGCCCGGCTTTGCGGCCCGAACACCCGGGTCGCGACGATGCAGAACGGCATGGGCCACGCCCTCCGCCTCGCGCCGTTCGTCGGCGACGCACGGGTGGTGCCCGCGATCGTCTACTTCAACGGCGAGCGCTTCGGCCCCGGCCACATGCGCTTCCGCCGCGCCGGGGACTACGAACTCGCCCTCGGCGACGATGCCGACAGCCGCGACCTCCACGCACTGCTCGCGGGCACGCCGATGCGGATTCTGGTGAGCCCGGACTTCCACACCCTGGCGTGGCGGAAGCTCCTGATCAATGCGGTGGCCAACCCGGTGACCGCCCTCACCGTCGAGCGCCAGGCGGTGTTCCGCCGCCCCGACATCGCCGACCTCTGCCTCGCGGTCCTCGACGAGGCGGTGGCGGTGGGGCGGGCCGACGGCGCGGCCTTCGCGCCCGACGAAGCGGCGCGGACGATGGCGACCCTGCTCACCTATCCGCCGGAAGCCGGAACCTCGATGTACTTCGACCGCCTCGCGGGCAAGGCGCTCGAAGTCGAGGCGATCACCGGTTTCATCGTCGCCGCAGGGGAGCGCCTCGGCGTGCCGACGCCGCTCAACCGCGCCATGCTCGCTCTGCTGCGCGCGGTCAGCGATGCGTCGGCACCGGCGTGATTCCAACGTGGGCGTGTAAGTTCCGCCTTGGGCAAACCATTGCGAAACCGGCTGGGGCGCGGCACAATGGGCCAAGGGCGCGGGGTAGGCCGCGTCCGACAAACCCGGGGTGAATTCCGATCGCGTCATACCGACCCCGCGCCGCCAAGCGGCTTTCCCGCCTCGTGGGCTGCCTGGCCGGTTTCCTCGTCACGCTCGCCCCCGGGTTCGCGCGGGCCGTTGACCTGACGGCGGAAGAGCGCGCCTACGTGCGCAGCCATCCGTCGGTCCCGATGTGCGTCGACCCGGACTGGGTGCCGTTCGAATCGGTGGACGAGTATGGCGTGCATCGCGGCATCGCAGCGGACCTAGTGCGCCTTGCCGCAAGCCGCGTGGGGCTCACCCTCGATCTGGTGCGCACCAAGGACTGGGCGGAAAGTCTCGCCGCCGCGCGCGCGGGGCGCTGCAAGATCCTGAGTTTCCTTAACCAGACCGACCAGCGCGACACCTGGCTCAATTTCACCGCGCCGGTGTTCGTCGACCCCAACGTGTTCATCACCCGCGAGGGCCATGGCTTCATCGCCAACCTCGCCGACCAGGGCGGCCAGAGTATCGTCTTCCCGGTCGGCACGGCGATGGAGGAGATGGTGCGGCGCGATTATCCCGCGCTCAGGGTTCTGACCGTCGAAACCGAGGACGCCGCCCTCGCCATGGTGTCGTCGGGCAAGGCGGACATGACGATGCGCTCGCTGATCGTGGCCGCCCACACGATCAAGACCCAGGGCCTCTTCAACTTGAAAATCGCGGGCCGGTTCTCCAATTATGCCAACCGCTTGCGCATCGGCGTGGTCAAGGACGACCCGGTGCTGCGCGACATCCTCGACAAGGGCGTGGTCAGCATCGGCCGCGCCGAGACCGACGCGATCGTCAACCGCCACGTCTCGATCAAGGTCGAGAACGGCATCGACTACACCCTGATCCTCAAGCTCTTCGGCGGCTTTCTTGCGGTCGTTCTGGTCGGCGGCGTCTACCATATCCGCCTGCGCCGCCTGCACGCCGAACTCCAGAGGGTGTCGCGCACCGACGCCCTGACCGGCCTCGCCAACCGCGCCACCATCGACGCTGCGTTCGCCGCCGAGCTGGAGCGGAACCGCCGCCACGAGCGGCCGCTGTCGATCCTGATGGTGGACATCGACCACTTCAAGGCGGTCAACGACCGCTTCGGCCATCAGGCGGGCGACCGGGTGCTGAAGACCGTCGCCGAGGCGATCCGCGCGGGGGTGCGGCTGAGCGATACCGTCGGGCGCTGGGGCGGCGAGGAGTTTCTCGTGCTCTGTCCCGAAACCAGTTCGACCGACGCCCGCGCGCTCGCCGACCGCCTCCGCCTCGCGGTGCGCAGCGCTACCGCCGACGCCACCGGTAGCCATTCGATCAGCGTCGGGATTGCCGGTGCGCGGTTCGACGACACCACGGACGCCCTGTTGCGCCGCGCCGACGCCGCTCTTTACCGCGCCAAGGACGACGGTCGCGATTGCGTTCGCATGGGATAGAGAGTGTACTTGATGCTTCGGCTTCCAAGGAGACCTGGGATGGCGATTCACCACTCTGCCGCGCAAGGCTTCGCCCGCGATGCGAACACCTACGTGCGTGGACGGCCCGAGTATCCGGACGCGGTCGACGACTGGCTGCGCGACGCGCTCGGTCTCGGTCCGGGCACCGAAGCCCTCGACGTCGGCGCGGGCACCGGCAAGTTCACCCGGCGCCTGCAGGGCGTCGGCGCGAAGGTCGAGGCGGTGGAGCCGGTGGAGGCGATGCGCGCGGCGTTCGTCCAGGCGGTTCCCGGCGTGCCGGTGCATCCGGGCTCGGCGGAGGCGCTCCCCTTCGATACCGGTCGCTTCGACGCCGTGGTCTGCGCCCAGGCCTTCCATTGGTTCCCGACCCGCGCGGCGGTGGCCGAGTTCCGCCGCGTGCTGAAGCCGGGCGGGATCCTCGGGCTGATCTGGAACGTGCGCGACGAGAGCGTCGACTGGGTCGCCCACCTCACCAAGATCCTCCGCCCGTTCGAGGGCGACACGCCGCGCTACGCCAGCGGCGCATGGCGGAAGGCGTTCCCGGCTTCGGGCTTCGGCCCGCTTACCGAATCCCGGATCCCCCATGGCCATACCGGGCCGGCGGAACAGGTGATCGTCGCGCGCGTGCTGTCGGTGAGCTTCATCGCCGCGTTGCCTGAAGCGCAGCGCACCGAGGTGGCGGAGGCGGTGCGGGCGATGATCGCCCGCTACCCGGCGCTGCGCGGCAAGGAGACGGTGACCTTCCCCTACTATACCGCCTGCTATTCCTGCGTCCGTACCGACGCCTGATCGCCGCCCGCGACCGCCTCGGCGAGGACGTCGACGCCGGTGATGAAGTCGGCGATTTCCATCGCCTCGTCGGGGTTGTGCGAGCCGTGCTCGTTGCGCACGAACAGCATCGCCGCCGGAATTCCGGCGTTGGCGAACACCGCCGCATCGTGTCCCGCGCCGCTCGGGATCTGTTCGAGCGGCAGGCCGATGCGCTGCGCCGCCTCGCCGAAGCGCCCGATCCAGCCCGCGTCCATCGCCGCCGGAGCGGTGTCGATGCGCGAGGTGAACTCGAAACGCACGCCGCGCGCCGCCTCGATCGACCGGCATTCCTCGCGCGTCAGGTCGTAGAAGCGCTCCATCGTCGCCGCATCCTGGCTGCGGATCTCGTAGCTGAACCGCACCTCGCCCGGGATCACCGAAACCGCGTGGCTCTCGGGCGCGGTGGTGAAGATCCCCGAGGTCATCACCAGGTCCATGCCCATCTGCAGCAGCACGCGCCAGTGCTCGTCCATCCGCGACAGCAGCTCCGCCACCGCGAGCACCGCGTCCTTCCGGAGCCAGCGCGGCACCGCGCCCGAATGTCCGGCTTCGCCGATGCAGCGCACCACGTTGTGGCGGAGGTTGCCGCGAATCCCGGTCACCGCCGTCACCGGCCAGCCGCGCGCGGTCATCACCGGGCCCTGTTCGATGTGGAGTTCGAGGTAGGCGGCGATGTCGCCGGGCTTCACCAGCGCGCGGCCCGCCCGGATTGCTTCGAGGTCGAGGCCGGTGCGCTTGAGCGCGTCGCCGAGAGTGCCGGTGCCGCTCCGGTGCGGCATGTCGAGGGCGGAGGCGGGGAGTTGGCCGAGGAGCGCGAGCGAGCCGATGTAGGCCTTGCCGTACCAGGCGCTTTCCTCGCCGCGCAGGGCGAGCACGCGGAGCGGCGGCGCGGCGTGGGCGCGGCCGCGATAGCGCGCCAGCACCAGCATCCCCGCGACCACGCCCGCGAGGCCATCGAAGTTGCCGCCGTGCGGCACGGAATCGAGGTGCGAGCCGATCACCACCGGCGGTGCGTTGCGGTCGTCGTCGGGGAGGCGCATCCAGAGATTGGAGTAGGCGTCGATCTCGCAGGCGAAACCGAGTTCGGCGGCGATCGCGGCAATCACCGCCATCGCCCGGTCCTCGCCTTCGCCGAAGCTCTCGCGCGACATTCCCGGGCCTTCGCCGCTCACCGCGGCGACGGCATCGAACAGCCGCGCCGCGAGTTCGGCGTCGGTTTGCGAGACTAGGGTCATGCGCCCACCCCGCCGTGTTCGATCGACCAGCGCACCGGGTCGGCGGAGAACGCCGCGAGGTTCTCGGTCTGCGCCGCCGAGAGCCTTCCGGCGGATTTCAGCGCCCCGAACAGGTCGGCCCAGTTGGTCAGGGAATGGAGCGCGAGGTTCTGCGCGGCGAAGCGCGCCTCGGTGTCGGGGTAGATGTCGAACTCCATGAACACCAGCACGTCGTCCACCTGGGTGCCGGTCTGGCGCAGGGCGGTGGCGGCGGCGATCTTCGAGAGGCCGTCGGTGGTGACGTCGTCGACCAGGAGCGCGCGGGCGGTGTCGGGCAGGCGGCCCTCGACCTGGGCGCGGCTACCCCAGCCGAGCGGGCGCTTGCGCAGGTAGAGCAGCGGCTGGCCGAGGCGGTCGGCGAGCCACGCGGCGAAGGCGATGCCCGAGTTCTCCACTCCGACGACGACGTTGAGGGCCTTTTCGGCGACGAGGGCGCGCATCGCGTTGGCGGCAAGGTTCATGATCTCGTTGCGCGCCGCGACGTCGGACATCAGCACCCGCGCGTCGATGTAGACCGGGCTGGCCCAGCCCGAGGTGTAGAAGAATGGCTGCTCGGCGGCGACATGGACCGCGCCCAGCCGGGCGAGACTGTCGGCGAGACGGGCCGAGGCGGCGGCGGAGACGATCATCGGCGGGGAACCTCCGGGAAATCCTATTCGGCCCCGGCAATGCCGAGGCTCGCGAAACAACCATGCTACGGGGGCTTAATCCGGCCGAAAAGCGGAATTTGCCGTGGGATCGTTTCGGCATGTGGTGCGTTGCGCTTGAGTCAGCAACCAGAGCCGGATCGCAATGTTCACCGCAAGATCGGGATTTCGCCGCCGTGGCGCGGCATTGCCGTCGTTTCTCCAGCCCGGGCGCAACGTCTGGCGCGCGGCGCGCGCGACGCGCGCGGCGATGCTGATCGACGCCGCGCCCTATTTCGCCGCGGCGCGCGCGGCGATGTTGGCGGCCAGGCATACCATCCACATCGTCGGCTGGGACCTCGACGGCGAAACTCCGTTCCACGGCGCCGAGGGCGCGACCGACGGTCTGCCGGAAACCCTGGGCGCGTTTCTCACCGCCCTGGTCGCGCGCCGTCCCGAACTGAAGATCCGCCTGCTGCTCTGGGACCACTCGCTGTTCTATGTCTTCGAGCGCGACCTGGTGCCGAACTACGCCTGTCTCTGGGACGCGCCGAAGCAGATCGAGATCTGCCTCGACGACGTACTGCCGATCGGCGGCTGCCACCACCAGAAGCTGGTCGTGATCGACGAGCGCCTCGCATTCTGCGGCGGCATCGACCTCACCCGGCGACGCTGGGACACTCCCGAACACCTGCCCGACGATCCGCGCCGCGTCGACCCCTCGGGCGAGAGCTACGCGCCGTTCCACGACGCCGCACTGATGCTCGACGGCGATGCGGCGCGGGCGCTTGGCGACCTCGTCCGCCTGCGTTGGAACCGCTCCGCCTGCGACCGCCTCCCGGCAAAGGCGCTGGCGCAGGTCGCCGAGGCCCCCGGCCCCGACATTTGGCCCGCCGAGGTGACGCCCGAATTCGCCGACGTCGCGGTGGGGATCGCGCGGACCCAGCCGCAGTTCGGTCGCGAGCGCATGGTCAATGAGGTCGAGATCCTGTTCGCCGACATGATCGACGCCGCCCGCGACCGCATCCACATCGAGAATCAATACCTCACCGCCACCGCCTTCGGCGCGCGCCTCGCGCGGCGGCTGCGCGCCAACCCGGCGCTCGACGCGCTGGTCGTTACCCCGGCGCGCTACGACAGCTGGCTGCTCAAGGCGACCATGGCGGGCGGCCGCGCGCGGTTCATGGACAACCTCGCCCAGGCCGGGTGCGACGACTGCGTCCGCCTCCGTGCGCCCGAGGTGCGCCATGGCGAAACGACGGCGAGCGTGATGGTCCACGCCAAGCTGATGATCGTCGACGACATTCTGCTGCGCGTCGGTTCCGCCAACATCTGCAATCGTTCGATGGGGCTCGACACCGAGTGCGACGTGGTGCTGGTCGCCGAGACCGAGGCGCACCGCGCCGCGATCCAAAGGGTGCAGAATCGCCTGATCGCCGAGCATCTCGGCGTTGCGCCGGACGCGGTGGGCGCGGAGATCGCGGCGCGCGGGTCGTTTTTCGAGGCGCTCGACCGTCTCAAGGGCGTGGGCGACGGCACGCGGCGGCTGGTGCCGGTGAAGGACGACGACGTCCGCACCGACTTCGAGATGAGCCCGTTCGACGCCTTGGCCGATCCGCCGGAAGCCCTGATCGACGAAGGGCCGGACGCGATGAAGCGGCCGCTCCGGCCGCTGCCGCTGCTCGGCAAGATCGCGGCGGTGGCGGCGGTGTTCCTCGCCGTGGCGCTGCTCTGGCAGACCTCGGCGATCGCCGAGCCTTCCGAAATCTTCCGGGTGCTCGACCGGGTGGCGCGGATGCCCTGGACCGAGGCGGTGGTGATCGCCGCCTTCCTCGCCGGGGGCTTCGTCGCGGTGCCGGTGACGCTGATGATCGTCGCGACGCTGGTGGTGTTCAACGGCTGGCCGGGGGTGGCGCTCGCCGGGGCCGGCGCGCTCGCGAGCGCGGTGGCAACCTACATCGTCGGCCGCCGCCTCGGCACCGGCGTGCTGCGACGCTACCTCGGCCCGCGCCTCAACCGCATCCGCCGCGTCTTGCCCGAGAGGAGCCTGTGGCGGATCGCCACGGTGCGGATGGCGCCGATCGCCCCGTTCTTCCTCGTCAACCTCGTCGCCGGAGCGGCGGGGGTGCGCTTCCACAACTACGTCGCAGGGAGCCTGCTCGGCTTGCTCCCCGACGTGGTCCTGATCGCGGTGCTGGTGCAGCAAAGCCGCCTCGTTCTCGCCGATCCCGGCCCCGACGCGATCCTGGTGCTGTTCGGATTGGTGGCCGCGTGGGGTACGCTTTCGCTCGCGATCTCGATCCTGGTGGTCCGTCGCTGGCGTCTCGCGCCGCTCGCGCGGGGGCAGGGGTGAGGCCGATCCCGGATGCCGAGGCCGCGCGGCTTGCGGCGAAGGCGGCGCGCCTCCGGATCGTCTCGCCCGACCGCCTGCCGATTCGCCGTTGCCGCGCCGGCAAGGGGTTTTTCTATCGCGACCGGCGCGGCCGCCGGGTTTCCGATGAAACGGCTCTGGCGCGCATCCGGTCGCTGGCGATCCCGCCCGCCTACGAGGACGTCCGGATCGCCGCCGACCCGCGCGGCCATATCCAGGCAGTGGGGAGAGACGAGGCGGGGCGTCTGCAGTACCGCTACCACCCCGACTGGACCTCGGTGCGCGAGGGTCACAAGACCGAACGCCTGCGCCGCGTCCTCGAAGCCTTGCCGAAGGTGCGCGACGTCGTCTCCCGCGACATCGCTCGCCGCACCCTGTGCCGCGAGAAGGCGCTCGCCTGCGCGGTGGCGATGATGGACGAAAGCCACATCCGCGTCGGCAACGACTGCTACGCACGGAAATCCGGCGGGCGGGGCACTGCGACGCTGCTGAAGGCGGATGCGAGGATCGGGCGGGAGCGGGTGGCGCTGTGCTTCCTCGGCAAGGGGGGTAAGTCGCTGAGCGGCGAACTCCGCAATCGCGCCCTCGCCACCGCGCTCCGCCGCATCGCCGCGCTCAAGGGCCGCCGCCTGCTGCAATACCTGGCCCCGAACGGCAAGCCCCGGCCGATCTCCGCCGCCGAGGTCAACGCCTACCTGCGCGAGATCTCCGGCATCGGCCTCTCGGCCAAGGACTTCCGCATGCTCGGCGCGAACGTGATCGCGACCGATATCCTCGCGCCTCTCGCCCCTGCGAAAACCGAGCCCCCGCGCCGCCGCCAGATCAACGGCGCGATCAAGGCAGTGGCGGAAAAGCTCGGCAATACTCCGGCGGTGGTGCGCAAAAGCTACGTTCAGGCCTGCATCCTCGACGCCTTCGCGAGCGGCGAACTCGGCGAGGCGATGGCCTCCTCCCGCGCCAGTCCGCACCGCACCCGGGCCGAAAACGCCCTCCGCCGCATCGTCGCGGCGCGCCTCGCGGCGGACGATTGAATTGTTTTCATGAGGTGTGATCAAAAGCATTTGTGACGTAAATAAGGCGGAATTAGGATGCCGCCGAATTGAACCGTTCGAAGCCTGAATCGTGAAGCCGATCAAGTTGTTCTTCTACAGAGTCGCGTGCGATCACACCAACTTCGGCGACGAACTCGCTGCCACCGTGGTGGAATATGTCACCGGCAGGCCGTGCCGGCGGACTTCCCGGCTTCGTTGTGAGTTGACCAGCGTCGGCTCGATCCTCGACAAATTCGTGCGGAAAAAGGATGTGCTGCGCCACCGCGTGCGCCGCATCGCCGCGCCGCGCACCTGCGTCTGGGGAACCGGTCTCGCGTGTGCGCCGGACCGGGTCCTGTCTGCCGACCACCTCGATTTTCTCGCTGTCCGGGGCCAGTTGACCAAGGCCGCCTTCGGCCTTGCCGACGATATTCCCCTCGGCGATCCGGCGCTCCTGGTTGGCGAGATGGTCAGGCCCCAGCCCAAGCGCCATCGCATCGGCATCGTTCCGCACGAGTCGGACAAGGACCATCCATTCGTCGCCAAGTTCCTCGCGCGCAACCCCGATGCGGTATTCATCGACGTCGGCCTGCCGCCGCTCGAAGTGGCGCGTCGGATCGGCGCGTGCGAGGCGATCGTCTCGTCGAGCCTGCATGGTCTGATCGTCGCGGACGCGCTCGGCATTCCCAACGGCCGGATCGTGCTGAACGGCCGGATCAACGGCGGCAATTTCAAATTCCGCGATTACGCGAGCGGCATCGGTCGCGACGATATCCGAGCGTTACCGCTGTCCGCCGACACCCTGACGGCGGAGGTCTTCAGTCGTTCGTTCACCTACCAGGCCAACTGTGCGGCGGTTTGCGCCGAGTTGAAGCGCGCCCTGGCGGAGCGGTTCTAAGCGGCGGCGAATATGCTAGGCTCGGGGATCGCCAAGGAGCCCAGCATGATCTCGATCGTTTTTCTCGACCGCGACACCCTGCCGCCCGAAACCCGGCTGCGCGCGCCGGTTCTGCCGCACCGGCTCACCTGCCATGCCCGCACCGCGCCCGATGCGGTTGCGGCGCGGATATCCGATGCCGACGTGGTGATCACCAACAAGGTGCGGATCACCGCCGAGGCGCTCAAAGCCGCGCCGAGGCTGAAGCTGGTGGCGGTGGCCGCCACCGGCACCGACGTCGTCGACCTCGCCGCCTGCAAGGCCGCCGGAGTGACGGTCTCGAACATCCGCGACTACGCCCGGCACACCGTGCCGGAGCATACGTTCGCCCTGATCCTCGCGCTTCGGCGCAGCCTCGTCGCCTATCGCCAGTCGGTTCTGGACGGGCGATGGGAGGCGGCGGCGCAGTTCTGCTATTTCGACTTCCCGATTTCCGATCTCGCCGGATCGACTCTCGGCATCGTCGGCGGCGGGGTGCTGGGGCAGGCGGTGGCGGAGATCGCGCGGGGCTTCGGCATGCGCCCGGTGTTCGCCGCGCGCAAGGGCGAGGCCGTAGCCCGGCCCGGCTATGCGCCGTTCGACACGGTGATCGGCACCGCCGATGTGATCACGCTTCATTGCCCTCTCAACGACCAGACCCGCAACCTCATCGGCGCGCGGGAGTTCGGCCTGATGCGGAAGCGGCCGCTGCTGATCAACACCGGGCGCGGCGGGCTGGTGGACGAAGCGGCGCTGGTGGCCGCCCTCGACGCCGGGCAGGTTTCCGGCGCGGGGTTCGACGTGCTGACCAAGGAACCGCCGGGCCCCGATCATCCGCTGCGCAGGATCGCTGCGCGGCCCAACGTGATCCTCACCCCGCACGTTGCCTGGGCGAGCGCCGAGGCGATTCAGGGCCTCGCCGACCAGTTGATCGCCAACATCGAGGGCTTCTGCCGGGGGGAGCCGCGCAACGTCGTCGTTTAGATGATGTCGAGCGGCGCCTTGCGGTGCGGCGGCGGGAAGGCGGCGTCGATCGAAAGCAGGTCGTCGGCGGTGAGTTCGAGGGTGAGCGCCCGGGCGTTCTCGGCGACGTGGGCGGGGTTGCCCGCCTCGGGAATCGCGATCACCCCGCCGCTTCGTGCCGCCCAGGCGAGCGCCACCGCCGAGACGGGGCAACCATGCTGCGCCGCGATCCGGGCGAGGGTGGCGTCCCGGAGCAGGCGGCTGCCGCCGAGGGGGGTATAGGCCATTACCGGCACGCCCCGCGCGGCGCACCACGGCAGCAGGGCGAACTCGATCCCCCGGCTGCCGAGATTGTAGAGGACCTGGTTGGTGGCGCAGTTCCGCCCATCCGGAAGTGCGAACAGCGCCTCCATGTCGTCGACGTCGAAGTTGGAGACCCCCCAGGCGCGGATTTTGCCCGCACCGCGCAGCGCCTCGAAGGCGTCGACGACTTCGGCGAGATCGGTGCGGCCGTCCGGCCAGTGGAGGAGATAGAGGTCGAGCCGGTCGACGCCGAGCCGGGTGAGGCTGGCGTCGCAGGCCTTGGGGATGCCGTGCCGCGTCGCGTTCGACGGCAGCACCTTCGAAACCAGGAAAACCTCTTCCCGCCGACCGGCGATGGCGTGGCCGACGTGGCGTTCCGAGCGGCCCTCGCCGTACATCTCGGCGGTGTCGATCAGGGTGAGGCCGAGGTCGATGCCGGTGCGCATCGCCGCCGCCTCGACGTCGGCGGGGCGGCGTCC
Source organism: Rhodospirillum sp. UBA1311 (assembly GCA_002307145.1). Lineage (GTDB taxonomy): Bacteria > Pseudomonadota > Alphaproteobacteria > Rhodospirillales > Rhodospirillaceae > Oleispirillum. The sequence goes on along the minus strand of DBTR01000061.1, from coordinate 3,251 downwards.
CTGGCCAAGATGCCAGGAGCCCTGGCCGATCGGTGGAACCACCTTGCCGTTGGGGAAGCGCACATTTCCGGTTTCCACGGGACTCTCCCACAGTTTCGCGTTCGTTGTCAGAACCCTATATAGGAACGAAGCGGCAATCCAAGGGAGCTTGCGAGAGATGCGGGGACACGCGGGTGACGGGCTGGTTCGGTTCGTGATGGCGCAAGACCCGGTGTTTCCGGCGGTCGTCGCGGAACTGCGCGCCGGGCGGAAGCAGAGCCACTGGATGTGGTTCGTGTTTCCCCAGTTGGCGGGGCTCGGCTTCAGCGACATGGCGCGGCGGTATGCAATCCCCGACCTTGCGGGAGCGAGGGATTATCTCGCCGATCCGGTGCTCGGGCCGCGCCTGCGCGAGGTCACGCGGCTGATGCTCGGCCACGCCGGGCGCTCGGCCCGCGAGATTCTCGGCACCCCGGACGACATGAAATTCCACTCTTCGATGACCCTGTTCCGCGCCGCCGCCACCGACGCGGCCGACATCGCGCTGTTCCAGCAGGCGCTCGACGGATTTTTCGGCGGCGATCCGGACCGTCAGTCGCTGCAACTCCTGAGGCCCCAGGCGCACGCGCGGTGAGGCTGGACGGACAACGCCAAGGCTTCGCCGCTCCATGCCCATAAAGAAAGCGCCCCACGATGGGGGCGCTTGGGTTGGGGCAATCTGGGGGTCAGGACTTCTTGTCGGACTCGGGATCGGCCCAGATCACGCTCATCGCGAGTCCGCCGGACGCGCCGGAGCTATAGGCCCCGAAACGTAACGGAAAGGCATCGGTGCCGTGGGAACTGGTTTCCTGCTTGGGGGCCGAGGCTTCCCGGCGCTGGTGCTTGGAACCGTGTTCATCCCTGCGGCGATCGTCGACCATGTTCATCTCCTTCTCATTCGCGGAGGGGTGGGAGCGCTCCCTCGGGCGATACAGAGCGATCGAACATCTGCTCCCGGGATCTAGATGGGGGTACTCCCGCATGGTTCCTAGCGTCCACCGCCGGTTATTTTGGAAAAATTCTTATGCGCAACGTCGGGCCCGATCATATGCGGAACGGCGACCGTCATCTCGGGACTAAGCCGTTTTGCGGCAACTGCAGCGGAACGGCATCGACGCCGGGGAGCTGCGCCATGCCTGGAGCGGGTCTGGCGACGCAGCGCCGATCGCTACAGCGAAGCACGCGCCGTCCCCAACGCTCGGCGCAAGAAGATGTACTACATCGACGGTTGACCGATGCACGACACTCACCTGACCACGTTTGCAGCGCAAAAGGGGGATGGTGCCGGTTACAGGATTTGAACCCGTGACCCCCTGATTACAAATCAGGT
>DBTR01000061.1:0-1654 GCA_002307145.1 Rhodospirillum sp. UBA1311 | reverse complement strand
GATTACAAATCAGGTGCTCTACCAGCTGAGCTAAACCGGCGCTTCGGTGCGCTTTTAGCTTGGCCGGGGCGGCGGCGCAAGCTTTCGCTGGGGGATGTGGGGGTGGGGAGGGAGGAGGCGCCGCCGCCGCGCGGGCTATGGCCTGGGCGGGGCGGCGGGCGGGGTTGGGTGGTCAGGCGAGAAGGGCGTAGAGCGCGATCGCGGCGGCGTTGGAGACGTTGAGGCTTTCCATCGCCGGGCGAATCGGCAACCGCGCGGTGAAGTCGCAGGCGTCGAGGGAGAGGCGGCGGAGGCCCGCGCCTTCCGCGCCCAGCACCAGCACGATGCTGTCCGGCAGGTCTTGTTCGGCGAGGGTCTGCTTCGCCTCGCCGTCGAGTCCGACGCACCAGTAGCCTTGTTCCTTTAGGAGCCCGAGGGCGCGCACGAAGTTCGGCACCCGCACCAGCGGCACGGTTTCGAGCGCGCCGCAGGCGGCTTTCGCAATCGTGCCGGTTTCCTCGGGGGCGTGGCGGTCGGGCACCAGCACCGCGATTGCGCCGAATGCGGCGGCGGAGCGCAGCACCGCGCCGACGTTGTGCGGGTCGGTGACCTGGTCCAGCGCGATCACGAGGCGGCGCTTCGGCGGCGGTGCGCCGTCGTCCAGGACCTCGGCGATGTCTTCGAGCTGGGCTCCGGGAAGCGGCGCGCAGAGCATCGCCGCGCCCTGGTGGACGGCATTCGGGCCGAGAACGGCCTCGATGTCGCGGCGCTCGGCGGGAGAGGGGCTGATCGCGTGCGGCGTCTCGGTAAGGCTTGGGCCCAAGGCCTCGAAGGCCTCCTGGGTGACGAGCAGACGTTTCGGACGACGTTCCGGGTTCAGCAACGCCGCCGCGACGGCATGCAGGCCATACAGCCAGACGTCATTGGTGCCGGAGCGGCGATCGCGGCCGCGGGGCTCGGGGGTTTCGGCGCGGGAATCGCGGCGAGGCTTGAAACGTGACATTCGGGCTCCCATTTTGATCGGGCTCGCGACGGTATCTGTTGCCGCAAACCGCGTCCTTTTAGCACGAAGCCGGGCGTGCGTGCGAGAATTCCGGCGGCTCCGACTTTGCTGTTGACACAGGCCGGGAAATGCTCATATTTGCGCACTCCAACGCACCGGTCCGCAAGGGCCGGACGCGTCCTGGGCCCGCTTGGGCGGCAGGGTGCGGAGGGGTGGCCGAGCGGTTAATGGCAGCAGACTGTAAATCTGCCGACGTATGTCTACGCAGGTTCGAATCCTGCCCCCTCCACCATGCTGCAGCCTCGGACGGGAAGCCCGGGATGCGTTTTCGTGCGTGGAGCAAGGCCCTGGTGTCGGGCCCCTGGGCGGGGGAAGTGTGCGGGTGTAGCTCAATGGTAGAGCCCCAGCCTTCCAAGCTGGTTGTGAGGGTTCGATTCCCTTCACCCGCTCCAAGTTACCGACGCGACGGGGTGTGTACGTACGGATGCGCCGCGGCAGGCACGCGGTCCCGGACGGCGAAGTTCCGGGACGTGGCGGGTGGTTCCTCCTCGTTCCTTTGACCCAACACCGCAACATTGGATTTCACGTCATGTCCAAAGAGAAATTCGATCGGTCGAAGCCGCATTGCAACATCGGTACGATCGGCCACGTTGACCACGGCAAGACGACGCT